>NZ_KI421511.1:5120445-5793126 GCF_000473265.1 Amycolatopsis thermoflava N1165
GGGGGGGGGGGGGGGGGGGGGGGGGGGGGGGGGGGGGGAGGTCTGGTTGGGGTAGTCGCTTGCTTTTCGTTGCCGGGCGGCGGTTTGTGGCGGACCTAAAAGACAGCGGCCCTCCGTTTTTGGAGGGCCGCTGTCTTTTGTGGACTAGTTGCCTGATGTTCCGGTGTTTCCTGATGCCTGTTGCTGCTGCGAGGGGAAGCTCCCGGCGTTCGGCGACACCGGCACGGAGTCGTAGCTCCGCTGGGCGTCCTGCACGTTCAGGGATGCTCCGGTGGGCAGGAGGCGCACGATGGCGTCCGGCGCGGGCCGTGGGTCGGTCAGGCCCAGTGCGTTGGCGGTGTTCGCGTCGGGGACGCCGTACCGCAGGCCCCGGTCGGTCACCAGTGAGATGGGGCCCGTCGCGAAGGACTGTTTCGACGTCGCCGACCGGATGACCGCTCCGCGGCCGGGGGGCATGTAGAAGTTGTCGATCTTCAGGCCGTCCGGGCTCGGCTGTCC
Source organism: Amycolatopsis thermoflava N1165 (assembly GCF_000473265.1). Lineage (NCBI taxonomy): Bacteria > Bacillati > Actinomycetota > Actinomycetes > Pseudonocardiales > Pseudonocardiaceae > Amycolatopsis > Amycolatopsis thermoflava. The sequence goes on from NZ_KI421511.1 coordinate 5,120,944, forward strand.
GATCTGGATCAGCTTCGCGTCGGCGGGGACGGGGAGCTGCGTGCCGACGTAGACGGCCGTGTGCTGGTCCTCGGTCGTCGGGTCGCCGGGGTTCACCACGTTCCAGCCGAGGCAGGTCACCGGGGTCTGCGTCGGGTCCAGCACGGTCGGGATGGTGTTCGGCATGGTGTCGACCTTGAGCGCGTCGCTGTCGCCGGACTGGATCTGGCGGATCGACGTGATCGTGTTCGGCGACAGCTCCTGCGGGCGCGGCGCGGCGGTCGAGCTACCCGAGAACCGGATGAGGTCCGCGACGGCGGGCGACACGCGCTGGATCCCGTTCTGCAGGACCACGTAGCTGCTCCGCGTGCCGTCCGAGAACGACACCGCGAACACGTCACCCACGTTGAGGCCGGCCAGGTCCAGCGCCTGGAACTGCGTCGCGCTGCCCTTGCCCGGGATCGTCGGCGGCGTGAACGGCGTCACCTGCGGGATGGCGTTCAGCAAGCCGATGGAGATGCGGCGCGCGTTCTGCGGGTTCAGGCCCAGTGCCGTGTAGACACCGGCGCGCGCCGGGTCCAGCTCGGCCCGCACGGTGTTCGCGTTCGGCTGGTTCGGGTTCCGCTCCAGGCGGTAGATCAGGTACGGCTTGTCGTTGTCGCCGACGGCCAGCACGGCCTCGTTGTCGCCCAGCTCACGTCCCGGGTCGGGCACGCCGGCGAGCACCGTCGTGGCGTTCGTCGCCTGCTGCAGCGCCAGCTGGCTCGGCAGGTCCGACCGGATGGTCAGCTGGTCGCACACCGCCCAGTCGTCGGACACCCGCTGCGACGTGGTCGGCAGCAGCTGCGGACCGTCCACAATGCCCGTCAGCCGCCCGCGCGGGATGTCCTTGAGCTGGTCGTCCGGAACCACCGACGGCTCCACCGCGGTCGCCGCCGCGGTACCGCCCTGCCCCTGCTGCGACATCAGCAACAGCCGCGCCGAGGCGAGGTTGAAGGTCGGGACCAGTTGCTTCGGGTTGCCGGTGACGACGTAGATCGCGCCGGACTCCTTGCCGATCACGATGTTTCCCGAGTCCGGCACGGCGGGCTTCGGGCTGATCAACCCGAAGATCACGAAGCCGACGACGCCGAGCAACGCCAGGATGAACCCGACGATCGTCGCTCTGCCGTGGGTCCGCATCGGATCGTGGAGCATGACCGAGTCACGCCGCACCAGCGCGGACTGCATGCGACGCAGCACGAACTGGTAAGCGTGAACTTGCGATTTCGTTGTCGGTGTTGACGGCATTCTCGACCTACTGCTCCCCGAGTCGCGGTACGGTTCCGCAGGATAGCGGTACGGGATCTCCGCCGGTGTGGGTTTCTCCCAACTCCGGCTAGGGTCGGGTTCCCGGCCGACCGGCTTGCCGGGATCGCTGTAGGTACGAGGGGAAGAACGAGCGGATGTCCGTCACCACTCCGCCACGTCCGGGTGGGCCCCCGGGTTCACCGCCGCCGAGGGGCCGTCCGCCGGGCCCGCCACCGCGTGGCGGCGTTCCGGGCGGGCCGGGAGGACCCGCCGGACCGCGCGGCCCGCAGGGACCCGGAGGCCCCGGTGGGCCTGGCGGTCCAGGTGGTCGCGGCCCTGGTGGCCCCGGTGGTCCGGGCGGACCTGGTGGCCCGGGTGGTCCGCCGCCGGCGCAGCCGCCCCCCGAACGTCCCGCGCCGGTCGCTCCCCCGGCTCGCCGCCGCGTCCTGAACACCCGGCTCGGCCCGATCCCGGTGACCAACCTCGTGGTGCTCGAGATCGGCCTCGCGATCGGGCTCATCCTCATCGCGATCAACGAGTCGCTGCTCTACGTCGGCATCGGCGTCCTCGGCGCCGCGCTGATCATCGCGGTCCTGCGGTGGCGCGGTCAGTGGTTCACCCAATGGGCTGGACTTACGATGCGCTACTCGTTCCGCAGCCACGACCGGGTGTCAACGCCGCCGAAGCCCGACGCCCAGGCCATCGCGACCGGCGACGTGTCCGTTACCGGCCCGGAGGACGTGCGCGTCAGCCTGCTGCGGCTCGTCGTGCCGGACCTGGTGGTCGCCCACGGCAAGGACCACGAACTGCAGGAGGTCGGGCTCGCCTGGCACGACGGGACGTGGACCGCGGTCCTGCTCGTCGAGCCCACCCCCGCGCTGATCACGCAGGCCGGCGGCGCGCCGAGCCTGCCGCTGTCGGCGCTGGCGCCGTGCCTGGAGGACCGCGGCGTCGTCCTGGACTCCATCCAGATGATCTGGCACTGCTACCCGGGCAGCGCTGCGCTGCCCGCGGACTCCCCCGCGCTGACGTCCTATATGGAGGTCCTCGGGCCGCTGCCGGCCGCGGCCCGACGCACCACGTGGGTGGCGATCCGGCTCGACCCGCGTCGTTGCCCGGACGCGGTCCGCGAGCGCGGCGGCGGCGTCGTCGGCGCGCACCGCGCCCTGATCGGCGCGTTGTCCCGCGTGCGCAACGCACTGGAGTCACAGGGCGTGCCGACCCGGCCGCTGAGCCCGGACGAGCTGCTGCGGGCCGGGATCTCGGCCGCCGAGCTCACCGCGGCGGTCGGTGGCGGCGCGAAGGTGAACCTGAAGGAGAACTGGACCAGTGCGACCGCGGCGGGCATCGGCCACGCCAGCTACGCCGTCACCAGCTGGCCCAAGGGCAAGATCACGACCACGCTGAACGCGCTGACCAGCGTGCGCACGCTGTCGTCGACCGTGGCGATGTCCATCTCGCCCGCGGACGACGAGGGCAAGGTCGGCCTGCGCGGCGTGGTGCGGCTGAGCGCGCGCAACCCGCGTGAGCTGGACGCCGCCGACGAGCGGCTCAACACGCTCGCCGAACGCGTCGGCGTGTCGCTGACCCCGCTGCGCGGCCTGCAGATCGACGGGCTCGCCGCGACCATGCCGATGGGAGGCACCGCATGAGCCTGCGGCTTCGTGACCCGGGCCGGAACACGGGCGTCGCGCCCGAGTTCGTGGTCGATCCCGTGCTGCTGGACGCGATCAGCCCGTCCGGTGACCGCGGCGGCATCGTCGTCGGCTCCGGCCTCAAGGGTGAGCCGCTGACGATCTCCGCCCTGCGGGCCACCCCCACCCGGATCGTGCTGGTCGGTGGCCTGTACCTGGCGCGGCAGGTGGCGCTGCGGGCGATGGCGGTCGGCGCGTGGGTGACGATCGCGACCGGGCGGCCCGCCGCGTGGCAGGTGCTGCCGAAGGCGGCAGGCAACCAGCCGAACGGGCGACCGTCGCCGCTGGTGACCATTCGGCGGCTGTCGCCGGTAGAGCTGCCGCGCCCGTCGGAAGACGCACCGCTGCTGGTGGTGACCGACGGCGGGCCGACGCCACAGGACCTGTTTCCGCCCCGATCGCCCTGGCACACGACGGTCTACGTGCTGCCGTACCTGCACCCCCAGGCGACGACGATCGCGAACGCCGCGGACGTCGTGCTCATGCAGCGACTGCCCGCCGGACAGGCCGAGCTGGCGGCCCGGATCTGGCGCCTGCCGCCGCAGATGGTGCGGCAGCTGACCACGCTGAAGGACGACCAGGTGGTGGCACTGGGCCAGAACCTCTGGCGCCCACTACGGCTGGTCACCACACCGAAAGAACAAGCACTACTGGGCCCAGTCCGCCGCGGCGACTGATGGCGCGCAGCGCCGCGCCCTTGATCTGTGAACACAACCCGAGCTGGGTGGTCATCCCGTCGCCTGACACCGGCGCGATCACCTTGAGCCAGGGCCGCAACCCAGGCCTCCAACCGGCAGCCGAACATGCCAACCTTGCGGCCCTGGCTCAAGGTGATATGCACAAACCGGAAGGCGACGGGATGACCACCCGGCGACCACCTCGCCAAGGCGAGACGAGGCACCCAACCCCTGGTCATCCCGGAGCCTGCCCGTCCGGCGAGGACTTCTTTTGATCTTTAAACCCGCGCCTTCGCGCGGAAAAAGCGCCTCACGGCGCCAAACGGTCACCTTACGACCACCCCCGCCCCCGATGCCTGATTGTGTTTCAGTCGCCGAGCAGCGGCGTCAAGGCGGGAAAGAGTACCTTGACCCCGCTGATCGGCGACCAAAGATCGGCTGTGGATCGGGGGCGGGGGAGGTCTGGTTGGAGTAGTCGGCGTACTTGCGCTGCCGGCTTGCGTTTGGGCGGGGGAGGTCTGGTTGGGTTGGCCGCTTGCTTTGCGTTGCCGGGTGGCGGTTGCGGGGTGGGGAAGGCCTGCTTGTTCGTCGGGTCGCTTCCGTTGCCGGCTTCCGGTTTGTTGCGGTGCCACCCTCGCGGCGGCCTGTGGATAACCGCTGTGGATTGTGGATAACTAGCTTGCCTCGGAGGCTGCTCGCATGTTGCGGGTCTGTTCGGCCCGTGCGGCCAGCTCCTCGTCGGCCGGGTAGTCCACGCCGATCAACGTCAGGCCGTGTGCGGGGGCCACGGCGCTGTCCCGCACTCCCCCACGCAACAGCTCAGCAGGCCACTCGGTCGGGCGACGGCCGTCGCCCACCAGGAGCATCGCGCCGACCAGGCTGCGCACCATCGAGTGGCAGAACGCGTCAGCCGAGACCTCTGCCTCAACCACGTGCGAATCAATCCGGCGCCACGTGAACCGCTGGAGTTCGCGGATCGTGGTGCCGCCCTCGCGCTGCTTGCAGAACGCCGCGAAGTCCCGCAGGCCCAGCAGTGCCTCGGAAGCCTCGTTCATCGCCGTCAGGGACAGCGGGCGGCCCCAGGCCAGGGTGTCGAACCGGCGCAGCGGATCAACGCCCCACGGCGCGTCCGAGACCCGATAACGATAATGCCTGCGAATCGCCGAGAACCGCGCGTCGAAACCCTCCGGCGCGACCCGCGCGTCCAGCACTCGCACGTCGCCCGGCAGGAACCGGTTCCAGCGGTGCCGCATGCGCTCCAGATCAAGAATGCCGTGCTCGTCCACCGCCAGGCGACCCCGCGGCTCCGACAACGGCACCACGTCCACGTGCACGACCTGCCCGGTCGCGTGCACACCGGCGTCCGTCCGGCCGGCCACCACGACCGACTTCGGCACCGCGGCCCCGGGCGGCTGCTTCGCCAGCGCCTCCTCCAGCAAGCCCTGGACCGTCCGACGGCCGGGCTGGCGGGCCCACCCCGAGAACTGCGTGCCGTCGTAGCTGACGTCCAGGCGCAGACGAACGAGCCCGCCCTCCCCGGAGGGAGCAGCGGGCTCGTTGCCTGGACCGAACTCAGCCGTCAGGACTCGTCCTTCTTCGACGACTCGGCGTCGGCATCCGCGTCAGCGGCACCCTCGGCCGGCTCGGCGGTCGCCTCGGTGGTGGCCGACTCGGGCGCCTCAGCGTCCTGGTCGGCAGCCTCGGCCTTGGTCTCCTCGGCCTCGGTCGCGGCGGGAGCGGCAGCCTCGTCCTTCGCGAACTTGGTCTTCCGCGCCTTCTCGGCCTCCGAGGTGACGGTCTTCTCGGACACCAGCTCGATGACCGCCATCGGGGCGTTGTCGCCCTTGCGCGGCAGCGTCTTGGTGATCCGGGTGTAACCGCCGTTGCGGTCCGCGAAGAACGGGCCGATCTCGGCGAGCAGCTTGTGAACCACGTCCTTGTCGCGGATCACGCGCTGGATCTGACGCCGGTTGTGCAGGTCGCCGCGCTTCGCCTTGGTGATCAGCTTCTCGGCGAGCGGCCGCATCCGGCGGGCCTTGGCCTCGGTCGTGGTGATCTTGCCGTGCTCGAACAGCGACGTGGCGAGGTTCGCCATCATCAGCCGCTCGTGGGCCGCGGATCCACCGAGACGGGGGCCCTTCGTGGGGGTGGGCATTGCTTCTCCTCGTAAATCCGGCCGCTTTCAGGCCGGCGCCCGCCCCGCACGAATCACTCGGCGAGGCGGGCCGCCGTCCTTACAGCTGCTCCGTCTCTGCGTAGTCCTGGCCGTCGTCGTGGCCGTTGTCCGACAGACCGCCGACACCCTCGGCGGACCAGCTCTCGCCGCCCTCGTAGGAGGCAGCAGCCGCGGTCGGGTCGAACCCGGGCGGGCTGTCCTTCAGCGACAGGCCGAGGCCGACGAGCTTCATCTTGACCTCGTCGATCGACTTCGCGCCGAAGTTGCGGATGTCGAGCAGGTCGGCCTCGCTGCGCGAGACCAGTTCGCCGACCGTGTGGATGCCCTCGCGCTTGAGGCAGTTGTACGACCGGACCGTGAGGTCCAGGTCCTCGATCGGCATCGCGTAGGCGGCGATGGTGTCCGCCTCCTGCGGCGACGGGCCGATCTCGATGCCCTCGGCGTCGACGTTGAGCTCCCGGGCCAGGCCGAACAGCTCGACCAGCGTCTTGCCTGCCGACGCGACGGCGTCGCGCGGCGTGATCGACGGCTTGGTCTCGACGTCCAGGATCAGCTTGTCGAAGTCGGTGCGCTGCTCGACACGGGTCGCCTCGACCTTGTACGTGACCTTCAGCACCGGCGAGTAGATCGAGTCGACCGGGATCCGGCCGATCTCGGCACCAGCCTGCTTGTTCTGCTGAGCGGGCACGTAACCGCGGCCGCGCTCGACGACCAGTTCGATCTCCAGCTTGCCCTTGCCGTTCAGCGAGGCGATGTGCAGATCCTGGTTGTGCACGGTGACACCGGCCGGCGGAACGATGTCGGCCGCGGTGACCTCACCCGGGCCCTGCTTGCGCAGGTACATGGTGACGGGCTCGTCCTCCTCGGACGAGACGACCAGTTCCTTGAGGTTCAGGATGATGTCGGTGACGTCTTCCTTCACCCCGGGGACGGTGGTGAACTCGTGCAGCACACCGTCGATGCGGATGCTGGTGACCGCCGCGCCCGGGATGGACGACAGCAGCGTGCGCCGCAGCGAGTTGCCGAGCGTGTACCCGAAGCCGGGCTCCAGCGGCTCGATGGTGAACCGGGACCGGGTCTCGTTGATCGGCTCTTCGCCGAGGGCCGGTCGCTGGGAAATCAGCACTTTCTTCTCTTCCTTTCCTGCCGGCGCCCGCCATATGACGCCGAAAGGGATGGCGGAGCGGCGACGCGCGGGTGCGCGCCGCCGCGGCCGATCACTTCGAGTAGTACTCGACGATCAGCTGTTCCTGGACCGGAACGTCGATCTGCGCCCGCTCGGGGAGCTGGTGCACCAGGATGCGCAGGTTGGACTGCACGACCTGCAGCCAGCCGGGGATCGGCCGGTCACCGAACGACTCCTTGGCGGCCACGAAGGGCAGCATCTGGAGCGACTTCGGCCGCACGTCGATGATGTCGAACTTCTCGACCTGGTAGCTGGGGATCGTCACCTTCACGCCGTTGACGGTGAAGTGACCGTGCGCCACCAGCTGACGCGCCTGACGGCGGGTACGGGCCAGGCCGGCGCGGTACACGACGTTGTCCAGGCGGGACTCGAGGATCTGCAGCAGGTTCTCACCGGTCTTGCCGGGGCGCCGCGCGGCCTCCTTGTAGTAGCGGCTGAACTGCCGCTCGAGGACGCCGTACGTGTAGCGAGCCTTCTGCTTCTCCTGCAGCTGGAGCAGGTACTCGGACTCCTTGACCCGGCCGCGGCCGTGCTGGCCGGGCGGGTACGGGCGGCGCTCGAAAGCCTGGTCGCCGCCGACGAGGTCAACCTTGAGGCGCCGCGAGATGCGAGTCGCGGGGCCGGTGTAGCGAGCCATCTGTTGTTACTCCTCCCCGTTCCTCAGACCCGGCGCCGCTTGGGCGGGCGGCAGCCGTTGTGAGGCTGCGGGGTCACGTCCTGGATGGTGCCGACCTCGAGACCGGCGGCCTGCAGCGAACGGATCGCCGTCTCCCGGCCGGAGCCCGGGCCCTTGACGAACACGTCGACCTTCTTCATCCCGTGCTCGGCGGCCTTGCGGGCCGCGTTCTCGGCCGCCATCTGCGCGGCGAACGGGGTGGACTTCCGGGAGCCCTTGAAACCGACGTGGCCGGAAGAGGCCCACGAGATAACCGCACCGTTCGGGTCGGTGATCGACACGATGGTGTTGTTGAAGGTGCTCTTGATGTGAGCGTGGCCGTGGGCCACGTTCTTCTTTTCCTTCCGCCGGACCTTCTTGGCCCCGGCGCGAGCCTTGGGTGGCATGTTGGGTGGTTTCTCCTGCCTAGCGCGAGTTCTCGGTCTGTGCGGCGGCAGCGGCGGCCTCGCGGGCCTCCTGCTGGCCACGCCGGATCAGCGAACCGGCGTCGGTGTAGAGCTGGCGAAGCGCCATCGGGCGGGCATACAGGGCCTTCGGCGAAACGCACGAATTGTTGCGGCGGCGCACCTGCCCGGCGCCGATCCGCACGACCTTCTTGCCCTGGACGCTCACTTCTTGCCAGCCTTCTTCTTGCCGGCGACCGTCTTCTTCGGACCCTTGCGGGTGCGGGCGTTGGTCTTGGTCCGCTGACCGCGGACGGGCAGACCGCGGCGCCACCGCAGGCCCTCGTAGCAGCCGATCTCGATCTTGCGACGGATGTCGGCCTGCACCTCGCGGCGGAGGTCACCCTCGACCTTGAAGTTCTCTTCGATGTGGTCGCGCAGCTTGACGAGGTCGTCGTCGGTCAGGTCGCGGACCCGGGTGTCCGGGTTCAGCGACGTGGCCGCGATGAGCTCCTTCGAGCGCGTACGACCGATGCCGTAGATGTAGGTCAGCGCGATCTCCAACCGCTTCTCGCGGGGGAGGTCTACGCCGGCGAGTCGTGCCATGGCGCTTGATGCTCCTTCTGCTGTTCGTCGCTCCAGGTGTGCTCCCCGCCCGGTTCCGGGACCGACTCGCATGTCGTCCGGAACACTTGCGTGTCCGGTGTCCCGGCCCCGGCCTGGAGTCCGGGGGTCGGCCGGGCCGTGTGGCCCGGCAGGTGCGGGGAGGTCATACAGCTGTCCGTCCGCTCTGCGTGGTGCAGGCGGTGATCAGCCCTGCCGCTGCTTGTGCCGCAGGTTCTCGCAGATCACCATGATCCGGCCGTGGCGGCGGATCACCTTGCACTTGTCGCAGATCTTCTTGACGCTCGGCTGGACCTTCACGTCTCCTGCTTCCTTATGCGTTGCTCACCGCGTCACTTGTAGCGGTAGACGATCCGCCCACGAGACAGGTCGTACGGCGACAGCTCGACGACAACCCGGTCTTCCGGGAGGATGCGGATGTAGTGCTGCCGCATCTTGCCGCTGATGTGTGCCAGGACCTTGTGACCGTTCTCCAACTCGACTCGGAACATCGCGTTGGGGAGTGGCTCGATGACCCGACCTTCGACCTCGATGGCCCCGTCTTTCTTAGCCATGTCCTCCGCGTTTCGTGACTTGGTAGAGCACCGAATTGGCAACTCTTGCGTTCGGCGGACACGCCGCACCGACCCCAAGGACCCGAGCATTGACGAGCGCGTTGGAACCGGCGTGATGAGTACGCCGACTAGATAGTGTACGCAGCCTGTGTCGCACCTCGCGAGGCGGGGTGATGTGTGGTAGGCAACGTCACTCCGACGATACCCCAAGTCGCACCCGAAGCGGGGAAACCGCAGGTCAGGAGCCTTCGGGCAGGGTCAGGACGCGAGGGCCGTCCTCGGTGATGGCGACGGTGTGCTCCCAGTGGGCGGCGCGCGAGCCGTCCGCGGTCACCACGGTCCAGCCGTCCTCGAGCTCGACGGTCTCGGCGCTGCCGCCGGTCAGCATCGGCTCGATGGCCAGCGCCATGCCGGGCTTGAGCTTCGGCCCCTTGCCGGGCTTGCCGACGTTGGGCAGGAACGGCTCCATGTGCATCTCGGTGCCGATGCCGTGCCCGCCGTACTCGACGATCTGGCCGTACTCGGTGCCGTCGGCCGCCGAGGACGTCTCGGCCGAGGACTGCACGGCGTGCGAGATGTCGGTCAGCCGGGCGCCGGGCACCGCGGCCTCGATGCCGGCGAGCATCGCGGCGCGGGTCGCGGCCGACAACGCCTGGTCGGCGGCCGAAACCGAGCCGATGGCCAGGGTGACGGCGGAGTCACCGTGCCAGCCGTCGAGGATGGCGCCGCAGTCCACGGACAGCAGGTCGCCCTCGGCCAGCACGGTGGTCTTCGCCGGGATGCCGTGGACGACCTGTTCGTTCACCGACGCGCAGATCGAGGCCGGGAAGCCGTGGTAGCCCTTGAACGAGGGCACCGCGCCGGCCGCGCGGATGGTCTGCTCGGCGATCTCGTCCAGGTCGCCGGTGCTGACGCCGGGCTTGGCGGCCTCGGCGACAGCCGCGAGGGTGCGGGCCACCACGATCCCGGCGGCCCGCATCGCGTCCAGCTCGCCAGGCGTCTTGATCTCGATGCCGCGGTGGCGGCGGAGCACGGAAGGCACCAGGTTCACGCGCGCGCGTCGAGTGCGTTCACGATCCGCGAGGAAACCTCGTCGACCTCACCGACGCCGTCCACCTTGACCAGGATGTCGCGGTAGTAGTCCAGCAGCGGGGCGGTCTCCGACTGGTAGACCTGCTGCCTGCGGCGGATGACCTCTTCGGTGTCGTCCGTGCGGCCGCGGCCCAGCAGGCGCTCGACCAGGACGTCCTCCGGCACGTCGAGCTGGATGACCGCGTCGAGCGCGCTGTCCGACTCGGCCAGCATCTCGCCGAGGACCTCGGCCTGCTTGGTGTTGCGGGGGAACCCGTCCAGCAGGAAGCCGGCCTTGGTGTCGGACTCGGCCAGGCGCTCGCGGACCATCTCGTTGGTGACGCTGTCCGGAACCAGCTCGCCCGAGTCGAGGTAGCGCTTCGCCTCCTCGCCCAGCGGCGTCTGCTCCGCCACGTGAGCGCGGAAGAGGTCGCCCGTGGAGATGTGCGGGATGGAGAGCCGCTGCGACAGCGCTACCGCCTGAGTTCCCTTCCCTGCTCCGGGCGGGCCGACAAGAACCAGGCGCGTCATCGCAAGAACCCTTCGTAATTCCGCTGCATCAGCTGGCTTTCGATCTGCTTCACCGTGTCGAGGCCGACGCCGACCATGATCAGCACGGCGGTGCCGCCGAACGGGAAGTTCTGGTTGTTGCCCTCCTGCGTGATCGACAGGAAGAAGTTCGGGAGGATCGCGATGATGCCGAGGTAGAGCGAGCCGGGGAAGGTGATCCGGCCCAGCACGAAGCTCAGGTACTCGGCGGTCGGCCTGCCGGGACGGATGCCCGGGATGAAGCCGCCGAACTTCTTCATCTCCTCCGCGCGCTCATCCACGTTGAACGTGATGGTGATGTAGAAGTACGTGAAGAAGATGATCAGCGCGAAGTACAGCAGGATGTGCACCCAGCTGGACTGGTTGACCACGTAGGTCTGCAGGAACGCCTGCCAGCCGGAGCCGCTGGTCGGGTCGCCGAACAGACGGCTGATCAGGTCCGGCAGGTACAGCAGCGACGAAGCGAAGATGACCGGGATGACACCGGCCTGGTTCACCTTGATCGGCAGGTAGGTCGACGTGCCGCCGTACATCCGGCGGCCGATCATCCGCTTGGCGTACTGCACCGGGATCCGGCGCTGGCCCTGCTCGACGAAGATGACGCTGGCGATGATCACCAGGCCGAAGACGCACACCAGCGCGAAGACGAGACCGCCCTGGTTGTTGAGGATGTTCATGCCCTCGGCCGGGATGCGGGCCGCGATGTTCAGGAAGATCAGGACCGACATGCCGTTGCCGACGCCGCGCTCGGTGATGAGCTCGCCCAGCCACATCATGACCGCGGTGCCCGCCGTCATCGTGATGACGATCAGCGCCAGCGAGAAGATGCTGTTGTCCGGGATGATCGACTGCGCGCAGTCCGGGAACAGCTGACCGCGGTCGGCGAGCGCCACCACACCGGTCGCCTGCAGGATCGCCAGCGCGATCGTCAGGTACCGGGTGTACTGCGTGAGCTTGCCCTGGCCGGCCTGGCCTTCCTTCTTCAGCTCCTCGAACCGCGGGATGACGACGGTGAGCAGCTGGATGATGATGCTGGCCGTGATGTACGGCATGATGCCGGTCGAGAAGATCGACAGCTGCAGGAGCGCCCCACCGCTGAACAGGTTCAGCAGGGAGTAGATGCCGGACTGGTCGGCACCGGCCTGGCATGCCTGCACATTGGGATAGGAGACCCCGGGCGCCGGAGTGACCGCACCGATCCGGTACACGGCCACGATCAACAGCGTGAACAGGATCTTCTTGCGCAGGTCCGGCGTGGCGAGAGCCGAGCGAAAGGCGCTGAGCACGCGGGGGACCTCCTCGGCGTCGCCGGTGGGTGTCACCGGCGATCGGCTTGGCCGGCACGCTGGCCGGCAGGAACACCATGTCGCTGGCAAGCCAGCAGCGCTCCGGGGCATGTCGGTCCCCGAAGCGCGTCGCCCGACTCTAACAGCCGGGCGTTGGAGGGTTGTGAGGTAGGCCGTGTTATGAACCGGCGGCGGCCAGGGTGCCCGCCATGCCGATCAGGACCACTCCGGTGCCGCGGTCCACGTTCCGCCGGGCGCGGACGCTCAGCCGGACGGACTTGAGCGCCGCGCCGGCCGCGGCGTAGGCGGTGCCGGCGAGGAACTCGGCGAGCAGGTAGACGGCGCCGAGGATCGCGATCTGCGCGGTGGGCGAACCGTGCGCGGGGTCGACGAACTGCGGCACGAAGGCGGTGAAGATGAGGACCGCCTTGGGGTTGGTGATGGCGACGAGGAACTCCTTGCGCAGGACTGGTCCCGGCGCTTGTTCGGCCGGCGGCTGCGGCTTGCTGCGGAGGAGCTTGACGCCCAGCCAGACGAGGTAGGCCACGCCGGCCCACTTGATGGCGGTGAGCGCGGGTCCGGACGCGGCGAGCAACTGGCCCAGTCCCGCCGCGACGGCGCCGATCATGAGGGTGAAGGCGGCCAGGCGGCCGAGCAGCCCGGCGAGCGCCCGCGGCAGACCGTGCTGGATCCCGTGGTGCAGCCCGAGGAGGTTGTTGGCGCCCGGCGTGAGAGCGATGAGCATGGCGGCGCCGAGGAAGACGAGCAACCAGGTCATCACCGTGACGGTACTGGTTGCGCTGACGAGCGGCGGCTGGTTTTCCGGGGTGCGCGGGTGAGCTGCTGCGCGCCGGACGTCGGTGCGGCGGGTGGGGCTGGTCCGGCGGTCAGTTACCTGCCCGGCGCTACGAGCTGGGCCGCTCCTCGCCGCGCGGGTCGCCTTCCGGCGAGTCCCCCTTGGCGCTCCCCCGGCTGCGCGCCGGCGGGCTGGTGCTGGCTTGCCGGGCTCGCCCGCCAGCCACTGTGGCCCGACAGCCCCTGGCCCGCTGCGCCCTGACTCCCTACGCCCTGCCCTGGCGTGCTCGGGCCAGGTGGGTAGCCGGCGTGCGGCAGTGGCATCGCCTGACCCGCTGACGGGCCGCCGCCCGGGTAGGGCTCGCCGCCGGGCCAGTGCCTCGTCGGGGCCGGGAACTGCGGTCCGGGCTGGTACCCGGACGGCGCGGGGATCCCGTAGCGCGGCGTCGTCAGGTCCTGCGGCGCGCGGCGGCCCCGCGCGGCGGCCAGGACCGCGGCCACGATCGCCGCCAGGGTGGCGCCCGCGACCAGCCAGAACCCGGTTCCGAGGCTGTCGCTCGTCGAGAACGCGCCGTCACCTTCGGCCGCGCCCGCCGGGCGGAAGCTCTCGTGCAGGCTGACTCCCTGCAGGACGATCCCGGCGGCGGTCGCGAGGAGGAAGGCCGCGCCGGTCGCCGCGGCCAGCGCCGCGGCGAACTTCCGGGCCGGCGACGAGTTGCGCCGCGCCGCGGCCAGGCTCAGCACCGCCGCGACGATCAGCAGCAACCCGGCCGCAGCCAGCAGGTACCCGTTGCGGACCGGGCTGCCGAAGGTGTTCGTCGGGATCCCGGGCTGGACCGCCTCCGCGGTCAGGTCCCACCCGGTGACCGTCAGCGTCAACTGCGGCTCACCCCGGAAGAGCAGCTCCCCCTCGAACAACGCGAGGAACGAGCCCGTGACGGCGGCCGCGGCGGCGAGCAACGCCAGCGCGGCGCCCAGCAGACGTCCACCGTGCCAGCCACGTCGACGGCTCGGCACCGGCGGGTAACCAGGCGGAACCCCCGGGTACGACATCACCCGATCGTGGCACCACCGGCAGGCAAAGGAAAGGGCCCGCCGGTCCGAAGACCAGCGGGCCCTTGCCGCAGGCAGAACTCAGAGCTCGGTGGCCGAACCGCCGGCCGCCTCGAGCTTCTCCTTCGCGGACGAGGAGAACTTGTCGGCGGTGACGTTCAGCTTCACGCCGTTCAGGTCGCCGTTGCCGAGGACCTTGACGAGCTCGTTCTTGCGAACCAGACCGCGCTCGACCAGCTGCTCCTTGGTGACGTCGCCACCGTCCGGGAAGACCCGGGCGATGTCGCCGACGTTCACCGGCTGGTACTCGGTGCGGAAGCGGTTCTTGAAGCCACGCAGCTTCGGCAGCCGCATGTGGATGGGCATCTGCCCACCCTCGAAACCGGCGGGCACGTTCTTCCGGGCCTTGGTGCCCTTCGTACCGCGACCGGCGGTCTTGCCCTTCGAACCCTCACCACGACCGACGCGGATCTTGTCGCGCTTGGCGCCCGGGGCCGGGCGCAGGTGGTGGATCTTGATGGCCGTCATGCCTTGACCTCCTCAACAGTCACGAGGTGGCGGACGGTATGGATCAGACCGCGGACCTCCGGGGTGTCCTCGCGCACCACGGACTGCCGGATCTTGCGCAGCCCGAGGGTCCGCAGGGACTCCCGGTGGTTGTGCTTGGTGCCGATCTTGCTCTTGACCTGGGTCACCTTGAGCTGAGCCATGTCAGACCCCCTGTCCCGCACGCTGACGCAGCATCCGGGCCGGCGCGACGTCCTCGAGCGGCAGACCGCGACGGGCCGCCACCTCCTCCGGACGCTGGAGACCCTTCAGGGCCGCCACGGTGGCGTGCACGATGTTGATCGCGTTGTCCGAGCCGAGCGACTTCGACAGCACGTCGTGCACACCCGCGCACTCCAGCACGGCGCGGACCGGGCCACCGGCGATGACACCGGTACCGGCGCTGGCCGGGCGGAGCAGGACCACACCGGCGGCCTCCTCACCCTGGACCGGGTGCGGGATGGTGCCGGCGATCCGGGGAACGCGGAAGAAGTTCTTCTTCGCTTCCTCGACGCCCTTGGCGATGGCCGCGGGAACTTCCTTGGCCTTGCCGTAGCCGACGCCGACCTGACCGTCGCCGTCACCGACGACCACCAGGGCGGTGAAGCTGAAGCGACGACCACCCTTCACGACCTTGGCGACGCGGTTGATCGCGACGACGCGCTCGAGGTGCGGGGTCTTCTCCTGGCCGGCCCCGCCACGGCCACCGTCGCGGCGATCGCGGCGGTCACGACGGTCGCGGTCGTTGCCGCCCGGGCCGCCCTGTCCACCGCCCTGCCGTGTACGTCCCGGCATCAGGCTTTCCTTCCATTCGCGAGCATGTGCATGGTTCTCAGAACTCCAACCCCGCCTCGCGAGCGGCGTCGGCCAGCGCGGCGATGCGGCCGTGGTAGCGGTTGCCACCGCGGTCGAACACGACGCTGGAGATGCCCGCACCCTTGGCACGGGCGGCCACGAGCTCGCCGACCTTGGCGGCTTTGGCCTTCTTGTCGCCCTCGAGCGCACGCACGTCGGCCTCGAGGCTCGACGCCGAGGCGACCGTGTGGCCTGCCACGTCGTCGATCACCTGGACCGTGATGTGCCGCGAGGACCGGTGGATGACCAGCCGGGGCCGCTGAGCGGTCCCGCCGACCTTCTTGCGAAGCCGGAAGTGACGGCGCGCCTTCGCGACGCGGCGCCGGGTCGAGATGTCCTTGCCGACCGGCTTCCGCTTCTTCGTTGCCGTTTCGCTCATGATCACTTACCCGTCTTTCCGACCTTGCGACGGATGCGCTCACCCTCGTAGCGCAGCCCCTTGCCCTTGTACGGGTCCGGACGGCGGAGCCGGCGGATCACCGCGGCGATCTGGCCGACCTTCTGCTTGTCGATGCCGGACACGGAGAACCGGGTCGGGGTCTCGACCTTGAAGGTGATGCCTTCCGGCGCCTCGATCAGCACGGGGTGGCTGTAGCCGAGGGCGAACTCGAGGTTGCTGCCCTTGGCCTGGACGCGGTAACCGACACCGTGGATCTCGAGCTTCTTCTCGTAACCCTCGGTCACACCCACGACCAGGTTGTTGACCAGCGTGCGGGTCAGACCGTGCAGCGCACGGCTCTCCCGCTCGTCGTCCGGGCGCTTGACCAGCAGCGCGCCGTCCTCACCGCGCTCGACCGTGATCGGCTCGGCGATAGTGTGCGAAAGGGTGCCCTTGGGACCCTTCACCGAAATGTTCTGGCCGTCGATGGTCACCTCGACCCCGGAAGGGACGGTGATCGGCTGCTTACCGATGCGCGACATGCCTGCTCTCCCTTCCGTTACCAGACGTAGGCGAGGACTTCCCCGCCCACACCGTTGCGCTTGGCCTGCCGGTCGGTCTGAAGGCCGCCCGACGTCGAGATGATCGCGATGCCCAGCCCGCCCAGCACGCTCGGCAGCTCGGTCGACTTGGCGTACACCCGCAGACCCGGCTTGGACACGCGGCGCAGACCGGCGATGCTGCGCTCGCGGTTGCGGCCGTACTTCAGTTCCACGATGAGGTTCTTGTGCTTCTCACCCGGCTCGTCCCGGTAGCCCGAGATGTAACCCTCGCGCTTCAGGATCTCGGCGATGTTCGCCTTGAGCTTCGAGTGCGGCACCACGACCTCGTCGTGGTACGCCGAGTTGGCGTTCCGCAGACGTGTCAGGAAGTCTGCGATGGGGTCGGTCATCGTCATGGTGACCTTCAACCTTTCTCGCCTGGTTCCCCCTAGTCAGAGGGCCTGTGGCGAAGTGGGAGCTTCTGTCGTTCCTACCAGCTGGACTTGGACACACCGGGGAGTTCGCCCGCGTGCGCCATCTCGCGCAGGCAAACCCGGCACAGTCCGAACTTGCGGAACACCGAGTGGGGCCGGCCGCACTTGTTGCAGCGCGTGTAGGCACGCACCTTGAACTTCGGCTTGCGGGCCGCCTTGGCGATCAGAGCCTTCTTGGCCATCAGTTCTCCTTGAACGGGAAGCCGAGCTTGCGGAGCAGCGCGCGGCCCTCGTCGTCGGTGGTAGCGGTGGTGACAACGGTGACGTCCATGCCGCGCGGGCGGTCGATGGAGTCGGGGTCGATCTCGTGGAACATGGACTGCTCGTTGAGACCGAAGGTGTAGTTGCCGTTGCCGTCGAACTGCTTGGCCGACAGCCCGCGGAAGTCGCGGATACGCGGCAGCGCGATCGTCAGCAGCCGGTCCAGGAACTCCCACATGCGGTCGCCGCGCAGCGTCACGCGCGCACCGATCGGCTGGCCCTCACGCAGCTTGAACTGCGCGATGGACTTGCGCGCCCGGCGCACCTCGGGCTTCTGACCGGTGATGGCCGCGAGGTCGCGGATCGCACCGTCGATCAGCTTGCTGTCCCGCGCGGCGTCGCCGACACCCATGTTGACGACGACCTTGACCACGCCCGGGATCTGGTGGACGTTCTCGTAGCCGAACTCGCTGCGGAGCTCGCCCTTGATCTCTTCGCGGTACCGCGTCTTCAACCGCGGCACGATCTTCTCTGCGGTCGTCATCAGATGTCCTTACCGGTCCGGCGCGAGATGCGAACCTTCTTGCCGTCCTCGCCGATGCGGTAGCCCACGCGGGTCGGCTTGCCGTCGGAGTCCACGACCATCACGTTCGACACGTGGATCGGGGCCTCCTGCGTCACGATGCCGCCGGACTGCGCGCCGCGCTGGGTCTGGGAGATCCGGGTGTGCTTCTTGATCCGGTTCACGCCCTCGACCAGCACCCGCTGGCGCTCCGGGTAGGCCTTGATGACCTTGCCCTTGGCGCCCTTGTCCTTGCCGGCGATGACGACGACCGTGTCGCCCTTCTTCACCTTCATCAGAGCACCTCCGGCGCCAGCGAGATGATCTTCATGAACTTGCGGTCACGCAGCTCACGGCCGACCGGGCCGAAGATGCGGGTGCCGCGCGGCTCGTTGTCGTTCTTGATGAGCACGGCGGCGTTCTCGTCGAACTTGATGTAGGAGCCGTCCGGGCGACGCCGCTCCTTCGTCGTGCGGACGACGACGGCCTTGACCACGTCACCCTTCTTCACCCCGGCAGCCGGGATGGCGTCCTTGACGGTGGCGACGATGATGTCGCCGATACCCGCGTAGCGCCGTCCCGAGCCACCGAGCACGCGGATGCAGAGGATCTCCTTGGCACCCGTGTTGTCGGCGACTCGCAGCCGCGACTCCTGCTGGATCACGTCAACTCCTGTATGTCGCGCCGGTTCTCACCTTCCGGCGAGCCTGGCGGAACGGAGGAGGCCCGAGATGGGCCTCCGATTACTTGGCCTTCTCCACGATCCGCACGAGCCGCCACCGCTTGGTGGCCGAGGTCGGGCGGGTCTCCATGAGGATCACGCGGTCACCGATGCCGGCGGTGTTCTCCTCGTCGTGCGCCTTCACCTTGCTGGTGGAGCGGAGAACCTTGCCGTAGCGGCGGTGCTTCTTGCGGTCCTCGAGCTCGACCACGATCGTCTTGTCCATCTTGTCCGAGACGACGTAGCCCTCACGGACCTTGCGGTAGTTGCGACCGGATTCGGCGCTCTGCACCGGCTGCGCGGCGAGCTCTGGGGTCTGCTCACTCATCAGGCAGCACCTTCTTCATTCTCGGCGTCGGGGGAAACGGACAGGCCGAGCTCGCGCTCCCGCATCACCGTGTAGATCCGAGCGATGTCGGCACGGACGGTGCGGAGGCGGCGGTTGTTGTCCAGCTGCCCGGTGGCCATCTGGAAGCGGAGGTTGAACAGCTCCTCCTTGGCTTCCTTCAGGCGCAGCACGAGCTCCTCGTTGGTGAGCTCACGCAGCTCTGCGGCGGCGACACCTGCCTGCGCCATCAGAACTCACCACCTTCACGGGTCACGATGCGGCACTTCATGGGGAGCTTGTGGATCGCGCGGCGCAGCGCCTCGCGAGCCTGGGCCTCGTTCGGGAAGCTCAGCTCGAACATGACGCGGCCCGGCTTCACGTTGGCGACCCACCACTCGGGCGAACCCTTACCGGAACCCATGCGGGTTTCGGCCGGCTTCTTGGTGAGCGGACGGTCCGGGAAGATGTTGATCCAGACCTTGCCGCCACGCTTGATGTGCCGGGTGATGGCGATACGAGCGGACTCGATCTGCCGGTTGGTCACGTAGTGGTGCTCAAGCGCCTGGATGCCGTACTCACCGAAGGTGACCTTCGTGCCGCCCTTGGCGGCACCGGCGCGCTTCGGCGAGTGCTGCTTGCGGTGCTTGACCTTGCGTGGGACGAGCACGCCTCAGCCCTCCGTCTTCTCGGCCGCGTCCGGCGAACCCTGCGCGGGCGCCTCGCTGGTCGCGACATCCGTGTCGGCCTTCGCGGCGGCAGCGGCGCGGCCGGCTTCGGTCGAGGTCGGCGTCGTGCCCTGGGCGCCGGAACGGCGCGGGCGCGACGGACGCTCCCGGCGCGGACGCTCGTTGGCGGCCGCGGCGTCCCGCTCGGCCTTGGCCTTCAGGCCGCCGACCAGGTCACCCTTGTAGATCCACACCTTCACGCCGATGCGGCCGAAGGTGGTGCGGGCCTCGAAGAAGCCGTAGTCGATGTCCGCGCGCAGCGTGTGCAGCGGGACCCGGCCGTCGCGGTAGTGCTCCGACCGCGACATCTCGGCACCGCCGAGGCGGCCGCTGCACTGCACGCGGATGCCCTTGACCTGCGACGAGCGCATGGTCGTCTGGATCGCCTTGCGCATCGCGCGGCGGAACGCCACGCGGTTGGACAGCTGCTCGGCGACGCTCTGGGCGACCAGCTGCGCGTCGGCCTCGGGGTTCTTGACCTCGAGGATGTTCAGCTGGACCTGCTTGCCGGTCAGCTTCTCCAGCGAGCCGCGGATCCGGTCGGCCTCCGCGCCGCGGCGGCCGATCACGATGCCCGGACGCGCGGTGTGGATGTCGACCCGCACGCGGTCACGGGTGCGCTCGATCTCGACCTTGGAGATGCCGGCGCGCTCCATGCCCGTGGACAGCAGCTTGCGGATCTTGACGTCCTCGGCCACGTACTCCGCGTACTGCTTGTCGGCGTACCAGCGCGACTTCCAGTCGGTGGTGATCCCCAGCCGGAAGCCGTGCGGGTTGATCTTCTGGCCCACTAGCGGCCACCTGCCTTCTTCTTACCGCTCTTCTTCGCTTCCGGACGCGACTCCACCTCGACCGTGATGTGGCTGGTCCGCTTCCGGATCCGGTACGCACGGCCCTGGGCGCGCGGCTGGATGCGCTTGAGGGTCGGGCCCTCGTCGGCGTACGCGTTCTTCACGAACAGCGTGTCCGGGTCCAGGTTGAGGTTGTTCTCGGCGTTGGCCACGGCGCTGGCGAGCACCTTCGCCACCGGCTGGCTCGCCGCGTACGGCGAGAACCGGAGCACGGCAAGGGCTTCGGCGGCGCTAAGACCCTTGATCAGCTCGATCACCCGGCGCACCTTCGTCGGCGAGTCCCGGACGAAGCGAGCCCGCGCCACGGCCACCTGGGCCGGAGCGGTTTCTGGGGCTGTCATCGCTTGCTTTCCCTAACTCTCGTGTGCCCGCTCAGCGGCGGCGCGACTTCCGGTCATCCTTGACGTGACCCTTGAAGGTCCGCGTCGGAGCGAACTCGCCAAGCTTGTGGCCGACCATGGCCTCGCTGACGAACACCGGCACGTGCTTGCGGCCGTCGTGCACCGCGATGGTGTGACCCAGCATGTCCGGGATGATCGTGGACCGGCGGGACCAGGTCTTGATCACGGTCTTCTTGCCCGACTCGTTGAGCGCGTCCACCTTCTTGAGCAGGTGGTCGTCCACGAACGGGCCCTTCTTCAGGCTACGCGGCATGTTGTCTTACCTCCCTGCTCAGCGCTTCTTGCCGGTACGCCGGCGGCGGACGATCAGTGCGTCGGACGGCTTGCGGCGGCGGGTGCGGCCCTCCGGCTTGCCGTTCGGGTTCACCGGGTGGCGACCACCCGAGGTCTTGCCCTCACCACCACCGTGCGGGTGGTCGACCGGGTTCATCACGACACCACGGACGGTCGGGCGCTTGCCGCGCCAGCGGTTGCGGCCCGCCTTGCCCCAGTTGATGTTCTGGTGCTCGGAGTTGCCGACCTCGCCGACGGTGGCGCGGTTGCGCACGTCCACGTTGCGGATTTCGCCCGAGGGCATCCGCAGCTGGGCGTACGGGCCGTCCTTGGCGACCAGCTGCACGCGGGCGCCGGCGGAGCGGGCGATCTTCGCGCCGCCACCGGGACGCAGCTCGATGGCGTGCACCACGGTGCCGACCGGGATGTTGCGCAGCGGCAGGTTGTTGCCCGGCTTGATGTCGGCGCGCGGGCCGGCTTCCACCGTGTCGCCCTGCTTGAGCTTGTCCGGCGCGATGATGTAGCGCTTCTCGCCGTCCGCGTAGTGCAGCAGCGCGATGCGGGCGGTCCGGTTGGGGTCGTACTCGATGTGCGCGACCTTGGCCGGGATGCCGTCCTTGTCGTTGCGCCGGAAGTCGATGACCCGGTAGGCCCGCTTGTGGCCGCCACCCTTGTGCCGGGTGGTGATCTTGCCCGAGGAGTTGCGGCCGCCCGACTTGCTCAGCGGGCGCAGCAGCGACTTCTCCGGCTCGGACCGGGTGATCTCGGCGAAGTCCGACACGCTCGAGCCACGGCGGCCCGGAGTCGTCGGCTTGTACTTACGAATACCCATGACAGCTTCCGTCCCTTACGCGGCGGGTCCGCCGAAGATCTCGATCGGCTTGCTCTCGGCGGACAGCGTCACGACGGCGCGCTTGACGTTCTTGCGCTTGCCGAAGCCGTAGCGGGTCCGCTTGCGCTTGCCCTGCCGGTTCAGCGTGTTCACGCTGACGACCTTGACGCCGAAGATCTGCTCGACGGCGATCTTGATCTGCGTCTTGTTGGCGTCCGGCCGGACCTCGAACGTGTACTTGTGGTCCTCGAGGAGCCCGTAGGACTTCTCGGAGATCACCGGCGCGAGCACGATGTCACGAGGGTCCGGGATGGCAACGCTGCTCACTGCGCTTCACTCCCTTCAACCTCGCTGGCCCGAGCCGAAGCCTTGGCCGCCTTGCCCTTGACGGGACCGGCGATGAAGGCGTCGTACGCGGCCTTGGTGAACACCACGTCGTCGTTGACCAGCACGTCGTAGGTGTTGAGCTGGTCGGGGTTGATCAGGTGCACGTTCGGCAGGTTGCGGGCCGACAGCCAGCCCTGCTCGTCCTCGCGGTGCAGCACGACCAGCAGGCGCTTGGCCTGGGTCACGGCGGCGAGGACCTTCTTCGCCTCCTTGGTGCTGGGCTTCTCGCCCGACACCAGCTCGGTGATGACGTGCACCTGGCCGGCGCGCGCCCGGTCGGAGAGGGCGCCACGCAGGGCAGCGGCCTTCATCTTCTTCGGGGTGCGCTGGGTGTAGTCGCGCGGCGTGGGGCCGTGGACGGTGCCACCGCCGGCGAACTGCGGGGCGCGGGTCGAACCCTGGCGGGCGCGGCCGGTGCCCTTCTGGCGGTACGGCTTCTTGCCGCCACCGGAGACCTCGCCGCGGGTCTTCGTGTCGTGCGTGCCCTGGCGCGCGGCGGCCTGCTGGGCCACCACGACCTGGTGCATCAGCGGCACGTTGGCCTGCACGTCGAAGATCTCGGCGGGGAGCTCGACGGTGCCCTCGGCGCTGCCGGCCGGGGTCTTCAGCTCGACGCTGGTCATTCGTTAGCACCACCCTTCGCGGCGGTCTTGACGAAGACGAGGCTGCCCTTGGGGCCGGGGACGGCGCCCTTGATCAGCAGCAGGCCCTCTTCGGCGCGCACGTCGTGGACGGTCAGGCCCTGCGTGGTGACCTTGACGCCACCCATGCGGCCGGCCATCCGCAGGCCCTTGAACACACGGCCCGGGGTGGCGCAGCCACCGATCGAGCCGGGGGCGCGGTGCTTCGCCTGGTTACCGTGGCTGGCGCCCTGGCCCTTGAAGCCGTGGCGCTTCATGACACCGGCGTAGCCCTTGCCCTTGCTGGTGCCCGTGACGTCGACGCGCGAGCCGGCGGGGAACACCTCGGCGGTGATCTCCTGGCCGACCTCGTAGCTCTCGGCGTCGGTCGTGCGCAGCTCG
The DNA here is from genome assembly GCF_000473265.1 of Amycolatopsis thermoflava N1165. Lineage (NCBI taxonomy): Bacteria > Bacillati > Actinomycetota > Actinomycetes > Pseudonocardiales > Pseudonocardiaceae > Amycolatopsis > Amycolatopsis thermoflava. The sequence continues at coordinate 5,144,056 of NZ_KI421511.1, forward strand.
GCGAGGTAACGCCGCGGGGTCACGCCCGCCTTCTGGAAGTGGCCGGTCACCGGCTTGTTGACCTTGCGCGGGTCCACGGCGCCGAAAGCCAGCTGCACGGCCTGGTAGCCGTCGTTGTCCTGGGTACGGATCTGGGTCACCACGTTCGGCCCGGCCTGCACGACGGTCACCGGAACGATCCGGTTGTCCTCGCCGAAGACCTGGGTCATGCCGAGCTTGGTGCCCAGGATGCCCTTTACTTGCCTGTCAGACATGAGTCTCTTATCTCCGCCGCTCGCCCAACGCTTACTGGATGTTGACGTCGACGCTCGCCGGGAGGTCGATGCGCATGAGCGCGTCGACCGTCTTCGGCGTCGGGTCGAGGATGTCGATCAGCCGCTTGTGCGTGCGCATCTCGAAGTGCTCGCGCGAGTCCTTGTACTTGTGCGGCGAGCGGATGACGCAGTAAACGTTCTTCTCGGTGGGCAGCGGCACAGGTCCGACGACCGAGGCGCCGGTGCGCGTCACCGTCTCGACGATCTTGCGCGCGCTGGCATCGATCGCCTCGTGGTCGTAGGCCTTGAGCCTGATGCGGATCTTCTGTCCCGCCATGGTCGCAGCTCGTTCCTTCGTCTTGTGCCGCTATCTCTACCCGCGCATTCGCGCCGGTTTCCGCACGTCAACGCCCTCGCGTCCGATCCACGCGGTCGGGCGTGTCGCGCCCGCTGCGCAGACTGATCCCGTAGGAGGATCGTCGTCGTGCCGGTTGGTCTTCACCGCGAGACGGCCGTGCCGGCCATCTGTCGCGCCCGCGGTCTCCCCCTGGGAAACCCACGGACCAAGGCCGCTCGCGCCGGGGCGGCCGATTTCTCTAGAGATATCGGCCGCCCCGCAACGAGCAACTCAACTAGTGTCGCACACGTGGTTCCACAACCCGGCCCCGGGGTGCTATAAGCACTCCGGGGCCGGATGGAATCACTTGATGATCTTGGTGACCTGGCCCGCGCCGACGGTCCGGCCACCCTCACGGATGGCGAACCGCAGACCCTCGTCCATGGCGACCGGCTGGATGAGCTGCACCTTGATCTCGGTGTTGTCACCCGGCATGACCATCTCGGTGCCCTCGGGGAGGGTCACGACGCCGGTCACGTCGGTCGTGCGGAAGTAGAACTGCGGGCGGTAGTTGTTGAAGAACGGCGTGTGCCGGCCACCCTCGTCCTTGGACAGGATGTAGACCGAGCCCTCGAACTCCGTGTGCGGAGTCGTGGTGCCGGGCTTCACGACGACCTGGCCGCGCTCGACGTCCTCGCGCTTGATGCCGCGGAGCAGCAGACCGACGTTGTCACCGGCCTGGCCCGAGTCGAGCAGCTTGCGGAACATCTCGACACCGGTGACGGTGGTCTTGGTCGACTTCTCGCGGATACCCACGATCTCGACCTCTTCGTTGACGTTGATCTGGCCGCGCTCCACGCGACCGGTCACGACGGTGCCGCGGCCGGTGATGGTGAAGACGTCCTCGATCGGCATCAGGAACGGCTTGTCGAGGTCACGCACCGGGTCCGGCACGTTGTCGTCGACGGCCTGCATGAGCTCGAGAACCGACTCGGCCCACTTGGCGTCGCCCTCGAGGGCCTTGAGGCCGGAGACCTTGACCACGGGGGCGTCGTCGCCGGGGAACTCCTGCGAGGACAGCAGCTCGCGGACCTCCAGCTCGACGAGCTCGAGGATCTCCTCGTCGTCCACCATGTCGGCCTTGTTCAGGGCCACCACGATGTAGGGCACGCCGACCTGGCGGGCGAGCAGCACGTGCTCACGGGTCTGCGGCATCGGGCCGTCGGTCGCGGCGACCACCAGGATCGCGCCGTCCATCTGGGCGGCACCGGTGATCATGTTCTTGATGTAGTCCGCGTGACCGGGGGCGTCCACGTGGGCGTAGTGACGCTTCTCGGTCTGGTACTCGACGTGCGAGATGTTGATCGTGATGCCGCGCTGCTTCTCTTCCGGCGCGTTGTCGATCTGGTCGAACGCCCGGGACTCGTTGAGCTCCGGGTACTTGTCGTGCAGAACCTTGGTGATCGCCGCGGTCAGCGTGGTCTTGCCGTGGTCGACGTGACCGATGGTCCCGATGTTGACGTGCGGCTTGCTCCGCTCGAACTTCGCCTTCGCCACTGGAATGTCCTCCTGGACTCTTGCTTTTGCTTCACCGGACGGCGTGGCAGCCGAACGGCGATCGATCTGGTCGGTTGTGCGGACCCTAGGGGAGGCCCCTGTGCGCGCCCGCGTTGGGTGCGGAGGGGTTTACTCCCCCGTCGCCTTCGCGATGATCTCCTTCGCGACGTTCGAGGGAACCTCGGCGTAGGAGTCGAACGTCATCGAGTAGTTCGCCCGACCCTGGGTACGAGACCGCAGGTCGCCGACGTACCCGAACATCTCGGACAGCGGAACCAGTGCCTTCACGACTCGGGTGCCTGCCCGCTCGTCCATGGCCTGGATCTGGCCACGGCGAGAGTTGAGGTCGCCGATGACGTCACCCATGTAGTCCTCGGGGGTGGTCACCTCGACGGCCATGACCGGCTCGAGCAGAACCGGGCTGGCCTGGCGCGCGGCCTCCTTGAGCGCCATGGAACCGGCGATCTTGAAGGCCATTTCCGACGAGTCGACCTCGTGGTAAGCGCCGTCCAACAGGGTCACCTTCAGCCCGACCAGCGGGTAACCGGCGAGGACACCGTACTGCATGGCGTCCTGGGCACCGGCGTCCACCGACGGGATGTACTCGCGCGGCACGCGGCCACCGGTGACCTTGTTGTCGAACTCGTAGAGGGCGCCGTCGCCAGTGGACAGCGGCTCCAGCTTGATGATCACGCGCGCGAACTGACCAGAACCACCGGTCTGCTTCTTGTGCGTGTACTCGTACTTCTCGACCGTGCGGCGGATCGTCTCGCGGTAGGCGACCTGCGGCTTACCGATGTTCGCCTCGACCTTGTAGTCGGACTTCATGCGGTTGACCAGCACCTCGAGGTGCAGCTCGCCCATGCCCGCGATGATCGTCTGACCGGTCTCCTCGTCCAGCTGGACCTGGAAGGTGGGGTCCTCCTCGGCCAGCTTCTGGATCGCGGTCGACAGCTTCTCCTGGTCGGCCTTCGTCTTGGGCTCGATGGCCACCTTGATGACCGGCTCCGGGAAGGTCATCGACTCGAGGACGATCGGGTTCTGCGGGTCGCACAGGGTGTCACCAGTCGTGGTGTCCTTCAGGCCGATGACCGCGTAGATGTGGCCGGCCTGGGCCTCGTCGACCGGGTTCTCCTTGTTGGAGTGCATCTGGAAGAGCTTCCCGATGCGCTCCTTGCGCTCCTTGGTCGAGTTGATGACCTGCGCGCCGGCGGCGACCTTGCCCGAGTACACCCGGACGTAGGTCAGCTTGCCGAAGAACGGGTGCGCGGCGATCTTGAACGCCAGCGCCGCGAACGGCTCGTCGACCGACGGCTTCCGGGACGCCGGGGTCTCACCGTCGGTGAGGGTGCCCTCGACGGCGGGGACGTCCAGCGGCGACGGCAGGTAGTCGATCACCGCGTCCAGCATGGGCTGCACGCCCTTGTTCTTGAACGCGGAGCCGCACAGCACCGGGTACGCCTCGCGGGCGACCGTCAGCTTGCGGATGCCGGCCTTGATGTCGGCCTCGGACAGCTCCTCGCCGCCGAAGTACTTCTCCATCAGGGCGTCGTCGGTCTCCGCGACGGCCTCGATCAGCTTGTCGCGGTACTCGGCGGCCTTGTCGGCGAGGTCGGCCGGGATCTCCTCGACCTCGTAGTCCTCGCCCTTCTTGACCTCGCCCCGCCAGGTCAGCGCCTTCATGCGGACCAGGTCGATGACGCCCTGGAAGTCGCTCTCGGCGCCGATCGGCAGCTGGATGACCAGCGGGCGAGCGCCGAGGCGCTCCTCGATGGTGCGCACGGTGAAGTAGAAGTCCGCGCCCAGCTTGTCCATCTTGTTGACGAAGCAGATGCGCGGGACCTCGTACTTGTCGGCCTGGCGCCAGACCTGCTCGGACTGGGGCTCGACACCCTCCTTGCCGTCGAAGACGGCAACGGCACCGTCGAGCACCCGCAGCGAACGCTCCACCTCGACGGTGAAGTCGACGTGGCCGGGGGTGTCGATGATGTTGATCTGGTGGTCGGCCCAGAAGGTGGTGGTGGCAGCCGAGGTGATGGTGATACCCCGCTTCTGCTCCTCCTCCATCCAGTCCATCGTCGCGGCGCCGTCGTGCACCTCGCCGATCTTGTAGTTGATCCCGGTGTAGAACAGGATCCGCTCGGTGGTGGTGGTCTTACCGGCGTCGATGTGAGCCATGATGCCGATGTTGCGGACCTTGTTCAGGTCGGTCAGCACGTCGCGTGCCACTGCACTGTTCCCCTGTCTCGAAGCTTGGGGCCCGGCCTGGCTTGTCTCGGCAGCCGGGCTACGTTCACCACCGGTAGTGGGCGAACGCCTTGTTGGACTCGGCCATCTTGTGGGTGTCCTCGCGGCGCTTCACGCTGGCCCCGAGGCCGTTGCTCGCATCGAGCAGCTCGTTCTGCAGGCGCTCGATCATGGTCTTCTCACGGCGGGCGCGGGAGAAGCTGACGATCCACCGCAGCGCAAGGGTCGTCGAGCGGCCCGGCTTGACCTCGATCGGCACCTGGTAGGTGGCACCACCGACGCGGCGGCTCTTCACCTCGATGCTCGGCTTCACGTTGTCCAGCGCACGCTTCAGCGTGACGACGGGATCCGTGCCGGTCTTCTCACGGGCGCCTTCCAGCGCGCCGTAGACGATGCGCTCGGCCAGCGAGCGCTTGCCGTCGGTCAGCACCTTGTTGATCAGCTGCGTGACCAGCGGAGAACCGTAGACCGGGTCGGAGATCAGCGGCCGCTTCGGGGCCGGACCCTTGCGGGGCATTAGCTCTTCTCCTTCTTCGCGCCGTACCGGCTGCGCGCCTGCTTGCGGTTCTTCACACCCTGGGTGTCGAGCGAACCGCGGATGATCTTGTAGCGAACGCCGGGCAGGTCCTTCACACGACCACCGCGCACGAGCACCATCGAGTGCTCCTGCAGGTTGTGGCCCTCGCCCGGGATGTAGGCGGTGACCTCGATGCCGCTGGTCAGCTTGACACGCGCGACCTTGCGCAGCGCCGAGTTCGGCTTCTTGGGCGTCGTGGTGTACACGCGGGTGCACACGCCACGCCGCTGCGGACTCCCCTTGAGGGCCGCGGTCTTCTGCTTGGCAGCCTTGTCCTGGCGGCCCTTGCGGACCAGCTGCTGGATCGTGGGCAATGGACCAGCCTTCTGTCGCGTCTTGCTTGTTCCGTCTTGGTCTCCCCGGCCCCCGAGGTCGGGCGTGTCGGCCCGCGTCTGGGTCTCTCGACCGCTAACGTTCCCTCGGATTTCCGTGGAGCTCCGCTTCGCCGCGGCCGTCGCCACGATGCCGGAGCATCCCCGCTTGGCCGAAAAGCACGCAGAGCGGCCCGACGCATGCCGGGCACAGTCGTCAAAGATACCCGCCCTTGCGGCAGGCGGTGGCATCGGGGGTCCCTAACGGGCTCACACCCCGGCTCCGGCGAGAAGGTGGTGTGGCGAGTCTAGCGGAAAGACGGCCGCACAGGACCGTTCCGCCAACTGTCGGGACACCGTCGGCCGGCGCGTTCGAGCAGGTCGGCGGGCATCTTCGGCATCAGTAACAACGCCGGAATTGGCGGTGGAATTCCCGCGTGGCGAAAAGTGATCAATCGAATCGGTGAGTTCCACGGAAGCGTGCCCGGCGCACACACGGGTGGTGCATGATCCGATACCGAAGGTGCGTAATTCACCACGGGGAGGGACCTGCATGGCCTACGGCAGCCATGGCGACCTGGTCGAGCAGCTGCAGCAGAAGCTGCGCCGGATCGACGAGCTGAAGCAGCAGGGTGAGCAGCGGCAGGCCGCGTTCACCCGGATGAAGGACGAGATCGGCGAGCTGTCGGTCACCGTGTCCTCCCCCGACCGGGGCGTGACGGTCGTCGCCGGGCCGGGCGGGAGCGTGCAGTCGGTGCGGGTGACCGAGGAGGCGTTGCAGGGCAGCGCGATCCAGCTGTCGTCGACGATCACGACGACGATCCACGAGGCGGTCGCCGCGGCGGCCCGCAGGCAGGCGGCGATCGTGCAGGACGCGCTCGGGCCGTCCAGCAACGTGCTGGAGCAGGTGCTGCAGACCCAGGCGGAGGCGTTCGGCACCAGCGTGGCCGCGCTGAAGGCGACGGTCGCGGACGAGCGCCCGGTGGTGCCGCAGCGGCCCATCGACCAGGGTGCGGACTTCGCCGAGGAGGACTTCCTGGCCGAGCAGCAGCCGGCCCGCCCGGCCCGCCCGGAGGTCCGCCGCAGGCCCGCCGAGGACGACGACTTCCTGGACCCGTTCGACGAGGGTGACCGCCGGTGAGCGGGGGCTTCTCGGTCGACGTCGGAGCGCTGCGCAAGACGGCCGCCGCGGCGGCCGCGCAGACCTCGCAGGTCAGCGCCTTGCAGCAGCAGATGCAGGACGCCGACGTGCCGCCGGTGTCGTGGGGCCTGCTCGGGCAGCCCATCGTGCACACCGTCTACCGGGACATGCTGGGCCAGCTGAAGGACCACCTGGCGCAGATGGCCGAGGGCTACCAGGCGATCGGCGCGAAGCTGACGAAGGCCGCCGACATGTACGCCGCCATGGACGACGGCGTGGTCGCCGCGTTCCGGGACATCGGCGAAGACCTGGACGAGGCAGCCGAGGGAGTGGTCTGACGTGCCGACCAACGAAGAGGCGCTGGTCGGCCACCTCGGCGACTTCGCGGGCGAGTACGACACCGAGGCGAACCTGGAGCGCCTCGTGGACACCCCGGCGGGACAGCTCTACGACAAGGGCGAACAGGCGTTCGACGCCACGTCCAAGCTCCGGCAGGCCATGGACGACGGCGACCTCCGGGCGCTGGCGAGCGACGGTTTCCACGCGCTCAGCGCGGCCACGAGCTTCGTGGACGAGGCGGCCGGCACCATCACCGGCATCGTCTCCGATCCGCTGGGCTGGCTGATCTCCAACGGCGTGAGCTTCCTGATCAGCTGGATCGAGCCGCTCAACGAGGCGCTCGAGCTGGTCACCGGCGATCCAGAGGCGCTGCAGGCCGGCGCGGACGCCTTCAACGCGCTGGGCGGGGACATCGAGCGGCTGTGCGCCGACACCGAGAAGCTGCTCGTCGAGGGCCTTGCCGGCTGGGAAGGCCCCGCTGCCGCGGCGGCGGGCGAACGGCTGGCGGAGTTCCGGGACGGGCTCAAGGGCACCGCGGGCGCCACCGGCGAGATCGCGACACTGCTCGCGGTCAGCTCGGCCGTGATGAGCGTGATCAAAGACGTGATCACCAGCATCATCAGCGACTTCGTGGAGTGGCTGATCGTGACCTGGCTCGCCGCGCTCGCGGCGTCCACCGTCACGTTCGGCGGCTCGCTCACCGTGGCGACGGGAGCCACCGCCGTGCGAGCAGGCACGGAGACCATGAAGGCCAACCGCTGGGTTCTCAAGCTCAAGCAGATCATCGACAAGCTCAACGAGCTCATCGGCAGGATCCAGGCGTTTCTGGCGAAGATCCCCGGGTTCCGGAAGCTCGCCGACGGCCTGGGCACCGCGGACAGCCGGGTCGGCAAGCTCGTCGACGGCACGCTGACCGAGAACCTGGGCGACGAACTCGTCGGCAAGCTCAAGGACGGCACCGAGACGCTCGGCGGCGCGATCCGCGAGCGGGCAGGCAAGACGATCCGGGACTCGGCGGTCGAGGCCGCCAAGGAGAAGGTGTTCTCGACCTACGACAACATCGCGAAGGACGGCAGCGGCGAGGAGATCAAGATCCCGGACCTGGCGGGCACCGCCAAGGCGGCCAGCGAGACCGTTCAGCCGTTCAAGGACGCCGTCGAGCGGCGGGGGGCTGCCGGGGATCCGGACATGGACGACGCCGAGATCAGCGGCAAGCTCGACTTCTGAGCCATGCGAAGAGGGGCCCCAGGCGCGTGCCTGGGGCCCCTCTTCACGGGCGAAGACCTAGTCGTCCTCGTCGGGTTTGGCGTGGTCCGGCTTGCCCGGGTTGGGGTCCCTCGACAGGTCGATCGCCGGGTGCGTCGGGGCGCCCTCGGGCGCTGCGTGCCGCCCTCTCGACGGCGCCTCATCCGGGGTCTGCTCTGCGTTCACAACGCCCTCCTCGTGTCGCTCGTGTGAACTCGCGCCTCACGCTACCTCCGCGGCCCGCCCCGGACACGACGAAGCCCCCGGCTCCACGAAGGGAACCGGGGGCTCGCGAACAACTCAGGTCAGCGGAAGTCGCGACCGAAGTCGTAGTCGTCCAGCGGAACCGCGGCGCCGGTGCCGGTGCCGAAGACGTCCGGGGTGTAGTAGCCGTCGTCGTAGGACGGGATGGCGTACGCCGCCACCCGGGCCTCCTCCGTCGGCTGCACCTGGATGTTCCGGTACCGGTTGATGCCGGTGCCCGCCGGGATCAGCTTACCGATGATCACGTTCTCCTTGAGGCCCACGAGCTTGTCGCTGCGGCCGTTGATCGCCGCGTCGGTCAGGACACGCGTGGTCTCCTGGAACGACGCCGCCGACAGCCACGAGTCCGTGGTCAGCGAGGCCTTCGTGATACCCATCAGCACCGGGCGGCCCGAGGCCGGCTCGCCGCCCTCGGCCACGACCGACCGGTTCGTGCTCTCGAACTTGGTCCGCTCGGGCAGCTCGCCCGGCAGGAAGTCCGTCGAACCGGAGTCGATGATCGTCACCCGGCGCAGCATCTGCCGGACGATGACCTCGATGTGCTTGTCGTGGATCGACACACCCTGGGCCCGGTACACCTTCTGGACCTCTTCGACGAGGTGCATCTGCGCCTCGCGCGGGCCCATGACACGCAGCACCTCGTGCGGGTCCGGCGTGCCCTCGAGCAGCAGCTGGCCGACGTTCACGTGGTCGCCGTCCTGCAGCGGCCCGTTCGGCGTGTTGGCCAGGCGCTGACGCTTCGACAGCTTGTCGAAGACGATCTCCTCGCCACCGTCGTCCGGGATGAGCGTGATCTTCCAGAACCGCTCGCTCTCCTCGATGCGCACGCGGCCATCGACGTCGGCGATCGGCGCCTTGCCCTTCGGGACCCGGGCCTCGAACAGCTCGGTGACACGGGGCAGACCGGTCGTGATGTCGTCACCGGCGACACCACCCTGGTGGAAGGTACGCATCGTCAGCTGCGTACCCGGCTCACCGATCGACTGGGCGGCGACGATACCGACGGCCTCACCCACGTCGACGAGCTTGCCGGTCGCCATCGAGCGGCCGTAGCACATCGCGCAGACACCGACGGCCGACTCGCAGGTCAGCACCGAGCGGACCTTGACCTTGGTGACGCCGAACGCGATCAGCTTCTCCATGGCCGGGTCGGACAGGTCGTCGCCCGCGTTGAGCACGACGTTGCCCTGCTCGTCGGTGACGTCCTGGGCGAGCGTCCGGGCGTACACGCTGGTCTCCACGTGCGCGCCGCGCAGCACGGTGCCGTCCGGCTGCTTCTCGCCGATCGGCCGGGTCACGCCGCGGCTGGTGCCGCAGTCGGTCTCCCGGACGATGACGTCCTGCGACACGTCCACCAGACGACGGGTCAGGTAACCCGAGTCGGCGGTCCGCAGCGCGGTGTCGGCCAGACCCTTCCGCGCACCGTGGGTGGCGATGAAGTACTCCGCCACCGACAGGCCCTCGCGGAAGTTCGACTTGATCGGGCGCGGGATGTACTCACCCTTCGGGTTCGACACCAGACCACGCATACCGGCCAGCGACCGGACCTGGGTCATGTTGCCCGCCGCCCCGGACTTCACGATCATCGAGATCGGGTTGTCCTCCGGGAAGGCGTCCTCCATGATCTCGGCGACCTCGTCGGTCGCCTGGGTCCACACCTTGACCAGCTCGTTGTTGCGCTCGGCGTGCGAGAGCTGACCACGCTGGTAGCGCTTCTCCACCTGCGCGGCCTTGGCCTCGTACCGGTCGAGGATCTCCTTCTTCTCCGGCGGCACGATGACGTCGAACATCGACACCGTGACACCCGAGCGGGTGGCCCAGTAGAAGCCGGCGTCCTTCAGCCGGTCCAGGACCTGCGCGACCTGCGTCATCGAGTACCGCTCGGCGAGGTCGTTCACGATCGCCGCCTGGCGCTTCTTCGGCAGCGGCTCGTTGATGAACGGGTAGTCCGCAGGCAGCAGGTCGTTGAACAGCACCCGGCCCAGGGTGGTCTCGGCCAGCCACGGCTGACCGGGCTCCCAGCCCTTCTCGGTGAGCTCGGCGATCTGGGCCTTGTTCGGCTGACGGTCCTTGACGCGGATCTTGATCGGCGCGTGCAGGCCCAGCGTCTTGCGGTCGAAGGCCATGATGGCCTCGGCCGGGGAGCTGAACGCCTGGCCGGCGCCGACCGCGTTCTCGTCGAGACGGGTCAGGTGGAACAGGCCGGTGACCATGTCCAGACGCGGCATGGCCAGCGGGCGACCGGACGCCGGCGACAGAATGTTGTTCGCCGACAGCATCAGGATCCGGGCCTCGGCCTGCGCCTCGGCCGACAGCGGCAGGTGCACCGCCATCTGGTCACCGTCGAAGTCCGCGTTGAACGCCTCGCAGACCAGCGGGTGCAGCTGGATGGCCTTGCCTTCGACCAGCTGCGGCTCGAAGGCCTGGATGCCCAGCCGGTGCAGGGTCGGCGCACGGTTGAGGAGCACCGGGTGACCGGTGATGACCTCTTCCAGCACGTCCCACACCTGCGGGCGGGCCCGCTCCACCATCCGCTTCGCGGACTTGATGTTCTGCGCGTGGTTCAGGTCGACCAGCCGCTTCATGACGAACGGCTTGAACAGCTCCAGCGCCATGTCCTTGGGCAGACCGCACTGGTGCAGCTTCAGCTGCGGGCCGACGATGATGACCGAACGGCCCGAGTAGTCGACGCGCTTGCCGAGCAGGTTCTGGCGGAACCGGCCCTGCTTGCCCTTGAGCAGGTCGGACAGCGACTTCAGCGGCCGGTTGCCGGGACCGGTGACCGGACGACCGCGGCGGCCGTTGTCGAACAGCGCGTCGACGGCCTCCTGCAGCATCCGCTTCTCGTTGTTGACGATGATCTCGGGCGCGCCGAGGTCGATCAGCCGCTTGAGGCGGTTGTTCCGGTTGATGACCCGGCGGTACAGGTCGTTGAGGTCCGAGGTGGCGAAGCGGCCACCGTCGAGCTGCACCATCGGGCGCAGGTCCGGCGGGATCACCGGGACCGCGTCGAGGACCATGCCGCGCGGGTCGTTGCCGGTGGCCTGGAAGGCCGCGACGACCTTGAGCCGCTTCAGCGCGCGGAGCTTCTTCTGCCCCTTGCCGTTGCGGATGGTGTCGCGCAGCTTCTCGGCCTCGGCGTTGACGTCGAACTCGGTGGCCAGCTTCTGAATGGCCTCCGCGCCCATGCCGCCGGTGAAGTACTCGCCGTAGCGGTCGTACAGCTCGCGGTACAGGGTCTCGTCCGCGATCAGCTGACGCGGCTCGAGCTTGGTGAAGGTGGTCCAGATCTCCTCGAGCCGGTCCAGCTCGCGCTGGGCGCGGTCGCGGAGCTGCTTCATCTCCCGCTCGCCGCCCTCCTTGACCTTCCGGCGCACGTCGGACTTGGCGCCTTCGGCCTCGAGCTGGGCGAGGTCGGCCTCGAGCTTCTGCGCGCGCGCCTCGATGTCGGCGTCGCGCTTCGCCTCGATGTTCTTCCGCTCGACGCTGATCTCGTTCTCCAGCGTCGGCAGGTCGTTGTGCCGCAGCTCGGTGTTCACACCGGTGATCACGTAGGCCGCGAAGTAGATGATCTTCTCGAGGTCCTTGGGCGCCAGGTCGAGCAGGTAGCCCAGGCGCGAGGGAACACCCTTGAAGTACCAGATGTGCGTGACCGGCGCGGCCAGCTCGATGTGGCCCATCCGCTCACGACGCACCTTGGCACGGGTCACCTCGACACCACAGCGCTCGCAGATGATGCCCTTGAAGCGGACCCGCTTGTACTTACCGCAGTAGCACTCCCAGTCCCGGGTGGGGCCGAAGATCTTCTCGCAGAAGAGCCCGTCCTTCTCCGGCTTCAGGGTGCGGTAGTTGATGGTCTCCGGCTTCTTGACCTCGCCGAAGGACCACTGACGGATGTCATCGGCGGTCGCCAGGCCGATCCGGAGCTCATCGAAGAAGTTGACGTCCAGCACGTCGTTGCATCCCCTTTGGGGTTGATTCGGCTAGAGGAGTCGGCTACCGGGAGCGGGGCCGCGGGAGGTGGCCCCGCTCCCGGTCGCTACGTCATTGCACGACGTCGTCCACCGAGGGCGACTCGTTGCGGGACAGGTTGATGCCGAGGTTGGCGGCGGCGCGCTCCAGGTCCTCGTCGTCGGAGTCGCGCATCTCGATCGCCGCGCCGTCGCTGGAGAGGACCTCCACGTTCAGGCAGAGCGACTGCAGCTCCTTGAGGAGAACCTTGAACGACTCCGGGATGCCCGGGTCGGGGATGTTCTCGCCCTTGACGATCGCCTCGTACACCTTCACGCGGCCGACCACGTCGTCCGACTTGATCGTCAGCAGCTCCTGCAGCGTGTAGGCCGCGCCGTAGGCCTGCATCGCCCAGCACTCCATCTCGCCGAAGCGCTGGCCACCGAACTGCGCCTTACCACCCAGCGGCTGCTGGGTGATCATCGAGTACGGGCCGGTGGAGCGGGCGTGGATCTTGTCGTCCACCAGGTGGTGCAGCTTGAGGATGTACATGTAGCCGACGGCCACCGGGTACGGGAACGGCTCGCCGGAACGGCCGTCCAGCAGCGTCGCCTTGCCGTTCTCCTTGACCATGCGCTCGCCGTCCCGGTTGGGCCGGGTCGACGCGAGCAGGCCGGTGAGCTCCTCTTCCCGCGCGCCGTCGAACACCGGGGTCGCGGTGTTCGTGCCGGGCTCGACGTCGTAGAGCTCCTCGGAGAGGTTCTGCGCCCACTCCGGGTTGCCCTCGATCTTCCAGCCCTGCGAGGCGAGCCAGCCCAGGTGCAGCTCGAGGATCTGGCCGATGTTCATCCGTCGCGGCACACCGTGGGTGTTCAGGATGATGTCGACCGGGGTGCCGTCCTCCATGAACGGCATGTCCTCGACCGGCAGGATCTTGCCGATGACACCCTTGTTGCCGTGGCGGCCGGCGAGCTTGTCGCCCGGCTGGATCTTCCGCTTCTGCGCGACGTAGACGCGGACGAGCTCGTTCACGCCCGGGGGCAGCTCGTCGTCCTCCTCGCGGGAGAACACGCGGACGCCGATGACCTTGCCGGTCTCGCCGTGCGGCACCTTCAGCGACGTGTCGCGGACCTCGCGGGCCTTCTCGCCGAAGATCGCGCGGAGCAGGCGCTCCTCCGGGGTCAGCTCGGTCTCGCCCTTCGGCGTGACCTTCCCGACCAGGATGTCGCCATCGCGGACCTCCGCGCCGATGCGCACGATGCCGCGCTCGTCCAGGTCCGCCAGGACCTCCTCGGAGACGTTCGGGATGTCCCGGGTGATCTCCTCGGCGCCGAGCTTGGTGTCGCGGGCGTCGATCTCGTGCTCCTCGATGTGGATCGAGGTGAGCACGTCGTCCTGCACCAGGCGCTCGGAGAGGATGATCGCGTCCTCGTAGTTGTGGCCCTCCCACGGCATGATCGCCACGAGCAGGTTCTTGCCGAGCGCCATCTCACCCTGGTCGGTGGACGGGCCGTCGGCGATGACCTGGCCGGCCTCGACGCGGTCGCCCTCCGACACGATCGGGCGGTGGTTGAAGCAGGTGCCCGCGTTGGTGCGGCGGAACTTGTGCAGTCCGTAGCTCTTGCGGGTGCCGTCGTCGTGCATGATCGTCACGAGGTCGGCCGAGAGCTCCTCGACGACACCGGCCTGCTCGGCGACGAGCACGTCACCGGCGTCGACCGCGGCACGCAGCTCCATGCCGGTGCCGACCAGCGGCGACTCGGCGCGCAGCAGCGGCACGGCCTGGCGCTGCATGTTGGCACCCATCAGCGCGCGGTTGGCGTCGTCGTGCTCGAGGAACGGGATCATCGCGGTGGCGACCGACACCATCTGACGCGGCGACACGTCCATGTAGTCGATCTCCAGCGGGTCGAGCAGCTCGACCTCGCCACCCTTGCGTCGACCCAGGACCTGGGCCTCGGCGAAGTGACCGTCCTCGGTCAGCGGCGCGTTGGCCTGCGCCTTGACGTAGCGGTCCTCCTCGTCGGCGGTCAGGTAGTCGACCTGGTCGGTGACCCGGCCCTCGACGACCTTCCGGTACGGCGTCTCGATGAAGCCGAACGGGTTGACCCGCGCGTAGGAGCACAGCGAGCCGATCAGGCCGATGTTCGGGCCTTCCGGCGTCTCGATCGGGCACATGCGGCCGTAGTGCGACGGGTGAACGTCACGGACCTCCATGCCGGCGCGCTCACGGGACAGACCACCCGGGCCCAGCGCGTTGAGGCGGCGCTTGTGGGTCAGGCCCGACAGCGGGTTGTTCTGGTCCATGAACTGCGACAGCTGCGAGGTGCCGAAGAACTCCTTGATCGCAGCCACCACGGGGCGGATGTTGATCAGGGTCTGCGGCGTGATCGCCTCGACGTCCTGCGTGGTCATCCGCTCGCGGACGACGCGCTCCATGCGGGACAGGCCGACCCGGATCTGGTTCTGGATCAGCTCGCCCACGGTGCGGATGCGGCGGTTGCCGAAGTGGTCGATGTCGTCGACCTCGACCGGGACCTCGTTCTCGCCCTCGCCCATCTTGGTCTCGCCCGCGTGCAGGCGGACCAGGTACTCGATGGTCGAGACGATGTCCTCTTCGGTGAGGGTGCCGGTCTCGTACGGCAGGTTCAGGCCCAGCTTCTTGTTCAGCTTGTAGCGGCCGACCTTGGCCAGGTCGTAGCGCTTCTCCTTGAAGAACAGGTTCTCCAGGAGCGTCTGGGCGCTCTCCTTGGTCGGCGGCTCGCCCGGGCGCAGCTTGCGGTAGATGTCGAGCAGCGCCTCGTCGGTGCCGGCCGTGTGGTCCTTCTCGAGCGTCGCGAGCAGGGTCTCCGAGAAGTGGAACCGCTCGCGGATCTGCTCGGTGGTCCAGCCGAGGGCCTTCAGCAGCACGGTCACCGGCTGGCGGCGCTTGCGGTCGATGCGGACGCCGACGGTGTCGCGCTTGTCCACGTCGAACTCGAGCCACGCGCCGCGGCTCGGGATGATCTTGACGCTGAAGACGTCCTTGTCGGTGGTCTTGTCGACGCTGGTGTCGAAGTAGACGCCGGGCGACCGGACCAGCTGGGACACCACGACACGCTCGGTGCCGTTGATGATGAAGGTCCCCTTCTCGGTCATCACGGGGAAGTCGCCCATGAAGACCGTCTGGGACTTGATCTCGCCGGTGTTGTTGTTGACGAACTCGGCGGTCACGAACAGCGGGGCCGCGTACGTCATGTCCTTGTCCTTGCACTCCTCGACGGAGGCCTTGACCTCGTCGAAGCGCGGGTCGGAGAAGGACAGGGACATCGAACCGGAGAAGTCCTCGATCGGCGAGATCTCGTTGAGGACCTCTTCGAGGCCGCCGACGGGGTTCTCCTCGCCCTCGTTCACGCGGCGCTCGAACCACTTCTCGTCACCGGTGAACCACTGGAAGGACTGGATCTGCACGTCCAGCAGGTTGGGGGTGGGGAGGGGCTCGCGGATCTTCGCGAACGAGACCCGCTTGGGGGCTCCGGGAATTCCCGTCGGGTTCGGCTCCGTTACAGCCGAGGTGGTCGCAGCAGTGGCCTGGTTCGCGGGAGAGACTGCCAAGATGCGTCCTTCCGGGGACAATGAGCGGTGCGCAGCCGCGTTAGCAACAGCTAAAGCGACTGTCAAGGGTGCCGTGTGCCCACTATCCTAGCTTCCGTCTCCGGGCAGCCTGAAAGAGGGCAGCGCAAAGAAGCAGTCTAGCCCGAACGACGCGTTCTGTCGAGGGGGCCTCTCGATGGGGCCCGCACCTCGATCACGACGTCCTCAGGCATCGCCTCCCGGCAGACCCTCCCGCAGGGTGCTGCCGTTGGCGATAAGCGTGAACCCCCGGCGCCGAAGAGTCAAGATGCCACGCGGCGAACCCGCCGGTTGGCGCAACGACATCGCGGTCCGTACACGGCTTCGACCTGGGGATTCGTGCGCGCGGAGGCGCTCCGGGACGGATGCGGTCACCAGGGGTTGCGGGCCGGCTCACGCCGGTCCAAGATCGTCCTCGGGTGTTGTGACGGGGCCCCGCGGAGCGGCGCGGCGGCCCCGGTTCGGCCGTCGCGGAGGAGCGATCGCGGCGGTTTCGAGTGGCGCGCTTCACGCGCGCGAGAGTGTTGCGTCGTGCCCCGGTGAGCCGGCTCGGGAAGCGGCGACGGGATGGGCACGCCCGTCCGGGCACCAGCTGGGCGAGGACAGCGGAACGGCCCGCCGGGCCAGGGGCTCGGCGGGCCGTGGTGCCGTTGGGGTCAGCGGGACGGTGCCGGGGACGCCGGGGGCGCGCTGGACGGCGCAGGCGTCGGCGTCGGCTGGTCCGCCGCGTACGTGTTGAGGGCGGACACCTTCCACTTCCCGTCGACGTACTGCATGTTCAGCCACAGCTGGGCGCTGCCGCTCGCGGTCTGGTTCTGGTCCGTGCGCGTCGAGGTCTGGTCGACGAACACCATGACTTTCGCGCGGTCCCCGTCGAGCATGATCACCGCGCTGCGGGTCGCCTTCACCGTGACCACGATCTTCTGCTGCGGGGCCAGCCGCTCGACCTCGCCGAAGATGCGGTTGTACGTGGCCTTCACCTCGTCGTTGAGGAGCAGATCCTTGGCCGCGTCCTGGGTCTTGGCGATGTTGTTGAAGTCGTAGGAGAACAGCGACTCCACGGCGTTCGACGCGGCCTTGCTGACGTCCGCGGTGCGGGCCGTGTCCAGCAGGGCGGTGTTCGAGGTCATCGCGTCGACGCGGTTGCCCTCGATCTTGAACCACACGGCGAACCCGGCCAGCACCAGCGCCAGGCCGAACAGCGCGCCGGCCAGGACGTACGGGCTGGTCGTGCGCCGCTGGCGCGGCTCCGCGGGCTCCTCCTCCGCCGCGGCGGCCTCGGCCTCGGCGTAGCTCTCCGGCTTCGGCTCCCCCGCGTCGCGGGCCTTCGGCCGCGGGCTGGGCCGCCGGGGCTCGGCCGGGGCTTCCGCGGCCTCCTCGGACTCGACCGATGCAGGGTCAGCCGATGCGGGCTCGGCCGGCGCCGAAGCCTCCTCGACCTCGGGCGCGCCGACCTCCTCGGGCCCGGGGTACTCCTCGTCGCGGGGCCTCGGCGAGGGACGCCGGATCCCGGCGCCGGCGACCTTGGGGCGGCGGCGCACCGGCGGCGGCTGCCGGCGAGACGGTGGCATGACTGGTCCTCTCCTCGTACGCCTGTGGGCGACGGTTACTGCCCGCTCACGAGCGGCACCGACCCGATCCCGGACACCTTCCACTCGTCACCGACACGGGTCATCTGCACCTCCAGCCGCAGCGGCTTGGCGGCCGGCGGGGCGCCCTCCTGCGCGACCAGCGTGCTGATCGCCGCCAGGAAGCTCGCCTTCCCGCCGTGCAGGTCCAGCTCCTCCACCCCGATGTCCTGCACCGTGGTGGTCACCTTGGTCTTGGCGGCGGCCATCGCCTGGCGGTAGTTCTGCTCGCTCGCGGTGATCTGGTCGACGAGGTCCTGGGTCGACACGGCCTTCTGCTGCGCGAAGTAGGCGTCCGGGTTGGTGTAGTCCAGCTCGGTGTACGCCTTGACCGCCGCGTTGCCCGCCTTGACGACATCGTCGCGGGCCTGGGCCAGCGCCAGGTTGTCGTCGGCGGAGGCGACCCACCACTGGACGCCGAAGATCCCGGCGACGATCAGCGCCGCCGCGGCCAGTGCGGCCGTGCCCAGGACCAGGTAGCGGCCCAGCTTGTCCCCGGCCGCCTTGTCCTCGGCGGGCGGATCCGGGAAGCCGGCGTCCTCGGTCCGTGCCTCGTCCGAACTCATAACACTCCAGAGTAGGTAGGTCGGGTGTGGGCGGCGTCAGCCGGGCAGCCCCAGCAGCGCGGTCAGGCTGGTGATCGAGACGCCGGGCGAGCCGACGACGCCGGGGGTGCCCCGCATGTACGCCAGCTGCTCCTCGTCGCGGGTCGAGTTCTGCTCCACTTCCTGCGGCGTCGGCGCGACCGGCACACCGTTGTACGGCGCGTTCTGGGCGCCGCGCACGCCGATCGGGCTGCCTGCGGGCTCCGCGCAGTACGAGTTCAGGTTCGGGTCGCGCGGGGTCGTCTCCGCGCCCGTGCGGTACTCCTGCGGGCTCATGTAGCCCTTGGTGCACACCGGCGGGTCGAACAGGTTGAGCGCGAGCCCGAGGTGCGCGGTGCCGTCGCCGGGCGCCACGCTGCGGGCGCCTACCGCCAGCACCGGATAGCTGACCAGCACCTGCTGGATGCCGTCCTGCCGGGTCAGCAGCAGGTTCGACGTGGTCAGCAGGTTCGCGGTCAGCTCGCCGAGGCCGGGCCCGAGGTCGGTGACGAACTGGTTGACCGTCTGCGCGGCGCCGGGGGCGACCTCGATCAGCCGCCGGATGTCGGCGTCGGAGCCCTTCAGCGTCGCGGACAGCTCGTTGAGGTTGGCGCTGAACTCCTTCAGGTTGCCTGCCTGCTGGTTCTGCGTCTGCAGCACCCGCTCACCGGAGTCGAGCAGCTGCACGGTCTGCGGCAGGTACTGCTGCGCCGTGGCGGTGAAGTCGCGCGCGGTGTCCAGCAGCTGCTGCAGGCCCGGCCCGGTGCCGTTGAACGCGTCGTAGGACTCGTCGACGACGGTCCGCAGCGCGTCCTTGGGCACCGAGGACGCCAGGCTGTCCAGGTCGGTGATGATCTGGTCGGTTCCGATCGGCACCTGGGCCTTCGCGGCCGGGATCACCGAGCCGCCCGCGAGGTACGGACCGCCGTCGGCGACCGGCCGCAGGTCGACGAACTGCTCGCCGACGGCCGACCGGTTCGCGATGACGGCCTGCAGGTTCGCCGGCACCTGCGGGGTGTCCGGCGCGATTTCCAGGTCGGCCTCCAGCCCGTCGGCGGTGAGCCGCAGCTGGCCGACCTTGCCGATGTTGTAGCCGCGGTAGGTGACCTCGGCGCCGGTGAAGATGCCGCCGGACTGGGTCAGCTCGAGCTTGACCGTGTACCCGGTCTGGCCGAACACCTGCCCGAGCCCGGCGAACCGGACCAGCGCGTACACCACGGCCACCACGGAGATGACCAGGAACGCGAGCAGTTGGATCTTGGTCTTGCGGACCAGCATCACGCACCCCCCGCCAGCAGGCCGAAGATGCCCGCGACCCCGGTCTGTTGCGGCTGCGCCCCGGTCGCGCCGGTGGTACCGGTGGCCCCGGTAGCCGCTGCGCTCTGCGACTCGCCCGGCAACGGCAGTGGCGGCGGCTGGTTGGCCTGCTCGCCCTCGACGCCGCCGGTGAGCCCGGCCAGGCTGTCCGGCAGCACACCGCCGAGCGGGTTCTGCCTGCTCCGGCTCAAGTTCTGCAGCACGTTCTGCAGGTTCAGGTCGATCTTGGCGTAGAGGTTGAAGTAGTCGCCCTTCACGCCGTCGATCGCCGCGTCGGTGAACGGGTAGGTCAGCAGGATCTCCAGCGACTTGGGGAGGTCGGCGCCTGCCTCGCCGAGCTTCTGCAGCGTCGGCAGCAGCGCCCGCAGGTCGGCGACCAGGTTCTCCTGGCTCTTGTTCAGCGTGTCGACGGTGACGCCGGAGAGGTTCTGCAGCGCCTGCAGCATGGTGACCAGCTGGGTGCGCTGCTGCTCCAGGACGCCGATGCCCGGGCCGAGGTCGTCGATCGCGTTGACGATCTGGTCCTTCTGCCCGGCCAGTGTGCTGGCGAGCCGGTTGAGGCCGTCCAGCGCGCGGGTGATGTCGCCGGACTGGGCGTCCAGTGTGGACACCAGCTGGTTGGCGTTGTCCAGCAGGCGCCGGATGTCCGGCTCACGCCCCTCGGTGGCGGCGTTGAGCTCCTTGGTGATGGTGTTGAGCTGCTCGACCCCGCCGCCGTTGAGCAGCATGGACAGCGCACCGAGCACCTCCTCCACCTCGACGCTGCGGTTGGTGCGCGCCAGCGGGATCTCCGCGCCGTCGGTGAGCGTGCCCTGCGCCAGGTCGTCGCCGGGCGAGGCCAGCTCGACGTACTTCTCGCCGAGGAGGCTGGACTGCCGGATGTTGGCGAGCGAGTTGGCGGGCAGCTTGACGTCGCCGTTGAGCTTCACGGTGACCTCGGCGTGCCAGCCGTCCGGGGTCAGCCCGATCGCCTCGACCCGGCCGACCGGGACCTCGTTGACCTTGACCCCGGCCTGCGGCACGAGGTCGAGGACGTCGTTGAACTGGACCTTGACCGTGTACGGGTGGTCGCCGAGGTCGGCGCCGCCGGGCAGCGGCACGTCGTAGATGCCGCCGAACGAGCAGCCGGACAGGGTCAGCGCGCCGGCCACGCCGGCGGCGGCGAGCGCGATCGTCTTCCTCATCGCGACGCCCCCGTTCCGTAGACCGTCTGCGCCAGCGGGAGCGGCAGCGGCGGCAGCTCGCCGTTCTGCAGCGCGTGCACGGTCTGCGCGACCGACGGCAGCGGCACCGCGCCGTCCAGCAGCGGCGCGACCGAGCTGCACAGGTCGCCGAGCGCGTCCAGCGCGGACGGGGTCTGCTTGAGCAGGTTGCAGATCATCACGATCGGCGGCTGGGTCAGCTCGTTGAGGTTGGCCCGCGCGTCGAGCGTGCCCGACGAGCCGTTGTAGGCGTTGATCACGTTGTTCAGGCCGACCGGCGCGACGTCGAGGATCTCGGCGAGCGCGCTGCGCTGGTCCACCAGCACCTGGGTCACGCTGGCCAGTTTGTCCACGTTGGACTTGAGCCGGTCCGAGTGGTTGTTGATGAACTGCTGCACCGTGGCGAGCGTGGTGCCGAGCTGCTGCACCGTGGCGGCCAGGTTGTCCTTCTCCCCCGCCAGGTAGCCGGAGACGTCGGCGAGCCGCTGCTCGAACTGGCGCACCTGGTTGTCGCTGTTGGCGAGCGTGGTGGTGAAGTCGGCCAGATTGGAGATCGTGCCGAACAGGTCGTCCTCGTTGCCGGACAACGTCTTCGACGCCTGGCTCAGCTTGGTGATCGTGTCGTGCAGGGCCTGGCCGTTGCCGTCCAGGTTCTGCGCCAGCGTGGTGAGCAGGTCCGACAGCGAGCCGTTCTGGTTCACCCCGTTCGGGCCGAGCGAGCGGCTGATCTTGTCCAGGCTGTCGTAGAGCTGGTCGACCTCGATCGGCACCGCGGTCTTCTCCAGCGGGATGGTGGCGCCCTCGCTGATCACCTCGCCGCCGGTGTAGGCCGGGGCGAGCTGCACGTACCGGTCGCTGACCAGCGACGGCGCGACGATCGCGGCCTGCGCGTCGGCGGGCACCCGCACCGCGCGGTCGTACTCCATCACGACCTTGACCCGGTCGCCCATCGGCTCGACCGAGGTCACCTTGCCCATGTCCACACCGAGCACCCGCACGCTGTTGCCGACGTAGAGGCCGGTCGCGCTGGTGAAGTAGGCGGTGAGGTGCTTCTTGTCGGCGTCCTTGAGGGTCCACCAGAGCACGCCGGCCACGACGAGACCGAGCACGCACGCCGCGGCGACGCCGCGCGCGAGGGATCGGCCGAAGCGGGTCTCCGTCATTTCTGGTTGCACCCCTCTTCGTTCAGGGGGCCGATCGAAGGCAGGATCAGACCGCAGATGTAGTTGTCGAACCAGTGCCCGTTGCCGACGGTGTTGGTGAACACGCGGATGTAGGGCGCGAACCGGGCGATGCCCTGCGCCAGGTTGTCCTGGTTGCGCTGCAGCATCGCGGTGAGCTGGTCGAGCGAGGTCAGCACCGGCGTCAGCTGGGCGTCGTTGTCGGTCACCAGGCCCTGCAGCTGCCGGGACAGCTCCTGCGAGCCGGCCAGCAGCGTGGAGATCGCCTGCTCACGCGCCGCGACCTCCTGCAGCACCAGGTTGCCGTCCTGCAGCAGCCGGGTCAGCTGCTGGTCGCGGTCGGCCAGCGTCTGCGAGATCTGGTTGGTGTTCTGCAGCAGCTGCGCCAGCTCGGTGTCCCGCTTGGCGATCGTGTCGGACAGCTGCGACAGGCCGTTGAGCGCGCCGCGGACGTTGTCGGAGGTGCCCGACAGCGTCTGGGACAGCACGTCGAAGGATTGGGCCAGCTGGTCCGTGTCGATGTCGTTGACCGTCGACGACAGGTCCCGGAACGCGTCCAGCACGTCGTAGGGCGCCAGCGTCCGTTCCTTCGGGATCGGCGTGCCCGGGTCGAGCGCCTTCTCGCCGACCGGGTCGAGCGCGAGGTACTTCTGGCCGAGCAGCGTCTTGATCTTGATCGCCGCCGCGGTCTTGTCGCCGAGCCAGGTGTCCTTGACCTTGAACGTCACCTTCACCGACGCGCCGTCCAGCGTCACGTCGGTGACCTTGCCGACCTTCACGCCGGCGACCCGCACCTCGTCGTCGGCCTTCAGGCCGGCCGCCTCGGTGAACTCCGCCTCGTAACTGGTCCCGGCGCCGATGATCGGCAGGTCGTCGGCGTTGAGCGCGGCGATGAAGCCCAGCAGCATCAGCACGAGGCCGACGGCCGCGATGGGCACCGGGTTGCGTGACTGGAAGCTCCTCATGATCCGCACCGCGCCTGGGTCGCCGGCATGATCGGGAGGTTGATCTCCTGGTTGATCAGCGGCGGCAGCGACACGCTCCCGCTCGCCGAGCAGAGGTAGAAGTTGAACCAGGAACCGTAGTCGGCCGTGCGCGCCAGCGTCGTGACCTTCTCCGGCAGGAACTGGATGAAGTGCTCCACCAGTGGCTCGCTGTCGTTGAGGTTCTGGGCGAGCCCGCCCAGCGCCGAGATGTCGTTCTTGAGCGGTTCGCGCGCCTCGTCGAGGAAGCCCGCGGTCGTGTTGGCCAGGCCGCCGAGCGCGTCGATCGCGTCACCGATCGAGTCGCGGTCCTGCGCCAGGCCGGTGGTGAGCTGCTGCAGCTTGTCGATCAGGTCGGTCAGCTGCGGGGTGTGCGCGTTGACCGCGTCCAGCACCGTGTTCAGGTTGGTCACCACCTGGCCGATCACCTGGTCCTTCTGCGCGATCGTGGTGGTCAGCGACGCGGTGTGGGCGAGCAGGCTGTCGATCGTGCCGCCCTCGCCCTGCAGGACCTGGATCAGCTCGTAGGACAGCTTGTTGACGTCCTCCGGGTTGAGCGCGCGGAACAGCGGCTTGAACCCGTTGAACAGCTCGTCCAGGTCGAGCGCGGGCGTGGTGCGCTCCAGCGGGATCGTGCTGCCCGGCTTGAGCGTCCCCTTGTCGTCCCCGGTGCCCTGGCCGAGCGAGAGGTACCGCTGGCCGACCAGGTTGCGGTACTTGATCTGCACCGTCACCCCGGCGGGCAGGGTGCGGCCCTGGTCGACCTCGAAGTCGATCTGGGCCTGCCGCCGGTCGACGATCTTGACGTCGGTGACCTGCCCGACCTTCACGCCCGCGATGCGGACGTCGTCGCCGGGCAGCACCA
This sequence comes from Amycolatopsis thermoflava N1165, assembly GCF_000473265.1. Taxonomy (NCBI): domain Bacteria; kingdom Bacillati; phylum Actinomycetota; class Actinomycetes; order Pseudonocardiales; family Pseudonocardiaceae; genus Amycolatopsis; species Amycolatopsis thermoflava. The sequence goes on from NZ_KI421511.1 coordinate 5,167,651, forward strand.
GCGTGGCGTCGGTGAAGCGGGCGCTGTAGCCGGTGGTGTCCTGGGTGTTGATGTTGGCGATGCTGATGCCGAGGATCGCCGTGAACAACACGGTGATCACGATGAAGATGGTCAGCTTGACCAGCGGCGCGACCAGTCCCCTCACTTGACCGTCACCTCCGCACCCCGGTAGAGCGGGCCCACGAGCAGGCCGGACCAGCCCGGCATGGCCGCCGGGTCGAGGCCGACCTGCGGGCCGACGAGCTGGGACAGGAAGTCGAGCTCGGCCCGGCTGTTGGCCGGGTTGCCGCCCGCCGCGCCGCCGCCGTTGTAGCCGCCGGCGTCGGCGATGGTGTTGGCGGGCTGGAGCCCGTCACTGGCCGGCCGCGAGCCCGGCGTCGGCTGGGCGCCGTCCTTGATCGGGCCCTCCGGCGGGTACTGCGGGAACGGCTGCGGGAAGTCCTTGACGTTGTAGCAGCGCGGGCCCCGCTTGTCCTCGAAACGCGGCTCGTCGCGGCCCGCCACGTACGGCCCGCGGGTGGTGACGATCTCGATCGTCGCGTGCAGGCCCGGCTGGTTCGTGCCCTTGCCCAGCGCCTCGTCCACGTAGGGCACCAGCTCGGCCATCGAGCCGAACAGGCACGGGTACTCCGGCGCGTACTTCGCCAGCAGCTCGGCCGTCGGCCGGGAGTTCTCGGCGAGGCTGATCAGGTTGCTCGCGTTCGCGCTCACGAACGATTCCAGGGTCTGCGACGCGGCCGTCACGTTGGCGTAGAGGGCCTGCAGGTTCTGCTGCTCGTCGAACACCGTCTTCGTCGTGGTCGACAGGTTGTCCAGCGTCTGCACCAGGTCCGGCGCGGCGTCGCTGAGGTTGTCGGAGAACTTCGCCAGCTCGCGCAGGTTCTCCTGCAGCTGCGGCAGGTGCGGGTTCAGGTCGCCGAAGTAGGTGCCCAGCTCCGACAGGGTCTGCCCGAGCGTCTCGCCGCGGCCCTGCAGGGCGGTCGAGATGGCGGTCAGCGTGGTGGACAGCTTCTCCGGCTGCACGGCCTGCAAGACCGGCAGCAGGTTGTCCAGCGCCTGCGACAGCTGGACCGCGTTCTGCGTGCGGTCCTCGGGGATCACGTCACCGGCGGCGAGCGTCCGCGCCGACGGCTGCTCCGGGATCTCCAGCGACACGTACCGCTCGCCGAACAGCGTCTTCGGCAGGAACCGGGCGCTGACGTTCTCCGGGATCAGCTTCGCCGACTCCGGGTCCAGGGCCAGCGTCAGCGTGGCGCCCTCCGCGCTCGCGTCGATCGACTTCACCGACCCGACGATCAGCCCGCGCACCTTCACGTCCGACTGCGGCAGCAGCTGGTTGCCGACCTCGCCGGCCTGCAGCTTCACCTCGACCGTCGGCGTGAACGCCCGGTTGTACATGGCGATCGACAGCGTGACGCCCGCCGCGAGCACCACGATCAGGAGCAGGCCGAGCAGCCTGCGGCGCAAGGTCACCACAGTGATGTCACCCCGCGATCCGGACCGTCACCGAGGTCCCCCAGATGGCGAACCCGATGAAGAAGTTGATGATGGCGACCGTGACGATGCTCAGCCGCACCGCGCGGCCCACCGCCACGCCCACGCCCGCCGGGCCGCCGGAGGCGCGGTACCCGAAGTAGCAGTGGGTCAGGATGATCACGACGCTGAATATCAGCACCTTGATGAACGAGTAGAAGACGTCCTCGGGAGGTAAGAACAGGTTGAAGTAGTGGTCGTAGGTGCCTTCGGACTGCCCGTAGATGTAGATGACCACCAGCCGCGACGCCAGGTACGACGACAGCAGGCCGATCACGTACAGCGGGATGACCGCGACGAACCCGGCGATGATCCGCGTGGTCACCAGGTACGGCAGGCTCGGCACGCCCATCACCTCGAGCGCGTCGATCTCCTCCGAGATCCGCATCGCGCCCAGCTGCGCGGTGAACCCGGCGCCGACGGTCGCCGACAACGCGAGGCCCGCGACCAGCGGGGCGATCTCGCGGGTGTTGAAGAACGCCGTCAGGAAGCCGGTGAACGCCGACGTGCCGATCGAGTTCAGGGCCGAGTAGCCCTGGAGGCCGACGAGGACACCGGTGAACAGGGTGAGGCCGATCATCACGCCGACCGTGCCGCCGATGACCGCCAGCGAGCCCGAGCCGAAGCTGACCTCGGCCAGCAGCCGCAGAACTTCCTTGGTGTAGCGGCGGATCGTGCGCGGCGTCCACGCCAGCGCTCGGATGTAGAACGACATCTGGTCGCCGAAGTTGTCCAGCACCTCGAGTGGACGGTGGGCGATCCGCTTCGCCGTCTGACCGATGTTCGCCATGATCAGCTCAGCTTTCCGGGGACGATCTGCAGGTAGATGAGCGTGATCACGAAGTTCACGACGAAGAGCAGCAGGAACGTGATGACGACGGACTGGTTCACCGCGTCGCCCACGCCCTTCGGGCCGCCTGCGGGGTTCAGCCCGCGGTAGGCGGCGACCACGGCGGCGATGAAGCCGAAGATGAGCGCCTTGATCTCGCCGACCCACAAGTCGGGCAGCTGCGCCAGCGCCGAGAAACTCGCCAGGTACGCGCCCGGCGTGCCGCCCTGCAGCACCACGTTGAAGAAGTAGCCGCCGAGCACGCCGATGACGCTGACCATGCCGTTGAGCAGCAGCGCGACGAGCATCGACGCGAGCACACGCGGCACGATCAGCCGCTGCACCGCGGAGACGCCGAGCACCTCCATCGCGTCGATCTCCTCGCGGATCGTGCGCGCGCCGATGTCCGCGCAGATCGCGCTGCCGCCCGCGCCCGCGACGAGCAGCGCGGTCACCAGCGGGGCGGCCTGCTGCACGGTGGCGAGCACGCTGCCGGCGCCGGTGTAGGACTGCGCGCCGAGCTGGCGCGCGAGGGACCCGAACTGCAGCGAGATGACCGCGCCGAACGGGATCGCGACGAGGGCCGTGGGCAGGATCGTGACGCTCGCGATGAACCACGACTGCTGGATGAACTCCCGCAACTGGAACGGCCGCTGGAAGAACCCGCGGATGATGTCCAGCCCGAGGGCGAACAGCTTCCCGGTCTCACGCAGCATTCCGATCCCGGGAACCTTGGCCGAGGAGGCCGTCGAGCTCATGCCTCACCGGCCCCCGGGCCACGCAACCGGTCGGTGGTATCGGTTCTGCTGGGCCACCCGGACTGCGGCATGCGCGCGATTTCCTCGTCGGAGAGCTGACCCTGGTGGTGCGTGGGCAGCGGCATGGTTTGGGCGGCGGCGTGGCGGCTGCCGGTGTGCACCGCGCGGCGCGGCGTGACGCCGTAGTGGCGCTGCTCCTCCGGGGACAGGGACTCGATGATCCCCTCCTGCGCCGCTGGCGGCAGGGTGTGCAGGATCTTCATGACGCGGTCCTTGCGGCGGATCGCGCCCTGCCTGGTCGGCACGCCCGGGGTCGGCTGCATCTGGGCCGGGATGCCGGTGACGTCCTCGACCCCGCCCGCGTGGTGGCCTGCCTCGAACATGGCGCGCTCGGCGGCCATCTGGGCGGTGTCCTTCTCCTCGGACATGCCGATCGGGCCGTCCATGCGGCCGTTGAGGAACTGCTTGACGACCGGCTCCTCGCTGGTCAGCAGCACCTCGCGGGGGCCGAACATGACCAGCTCCTTGCGGAAGAGCATGCCCAGGTTGTCCGGCACCGTGCGGGCCAGGTTGATGTTGTGCGTGACGATCAGGAACGTCGCGTCGATCTGCGCGTTGACGTCGATGAACAGCTGCGAGATGTAGGTGGTGCGGACCGGGTCCAGACCCGAGTCCGGCTCGTCGACCAGGATGATCTCCGGGTCCAGCACCAGGGCGCGGGCCAGGCCGGCGCGCTTGCGCATACCGCCGGAAATCTCGCCGGGCAGCTTCTTCTCGGCACCGGCCAGACCGGTCATCTCGAGCTTTTCCAGGACGATCCGGCGGATCTCGGTCTCGGATTTCTTGGTGTGCTCGCGCAGCGGGAACGCGACGTTGTCGTAGAGGTTCATGGAACCGAACAGCGCGCCGTCCTGGAACAGCACACCGAACAATTTTCGCGTTTCGTAGAGCTTGTGCTCGCTGCACCGCACGATGTCGACACCGTTGATCATGCAGCTGCCCCGGTCGGGCTTGAGCAGCCCGATCATGGACTTCAGGAACACCGACTTGCCGGTGCCCGACGGGCCCAGCATGACCGACACCTCGCCCGGAGGCAGTGTCAAGGTCACGTCCCGCCAAATGGTCTGCCGCCCGAAGGACTTGGTCAGACCCTCGATGACCACCTCGGCACCCATCGAACCTCCCGCAGCTCCGACGCCGTGGATCAACACCCTGGCACACGCCTGCCCGGCGTCAACAAGGTGCAACGAGTCAAGTCCCGAGCAGGTTACTCATGAGTTTTTCAAGCCACAATCCAGGTGAAGAGAAAAAGGCGGGCCACCCGCCGGGTGACCCGCCTTTTTCGAGATGCGGAATTCGCGACTACTTGACGCTGACCTTGGCGCCGGCAGCCTCGAGCTTCTCCTTGGCCGCGTTGGCGGCGTCCTTGTCGACCTTCTCCAGGAGCGGCTTCGGGGCGCCCTCGACGAGCTCCTTGGCCTCCTTCAGGCCCAGGCCGGAGACGACCTCGCGGACGACCTTGATGACCTGGATCTTCTTGTCGCCGGCACCCTCGAGGATGACGTCGAACTCGTCCTTCTCCTCCTCGGCCGGGGCGCCCGCAGCGGCGGCACCCGGGGCGGCGGCCGCGACGGCGACCGGCGCGGCGGCGGTGACGTCGAAGGTCTCCTCGAACTTCTTCACGAAGTCCGAGAGCTCCAGCAGGGTCAGCTCCTTGAACGCGTCGAGCAGTTCGTCGGTGCTCAGCTTCGCCATGGTGGCGTTCCTTTCCTAACGGGTGGTACGGGGTGGGTGGTTACTTCAGCTCTCGGCGGGTGCCTCGTCGCCCTGCTGCTTGTCCGCGAGGGCCTGCGCGAGGCGGGCGACCTGGGACGCCGGGGCCTGGAACAGAGCCGCGGCCTGGGACAGCTTGGCCTTGAACGCGCCTGCCGCCTTGGCGAGGAGAACCTCGCGGCTGTCGAGGTCGGCGATCTGGTTGACCTCGTCGACGGACAGCGGGCGGCCGTCCATGTAGCCGCCCTTGATGACCAGGGCGGCGTTGTCCTTGGCGAAGTTCTTCAGGGCCTTCGCGGCGTCGACCGGCTCACCCTGCACGAAGGCGATCGCGGTCGGGCCGACGAAGAGATCCTGGAGACCCTCGATGCCGGCCTCTTCCGCGGCCCGCTGCACGAGGGTGTTCTTCGCAACCCGGTACTTGGCACTGGTGCCGAGAGCGCGGCGCAGCTCGCTGAGCTGGGACACGGAGAGGCCGTTGTACTGGGTGATGACGGTGGCCGAGCTGCTGCGGAAGTGGTCCGCGATCTCGGCGACGGCCGCCACCTTGTCCGGCTTCGCCATGGGTCGCCTCCTCTCTTGGCTGGTTTGACCGCCTTGTGCGAGGAGTCCCGGGAAGAAGAAAACGCCCACGCGCAGCAAGCACGGGGCGTCGGGCACACCGGGGGTGTGCAGCCTCGTTCTTCCTGCGCGGGCCGCCCCTCCTGTTCCGGGGCACTTCGCTTCGCGCCTGACGGCGTGAAGAACCAGCGGTCTTCGGTAGAACCGTCGTCCATAGTACCTGGCCTGCGCGGGCGGCTTGCCGGCCCCCTGGTTACGCGGTCCGTGATGACTCGGCCACCCCGTGGCAGGCATCATGGGCGCGTGGTGGAGCAGCGACCAGGCCAACAGCCCGACGAGCCGTCCCGGGACCCCAGCGGCGAGCCGCCGGCGGGCAGCTCGGCCGTGGAACCCGCCCAGCCGCAGCTCGATCCGGAGCAGCTGCGGCAGTTCCAGCAGTTCCAGCAGTTCCAGGACTTCCTCCGCTACACCGAAGCGCAGCGGCAGAGCAACGGAGAGCTGGTGCCGACGCAGAACGCGCCGGTGCAGAGCGCACCTGGGTACGGCCCGGTGCAGAACGCGCCTGGGTACGGCCCGGTGCAGAACGCGCCCGTGCCTGGCCCACCGACGCAGGCCGGGCACGGCGGCCCGCCGGTGCCACCTCCTCCGTACGGCCAGCTCCAGCCCCTCCCCCAGCCCGGCCCGAAGATCAGGGCACCGAAGTGGGCGAAACGGCTGGCGGGGAAGCTGCTGTCCGCGCTGCTGTTCCTGATCGTCCTGATCGTCGCCGGCAAGCTGGCCTACAACCACTTCTTCCCGAGCGACGACCCCGACCTACCCGCCGCTCAGACCGGTGGTGGCACGTACCACACCAACGTGCTCTATTCGGCGAACCCGTACGAAGCAGCTCGCCAGATCTACCAGCAGATCGGCCAGAACCTGCCGGACCGCGCCTGCGGGCTGATCGCACCGGAGGTGCGTCAGAAGTTCGCGAACGACCTCGGGTACGCGACCTGCGAACAGGCGTCGGCCGAGATCTACAAGCAGGTGACGAACCGGATCAGCTGGGCCAGTTCACTGCCGTTCGGGGGCACCCCTCCCCAGGGCGCCACCGAGGTGCGCATCGACTCCTGCGAGTACGAGATCACCGGCGGTCCCGCGCTCGGTGTCTTCGTCGTCAGGGAGGTCAACACCAACCAGTGGCTCGTCGTGGGCCACGAGCCAGGCCCCACGGCGTGCCCCGCGCCGAGTACTGCGGGCACTCCCACCAGGCGATGAGAAGGGCCCCGGCGCAGCAGCGCCGGGGCCCTTCTCACGAACCAACGTCAGACGGTCGCGTCCTCGGCGAGGAGGTTGCGCGTCCGGGCGGGGTCGACCGGGATGCCGCGCCCCATGGTGGTCGAGACGACCACCTTCTTGATGTAGCGGCCCTTCGCGGCGGACGGCTTCGCCCGCAGGATCTCGTCCAGGGCGGCCGCGTAGTTCTCCACCAGCTTCTCGGCGTCGAACGACGACTTGCCGATCACCAGGTGCAGGTTGGCCTGCTTGTCGACGCGGAAGTCGATCTTGCCGCCCTTGATCTCGGTGACCGCCTTCGCCACGTCGGGCGTCACGGTGCCGCTCTTCGGGTTCGGCATCAGGCCACGCGGGCCCAGGATGCGGGCGATGCGCCCGACCTTCGCCATCTGGTCCGGCGTCGCGACAGCGGCGTCGAAGTCGAGCCAGCCACCCTGGATTCGCTCGATCAGGTCGTCGCTGCCGACGGCGTCCGCACCGGCGGCCTCGGCCTGCGCGGCCTTGTCGCCGACGGCGAACGCGATGACGCGGACGGTCTTACCGGTACCGTGCGGCAGGTTCACGGTGCCGCGGACCATCTGGTCGGCCTTGCGGGGGTCGACGCCGAGGCGCATCGCGACCTCGACCGTCTCGTCCATCTTGGACTTGGAGAGCTCCTTCGCCAGCTTGACGGCCTCGAGCGGGGCGTAGAGCCGCTCGCGGTCGATCTGCTCAGCCGTCTGGCGGTAAGCCTTGCTGCGCTTTGCCATGTCTGTCCTTAGCTAGAAAGTGGATCAGTTGTGGTACGAGCCAGCGCCTGGCTCTCCCACATCCGGGAAAACCGGATCTATTCGACCGTGATGCCCATCGACCGGGCGGTGCCGGCGATGATCTTCGCGGCCTGCTCGATGTCGTTGGCGTTCAGGTCCGACTTCTTGGTCTCGGCGATCTCGCGCACCTGGTCCCAGGTCACCTTGGCGACCTTGGTCTTGTGCGGCTCGGCCGAGCCCTTGTCGATGCCCGCGGCCTTCAGCAGCAGCCGAGCGGCCGGCGGCGTCTTCAGCTTGAAGTCGAACGACCGGTCTTCGTACACGGAGATCTCGACCGGCACCACGTTGCCGCGCTGCGACTCGGTCGCGGCGTTGTAGGCCTTGCAGAACTCCATGATGTTGACGCCGTGCTGACCCAGCGCGGGGCCGACCGGCGGAGCCGGGTTCGCGGCACCCGCCTGAATCTGCAGCTTGATGATCGCTGCAAGCTTCTTCTTCTTGGGTGGCATTCCTAGTTCCTATTCAGTACCGAGTACCCCGCGCGCCTGCCTGCGCGCGAGGGCCAACGATCCAGTGTACTGGGTCGTCAGATCTTGGAGACCTGGTTGAACGACAGCTCGACCGGCGTCTCGCGGCCGAAGATCGACACCAGGACCTTCAACTTCTGCGCGTCCGCGTTGACCTCGCTGATCGTCGCGGGCAGCGTCGCGAACGGGCCGTCCATGACGGTGACCGACTCGCCCACCTCGAAGTCGACCTCGACCGCGGGCGCGCCCAGCGCGGCCTCCGCCGAGGCGGCCTCGCCCTTGGCCTTCGCCGGGGCGGGCTTTTCGACCTTCGGGGCCAGGAACTTCAGCACGTCGTCGATGCTCAGCGGCGACGGCTTCGAGGTCGCGCCGACGAACCCGGTGACACCCGGCGTGTTGCGCACCGCGCTCCACGAGGCGTCGTTCAGCTCCATCCGGACCAGGATGTAGCCGGGCAGCACCTTCTGCTGCACGACCTTGCGCTGGCCGTTCTTGATCTGCGTGACCTCTTCGGTCGGGACCTCGATCTGGAAGATGTAGTCCTCGACGTCCAGCGTCTGGGTACGGGTCTCGAGGTTGTTCTTGACCTTGTTCTCGTACCCGGCGTAGGAGTGCACGACGTACCAGTCGCCCGGGAGCGAGCGCAGCTCCTTGCGCAGCTTCTCGACCGGGTCCTCGTCGTCGTCCTCGGCGGGCGCGGCTTCGGCGACCGGCTCGGCCGCCTCGTCGCCCGCCTGCTCGTCGTCGGCCGCGGCCTCTTCCGGCTCGGCGTCGAGTTCGGCGACCGCGCCGTCGGCGTCCTGGTCGGACTCGACGGCCTCGTCCTCAGCCACCGCCTCGACCGGCTCGTCGTACTCGTCGCCGGCTGCGACGCCGTTCTCGGAGGTCACGTTCCGTCCTCTCACTTGATCGCTTGTCGTGTCCGTGCCGGCCCGCGGGACGCGCTCAGCCGAACAGCCAGAACACGCCCTTGCGGAACGCGAAGTCCAGCAACGAGACCAGCGCGACCATGAAGGCCACGAAGACCAGCACGACCGTGGTGTAGGTGACCATCTGCTTGCGCGTCGGCCAGATGACCTTGCGCAGCTCGGCCCACACCTCGCGGATGAACCGCACCAGCCTCGCGAACAGCGACGGCTTCTTGTCCTTGCGGGTCCGCTTCGGGGTCGCGCGACCCTTCTTGACCTCGCCCGCCTTGGCCTTGCCGTCGGTGACCGGGCTCGCGGCCGAAGCCTTGCCCGACGGACGCGCCTTGTCGCCGTCCTTGGCCGCCTTGCCGGCAGGGCGCGCGGAGGCGCGACGTTCGCGCCGCGCCGCAGCCGTGACCGGACGCGCAGCCCGCTTGGGCTCCTGCTCCTGGCCCTTGCCGCCGGCGTCGTTGTCGCTCACGACCACTCCTCCGCTAAGGCACCTACATCGACGCAGGGGTGACAGGACTTGAACCTGCAACCTGCGGTTTTGGAGACCGCTGCTCTGCCAATTGAGCTACACCCCTTCGAGCAATCCAGCCGCTCGCTGGACGCCCTTGACCCTCCCCGCATGCCCTGCGGGGTCAGGCGCCGGACGTTCCAAGTTCGGAAGTCTACGGCAAGCCCGGAAGGGGCCCGCAACCGAGGGGCGCAGAACGGCTCCCGCGTGCTCCTCGACACACGCGACGTGCGAACATGAAGGCCATGAGCGCACCCGCAACCGTCACCGCCAGCTCCCGCATTTCGGCCCGGATCGCCGGCATCACGCCGTCGGCCACCCTCGCCGTCGACGCGAAGGCGAAGGAGCTGAAGGCGCAGGGCCGCCCGGTGATCGGCTTCGGTGCGGGGCAGCCGGACTTCCCCACGCCCGACTACGTCGTCGAGGCGGCCGCGAAGGCCGTCCACGACCGGGCCAACCACGGTTACACCGCGGCCGGCGGCCTGCCCGAGCTGAAGGAGGCCATCGCGGCGAAGACGCTGCGCGACACCGGCTTCGCCATCGAGCCCAGCCAGGTCCTGGTCACCAACGGCGGCAAGCAGGCCGTCTACTCCGCCTTCGCCACGCTGTGCGACCCGGGCGACGAGGTCCTGCTGCTCGCGCCGTACTGGACCACCTACCCCGAGTCGATCAAGCTCGCCGGCGGGGTGCCGGTGCAGGTCACCGCCGACGAGTCGACCGGCTACCGGGTCACCGTCGAGCAGCTGGAGGCCGCGCGCACCGACCGCACCAAGGTGCTGCTGTTCAACTCGCCGTCCAACCCGACCGGCGCGGTCTACAGCCGCGAGCAGATCGAGGCCATCGGCAAGTGGGCCCACGAGCACGGCATCTGGGTGATCACCGACGAGATCTACGAGCACCTGACCTACGACGGCGTGGAGAACCACTCGATGCCGGTCGTGGTGCCCGAGCTGGCCGACCAGACCCTGGTGCTGAACGGCGTCGCCAAGACCTACTCGATGACCGGCTGGCGCGTGGGCTGGATCGCCGGCCCCAAGGACGTGATCAAGGCCGCGACGAGCTACCAGTCGCACCTGTGCGGCAACGTGTCGAACGTCGCACAGCGGGCCGCGCTCGCCGCCGTCGCGGGGCCGCTGGACGTGGTCGCCGAGATGCGCGCCGCGTTCGACGTCCGCCGCAAGAAGATCGTCTCGCTGCTCTCCGACATCCCGGGCGTCACCTGCCCGACCCCGGAGGGCGCGTTCTACGCGTACCCGTCGTTCAAGGAGCTCCTCGGCAAGGAGATCCGCGGCGAGAAGCCGGCCGACACGCTGGAGCTGGCCGACCTGATGCTGCGCGAGGCCGACGTGGCCGCGGTGCCGGGCGAGGCGTTCGGGACGCCGGGCTACTTCCGGTTCTCCTACGCGCTGGCCGAGTCGGACCTGGTGGAGGGCGTGGAGCGGATCGCGGCCCTGCTGTCCGAGGCGAAGTAACCCGATCGAGTCAACCGAAGCGCCACTTCCGCATGCCGGAAGTGGCGCTTCGGCGTTTTCGGGGTAGCCGTAGCGGGTGGGGAAGAAGGTGCTGATCGGGGTGGTGGTGGCCGCGCTCGTCGGGGCGGCGACCGCCGGTGTCGTGTACTGGCGCAGCGACCGCGGCGAGTCCACCGCGCCGCCGAAGCCCCCTGGTTCGGTGATCGGCCCCGGCACCGGCCGGTACGTCGCGCTGGGCGACTCCTACACGTCGGCGCCGAGAACCGGGGCGCCAGCCGGGACGCCGCCGGGCTGCGGACGGTCGGACAACAACTACCCGCACCTCGTCGCCGCCGAGCTGCGGCCGGTGTCGTTCGCCGACGTCAGCTGCGGCGGGGCGACGACGCAGCACCTGTCGGAGCCGCAGACCACGCCGGACGGGGTCAACCCGCCGCAGCTGGACGCGGTCACCCCGGACACGACGCTGGTGACGCTCGGGATCGGCGGCAACGACATCGGGCTGGTGAGCCTCGCCCGCGACTGCCTGACGACCAACCGCGCGGTGTCGCTGTGCAAGCCGCGGCTGACCGCCGGCGGGCGGGACCAGCTGGCGGAGCGGATCACCGCGACGGCGACGAAGGTGCGGACCGCGCTGACCGCGATCCACGAGCGAGCGCCACGCGCGCAGGTGATCGTGGTGGGCTACCCGACGGCGCTGCCGGACGGGAACGGGTGCTGGCCGTTCCTGCCCATCGGCCCCGAGGACGTGGCCTACCTGCGGACCTCGCTCGCGCGGCTGAACTCGATGCTGGCCAGCGAGGCGAAGGCGGGCCAGGCCGGGTACGCGGACACTGCGACGCCGTCCAAGGGGAAGGACATGTGCGCGAAGGCGCGGGTCAAGTGGGTCGAGGACGTGGTGCCGTCCTCGCCGGCGATGGAGCTGCATCCCAATGCGGTCGGGGAACGTGGGATGGCGGACGTGGTGCTGGATCTGGTGGATTGACCTCGTCTGCCGCGGCTCGTGTGCCTGAGTGCGGCTTTAAAGATCAAAAGATGGTCCTCGCCGGACGGGCAGGCTCCGGGATGACCTGGGGGTCCCTCGGCTCGCCTTGGGTGGGTGGTCGCCGGGTGGTCATCCCGTCGCCTGCGGTTTGTGGGTATCACTTTGAGCCAGGCCCGCAAGGTTGCGTTGTCGGCCGCGCGCTGGCGGCCTGGGTTGCGGGCCTGGCTCAAAGTGATCGTTCCGGTGTCAGGCGACGGGATGACCACCCAGCTACTTGTTGTTCAGGGCGCTGCGCGTCCTCAGTCGAGGTCGAAGGCGAGGCGGATCGCTTCCGTCAGTTCGCGCTCCTGGTCGGGCATCAGGCGGCCGATCTGCTTGCCCAACGCCGACTTGCGGATCGTCTGGATGTTGTCGCAGCTGACGACGCTTTCGTGGTCCAGGCCGTTGCGGCTGCCGACCCGCACCTCGGTGGACAGGCCGCGGATCGTGCTCGTGACGGGGGCGATCGTGACGCGGGTCAGGTGCGGGCGGATCAGTTCGCGGGTCAGCACCAGCACCGGCCGGACCTTGTCGAGCCGGGCCAGGTGGATCGGGCGCATCAGTCCAGGTCGTCCAACGGGGCGGCGTGCTCCTCGATCCCGGCGAGATCGTCCGGCACGCCGCCCGTGAGCAGGGCGATGTCGCGCTCCGTCAGCAGGCGCCGGCGCTCCCGTTCCAGGGCGCGGAACACCAGCTCGGCACGGCTCGCGGCGCCGCCCTCCTCCACCACGTGGTCGATGAAGGACACCAGGTCGTCGGGGAGACGGACGGCGATCTGCTTCGTCATACCACTACGGTACCAGTTTGGGATGCACCTCAGCGGACGACGGCCTGGGCCTTCCCGAGCACCGTCTTGCCGTCGAACTTGGCCGTGATGTCCACGCGGGCGGTGCCGTCCTCGCGGACCTCCGCGACCTTGCCGCTGAACTCGACGTCCGCGCCCTCCGGCGAGACCACGACGGGCCTGGTGAAGCGGACGCTGTACTCGACCAGCTTGCCCGGGTCGCCGAGCCAGTCCGTGACGAGACGGCCGCCCAGCGCCATCGTGAGCATCCCGTGCGCGATCACGTCCGGGAGCCCGACCTCCTTGGCGAACCGCTCGTTCCAGTGGATCGGGTTGAAGTCCAGCGACGCGCCCGCGTACCGGACCAGCTGGTCACGTGTGACGTGCACCTGCAGCGACGGCAGCTCGGTGCCCTTCTCGTACGCCATCAGGCCCCCTCTCCCCGCACGACGAGCTGCGCGCGCGTCGTGCACACGAGCTGACCGTCGGCGTCGACGACCTCGCCGCGCACGGTCAGGAAGTCGTTGCCCGCCCTGGCCATGATGTCCTCGACCGTCGTGGTGATGCGGAGCCGATCACCGGCGTGCACCGGGCGTGTGTAGCTGAAGGCCTGGTCGCCGTGCACCATCCGGCTGTAGTCCAGCCCCAGCTCCGGGTCCTCGGCGATGGCGTTGATCGCGTCGAGGTTGATCACCGTGAGGAAGGTGGGCGGCGCGATGACGTCCGGGTAGCCGGCCGCGCGGGCCGCCTCCGGGTCCGTGTAGAGCGGGTTGGCGTCACCGATCGCGGCGGCGAACTCGCGGATCTTCTCGCGGCCGACTTCGTAGGTTGAGTCCGGCGGGTACGTCCGCCCGACGAACGAGGGGTCCAAAGGCACCCGAGCAGCCTACCCACCGCCCGCGTGCGCACGGAAAGCACGAAGGCCGCCCCGGTGGTCCGGGGCGGCCTTCGTCGAAACCTGGGGTGCTGGCGTCAGCGGGTTTCCTTGTGAACCCGGTGCGTACCGCAGTTCGGGCAGAACTTCTTCATCTCCAGGCGATCCGGGTCGTTGCGCCGGTTCTTCTTGGTGATGTAGTTGCGGTGCTTGCAGACCTCGCACGCCAGCGTGATCTTCGGTCGCACGTCGGTGGCAGCCACAGCAAAGCCTTTCTCTACACAACGAAAACCCCCACAAGCGACCTGACCTCCCAAGTCGCCCCGGGTGGGGGTCCAGGGGGCTAGCCCCCTGGCGGGGGTCCGGGGGTCCGACCCCCGGTGCAATGGCGAAGCGGATCAGGCTCACGCGCTCCGTGAGCATAGTCCGCCCATCCGCGTAGCGGTGGCCGGACTTGAACCGGCGACACAGCGATTATGAGCCGCTTGCTCTACCGACTGAGCTACACCGCCTTGACCGGCCTTCAGGCTCCCCCACCGAAGCGGAGCGGCCTGCTGACCACCGAGCCCCAATACGGAATCGAACCGTAGACCTTCTCCTTACCATGGAGACGCTCTGCCGACTGAGCTATTGGGGCGAGTTCCAACGTCTGAACGTTGAAGCCTCGAAGAGATTACATCGTCCGCCGGAGGGGCCGCGCAGGGGGGTCCCCTTTAGGTCAGGAGCGTCAGCACCGTCTCCATCTTGCGCCCCACCGACCGGGCCGTCCGGGCCTGCAACCAGGCCTCCAGGCGGTCCTCGGCCAGCGGACGGGAGATCAGGTAGCCCTGGGCGACGTCGCAGCCCATCGCCTCCAGCTGGTCCCGCGCGACGTCCTCCTCGACGCCCTCCGCGACGACCGCGAGGCCCAGCGAGTGGCCGAGCTCGACGATCGACCGGACGACCGCCAGGTCGCCGAGGTCCGTGCCCATGCCGAGGACGAAGCTCTTGTCGATCTTGACCTCGTCCACCGGCAGCTGCCGCAGGTAGGCCAGCGACGAGTAGCCGGTGCCGAAGTCGTCGACCGCCAGCACGATCCCGTGCGCGTGCAGCTCGCGCAGGATCGGCAGCGCCTTCTGCGGATCGGCCATCACCCCGGACTCGGTCAGCTCGAACGTGAGCAGCTCGGGCGGCACGTCGAACTTCCGCAGCGCCTCCACGACCTTCGCCGGGAAGTCCTCGTCGGCCAGGTTGCGCACGGACAGGTTGACCGCGACGGAGATCCGCAGCCCCTCGTCCATCCACTTGCGGACGCGGATCAGCGACTGCTCCAGCACGAACCCGGTCAGCACGCCGACCAGGCCCGCGGCCTCGACCGCGGGCACGAACTCGTCCGGGTCGAGCCGGCCGAACTCGGGGTGCTGCCAGCGCACCAGCGCCTCCACGCCGAGGACCTGCTTGCTCGGCAGCGACACCTTCGGCTGGTAGTGGACGCTGACCTGGCCCTCCTCGATGGCCTGCCGGAACTGGGTGACCATCTGGAACCGGCGCAGGAAGATCTGGCCCATGCTGGGCACGTACCCGCGGACCTCCTCACCACCGCGGGTGGCCCGCACGGCGACGTCGGCCCGCTGCAGCAGGGCATCCACGTCGCCCGGGTCGAGGGTGTCGTCGTCGGCCGTGGAGGCGTAGCCGACCATCGCGTTCGCCTCGACCGTCAGCCGGTCGACCGGGTACGGCACGGACAGCTGCGAGCGCAACCGCTCGGCCGCCTCGTGCACGCCGTGGCCGCGCACGCCGGTGAGCAGCGCCGCGAACGACGCGCCCTCCAGGCGGGCCAGCGGCACGTCCGGGCCGAGCGCGTCACGCAGGCGGCGGCCGGCGGCGACGACCATCCGGTCCGCCCACGCGTAGCCGAGCGCGTCGCTGACCGCGGAGAACACGTCCAGGTCGATGCGCAGCACCGCGGAGTCGGCGGACGCGCTGTGCTCGGCCAGCGGTTCGCGCGCGACCTGGCGGAAGCCGGGCCGGTTCAGCAGGCCGGTCAGCGGGTCGTGGTAGGCGTCGTGGCGCAGGGTGGCGAGCAGGCGGCGGTTGTCCAGCGCGGTCGCCAGGTGGCTGGCCATCGTGCCGAGCAACTGGACGTCGTACTTGCCGAAGCCGCGCCAGCGGGACAGCCTGTCGTGCGCCTCGACCACGCCGAGCAGCTGGTTCGCGCTGCGCAGCGGCACCACCAGCGCCTCCTGCGCGCCCCGGTTGAGCAGTCCGGCGGCGATGTCGCTGTTGGCCTCGGTGATGCGGAAGTGCCGCACGTGCGAGCCGGGCAGCCGCAGCATCGGGTCGTCGGCGGGTAGTTCGGCCGACGGCATCGGCTCCCCCGCGACGACGGCGCGCATGTCCGCGGTCGGCTCCAGGCGCAGCCGCAGGACCACGCGGCCCGCGGAGAGCTGGTCCTTGATCCGCTCCGCGATCGTCTCCCACTCGCTGACGTTCACGCCCGCCGCGAGGTCGTCCGCGCCGCTGGCCGGGCGCGCGGCGGCCTGCTGGCCGGAGCGCGCGACCATCAGGCTGACGTCGGAGAGCGCTTCCATGTCCCGCTGCTCGCGCAACAGGTCGGAGTAGGCCCAGTAGAGCGCGGACAGCCCGGCGAAGACGGCGAGCACCAGCGGCCACGCGTTCGCCGTGCCTGCGATCACCAGGTAGCCGCTCAGGCCGACCGAGGCGTTGACGAACCCGACGACCAGGATGCGGCCGGTGAGCCGGAGCGCGGTGCCGATCCGCATCCGGCGGCGCAGCACCCGGACGGCGGCCAGCGCCAGCAGCGTGCTGGTGAGCGGCGCGGTCAGGGTGCCGGCGAGCGCGGCGGGCCACGTCATCTCGGTGGCGCCCATGATCCGCTCGACCAGGCCGGCCACGGCGAACGCGCTGGTGATCTCCAGCAGGAACGCGCCGGCGTTGTAGAGCACACGCCCGGAGACACGGCGGACCACGAGCGTGCTGATCCCGGCGACCAGGTGCGCCGCCAGCACCACTTCGAACGGCGCCACGAAGAAGCCGATGACCAGCGGGATCTCGGTGAAGGAAATGGTCCAGGAGATGCCGGACCGGACGTCGACGTTGATGCCGAGCTGCTCGGCGAGCAGGAACGACAGGGCCAGCACCGGGCCGATCCACCACAGCTTCGCCGAGCCGTCGAACGGCAGCCACAGCGACACGGCGGCGGCGGTGAGCACACCGACGGAGAACACGGTCAGCGTGTAGACCCGGAAGCGGCGCTCGTCCGCCCGCGCCTCGGCACCACCAGAACCGGCGGCTGCCGCCGGGACGGGGCCGTCAGGCCTGCCATCGGAGTCCGGCATGCAACCTCCTTCCACCCATTCGCCCCAGCGCGCCCGCTTGAACCCACCCGCGCACGAGACGGTGATCTCGGTGCGAATGAGGGGATCACTGTACCCCGGAGGGCGTACTTCAGCCTCTTTCCGGCCGCCATGACATCACCCCATAGTTAACAACGTGCCAACTACGGTGACCAGCGGAGACTTACGGGTGAGCTGGATCTTTCCGGTGATCGCTCCCGGTAGTCGGTGTTAAGCGCCACGCCCGGCTACGACGAGTTCGCCGCGAGCCGTCGCGCTGCACTCCTCCGCATTGATCGCGATTCAATCGAGATCGGGATTACCCGAACCGATGACTGAGCGTGGTCTCGCCGGTTACACCCGGGAAAACGTTTCCGGCAATGCGACGATCATCTCAGTCCTGGCACCTGGAACCACTGCCGGACGTGCCCCGGTTTATTCCCGGAAGCCGTCCGCTGCAAGCGAACTACCTGCGGAAACAAACCCGGCCGCCAGAAAGTTGAGCTAGGCAGACTCAACCAGGTAGGGAGCAACAAGATGACCGACACCAGGCTCCTCCCCGTACTGCCCCTCGACGACGACGTCGTGCTGCCCGGCATGATCGTCCCGCTCGAGCTCGATGACGCCGAGACTCGCGCCGCGGTCGACTCCGCGCAGAGCAAGGCACCGAGCACGCCGTCGTTCCCGGGCATCCGGTCGCTGCCGTCTGCGCAGGCCGAGGTCCTGATCGTCCCGCGGGTGCACGGGGAGTACGCCGAACTGGGCGCCGTCGCGACCATCGAGCGCGTCGGCCGGATCCCCGGTGGCAAGGCCGCCGTCCTGCTGCGCGCCACCCGGCGCGCCCGCGTCGGCGAGAACGGCGACGGCGCCGGCGCCGCCCGCTGGGTGTACGCCGAGCCGGTCGCCGAGGTCGTCGGCGACCAGGCCCGGACGCTGGCCGCCGAGTACAAGACCGTCGTGATCTCGATCCTCCAGCAGCGCGGCGGCTGGCAGATGATCGACGCGGTGCAGCAGGTCGAGGACCCGTCCGCGGTCGCCGACCTCGCGGGCAACTCGCCGTTCCTGAGCACCGACCAGAAGCTGGAGCTGCTGGCCACGCTCGACGTCGCGGCGCGGCTGGAGAAGGCGCTGGAGTGGAGCCGGGAGTACCTGGCCGAGCTCGAGGTGACCGACACCATCCGCAAGGACGTCGCCGAGGGCATGGAGAAGCAGCAGAAGGAGTTCCTGCTGCGCCGCCAGCTGGAGGCGATCCGCAAGGAGCTGGGCGAGCTGGACGGCACCGCCGACCAGGACGACTACCGCGCCCGCGTGGAGCAGGCCGACCTGCCCGAGCACGTCCGCACGGCCGCGCTGGCCGAGGTGGACAAGCTGGAGCGCACCTCCGACGCCTCGCCGGAGGGCGGCTGGATCCGCACCTGGCTGGACACGGTCCTGGAGCTCCCCTGGAATGACCGGACCACCGACGTCCACGACATCGCGGCGGCGCGGGCGGTGCTCGACGCCGACCACGCGGGCCTGGACGACGTGAAGGAACGCATCATCGAGTACCTGGCCGTGCGCGCCCGGCGCGCCGAGGCCGGACAGGGGCAGGTCGGCGGGCGGCACTCCGGAGCCGTGCTGGCGTTGGTCGGTCCTCCCGGTGTGGGCAAGACCTCGCTCGGCGAGTCGGTCGCGAAGGCGATGGGCCGGAAGTTCGTCCGCGTCGCGCTCGGCGGTGTCCGGGACGAGGCGGAGATCCGCGGCCACCGGCGCACCTATGTCGGCGCGCTGCCCGGCCGGATCGTCCGCGCCATCAAGGAGGCCGGCTCGATGAACCCGGTCGTCCTGCTGGACGAGGTGGACAAGGTGGGCGCCGACTACCGCGGCGACCCGACCGCGGCGCTGCTGGAGGTCCTCGACCCCGAGCAGAACCACACGTTCCGCGACCACTACCTCGAGGTGGAGCTGGACCTGTCGGACGTGGTGTTCCTCGCCACGGCCAACGCGCTGGAGACCATCCCCGGCCCGCTGCTGGACCGGATGGAGCTGGTGACGCTGGACGGCTACACCGAGCACGAAAAGGTCGTCATCGGCCGCGACCACCTGCTGCCGCGCGAGCTGGAGCGGGCCGGGCTGGGCCGGGACGACGTGCGGTTCACCGACGCGGCGCTGAGCCGGATCGCCGCCGAGTACACCCGCGAGGCGGGCGTGCGCAACGCGAACCGGACCATCGCGAAGGTGCTGCGCAAGATCGCGACCAGGGTCGCGCTGGACGAGGCGACCCTGCCGGTGACCGTCGACGCGGCGGACCTGGAGGGCTACCTCGGCCGTCCGCGGCACCTGCCGGAGTCGGCGCTGCCCGCGTCGACGCAGCGGACCGCGACCCCGGGCGTGGCGACCGGCCTGGCCGTCACGGGCGCGGGCGGGGACGTCCTCTACATCGAGGCGTCGCTGGCCGATCCCGAGTCGGGCAGCTCCGGGCTCACGGTCACCGGGCAGCTGGGTGACGTGATGAAGGAGTCGGTGCAGATCGCGCTGTCCTACCTGCGGTCCCGCGGCGCCGAACTGGAACTCCCGGTCGGCGACCTGAAGGACCGGGGCGTGCACGTCCACGTGCCCGCCGGCGCGGTGCCCAAGGACGGGCCGAGCGCCGGGATCACGATGACCACGGCGCTGGCGTCGCTGCTGTCCGGCCGCGTGGTGCGGTCCGACGTGGCGATGACCGGTGAGGTGTCGCTGACCGGCCGCGTCCTGCCGATCGGCGGGGTCAAGCAGAAGCTGCTGGCCGCGCACCGGGCCGGGATCAAGACCGTGATCATCCCGCAGCGCAACGAGCCGGACCTGGACGACGTCCCCGCGGACGTGCTGGCCCAGCTCGACGTGCACCCGGTGTCGAACGTCCGTGAGGTCCTCGACCTGGCGCTGGCGCCGGCCACCACCCCCGTGGCCCAGGCCGCCTGACGCCCCCGAGCGGAGCCGCCCTCCCCTGCCCCCAGGGAGGGCGGCTCCGTGTTCACGTCCGGACGCGCTCCCGCAGCCTGGTGATGACGAACACGGCGAGCGCGATCGCGACGGCGCCGATCACCGCGTACTGGAAGAAGCCGGCGTAGCGGTCCACCACGTGCCAGTTCGCGCCGAGCAGGTAGCCGGCGACGACGAAGATCGTGTTCCAGATCAGGCTGCCCAGCGTGGTGAGCACGAGGAACCTGCCGAACGCCATCCGCTCGATCCCGGCGGGCAGCGAGATCAGGCTGCGGAAGATCGGCACCATCCGGCCGAAGAACACCGCCTTCGTGCCGTGCTTGGCGAACCACGCCTCGGTGCGGTCGAAGTCGGAGGCCTTGACCAGCGGGATGCGCAGCAGCAGCGCGCGGGTCCGCTCGCGGCCGAGCAGCGCGCCCAGCCAGTAGACGATGACGGCGCCCGCGACCGAGCCGAACGTGGTCCAGGCCAGCGCTTCGAGCAGGCTGAACGTGCCCTGGCCGGCGGAGAACCCGGCGAGCGGCAGCACCAGCTCGCTCGGGATCGGCGGGAACAGGTTGTCCAGGCCGACGATGATGGCGGCGCCCGGTCCGCCGAGCGAATCCATGAGCGAGACGGCCCAGCCGGCGAGTCCCCCGAGCGGTTCGGCCTGTGCGAGTTGGAGATCCATACTTCGAAGCTAGGTTCGCGGGCGGCGGCCGAACATGGGGCGCGGCACCCGGTCATCCTGCGGAAAACCTCAGTACCGGCCGCCCGGAACCCCGCTAACCTCGGGTTGTGCCCACAGTGGACCTGCGCCGCGCGTTGCGGGTGACGGCGGGGCTGGCGCTCGGCGCGCTGAGCGCGTTCGCCGAGGCGGCCTTCGTCGTCGTGGCGACGCTCGTCCTCGCCGTGCCCGCCGCGCGCCCCGCCGTGTTCCGGGCCACCCGCTGGTTCGCCGAGCGGGAACGGGCGCGGCTCCGGCGGTTCCTCGACTACCCCACCTCGGACGACTACCGCGACTCGCGCGCGCTGCGGTACCTGGCGTCGCGCAGCGTCGCGGGCGGTCTGGGCGCGGGTGTCTTCGCGTTGATCGGGCTGGGCCTGGCGACGGCGGTGATCACGGTGTGGCAGCTGGCGGGCGGGCAGCCGCTCGGCGACGACCAGGACTGGTTCGACGTGCCCGTGCTGCTGCTGATGGGCGCGCTGCTGGTGTTCCTCGCCGTGCAGGGGCTCATCGGCGTCGGCGCGCTGGAACGCACGCTGGCGCACCACTTCTTCGGCCCCACGAAGCAGGAACGGTTGCAGCGCCGGGTCGACGCGCTCACCCACAGCCGCGCCGAGGTCGTCGAGGCGGTGAACGACGAGCGGCGGCGGATCGAACGCGATCTGCACGACGGGGTGCAGCAGCGGATCGTGTCGTTGGGCATGCTGCTCGGCCGCGCCCGGCGCGCGAAGGACCCGGAGCGGGCGGAGGCGCTGCTGCGGCAGGCGCACGAGGAGACGCAGCTGGCGCTGCAGGAGCTGCGGGACGTGGCGTGGCGCGTGTACCCGATCGCGCTGGACGAAGGCGGGCTTGCCACGGCGCTGGAGGCGCTGGCCGAGCGGTCGAGCCTGCCGGTCGCGCTCTCGTACGCGCTTGAGGAGCGGTTGGATCCGGCGACCGAGACGGTGGCGTACTTCGTGGCGTCGGAGGCGGTGACGAACGCGATCAAGCACGCGGCGGCGAGCCGCATCGAGATCGCGGTGGCGCGGGCGGGCAGGATGGTCGGCGTGACGATCACCGACGACGGCGTTGGCGGCGCTCAGGTCGCGGGCAACGGGCTGTCCGGCCTGGCCAGGCGGGTCGGCGCGGCCGACGGAGTGTTCACTGTGGACAGTCCGGCCGGCGGGCCGACGGTCGTGCGGGCGGAGCTGCCGTGCGCGTGATCCTGGCCGAGGACTCGACGTTGCTGCGGGAAGGCCTGATCCGGCTGCTCGCCGAGGAGGGCCACGAGGTGCTCGCCGCGGTCGGCAACGCCACGGAGCTGCTCGACGAGGTGTCCCGGGCGCAGCCGGACGTGGTGGTGACGGACATCCGGATGCCGCCCGACCACACCGACGAGGGCCTGCGGGCGGCGCTGGAGATCCGGCGGCGCTGGCCGGACGTCGGGGTGCTCGTGCTGTCCCAGTACGTCGAGAAGCGGTACGCGACGGAACTGATCACCGACGACGGCGGGCGGGTCGGGTACCTGCTCAAGGACCGGGTCATGCAGGTCGGCGAGTTCCTCGACGCGCTGGAGCGGGTCGGGTCCGGCGGGGCGGCGTTCGACCCCGAGGTCGTCCGGCGACTGCTGGCGCGCACCACGCACGCCGACCCGCTCGCGACGCTGACCGCCCGGGAACGCGAAGTGCTGGCGAAGATGGCCGAGGGGCACACGAACGCCGGCATCGCGGCGGAGCTGTACGTGTCGCAGTCCGCGGTGGAGAAGCACGTGAACGCGATTTTCGACAAGCTGCGGCTGAGCCATACGAGCGGGTACAGCCGGCGGGTGCTGGCTGTTCTGCGCTACTTGGGCTCTTAGGGGGCGCTACGCGCGTATCTGCGCTGCGCGCGGCCGAAAGCGCCGGCTTCGCTTCGCTACGCCCGGATCTGCCCTCCCGAACCCGATCTTTCAGTGTTCGGTTGCCGAGACACCGCGTCAAGCCGGGAAAGAGTGGCTTGACCCGGTGGCTCGGCAACCGATTCGGCTGGGGATCGGGTTGCGGGAGAGGGGTGGCTCGGGGGGTGAGGGCCTTCGTTGCCGGGTTCCTGGTGGTGAGCGGGGTTTTGCTGCCGGTAGTCTCGATCTTGAGCCTGTTTTGTCCGGATCCCCAGGAGGAACTGTCCATGTTCAAGCGGATGCTCAGCGCCTTCGGCGTCGGTGGGCCGTCGGTCGACACCGTGCTCGACTCGCCCCACGTGGCGCCCGGTGGGGTGGTCACGGGGCAGGTCCGGATCCAGGGCGGCAGCGCCGACGCGGCCATCGACCAGGTCGTCCTGTCGCTGGTCACGCGGGTCGAGATCGAGCACGGCGGGCACGAGTCCGCGGCCACCGGTGAGTTCCACCGCCAGCTCGTGCAGCAGGGCGTGCGGGTGCCGTCCGGTCAGCTGGTCACGGTGCCGTTCGAGCTGCGCCTGCCGTGGGAGACGCCGATCACCGCGGTCGGCGACTCGCTCCTGCACGGCATGGCGGTCGGTGTGCGGACCGAGCTGGTGATCTCGGGCGCGCCGGACAAGGGTGACCTCGACCCGGTCCACGTGCACCCGCTGCCGTCGCAGGACCGGGTGCTCGACGCGTTCGGGCAGCTCGGGTTCCGGTTCCGCAACGCCGACGTGGAAGCGGGCCACCTCTACGGCGTGCGCCAGGAGCTGGGCTTCTACCAGGAGCTCGAGTTCTTCCCGCCGGCTGAGTTCGCCGGGCGGATCAACGAGGTCGAGCTGACGTTCGTCGCCGGGCCGCACGATCTCGCCGTCGTGCTCGAAGCCGACCGGCGGGGCCGCTTCATGCAAGCGGGCGGCGACTCGTTCGGCCGCTTCCAGATGTCGCACCAGGATGCGGAGAACGCCGACTGGGCCGCGCTCATCGGGCAGTGGCTGAGCGAAGCCGCCCAGCGCGGCGGGCACTCCGCGTTCGGCAACCCGGCCTTCGGCGGCCATCACCCGGGCCACCACGGCCACCATGGTCACGGCCGCGGCATGGGCGTCGGCGGCATGGTGGCCGGCGCCGCGGCGGGTGTCGTCGGCGGGATGATCATGGGCGAGATGCTGGAAGAGGCGTTCGAGTTCGACGGCGAGGAGTGACTCACCGGACCACGAAATTCGCCATCATCATCATGTCCTCGTGTTCGAGGTTGTGGCAGTGCAGGACGTACTTCCCGCGATAGCCCTCGAACCGGACGAGCACCTCGGCCTGGTCGCCGTTGCCCAGGTCGACCGTGTCCTTCCAGCCGTGCGCCGTGCCCGGCACCTGGAACGGCGCGAGGTGGATGTGGATCGGGTGCGGCACGTTCTGCGCCCGCAACCGCCACAGCTCCACCGTGCCCAGGGCGGGCTCGGCCACGACGCCGTCCGCGCTGAACGGCATCCCGTTGACCGTCCACAGTGTCATCCCGTGGTGCTCGGCCCCGCCGCGGCGGAACGTGAACTCGCGTTCCGCCACGGCATCCGAGCGGGACAGCGGCCGCACGTCGGCCAACCGGTCCGGGACGGCGCTGTCGTCGGGCGCCCGCCGGGTCACCACGAACCGCATCACCCGCGCCGTGCCGCCGTCGCCGAGCCGGTTCACCAGCGTCACCTCCTGGCCGGGCGAGTACGCCGAAAAGTCGATCACCACGTCGTACCGTTCGGCCTGCGCGATCTGCAGCCGCTCGTGCCGGACCGGCGCGGCCAGCAGCCCCTGGTCGCCGCCGATCTGCGTGAACCCCGGCCCCGGCGGGTCCAGTGCGAGCCGGTAGCGGCGGGCGTTGGAGGCGTTGAGGATCCGGAACCGGTAACGCGCGGCGTCCACCTCCATCACCGGCCACGGCGCGCCGTTGACCAGGATGCAGTCGCCGAGCACGCCGCTGACGAACTCACTGGTCACACCCGGCTGCCCCAGCAGTGACGGGTCGACCGACGGGTAGGCGAACGAGCCGTCCGCGGCGAACGACCGGTCGGTGATCATCAACGGCACCTCGCGCTCGCCGCGCGGCAGGGGCAGCGCGTCCTCCTCGTCGTCACGCACCAGGTGGAACCCGGCGAGCCCGCGGTAGACCTGCGGGCCGGTGAAGTCGGCCCGGTGGTCGTGGTACCAGAGCGTGGCGGCCGGCTGGTCCAGCGGATACACGTACTCCCGCGCCGCGCCGGGCGCGACCAGGTCCAGCGGGTAGCCGTCGTGCTCGGGCGGCGTGCGGCCGCCGTGCAGGTGCACCACCACCGGCACGCCGAGCTCGTTGCGGTGCCGGACGACGGTGGTCTCGCCGCGGCGGGACTCGATCGTGGGGCCGGGGAAGATCCCGTCGTACCCCCAGACCGTGGTGCGCAACCCGGGCAGGATCTCCACCTCGGCGGCGCGCTGGGTGATCTCGTAGTGGCCGGGTCGGACCGGCCGCAGCACGGGCGGCACCGGCAGCGGCACGGTGAACGGCTCGGGCAGTTTCGCCGCGCTGCGCAACAGGGTGCCCGCGCTGGACTCGGTCTCGGTGTTCGCGCCGCCGCTGGCGCAGCCCGCCACGAGCAGGCCGGCCGCGGTGACGCGGAACAGGTCGCGCCGGGACAGGTTCACCGGTTCCGCCTCCGCTGGTCGATCAGCACAGCGACGACTGCGCCCGCGGCGGCGAGCAGCTGCGGGCCGAAGCCGATCACGAACGTCCAGGGCGCGTCGACCTGACCGTCCTGCCCGGCGAGCCGTCCGACGAGTTCGCCGAAGACCAGAAAGCCCACCGCGAGGCCCGCGAACAGGCCGAGGATGGCGACACCCAGGGTTCTCATGCGAGCCGAAACTAGGCGGGCGCGCGCTGCCCGTCGTCCGTCCGCAGTCGATCGCGGTGTCAACATCCGGCGACTGTGCGCGGGCCCGGACCTGGCTATTCTCGGGACGTGAGCGAGCGAAAGCGGGTGCTCGCCGACGCCGCTCTGGGGGTCGCGACCTCCACCGTGGTGGCCGTCGCCATCGCGATGGACCTCGGCGGCGCACGGGCGCCCGACCCGGTGGCGTACCTGTTCGCGGTGTGCCTCGGCGCGCTGATGCTCGTGCGCCGCCGGTTCCCGGTGCTGGCGCTGGCCGCGACCGCCGCCGGGCTGCTCGCCTACCACGCGGCCGGCTACCCGCCGGTGGGGCTGGCGCTGCCCGTCGCGGCCGCCCTGTTCTCCGCGGCCGAGGCCGGCCGGGCACGCGTCGCGGCGGCGACGGCGGCGGCGTTGGTGCTGGTCAGCACGTTCTTCCGGTTGCGACAGGGGGAGAGCCCGGATTACCTGCTCGGGTTCGAGCTCGCCTCGACGGTGGGGCTGATGCTGAGCGCGATCGCGCTGGGGGCGTTGCGTGCCGAGCAACGCCGCACCGCGCGGCAGGCCGCGGTGGAACGGGAGTGGGAGGCACGGCGGCGGGTCGAGGAGGAACGCCTGCGCATCGCGCGGGACCTGCACGACGCCGTCGGGCACACGCTGGCGGTGGTGTCGGTGCAGGCCAGCGTCGCCGCCGAGGCGCTGGACGACGACCCGGACGCTGCCCGGTCCGCCCTGGCGACCCTCCGGCTGGCCGCCGACGAAGCCGTCCACGACCTGCGGACCACGCTCGGGCTGCTGACCGACGACACCGGCCGCGCCCCGGCGGGCAGCCTGCGTCACCTCGACGCGCTGGTGACCGCGACCGTCCGAAGTGGTCTGGAGGTGACCGTGTCGACCGAGGGCGAGCCGGTCGCGTTGCCCGCGGCCGTGGACACCACGGCGTACCGGATCGTGCAGGAGGCGCTGACCAACTGCCTCCGCCACGCCCGGGCGAGCAAGGCGGAGGTGCGGCTGCGCTACGAACCGGGCCTGCTGCGGATCCAGGTCCGCGACGACGGCGCCGGCGCCGAGCTGCCCGCCCGCGGCGGCCGCGGCCTGGACGGCATGCGGGACCGCGCCGTGCTGCTCGGCGGTTCGGTGACGCTGGAGTCCCGCCCTGGCGCGGGTTTCCAGGTCGACGCGAGCCTGCCGGTGGAGCCGCGATGATCCGCGTCGCGCTTGTCGACGACCAGCACCTGATGCGGGCCGGTCTGTCCGCGTTGCTCGCCCGCGCCGACGACATCACCGTCGTGGGCGAGGCCGCCGACGGCGCGGAGGCGGTGACGCTCGCCCTGACCGCGCGGCCGGACGTCGTGCTTATGGACATCCGCATGCCCGGCGTGGACGGCATCGAGGCCACGCGGCGCATCGTCGCCGACCCGCGGTTGCGCGCCGTGCGGGTCGTTGTCCTGACCACGTTCGACACCGACGAGCACATCCTGGACGCGATCCGAGCCGGCGCGTCGGGGTTCCTGCTGAAGAACACCGAGCCGGACGACCTGCGGGCGGCGGTGCGAACGGTCGCCGCCGGTGATGCGCTGCTGGCGCCGTCGGTCACCCGGCGCGTGATGGCGGCGGTGGCGCACGGGCACCGCACCGACCCGGCGCGGCTGGCGCGCCTGACCGAGCGGGAACGGGAACTGCTCGCCGAGGTCGCCGCGGGCCGGTCCAACGACGAGATCGCCGGGCGGCTGTTCCTCAGCCCGGCCACGACCCGCACCTACGTGAGCCGGTTGCTGTCCAAACTGGACGCGCGCGACCGCGCCCAGCTGGTGCACATCGCCTACGAATCCGGCCTGGTCCGCCCCGGCGACCCCGGCCGGTGAGCGCAGCCGCGCCACCCCGGCGCGGCGACTCCGGTCAGCACCACGTCCACCACCTGCTCCGCCAGGTGGTCGGTGACCGGCAGGTGTCCGAAGAGGACCCGGTAGTAGGTGGTCGAGGCGAGCATGTCGAGCACGAGGTCGAAGTCGAGGTCCGGGTCGAGGTCGCCGCGCTCGACGCCGCGGCGCAGGGCTTCCGCCGTGGAGCTCCGTCGCGTGTGGAAGTAGTCGCGCAGGAACACCTCCGCCAGTTCCGGATCGTCGGCGAGGTCGGCGACCAGCGCGGGCAGCACCCGCCGTCCGATCCTGGTCGTGAAGGCCTCGCTGAGCGTCCCGATCCCCGCGACCAGGTCGCAGCGCGTGCACCCGGTGTCCGGCGTCGGCACCGCGCCGACCGTCGCCACCAGCGCGTCGACCACCAGGTGCGGACGCCCCCGCCAGCGGCGGCGTAGCGCGGGTTTGCTCGTGCCCGCCCTGGTCGCCACCGCCTCCAGGGTGAGCGCCGCGTAGCCCACCTCGTTCAGCAGGTCCACCGTCGCTTCGCGGACGGCTCCGTCGATGCGCTCGTCGCGTGGCCGGCCGGCCCGGGTGCTCGTCACAGCCCCCACCCTAGCACTTCCATTTCGTTCCGATACGGAACATAATTGCCGCCATGACCCTCTCCTCGACTTCCGAGGGTGTGCTCTCGCCCCGCTACCGGGCCCGCACCGTCGGCATCGTGCTCACCGTCGGACTGGTCGCGCTCGAATCCCTCGGGGTGGCGACCATCCTCCCGGACGTCTCCCGCCTGCTCGGCGGCCTCGGCTCCTACGGCTGGGCGCTGGCCGCGCTGATGCTCGCCAACATCGTCGGCACCGTCCTCGCCGGTCACGCCGCCGACCGCGGTGGGCCGGCCCGTCCGCTGGCCACCGGGCTGGTCGCGTTCGCGCTCGGCAGCGCACTGGCCGGTCTCGCCCCGTCGTGGCCGGTGTTCCTGCTCGGCCGGTTCGCGCAGGGCCTCGGGGTCGGCGCGGTGATGGCGATGGCCTACACGCTGATCGGGCTGGTCTACCCCGAACGGCTGCGTGCCCGCATGTTCGCGCTGCTGTCCTCGGCCTGGACGATCCCGTCGCTGGTCGGCCCGGTCGTCGCGGCGGCGGTGGCGAGTTCGGCGGGCTGGCGGTGGGTGTTCCTGGCCATGGTCCCGCTCGCCGGGGTCGCGGCCTGGTGCACGCTCCCCGGACTGGCGCGGCCGGCGCCCACGACCCCGGAATCCTCCCGGTGGCGGCCGCTCGTCAGCAGCGTCGCGCTCGCCGCGGGGACCGCGATCCTGTTGGCCGCACTGGAACTCCACACCGTCGCGGTGCTGGTTCCGCTCGCCGCCGCCGGGTTCGTCCTCGCCGTCCTGGCACTGCGGCAGGTCACCCCGGCAGGCACGCTCGTCGTGCGGCGCGGGGTCCCCGCCGGGGTGGTCGTGCGGTTCCTGCTGTGCGCGGTGTACTTCGGCTCCGAGGCGTTCCTGCCGCTGGGGTTGACCGAACTGCGGCACGTGAGCGCCTTCGAAGCCGGGCTGGGCCTGTCGGCCGGGGCGCTGAGCTGGGTGGCCGGCTCGGCGGCGCAGGCGAAGTGGGACCGCAACCGTCGGATGGCGGTGGGTCTGGGTTTCGCGGTCCTGGTGGCCGGGGTGGCGGTACTGGCCTACGGCGTGCTCGTCGGCCCGGGGCTGCTCGCGGTGCTCGGCTGGGTGATCGGCGGGGCAGGCATGGGTGTCGCGTTCAACGCCGCCACCACCGAGACCCTCGGTCGCGCCCCGGACGGGCAGCAGGGCTCGGTCAGCGCGGCGCTCCAGCTGGCGCAGACCCTGGCCACCGCTGTCGCGAGTGGACTCGGTGGCGCGCTCATCGCGGCGGAAGGCGCGGCACCGGCGGCATTCCTCGCGGTCTTCGCCGGAACCGCGGCACTCGGCCTCGCTGGTGTCCTCACGGCACAGCGGATCACCGTGTGACACAGATCTCCCCCGCCCGGAGCTTGCCGAGGCCATCACCGCTGTATTAGCACTCTTAGCAGGAGAGTGCTAATTGCATAGACGGTCCGAGGAGGCAGCTTGAGCAGCGCGCACCGCCCCGCGTGGAAAGCCCGATCTGTTTCGCACGCCGCCGTGCGACGGGACGACCCCGACCGCCCGCTCCGCGTGGCGATGGTCGTCCCGCCCTACTTCGACGTTCCTCCGAAGGCCTACGGCGGGGTCGAGGCGGTCGTGGCCGACCTCGCGGACGCCCTCGTCGACCGCGGGCACCACGTCACCCTGATCGGCGCGGGCCGTCCCGGCACGAAGGCGCGGTTCGTCCCGGTGTGGGACCGCACCGTGCCGGAGCTGCTCGGCGAGCCCTACCCGGAGGTCATGCACGCCATCGCCGCGCGCCGGGCCGTGCAGCGGCTCGCCGCGGCCGAGGGCGTCGACGTCGTGCACGACCACTCGCTGGCCGGCCCGCTCAACGCCCCCGCCTACGGCGTGCCGACCGTGGTGACCGTGCACGGTCCGGTCGGCGAGGACATGGCGCGCTACTACACCGAACTGGGCGACGACGTGCACCTGGTGGCGATTAGCGACCGGCAGCGCGAGCTGGCGCCCGGCCTGAACTGGATCGGCACCGTCCACAACGCACTGCGGCTGGCCGACTGGCCGTTCCAGTCCGAAAAGGACGACTACGCGTTGTTCCTCGGCCGGTTCCACCCGGACAAGGCGCCGCACCTCGCGCTGGAGGCCGCGCACCGCGCCGGGCTGCGGCTGGTCCTGGCCGGCAAGTGCGCCGAGCCGATCGAGAAGGAGTACTTCGAGCGGGAGGTCCGGCCGCGGCTCACCGACAACGACCACGTGTTCGGCGTCGCCGACGCGACCGCGAAGCGCGAGCTGCTCGCCAAGGCCCGCTGCCTGCTCTTCCCCATCCAGTGGGAGGAGCCGTTCGGGATGGTCATGATCGAGGCGATGGCGTGCGGCACGCCGGTGGTGGCGCTGCGGTCCGGCGCGGTGCCGGAGGTCGTCGTCGACGGCGTCACCGGCCTGGTGCGCGACGACCCGGCCGACCTGGTGCAGGCGCTGCACGACGTCCGCCACCTCGACCCGGCCAAGTGCCGCGCGCACGTCGCCGAGCACTTCGACGTCGGCGGGCTGGGCGCGGGCTACGAGGCCGCGTACCGGCGGGCGGTCGAGGTCAGCAGGCTGCGGCGCGACTACGCGGCCCTGGACTCGGCGCTCGACCGCGCCTACGACCAGATGGACAACGACGGACCCACCCTGCAGCCATCCGGAGGGCGGCCATGACGCCGGAGGCGTTCAACGCGGGCGAGCCGGTGCCCGTGACCAGCGCGGGCGGCACGGTCACGCTCGTCGAAGGCAGCACGTTCTGCCTGTCCGGCACGAACGGCGACATCCAGCCGGGCACCTCGCACGGCCTGTTCTTCCGGGACGCGCGGCTGGTCTCGCGGTGGGAGCTGCGGCTGGACGGGCAGTCCCCGCACCCGCTGTCGGTCATCTCGCCGGAGGCGTTCGCGGCGCAGTTCGTGCTGCGCCGCAACCCCAAGCCGGGCCAGGCCGACAGCACGCTGCTGCTGGTGCGGGAGCGGCTGGTCGGCGACGGTCTGCGGGAGACGATCACGCTGCGGAACCTGGGGCGGGAGAACACCGTCGCGACGCTGACCCTGCACGTCGACGCGGACTTCTCGGACCTGTTCGCGGTGAAGGAGGGCCGCCCCGCGCACGGCGGGGCGGACGCCACCGTGGCCGGCTCGGAACTGTTGCTGCGCGACCGGTCCGACGGCTCGCGCGGGCTGTCGGTGAGCGCCACCGCGGACCCGCTGGCCGCGCCCGGCGTGCTGAACTGGCGCGTCGTCGTGCCTGCCCGCGGCGAATGGTCGACCGAGATCGTGGTGCAGCCGACCGTCGGGAACCGGCGGGTGCGGCCACAGTTCGACCGCGGCGAGGAGGTCGAGGCGAGCGGGCCGGCGCGCAAGATCCGCGCATGGCGCGACGTGAGCACGATGATCGCGGCTGACGACCCGGTGCTCACGCAGGTGCTGCAGCGCACGGAAAGCGATCTCGGCGCGTTGCAGATCCACGACAGCAGCCAGGACGGACGGCCGTTCGTCGCGGCAGGCGCGCCCTGGTTCATGACGTTGTTCGGCCGGGACAGCCTGCTCACCGCGTGGATGGCGCTGCCACTGGACGTCGGGCTCGCGCTGGGCACGCTGGAGACGCTGGCGGAGCTGCAGGGCAAGCGTGTCGACCCGTTGACCGAGGAGGAGCCCGGCCGGATCCTGCACGAGCTGCGGCTCGGGCCGGACAGCGACCAGGTGCTCGGCGGCAGCCACTACTACGGCACGGTGGACGCGTCGCCGCTGTTCGTCATGCTGCTGGCCGAGTGCTGGCGCTGGGGCGCGGGCGAGACGGCGGTGCGGGCGCTGCTCCCGGCCGCCGACGCCGCACTGGAGTGGCTGGAACGCTACGGCGACCGGGACGGCGACGGGTTCGTCGAGTACCGGCGGGCGACCGACCGTGGCCTGCTCAACCAGGGCTGGAAGGACAGCTTCGACGGCATCAACGACGCTGCCGGGCGGCTGGCGACCACGCCGATCGCGTTGTGCGAGGTGCAGGGCTACGCCTACGCGGCCTGGTTGGCACGCGCCGAACTGGCCGACGCGTTCAACGACCCGGCCACCTCGGCGCGCTGCCGGGAGCGGGCCGAGCGGTTGCGGGAGCGGTTCGCCGAGGCGTTCTGGCTGCCGGACCAGGGCTGGTACGCCGTCGCGCTGGACGGCCGCAAGCAGCCGCTCGACGCGCTGACCAGCAACACCGCGCACTGCCTGTGGTCGGGCATCGCGACCGACGAGCACGCCGCGGTGCTGATCGAGCGGCTCAGCAGGCCGGAGATGGACACCGGCTACGGGCTGCGGACGCTGTCCTCGGCGATGGGCGCGTACAACCCGATGAGCTACCACAACGGCTCGGTGTGGCCGCACGACACGGCGATCGCGGTGGCCGGGCTGTTGCGGTACGCGCACCTGCCGGGCGCGGTGGACCTGGCGCAGCGGCTGGCGACCGGGCTGCTCGACGCGGCGGCCTCGTTCGGCGGACGGCTGCCCGAGCTGTTCTGCGGGTTCTCGCGGTCGGAGTTCAGCCCGCCGATCCCCTACCCGACGTCGTGTTCGCCGCAGGCTTGGGCGAGTGCGGCGCCGTTGCTGCTGGTGCGGTCGTTCCTCGGGCTCGAACCGCACGTGCCTCAGCAGCGGCTGGTGGTCCGCCCGCACCTGCCGGGCCAGTGGGGCCGGGTGCGGTTGTCGGACCTGCGGCTCGGTGAGCTGACCGTGCATGTCGAGGCAGATCACGAAGTGGCCAAGGTTCGGGGGCTGCCGGAAGGCTGGGACCTGCGCCTGGCTGGGTGAAAGCGGTTCCGGGGTGATCTGCGTCGCACACGGCGGGGTTGATTCCTTAGGTTAGCCTTGCTTGACTTGGCGCAATTTGTCGCAGTTCCTTCGAAAGGGTGTTGCCATGTCTCGCAGGGTTCGCCTGCCCGGACTCCGCTCACTCGTGGCCGCTTCGGTCGCGGGTGTGCTCGGCCTCGGGCTCGTGGCGTGTGGCAATGTGCAGGATTCGTCGACGCAGACGGCGTCCTCAGCGAGTGCCGACGCGTCGGCCTTCCCGGTGAGCATCACGCACAAGTTCGGCACCACGACGATCGAGAAGGCGCCGCAGCGCGTCGTCGTGATCGGCACGTCGACCGACGACCTCGACGCGGCCGTCGCGCTCGGCGTCACGCCGGTCGCGTTCTTCAACAAGTCCGGGATGGACGGTGTGCCGTCCTGGCTGCAGGGCAAGGTCGACCCGGCCAAGACGCAGATCGTCAACGCGGCGAGCGGTGTCAACGCCGAACAGGTCGGGGCGCTCACGCCGGACCTGATCCTCGCGACCGCGGACTACGGCCTCGAAGAGGAGTACGCGAACCTGTCCAAGATCGCGCCGACGATCGGCTACGCGACCGAGTGGGGTTCGCAGAGCTGGCAGGAACACCTCGACGTGGTCGCGCAGGCGCTCGGCAAGACCGCACAGGCGAAGCAGGTCGAGACGAGCACCCAGGGCGCGATCGACCAGCTGAAGGCGCAGTACCCGAACGCGGCGGGCAAGACGTTCACCGCGTCGGTCGGCAACACCGCGGGCAAGATGTTCACGCTGGTGTCGCAGAAGGACTTCGCGGTGCAGCTCGTGGAGTCGCTCGGCCTGAAGCTGAGCCCGACGGTGACGGACGCCGCGCAGACCGACGCGGGCAGCCCGACCGGTTCGCTGACCCCGGAGCAGTACGACAAGCTCGCCGCGGACCTGGTGATCGTCGCCTACACCTCGCCGGACCACCAGACGGCGTTCGAGAGCAACCAGCTGGTGGCCCCCATCAAGGCAGGCAACTACCTGGTGGTCGACATGGAGACGATCTCGGCGCTGCGTGCTCCCACGGTGCTGGACATTCCGTGGGTGCTGGAGAAGTTGAAGCCTGGGTTGGCGAAGCTGGGTTGATCTTTGCTTCGAAGGAGCCCTCCCCCTTTGGGAGGGCTCCTTTTGTTGCCTACTTCCTGTCCACAGGCCGGCAACGAAAAGCAACCACCCCACGAGCCATCCCCCTCCCGCAACCCGATCCCCAGCCAAATCGGTTGCCGAGCCACCGGGTCAAGGCACGCTTTCCCGCCTTGACGCGGTGTCTCGGCAACCGAACACTGAGAGATCGGGTTCGGGAGGGGCAATCCGGGCGTAGCGAAGCGAAGCCGGCGCCCGAGAAACCCGCGTAGCGCCAGCGCCCCGAATCACAACTGCGCGTTCAAGTCCTCCTCGGAGAGCGCGTCCACCTCCAGGTAGATCTCCGCCACCTGCTCCAGGCGCCCGGGCACCGCCTGGTCCGCCACCAAGCGCGTCGCCATCGCGCCCACCGTCAGCGCCGAAAACAGCGTCCGCACAGTCACTTCCGACGTGTCCAACGCCTCCCGCAGGCGGCCGACGATCATCGTCGCCAGGACGGAGTCTCCGCCGAGCGCGAAGAACGGGTCGTCGCGGCCTACGCGTTCCACTCCGAGCACCTCGGCCCACACCTTGGCCAGCACCTGCTCCAACGGCGTCTCCGGCGCGACATAACTGTCCGCCGACGCCTGCCAGTGCGCCGCCACCGCGCGGCGGTCCACCTTGCCGTTCGCGGTCAGCGGCAGGGCGTCCAGCACCACCACGCGAGCCGGGACCATGTGCGGCGGCAACAACGTTCGCACGAACTCCCGGACCTCGTCGCCGTCGACCGCACCGCCGACGGCCGCCACGAGCTGGTTGCCCGCCACGCCCGCGACGCCCCGGTGCACCCCGGGGAACTCGGCCAGCGCCGCCTCGACCTCGCCCAGCTCGATGCGCACACCGCGCACCTTCACCTGGAAGTCCCGGCGCCCCAGGAACTCCAGCGTGCCGTCCGGCCAGTACCGCGCCAAATCGCCCGTGCGGTACCAGCGGCGGCCTTCGTGCTCCACGAACCGGTCCGCGGTCCGCTCCGGATCCGCCCGGTACCCGTGGGCGACCCCGTCGCCGCCGATCCACAGCTCCCCCGCGACCCAGTCCGGACAGTCCCGGCCCCGCACGTCCACCACCCGGCACACCACGTTGCGCAGCGGTGTCCCATACGGCACCGAACGCCACGACGACGGCACCCCGTGCACCTCGCACACCGTCGAATGGATCGCCGTCTCCGTGGTGCCGCCGAGCCCGGCGAACCGGCACCGCGGCGCCTGCTCCGCCACCCGGCCGGGCAGGTCCGTGCCCACCCAGTCACCGCCCAGCAACACCGTCCGCAACCCGCTCAGCTCACCCGGCCGGGCCGCGGACAGCAGCATGTCCAGCAGCGCAGGCACGCAGTTGACCAGCGTGACCCGGCGCGACGCGGCCAGCTCGACCCACTGCCGGGCCTCCTTGCGGTCGCCCTCCTCGACCAGCACGACCGCGCCGCCCGCCGACAGCAGGCCGAAGACGTCGTACACGGACAGGTCGAAGTCCAGCGCGGACACCGCGAGGCACCGGTCGTCGGCACCCACCGAGAACCGCTCGTTGAGGTCGTCGATCGTGTTCATCGCCGCCCGGTGCGGCACCTCCACACCCTTCGGCTCCCCCGTCGAACCGGACGTGAACAGCACGTACGCGATCTGCTCGTCGTCCACCCGCACCGGCTCGGCGAGCGGCTCGGCCGCCTCCTCGGCGGAGGTCAGCACGTGCGAGAACCCGGCGATCCGCCGGATCCGCTCCGCCCGCGCCGCCGGCTGGTCCACACCGATCGGCACGTACCCGGCGCCCGCGGCCAGCACGCCGAGCACCGCGGCGATCTGGTCCGGCCCCTTCGGCAGGCTCACGCCGACCAGGTCACCGGGCACAACACCCTTGTCCTGCAACGACTTCGCGATCCGCAGCGCCCGGTCCCGCAAAGCGCAGTAGCTGAGTACTCCATCCGTGCCCCACAGCAGCGCGGGCGCGTCCGGCTGCGCGACGGCACGCTCGAAGAACCCATCCTGCAGCAACCGCCCGCTGCGCGGCCCCTCCGTCGTGTTGACCCGCGCCCGCACCTCGGCCTGTTCCCGCGGCAACGCGCCGCCGACCGGCTGCTCCCACGCGTCGTCCCGCTGGCCGAGCCGGGTGATCAGGTCCTGGAACGCGGCGAACATCGCGTCGATCATCCCGGCCGGGAAGGCGTTCTCCCGCACGTCCCAGTTGATCAGCAGGCCCTCGTTGACCTCGGTGACCTGCGCGTCCAGCAGCACCTGCGGCCCCTGCGAGATGATCCACACCGCCTCGCCGAAACACCGCCGCACGCGTGCGTCGAACAGCTCGCCCAGGTTCAGCGCACTGGTGAACACGACGGGCGCAAGCACCTGCTCACCGTGGTGCCGGGACAGTTCCCGCAGCACCTCGACACCCGAGTACGCGGCGTGCTCCGCGTCGGCGTGCATCCGGTCCTGCAACGCCTTCGCATGCTCCACGAAGGACGCCTCGGTCGAGAAGTCGACTTCCAGCAGCACCGAGCTGGTGAAGTCGCCGACCAGCTTGTCGACGTCCGGGTGGGTGCTCTGCCGGTCGAACATCGGCAGGTTCATCAGGAACCGCGGCTGCGCGCTCCACGACGACAGGGTCTCCGCGAACGCGGCCGCGACGACCATCGCCGGGGTCAGGCCGTGCTCGTGCGCCCGGGCGCCAAGTCGCTTGCGGTCCTCCGGTGCCAGCCAGTGGTGCCGACGGGTGACGCGGGTGGCGTCGGCGCGCTCGGATTCCGGCACCAGCGGCAGGTCCGGCGCGCCCGGCAGCTCGGGAATCCGCCGCTGCCACCACTCGCGGGCCTTCTCCTGCTCGGCCTGGCGGGTCACCTCGCGTTCGGCCAGGTAGCGCGGGTAGCTGTAGGCGATCGGCTCCAGTTCGGCGTCCGGCTCGTCGTAGAACCGCGCGAGGTCCGACAGCAGGACGCGGTAGCTCAACGCGTCCGCCGCGAGCATGTCCACATCGACGTGCAGCCGCGCCCGGTCGCCGGACCGTCGGCTGAGCTGGATCTTGAACACCTCGCCGTTCGCCACGTCCAGGCGCGCGTGCGACGACGCGTCCCGCAACTCGGCAAGGCGACGCGTCTCGGCCTCTTCGTCGAGGTCACGCAGGTCGTGCACGAGCAGCGACGGCTGGGCGCGCTCAGGCAGGATCCGCTGGCGGCCGTCGTCGAGGAAGGCGGCGCGCAGCATCCCGTGCCGGGCGACGAGTTTCCGCACCGCCACGTCGAGGCGCTGCGGGTCGAGGTCCGGGCCGTCGAACTCGACGTAGAGGTGCGCGGCGACCGAGCCGAGCGTGGTCTCCTCGTCGCGGCCGATCCAGTACGCGTGCTGCATCAACGCGAGCGGGAACGGCTCGGTCTCGTCGACCTCGACGGTCACCTCCGGCTCGGGCGCGACCCCGGCCGCGGTGGCCAGGATCTCCCGCCACCCGGCCAGGGTCGGGTTCTTGGCCAGCTTCGCGAAGCCGACCTTGATGCCCTGCTTGCGCCACTTGTTCGCGACCTGCATGAGCTGGATCGAGTCGAGGCCCCACTCGATGAGGCTGTCGTTCTCGGACAGCTCCGCCGCCTCGGGCCCCAGCAGGTCGGTGACCTCGCGCAGGAGCTCTCCCACCGTCGGCTGCTGACTCACCACGTGCCCAGCTCCTCTTCGAACTCGTCGATGTCTTCTTCGGAAACGTCCGCCAGCGCGGTGTCCGCCGCGGTCGGCGCGCTGCTCAGCGCCTTGCGGAACAGCTCGGTCAGCTCGGGCAGCGCCGGCCCGGTGATCGCGACGCGCAACTGCCCGTCGACGCTGACCGCGTTGACCTCCATCGCCCACTGCGCGGCGCGTGGCGGCACCCGCAGCATCGGGGCCTCCGGCGCGACCGACCACGGCTCGCCGGTCCCGCTCGGCAGGCGGCCGAGGTAGTTGACGACGATCGTCGGCTCCGGCAGGCCCAGCGGGCGCAGCAGTCCGTAGCCGAGACCGTGGTCGGGCAGGCTCTCCAGCTGCTCGCGAACATCCCGCAAGCGCGTGCCGGGCCGCAGCCGGAGCGGGAAGATCGTGGTGAACCAGCCGACCGTGGCCGACAGGTCGGCCCCGAGCTGTTCCTCCCGGCCGTGCCCCTCGACGGCGATCACCGCGTCGCCGCGGCCGCGCCAGGTTTCCAGCGCCTCGGCGAACGCGCTGATCAGCAGCTCCTGCACCCCGGCCTGTTCGGCGCTCTCGGGCAGCGGCACGGCGAACCCGGTCTCGTGCCGTTCGCCGCCGGGTTCGAGCACCGGGTCGGCGCCGTCCAGGATTCCGTGCCACAGCCCGGTTTCCGCGCTGCGGTCCTGCGCGGCGAGCAGTTCGCTCCAGCGCCGGAACGACGTGCCGGTGCGCACGAGTTCCTTTCCGGCCCATGCTTCGGCGAGGTCGTCCATGATGATCCGCCACGAGACCCCGTCCACGACGAGGTGGTCGGCGACGATCAGCACCCGGTCCGGGAAGCGGACCACCTGCAGCATCCGCTCGTCGGTCAGCCGCTCACGCGCGGCCCGCAGTTCCGCGTCGAGGTCGCCGGTGGCGTCCCGGACGATCTCGGCCGCGTCGAAGGATTCGGCCGGAACCACCAGCGCGCCGTCCCAGCGGGCGCGGAGCACGTCGTGCCGGTCCAGGATCGCCTGCACCACCCGGACCAGACCGTCGCGGGTCAGGCCGTCGGGGGCGACCAGCAGCATCGCCTGGGCGAGGCCGCGTTCGCTCCAGCGCATGATCGGGGTCGGCTCGATGCGGCCGGTCCCGTCGTCGGCCTCGGTGACGGCGGCTTTGGCGACCGCGGCGAGCCCGGCCGGGGTGCGCTGCTCGAAGACCTGGCGCGGGGTGATCGTCAGCCCGGCCTTGCGGGCCCGGCTGACGAGCTGGACGGACACGATGCTGTCGCCGCCGAGGGCGAAGAAGCTGTCCTGCGCCCCGACCTCGGGCAGGCCAAGGACCTCGGCGAACACCCGGCACAGCAACGCTTCCCGCTCGGTCGCGGGCTCCGCCTTGCCGGCCAGCGCGGCGAAGTCGGGCGCGGGCAGGGCTTTGCGGTCCAGCTTGCCGCTGGGCGTCAGCGGGAACTCGTCCAGCTGGACGATCGCGGACGGGATCATGTGGTCCGGCAGTTCGCGGGCCAGGCTGTTCGCGTCGGCTTCGCCGAGGATGTAGGCGATCAGGCGATCGTCCCGCACCACCGCGACGGCGCTGCGCGCGCCGGCCCGGGTGAGCGCGACCTCGACCTCGCCCAGCTCGATCCGGAACCCCCGCAGCTTGACCTGGTCGTCCGCGCGGCCGAGGAACTCGAGCACGCCGCCGCGGTGCCGCACCAGGTCCCCGGTCCGGTAAAGCCGTTCCCCGTTCGGCGCGGCCACGAACCTCGACGCCGTGAGTCCCGGCCGGTTCAGGTAGCCGCGGGCCAGCTGGACGCCGCCCAGGTACAGCTCGCCGGTGACGCCCGGCGGCACCGGACGCAGGTACCGGTCGAGCACGTGGACCTGCGTGTTCCACACCGGCCGCCCGATCGGCACCGTGCCCTCGCCCGCGCCGTCGGCGCACGGCCAGTAGGTGACGTCGACCGCGGCCTCGGTGGGGCCGTAGAGGTTGTGCACGTTCGGCCGCGCCAGGTCCGAGGGCAGGGCCTCACCGCTGCAGATCACCCGCGTCAGCACCGACAGGTCGCCGCCCGAGGAGACGAACGCCCGCAGCATCGACGGCACGAAGTGCGCGGTGGTGATCCGCTCGCGGGCGATGAGGCCGGCCAGGTACTCCGGGTCCTTGTGCCCGTCGGGCCTGGCGAACACCAGCGTGGCGCCGGTGATCAGCGGCCAGAAGAACTCCCACACCGACACGTCGAAGCTCGACGGCGTCTTCTGCAAAACCCGATCATCAGCGGTCAGGCCGTACTCGTGCTGCATCCACAGTAGACGGTTGACGATCGCGCGGTGGCTGACCACGACGCCCTTGGGACGGCCGGTGGAACCCGAGGTGTAGATGAGGTAGGCCGGGTTGTCCGGCCCCGCCGAGCGCAACGATCCCTCACCTTCCAACGAGGCGGGAAGGACCACGGTGGGCTGCGCGTCCTCGATCATCATGTTCAGCCGCTCCGCCGGGTACGACGAGTCCAGCGGCAGGTACGCGCCACCGGCCTTCAGCACCGCCAGCAGCGAGACGATCAGGTCGAGCGACCGGTCCTGCCGCACGCCGACGATGTGCTCCGGCCCCACACCCGCGCCCGCCAGCCGCGACGCGAGCGCGGTGGCGCGGGCGTCCAGCTCGGCGTAGGTCAGCGACTCGCCCTCGAAGACCACCGCGGTGGCGTCCGGAGTCCGCGCGACCTGGGCGGCGAACAGCTCCGGCAGGGTCGTCTCCGGCACCTCCCGCGTCTCGCCGGCGGGGAGCACGTCCTCGGGAGTGAGCACCGAGGTCGCCGACAGCCGCCGGTCCGGGTTCGCCAGCAGATCGCCGACCAGCCGTGTGAGCCGGGCCACGAGGTCGTCCACAGTGGACCGGTCGAACAGGTCAGCGCTGTAGACGAGCCAGCCGTCGATGCCCGCGTCCTGCTCGAACAGGTGGAACGACAGGTCGAGCCGCGCCGCGTAGAAGTCGACGTGCTCCTCGCGCAACGACGCGTGCCCGAACGGCACCGGCCCGCCGGGCGCGCGCTGGTAGGCCAGCATGACCTGGAACAGCGGGTGCCGCCCCATCGACCGGGCCGGGTTGAGCGCCTCCACCAACCGCTCGAACGGCAGGTCCTGGTGCGCGAACGCGTCCAGGTCGGTGCGCCGGACCCGCTCGACGAGCTGCCGGAACGTCGGGTCGCCGGTCAGGTCCGTGCGCAGCACCAGGTTGTTGACGAAGAACCCGACCAGACCGTCCAGGGCGTCGTCGGTGCGGCCTGCGACCGGCGCGCCGATCGGCACGTCCTCCCCGGCGCCCATCTGGCCGAGCAGCGCGGCGACGGCGGCCTGGACGACCATGAACGTCGTGGCCCCGGTCTGCCGCGCCAGCTCCGCCAGCGCCCGGTGCGTCTCCGGCGGCAGCTGGAACCGCACCGCGTCCCCGCGGAACGACGGATCGGCGGGGCGCGGCCGGTCGGCCGGCAGGCTGCTCTCCTCCGGCAGGTCGGCGAGCTGCCGCGTCCAGTACGCGAGCTGGGTGGACGCGAGGCTGTTCGGGTCGGCGTCGTTGCCCAGCAGGTCCCGCTGCCAGAGCGCGTAGTCCGCGTACTGCACCGACAGCGGGGCCCAGCCCGGACCGCGACCCTGCAGGCGGGCGGTGTAGGCGGTGGTCAGGTCGGCCAGCAGCCGCTCGGCGGACCAGCCGTCGCTCGCGATGTGGTGCGTCAGCAGGGACAGCACGTGCGAGTCGCCGTCGCGGAACAGCCGCGCCTCGAACGGCGGCTCGCGGTCCAGTTCGAACGCGCGTTGCGCGGCCTCGCGTGGCGAGCCGTCGTCGACGATCAGCGGCGGAATCGTGTCGAGGACCTGCTGGTAGGGCTTGCCCTCGAACTCCGGGTAGATCGTGCGCAGCACCTCGTGCCTGCTCACGACGTCCGCGAGCGCCGCCCGCAGCGCGTCCACGTCGAGCGGGCCGTCCAGGCGCACCGCGAACGGCACGTTGTAGGTCGCGCTCGGGCCTTCCAGCCGGTACAGGAACCACAACCGTTGCTGCGCCGAAGACAGCGGGATCCGGCGCGGGCGCGGCATCGGCGTGAGCGCCGGCCGCTTCTGCGTGCCGCCGTCGAGCGCCGTGGCCAGGCGGGCGACGGTGGGCGCGTCGAAGACGGTCCCGATCGCCAGGTCGACGCCGAGGTCGGCGCGGATGCGGCCGACGAGCTTGGTCGCCAGCAGGGAATGCCCGCCGAGGGCGAAGAAGTCGTCGTCCCGGCCGACGCGCTCGACGCCGAGCAGGTCGGCGAACAACGCGGCCAGTGCCCGTTCGCGCTCGGTTTCCGGCTCCGCCGCCGCGGTCGCCGCCTCCGGCTCGGGCAGCGCCTTGCGGTCGAGCTTGCCACTCGGGCTCAGCGGCAGCTCGTCGAGGAACGTGATGACCGACGGCACCAGATGCTCGGGCAGCGTGGCGCCGAGCTGCCGCCGGATGGTGGCCGCGTCCGTGCCCGGCTTGGCGACCACGTAGCCGAGGAGCTGCTGCCGCTCCGGCCGCGCGACCACGCCGGCGCTGACCACCTCGGGCAATGCGGTGAGCGCGGCCTCGACCTCGCCCAGTTCGACGCGGAACCCGCGGATCTTGACCTGGTCGTCGGCGCGCCCGAGGAACTCCAGGGCGTCCCCGGTGCGGCGCACCAGGTCGCCGGTGCGGTACAGCCTCGACCCGTCCGGCCCGGCCACGAACCGCGACGCGGTGAGCCCGGGCCGGTTCAGGTAGCCCCGGGCGAGCTGGACGCCGCCCAGGTACAACTCGCCGACCGCGCCGGGCGCGACCGGCTGCAGGTGCCGGTCCAGCACGTGCAGCTGCGTGTTCCACACCGGCCGCCCGATCGGCACCGTTCCCGTGCCTGCTCCCTCGGTCACCGGCCAGTGGCTCACGTCGACCGCGGCTTCGGTCGGTCCGTACAGGTTGTGCACGTGCGGCAGTTCGCGCGCGAGGTCGGACGGCAGCGCCTCACCACTGCAGATCACGCGCCGCAGGGTGCTCGGCCGCGCGCCCGACTCGACGAACGCCCGCAACATCGACGGCACGAAGTGGACGGTGGT
This sequence comes from Amycolatopsis thermoflava N1165, assembly GCF_000473265.1. Lineage (NCBI taxonomy): Bacteria > Bacillati > Actinomycetota > Actinomycetes > Pseudonocardiales > Pseudonocardiaceae > Amycolatopsis > Amycolatopsis thermoflava. The sequence continues at coordinate 5,210,171 of NZ_KI421511.1, forward strand.
GACCCGCTCCCGCGCGATCAGTTCGGCGAGGTAGCGCGGGTCCTTGTGCCCGCCCGGCTTGGCGAACACCAGCGTCGCGCCGGTGATCAGCGGCCAGAAGAACTCCCACACCGACACGTCGAACGACGACGGTGTTTTCTGCAGCACCCGATCCGCCGGCGTGAGCCGGTACTCGTGCTGCATCCACAACAGCCGGTTCACGATCGCCCGATGGCTGACCACGACACCCTTGGGACGGCCGGTCGAGCCCGAGGTGTAGATGACGTACGCCGGGTTGTCCGGCCCCGCCGCCCGCAACTCCCCCTCGCCTTCCAACGAGGCGGGCAGCACCACGGTGGGTTGAGCATCCTCGATCATCATGCTCAACCGCTCGGCGGGATACGACGGATCCAGCGGCAAATACGCCCCGCCCGCCTTCAGCACCGCCAGCAGCGAGACGATCAGATCGAGCGACCGGTCCTGCCGCACACCGACTATGTGCTCCGGCCCCACACCCGCGCCCGCCAACCGCCGCGCCAGCTCGGTGGCGCGGGCGTCCAGCTCGGCATACGTCAGCGCGACACCCTCGTAGACCACCGCGGTGGCGTCCGGCGTCCGCGCCACCTGCTCGGCGAACAGCCCCGGCAGCGTCGCCTCCGGCACCTCACGCATGTCCCCGATCAACGCGGTGTCGGCGAAGAACTCCAGCCGGCTGACCGGCCGGTCCGGCGCGTCCACCGCGGCGGCGAGCAGCGATTCCAGGTGCGCCAGGAACCGCTCGACGGTCGCGGCGGTGAACAGCTCCGTCGAGTACGTGGCCTCGACCCGCATCTCGCCGTCGACCAGGAACGCCTCCAGCGCCAGGTCGAACTGGGTGGTGTCGTTGTGCACCGTCTCCCAGCTCGCCTCGACGCCGGGCAGGTCGAAGCCCTGCAACCCCTGGGTCAGGAACAACAGCATCACGTCGAACAGCACCGACCGGCCCGGCACGCGCGGCGGCCGCAGGCGCTCGACGAGCAGATCGAACGGCAGGTCCTGGTGCGCGTAGCCGTCGGTGCACACGCGCCGCACCCGGTCCACCAGCTCGGCGAACGACGGGTCGCCGGACAGGTCGGCCCGCAGCACGAGCGTGTTGCCGAAGTTGCCGATCAGCCGCTCGACCTCGCCGGCGTCGCGGTTCATCGACGCCGACCCGATCGGCACGTCCGTCGCGCCGGTCCAGCGGGACAGCAGCGCCGCATACCCGGCGAACACGACCATGAACGGCGTGACCCCACGGGCCTGCGCGAACTCCCCGATCCGGTCGGTCACGGCCCGGTCGAAGGTGTGGAACCGCCGGTCCCCGCGGTCCGACCGCGCGGGCGGGCGCGGCAGGTCGGTGGGCAGCGGCAGGTTCTCCGGCGCGGGAGTCAGCTCGCGGCGCCAGTAGTCCAGGTCACCGGCCAGCTTCTCGTCGGTCAACGTCTTCCGCTGCCACACCGCGAAATCCGCGTACTGCACCGGCAGCGGGTCCAAACCGGACGGTTGCCCGGTGGTGTCCTCCCGGTACAGCGCGGACAGGTCCCGCGACAGCGTGTTGAACGTGTAGCCGTCCCACGCGATGTGGTGCACGGTCAGCACCAGCACGTGGTCGTCGTCGCCGCGGCGCAGCAGGCGCAGCCGTAGCGAGTGCTCCGTGGCGAGGTCGAACGCATGCGCCGACTCCTCCCGCGCCACCCGCTCGACGGTCCGGTCCCGGTCCTCTTCGGACAGACCACGCAGGTCCGACTCGGGCATCGTCACCACGGCGTACGGGTCGACGATCTGCCGCGGTTCGCCGTCCGGCCCGGCGACGTACCGGGTGCGCAGGATCTCGTGCCGCTCCACGAGCCGCTGGAACGACCGGTGCAGCGCGGCCTTGTCCAGCGCACCGCGCAGGGTGATCGCCAGGCACACGTTGTAGGCCGGGCTGGCCGGGTCGAGCTGCTGCAGGAACCACATGCGGGACTGCGCGTAGGACAGCGGCAGGTCGTCGTCGGAGTCCCGCTTCGGGATCGACGTCGTGCTGGCCAGGCCGGCCTGGGCCAGCCGTCGGCGCAGCAGCTCACGCTTGCGGGCGGCGAGGTCACTCACCGGGGGCCTCCTCGGCGATCAGGGTCAGCGCGGCGAACCACTCGCGGGACAGCTGCTGGATCCGGTCTTCGGTGAACAAGGCGGACGGCCACTGCCAGTCGGCCTCCAGCGTCGAGCCGCGGACCAGCACGTTCAGCACCAGGCAGTACGGCGCGGGCATGTCGTCGTCGACGCCACCGCCCATCGCGCCCACCTCCGGCGCGCCGGACCACGGCTCGCCGTCGCGCTCGCCCACGGTGAGCCGGCCGAGGTAGTTGAACTCCAGCTGCGGCTCGGGCAGCGCTTCCAGCTCCGCGGCGGTCTCCGGGTTGAGGTACCGCAGCAGGCCGTGGCCGATGCCCTTGTCCGGCAGGGCGAGCTGCTCGCTCACCCGCGTGAGCCCCTGGCGCACGCCACGCGTGAGGTCGCCGGGGTCGACGCGCACCGGGAACACGCTGGTGAACCAGCCGACCGTGCCGGACAGGTCCGCGCCCGGCACGATCTGCTCCTCGCGGCCGTGGCCTTCCAGGGCGAGCAGCAGCGACGTGTCGTCGTCGCCGCGCCAGCGGGACACCGCGTGCGCGAGCCCGGCCAGCAGGACGTCGTTGATCGTGACGCCGTGCCGCTCGGGCACCTCGGTGAGCAGCTTGCCGGTCACGTCGGGGTCGAGGAACGTCCGCGTGGCCCGCATGGACGCGCGGGTGTCGGTGGCCGGGTCGAGGCGACGGGTGCCGAGCACCGGGTCCGGGCCGGACAGGATCTCCCGCCACAGTGGCATCTCGCTCGCCTTGGCCCGCGCCACCTCGGGCAGCGCCTGCGCCCATTCGCGGTACGAGGTGCCGACCGGCGGCAGCTCGCGGCCCGCCCACAGCTCGGCCAGCTCGGGCACCAGCACGCCCCACGACGCGCCGTCCACGACAAGGTGGTGCAGCACGATCAGCAGGCGGCCGGAGCGGTCCGGGCCGGTGTCGAACCAGACGAACCGCACCATGTCGCCGGACGGCGGGTCGAGCCGGATCTCCCGCATCAGGCCGGGCAGCCGCTCCGCGATGTCGGTGTAGTCCGTGTCGCGGGCGTCGATCCGGGTGACGCAAGCGCTTGCGTCCACCGCGCCCCGCGGGCGGACGACGAACGTGCCGTCGAAGGTCGCGCGCAGCACGTCGTGCCGGTCGAGCAGGAGCTGCACCAGCTCACGCAGCCGGTCCAGGTCGAGACCGGCCGGAGTGCAGAGCATCCGGGCCTGGCTGAGCTGACCGTACGGCTGGTTGCGGTTGAGCCAGTGCAGCATCGGCGTCAGCGGGACCTCGCCGATGCCCGCGCCGGAGTCCGCACGGTGCACGGCCTCCCCCGCGACCCGCGCCAGTGCCGCGACCGTGCGCTGCTCGAAGACGTCCCGCGGCGTGAACGCCAGCCCGGCGCCACGGGCCTTGCTGACCAGCCGCATCGACACGATGCTGTCCCCGCCGAGTGCGAAGAAGCTGTCGTCCGCGCCGACCTCGGGCAGGCCAAGGACCTCGGCGAACAGGCCGGCGATGCGCTTCTCCAGTTCCGTCGCGGGCGCCCGGGACGTCGTGCTCGTGTAGTCCGGCGCGGGCAGCGCCTTGACGTCGAGCTTGTCGTTGCGGGTCAACGGGAAGCGGTCGACCGCGACGATCGCCGCCGGGACCATGTACTCCGGCAGTGCCGACGCGACCTGCTCGCGCAAACCGTCCGTGCTGCTCGCGACCACGTACGCGACCAGCCGCTTCACCCCGGGCGTGTCCTCGCGCGGCACGACCACCGCGCGCTCGACCCGCTCGTCGCGCAGCAGCACGGCCTCGATCTCGCCGGGCTCGATGCGGAACCCGCGGATCTTGACCTGGTCGTCGATGCGGCCGAGCAGCTCGATCAGCCCTTCGGCATTCCAGCGCGCCACGTCGCCGGTGCGGTACATGCGTGTGCCCGGCCCGCCGAACGGGTCCGCGACGAACCGCTCCGCCGTCGTGCCCGGCCGCCGCAGGTAGCCGCGGGCCAGACCGGCGCCGGACAGGTACAGCTCACCCTCCACGCCGGGCGGGCAGGGCCGCAGGTGCCGGTCGAGGATGTAGGCACGCGCGTTGCCGACCGGCGAGCCGATGCACGGGTTCTCGGTGCGGTCGAAGTCGCACGCCGCGGAGTCCACAGTGCACTCGGTCGGGCCGTAGAGGTTCCACACGGCCAGGTCCGGCTCGTCCCGCAGCGACCGCCACAGCTGCGCGGGCACCGCCTCACCGCCGACGCCGAGCACCTTGAGTGCGCCGCGCCAGCCCGGTTCGGTCGCGACCTGCGCGAGCAGCGACGGGGACAGCTCGACGAACTCGATCTCGTGGTCCCGCAGGAACGCGCGCAGCAGGTCCGCGTCGCGGCGGGTGTCCGGCGGCACCAGGTGCAGCTCGTGCCCGGCGAACATCCACAGCATCGGCTGCCACGACGCGTCGAACGCCATCGGCCACGCGTGCGCGACCCGCAGCGGGCGGCCGACCCGCTCGCGTGCCGGGTCGAACAGGTCCGCGCGGTGGCTGACCAGCAGGTTCGCGATCGAGCTGTGCGGCACCACGACGGCCTTCGGCGTGCCGGTCGAGCCGGACGTGTAGATGACGTACGCCGGGTGCTGCGGTTTCGCCCGCGGCGGCAGGTCGTCCGTCGAGCCCGTCGCCTCCGGCAGTTCGGTCAGGATCAGCTTCGGCGCGGCATCGGCGAGCATGAAGTCGATCCGCTCGGCGGGCCAGTCCGGGTCGAGCGGCAGGTACGCGCCGCCCGCCTTGACCACCGCGAGCAGCGCGACCAGCATGTCCGGACCGGCCGGCATCCGCAGCGCCACCACGTCCTCCGGGCCGACGCCCTGCTCGATCAGCACCCGCGCGACCTGGTTGGCGCGGGCGTTGAACTCGGCGAAGGTCAGCCGGGTCTCCCCCGCGACGATCGCCACGGCGTCCGGAGTGGCTTGTGCCTGCTCGCGCAGCACCTCGGGCAGCGTCGTCGCCGGGGCGTCCAGGACCCTGCCGGTGCCGATGCGGCGCAGCTCGGCCAGGGTCTCCTCGCCGAGCAGGTCGACGCCCGTCACCTTCTGCATAGGGGCAGCCGCGAACGCCTCCGCGGCCCGGCGGAACCAGCCGCTCAGCGACTCCGCCCACGCCTCGTCGAACGTGTCCGGCCGGTACTCGAAGACGACCGACAACCGCTCCTCGGCGGCGACCGCCAGGGTCAACGGGTAGTGGGTCGAGTCCTCCACCTCGACCCGGTCGATCGTGATCCCGGCGGCCCGCTCGCTCGCGCTCACCGCGTCCGAGTCGATCGGGTAGCTCTCGAACACGACCAGCGTGTCGAACAGATCGCCGTGCCCGGCCGCCCGCTGGATGTCGGTGAGGCCCAGGTACTGGTGGTCCATCAACCGCGCCTGCTCGTCCTGCACGCCACGCAGGACGTCCAGCAGCGAGCCACGCAGGCGGACCCGCACCGGCACGGTGTTGATGAACAGGCCGACCATGCCGTCCACACCGGACAGATCCGCGGGACGGCCGGAGACGGTGGCGCCGAACAGGACGTCGTCGCGGCCGGTCAGCCGGGCGAGCACGAGACCCCACAGCCCCTGGACGACCGTGTTGACGGTCAGGCCGTGCTCCCGGGCGACCGCGTAGAGCCGTTCCGTGGTCTCGGCGGGCAAATCGAGCCGGAGCTTGCCGGGCCGCATCGGCACCCGCGATGCGGCGGGGGCCAGCAGCGTCGGTTCCTCGACGTCGTCCAGCGCGGCCAGCCACGCTTCGGCGGAGGCGTCCCGGTCCCGCCCGGCGAGCCAGGTCAGGTAGTCGCGGTACGGCCGCGGCGACGGCGGCTCGGCGCCGGCGTAGAGCGCGAGCAGGTCCCGCACCAGCAGCGGCAGCGACCAGCCGTCGAGCAGGATGTGGTGGTTGGACAGGACCAGCCGGTGGTCCCGCTCGCCCAGCTTCACCAGGGTCATCCGCAGCAGCGGCGGCTCGTCGAGCGGGAACCGCTCGGCCCGGTCCCTGGCCAGGAACTCGTCGAACTCCTCGTGGCTGAGTGTCAGCTCCGCCCACGGCAGCTCGGCCTCGCGGCGGATGACCTGCTTCGGCTCGTCGTCGTGCACGAAGGCCGCGCGCAGGTTCGGGTGCCGGTCCAGCAGGCCCTGCGCGGCCCGGCGCAGCCTCGCCGCGTCGACCTCACCGGTCAGGCCCAGCACGAACTGGACGGTGTAGACGTCGTCGGCGCTTTCGTCGTAGAGCGCGTGGAAGAGCATGCCCTCCTGCAGCGGGGACAGCGGCAGGACTTCCTCCGGCTCCTCCGCGGCGGTGAGGTCGCGCAGGGCGTCCTGCCACTTCGCGACCAGGGCGTCCACTTCGGACTCGGCGAACCGGTCGGTCCAGGACCAGGTCGCGGTCAGCACCGGACCGTCCGGACCGTCCTCGGTCACGACGTTGATCTCCAGCGGCCGGTGCTGGACCTCCGGCGGCGGCAGCTTCTCCGCGTCCGGGACCCAGAAGCCCTCGCTGACGTCGAACCGGCCGAGATAGTTGAAGCCGATCTCCGGCTCCGGGACGTCGGTGAGCTCGCCGTGCAGCCAGCGGAGGATGCCGAACCCGATGCCGTTGTCCGGCACCGCCCGCAGCCGCTCCTGGATCTCCGGCGGAGTCGCGGCGGCGGGCAGTTCGACCGGGTAGACGCTGGTGAACCAGCCGACCGTCCGGGACAGGTCCGCGCCGGGCACCAGGTGCTCCTCGCGGCCGTGGCCCTCCAGCGCGACCAGCCGCGGCTCGCCGAAGGCGTGCGCCAGCGCGCTGAGCAGCACCTCCGGCACGCCGGTGCGGAACTTGCCGGGCACCTCGGCGACCAGTTCCGCGCCGAGCGCCAGCTCCCGGCGGCCGGCCGTGCGAGCCGGCCGGACGTCCGCCGATCCGGTGCGCGGCAACGACTTCCACTGCTCGGCGCTCGCGGTCGGCAGGTGCCGCGCCCACCAGCGGAACGAAGTGGGCACCGGGTCGAGCTTGGCCGAATGACCGGACGAGCGCGCCTCCCAGGCCTGCGCCAGGTCCCCGGCGAGGATGCGCCACGACACCCCGTCGACGACCAGGTGGTGCAGCACGAGCAGCAGCCGGCCGGGCCCGGAACCGTGGTCGAACCACACGGCCCGCACCAGCACACCCGCCTCGGGGTCGAGCGCGCCGACCGCCTCGGCGTACTTCTCCGCCACCGGCGTGTCCCCGGGTACGTGTTCGAGGATGTCCGTCACCGCGCCTGGCGGGCGGACGTCGAGCACCTCGCCACGCAGCCGGGCACGCAGCAGGTCATGGTGGTCGAGCACGTCCTGCAGCACCCCGGCGAAGATCTCCGGGCCGTCCGCGGGCGGCACCCGCAGCAACGCGGCCTGGGCCATTGTGCGGTCCCCGGTTTCCCGCCACCAGCGCATGACCGGGGTGAGCGGGACTTCGCCGACACCTTGCGCGCGGTCCTCGTCGGAGACCACCACGTCGGTGTCGACCGCGCGGGCGAGCGCCGCCGCGGTCTGGTGCTCGAACACCTGCCGCGGCGAGATCCGCAGCCCGGCCGCCCGCACCTTGCTCACGAACTGGATGGACAGGATGCTGTCGCCGCCGAGTCCGAAGAAGTTGTCCTCCGCGCCGACCTCGGGCACCCGCAGCACCTCGGCCATCACCCGGCACAGGATGCGCTCGGCCTCGGTCGCCGCCGCGCGGCTGCCGGACGTCGGCTCCGGGCCGGGGTCGGGCAGCGCCTTGCGGTTCACCTTGCCCGAGGGCATCAGCGGGAACTCGTCGAGGAACACGAACCGGCGCGGCACCATGTGCTCGGGCAGGCGAGTGCGCAACCAGTCGCCGAGACCGTCCACTTCGGCGCCCAGGCAGTAGCCGACCAGTCGCTTGGGCTCGTCGCGCACCAGCACGACCGCCCGGCGGACGCCTTCGTGCTGCTCCAGGACCGCCTCGATCTCCTCCAGCTCGACGCGCATGCCGCGGATCTTGACCTGGTTGTCGGCGCGGCCCAGGAACTCCAGCGTGCCGTCCGGCTGCCAGCGCGCCAGGTCGCCGGTGCGGTAGAGCCTCGAACCGGGCGGCCCGAACGGGTCGGCGACGAAGTGATCCGCCGTCCGCTTCGGGTCGTTGATGTAGCCGCGGCCCAGGTAGACGCCGCCGGCGTACAGCTCGCCGGGCACGCCGACCGGAACCTGCCGCAGGTGCCGGTCCAGCACGTACAGCCGGGTGTTGCCGTTCGGATGCCCGATCGACACGGCCTTGCGCACCGCACTCGCGTCGCGGTAGACGACGTGGCTGACGCCGATCGTCGCCTCCGCCGGGCCGTACCCGTGGTACATGATCGCGTCGCTGACCGCGCGGAACCGGGCGAACAGCTCGGGCGTGAGCACCTCGCCGCCACACCAGACGTGCTTGAGCGACCGGCCGCGCTCGGCGAACCCGTCGAGGCCGACCAGCAGGTCCAGGATCGACGACGGCAGGTAGGTGAACGTGACCCGGTGCCGCTCGATCAGGCTCAGCAGGTACTCGATGTCCCGCTCGCCGCGGGGCTCGGCGATCACCAGCTTGCCGCCGGTGACCAGCGGCAGGAACACCTCGTTGATCGAGATGTCGAATCCCATCGGCGCCTTGAACAGCGCCGCGTCGCCGGGCCCGAAACCGAGCATCTCGCGCTGCCACAGCAGGCGGTGCGTGATCGCGCGGTGCCGGATCATCGCGCCCTTCGGCGTGCCGGTCGAGCCGGACGTGTAGATGACGTAGGCCAGGCCTTCCGGCGGCACCCGCACGCCAAGGTTCTCCTGGTCCTCGCCCGCCAGGTCGACGTGCACGACCGGCACGCCCAGTTCCCGCACCGGCCCGTCGTGCTCCGGTCCACTGAGGATCGCGGCGAACCGGGAACTCGCGGCGACCTCGGCGATGCGCCGATCCGGCCACGACGGCTCCAACGGCACGAACGCGCCACCGGCCTTCTCGACCGCGAGCAGGCCGACGACCAGCTCCAGCGACCGCTCCCAGTGCATGCCGACGGTGCGCTCCGGCCCGACCCCGGCCGCGACGAGCCGCCGGGCCAGGTGGTTCGCCTTCGTGTTCAGCTCGGCGTAGGTGAGGCTGCGGTCGTGGAACTCGACGGCCACCGCGTCCGGGGTGCGGGCGGCCTGCTCCTCGACCATCTCGGTCAAGGTCGTCTGCGGGCGGTCCTCGGCGGTGTCGTTGAACGCCGCGAGCTGGGCGCGCTCGTCGTCGCCGAGGATCTCGGCGAGGCCGACCGGCTGCTCCGGCTTGGCGACCAGCGCGGTGAGCAGCCGCACCAGCCTGCGCGCGAGCGAGTCCACAGTGGATTCGTCGAACAGGTCGGCGGAGTAGCTGATCAAGCAGTCTTCCGGGCCGAAGTGGAAGGCCAGGTCGAACTTCGCGCCGGTGAACCCGGGTTCCAGCGGCTCGGCCACCACGTCCGGCAGGTCCAGTTCCGCGGTCGCCGGATCGCGGTGCGACACCATGATCTGGAACAGCGGGTGCCGCCCCGGCGAGCGCGGCGGGTTGACCGCCTCGACGACCCGCTCGAACGGCAGGTCCTGGTTCGAGTAGGCGTCCAGGTTCGCCTCACGCACCCGCGCGAGCAGGTCGCGGAACGTCGGGTTGCCGGACAGGTCGGTGCGCAGCACGACCGTGTTGACGAAGTAGCCGACCAGGTCGTCGAGCGCTTCGTCGGTGCGGCCGGCCACCGGCGTGCCGAGCGGGATGTCCTCGCCCGCGCCGAGCCGGGACAACAGCACCGCGGTCGCGGCCTGGGCGATCATCAGGTCGGTCACGCCGAGTTTGCGGGCCAGCTTCGCCAGCGACGCGGTGAGCGCGGCGGGGAACTCGACGGTGACGTGGCCGCCCTCGCGTGTCGGGTGCTGCGGGCGCGGCCGGTCGGTGGGCAGCGGCAGTTCCTCGGGCAGTCCTGCCAGGCGCTTGAGCCAGAAGTCGCGCTGGCCGTCGACCGGAATGTCCTGGAGCCACTGGGTGTAGTCGGCGTATTGGACCGGCAGCGGCGTCCACTCCGGCGCGCGGCCTGCGCGGCGGGCGGCGTAGGCCGCGCCCAGGTCCCGCAGCAGCGGCCGGGCCGACCATTCGTCGCCCGCGACGTGGTGCACGACCAGCACGAACAGGTGCTCGTCCCGCCCGGTGGCCAGCACTTCGGCGCGGATCGGCGGCTCCTCGCCGAGCCGGAACGCGTACCGGCTCGCCCGTTCCACGAACCCGTCGGCCGGGCCTTCACTGCGCTGCACGGGGAACCGCTCGAACGGCGGCAGCACGCGCTGGCCGTCCGCGGTGAGCAGGGTGCGCAGTGCGTCGTGGCGGTTCACCACATCGGTCAACGCGGCGTCGAGTGCGTCCAGGTCCAGCGGTCCGGTCAGCCGCGCGGCGAACGGGATGTTGTAGACCGGCGACGGGCCGTCCAGCTCGTGCAGGAACCACAGGCTGCGCTGCGCCGGGGACAGCGGCACGAGGCCGTCGTGGCCGCGGCGGGTCAGCGGCGGGCGCGCGGCGCCGCCGTCCAGGTGCCGTGCCAGGCGTGCCACCGTCGGCGCGTCGAAGATCGCCCGGATCTGCAGGTCGACGCCGAACGTGCGGCGGACCCGGCTGGCCAGGCGGGTCGCGAGCAGCGAATGCCCGCCGAGGGCGAAGAAGTCGTCGTCCCGCCCGACCCGGTCCACGCCGAGGACCTCGGCGAACAGCTCGGCCAGGATCTCCTCGCGCGGGTCGCGGGCCTCGGCGCTGCCGGTCTCGGCGAGCCGCGGCTCGGGCAGCGCGCGGCGGTCCAGCTTGCCGCTCGGGCTCAGCGGCAACGCGTCCAGCACGACGATCGCGGACGGCACCAGCTGTTCGGGCAGCGACTCGGCGAGGCTCCGCCGCAGCGCGGCCGGGTCCAGCCCGTCGCCGACGACGTACCCGACCAGCTGCTGACGGCCGGTGTGCACGGTGGCCGCCGCGGCGGTGACCCCGTCCAGCGCGAGCAGGGCCGCCTCGACCTCGCCCAGCTCGACGCGGAAGCCGCGGATCTTGACCTGGTCGTCGGCGCGGCCCAGGTACTCCAGCGCGCCGTCGGCGTTCCACCGCACGACGTCGCCGGTGCGGTAGAGCCGCGAGCCGGGCTCGCCGAACGGGCTGGCGACGAACCGGGACGCGGTCAGCCCGGGCCGGTTGAGGTACCCCCGGGCGAGCTGTACTCCCCCGAGATACAGCTCGCCCGGCGCGCCCGGCGCCACCGGCCGCAGGAACCGGTCCAGCACGTAGGTCTGCGTGTTCCACACCGGACGTCCGATGGGGACGGTCGTGGCATCGGCGGGCACCGGCCAGTAGGTGACGTCGACCGCGGCCTCGGTCGGGCCGTAGAGGTTGTGCACCTGGGCGAATTCACTCGCCTGCCGCGCCAGCTCCGGCGGGAGGGCCTCGCCGCTGCAGATGATCCGCTCCGGCCCGCGGCCGGTCTCGACGTACTGGGCCAGCATCGACGGCACGAAGTGCGCGGTGGTGATCCGCTCGCGGTCGACCAGTTCGGCCAGGTAGCGCGGGTCCTTGTGCCCCTCCGGCTTGGCGAACACCAGCGTGGCACCGGTGATCAGCGGCCAGAAGAACTCCCACACCGACACGTCGAAGCTCGACGGCGTCTTCTGCAGCACCCGGTCCTCCGGCGTGAGCCGGTACTCGTGCTGCATCCACAACAGCCGGTTCACGATCGCCCGGTGCGAGACCACCACACCCTTCGGCCGCCCGGTCGAACCCGACGTGTAGATGACATACGCCGGGTTGTCCGGCCCCGCCGCCCGCAACTCCCCTTCATCGTGGAGTTCGGCAGGCAGCACGACCGTGGGCTGAGCATCCTCGATCATCATGCTCAACCGCTCCGCCGGATACGACGGATCCAGCGGCAGGTACGCCCCGCCCGCCTTCAACACCGCCAGCAGCGACACGATCAGATCCAGCGAACGGTCCTGCCGGACCCCGACGATGTGCTCCGGCCCCACACCCGCGCCCGCCAGTTTCTTCGCCAGCGTGGTGGCGCGGGCATCCAGCTCCGCGTAGGTGAGTTCGGCGCCCTCGAAGACCACCGCGGTCGCGTCCGGCGTGCGCGCCACCTGCTCGGCGAACAGCTCCGGCAGGGTCGTTTCCGGCACCTCGGCGGCGGTTTCGTTGGGCGCCACCACGACCTGCTGCCACTCGTCGGCGGGCGGTTCGAGCCGCGCGACCGGAGTGCCGGGCGCGGCGACGAACCAGCCGAGCACGTCCTGCACCCGCTCCGCGATGCGGGCGACCGCGGCATCGTCGAAGCGCGCCGGGTCGTTGTCGATGCGCAGCACGAACTCCTCGCCCGGCACGACCAGCAACGCGAGCGGGTAGTGCGTGGCGTCCCGCACCTCGACCCCGGCCAGCGGCGAGCCGGCCAGGTCGGTGCCCGGATAGCTTTCGAAGACCACGAGCGTGTCGAACAGCGTGGGCTGCCCGGCGGCGCGCTGGATGTCGGCGAGCCCGAGGTGCTGGTGCTCCAGCAACCGCGCCTGCTCGGCCTGCACCCGCGCGGCCAGCGCGGCCAGCGTCTCGTCCGGCGCGAGGCGCACGCGCACCGGCACGGTGTTGATCAGCATGCCGACCATCGACTCGACGCCCGGCACCTCCGGGTTGCGGCCGGAGACCGTCGCGCCGAACACCACGTCGTCCCGGCCGGTCAGCCCGGCGAGCACGAGTGCCCATGCGGACTGGACCAGCGCGTTCACGGTCACGCCGTGCTCGCGGGCGGCCTGCGTCAGTGGCTGCCCCGGCAACGAGAACTCGGCCCGCCGCGGCAGTCCGTTGGACGAGCCGTCGGCCACGAGCGTCGGGCCGTCGAGGTCGCCGAGGGCCTCCGCCCACGCCTGCCCGGCCACTTTGGTGTCCTGTTTGGACAGCCAGGTCAAGTAGTCCCGGAACGGCCGCACCGGCGGAAGCGCTTCCCCGCCGTACAACGACAGCAGCTCACGCACCAGGATCGGCGCCGACCATCCGTCCCACAGCAGGTGGTGCGACGACAACACGAGCACGTGCTCGGAACCGCGCCGCACCAAGGTGAACCGCAGCAACGGCGGTCGCGCGAGGTCGAACGGCTCGGCGCGGTCGTCGTCCAGCAGGCGCTGGAACTCCGCATCGCCAGGGCAGTCCACGACCCGCCACGGCACCCGCACCGACCGGCGCACGACCTGCACGAACTGGCCCGAGGACTGGGTGCGGAACCCGGCCCGCAGGTTGGCGTGCCGCCGCACCAGCTGCTCCGCCGCCTCCCGGAGCCGCTCGGCGTCGACCGCACCGGCCAGGCGCAGGACGGTTTGCACCGTGTAGACGTCCGCGCGCTCGTCGAGCAGGGCGTGGAAGATCATGCCCTGCTGCAACGGGGTGAGCGGGAGGACGTCCTCGACGCTCGACGCCACCCTCAGGACTCGCTCTCGACCAGGCTGCGCGGTCGCATGTCGGTCCAGTTGGCCTCGATGTGGTCCAGGCACGCCTGGCGGCTGTCCTCCCCGAACACGATCCGCCAGCCCGCGGGCACCTCGGCGAAGGTGGGCCACAGCGAGTACTGGCCCTCGTCGTTGACCAGCGCGTAGAAGCGCCCGTTGTCGTCGTCGAAGGGGTTCGTCACCACAAGCCTCCAGTGCCGTCAGGTCAACTGAGGCTTACCTTAGTAAGGCGATACTAAGAGTGTCCAGCGGCGAAAAAGGTGACAAGAGCGTCGTTGACCACGTCCGGGCGCTCCAGATATCCGTAGTGCCCGGCGTCCGCGATTTCCAGGTACCGCGCGGACGGGATCGCGTCGGCGACCTCGCGCGCGAGGTACGCGGGCAGGCGGAGGTCGTCGGCGAACCCGATGACCAGGCAGGGGACGTCGATCGCGCGGTAGGCGTCCAGGCGGCTCTCGGTGATGTCGAGGTCGAGCTGCGCGCGCAGGCCGGGCGTCCACAGGGTCGGCGACATCTCGAAGATGTCGAGCCAGTCCGCGACCGCCGCGTCGTCGTTCAGCGTGCGGGGTGAGAGATTCTGCACTGCGCGCGTGACGGCCTCGTACTTCGCGGGCAGCGCGATCTCGCTGTCCCGCAACTCCTTCTCCGCCGCGCCCATCGCCGCGCGCATCGCGTCCGGGCGGCCGCGGGTGGCCATCAGCACGGCCTGGCTGACCAGTTCGGGGCGCGCGAGCATCAGCTCGGTGACCACCTGCGCGCCCATCGACGTGCCGACCAGGCGGCACGGGCCGAGGCCGAGGTGCTCGATCAGGCCCGCGGTGTCGGCGACCAGGTCGTCGATCGTGAAACCCGGCTCGGCAGGCGAGATTCCGCGATTGTCGAAGGTGATCGCGCGGTAGCCGGCGTCGACGAGCGCGGGCACCTGGTGCAGGTGCCACACCCGGCCGTTCGCCGCGGTGCCCATCACCAGCACCACCGGATCGCCCGAGCCGAGGTCGTCGTAGTTGATCTTTATGCCGTTGACGTCGGCGAGTGGCATGGTTCTCCTTGCAGGCTGGCCCGGCGCAGTCCGGGCATGGTCACCGCGACCAGGCAAACGCCGAGCACGCACACGATGCCGCCGGCGACGATCCCGCCCGCCGGGCCGAGCAGCCGCGCGGCCAGACCGGCTTCGGCGTTGCCGACGGCCGGGCCCGTCGTGGCCTGCGCGAGCCACAGGCTGCTGACCCGGCCCTGCAGGTGGTCGGGCGTGTGGTGCTGCAACAACGCGCGGCGCAGGATCTCCGAGGTCGTGTCGCCGATGCCCGCGATCGCCAGGAACAGCAACCCCAGCCACAGCTCGCCGGACACGCCGAACGCCGTGACCCCCAAGCCCCACAACAGGACCGACCCGATGAGCGCGCGGCCGCTGTGCCGGATCCGGCCGGTCCAGCCGCTGACCAGCGCGCCGACGAACGCGCCGACGGCGGGTGCGGTGTAGAGCAGACCGACCGCGGACGGGCCGCCGCCGAAGACCTCCGTGCCCATCTGCGGGAAGAGCGCGTACGGCATCGCGAAGAGCATCGCCCACAGGTCGATCACGAGCAGCCCGCGCACCACCGCGTTGTGCCGCAGGAAGCGGAAACCCTCGGCGATCGCGTGGAACGGGTGCTGGTGGTCCTGGTCCGGCTTGCCCGCCCGCAGCTCGGGCAGCCGCCACATGAGCAGGACCGCGGCGACGTAGCCGAGCGCGTCGATCGCGAAGCACGCGGCGACACCGGGCCCCGCCGCGATCACCCCGGCGACCGTCGGGCCGACCATCGCGCCGAACTGGCTGGTCACGGTGATCAGGGCGCCGGCCGCGGTCAGGTGCTCCGGTTTGACCAGCGACGGGATCGCAGCCATCAACGCCGATCCGCCCAGACCGTTGATCGCGCCTGCGAGGATCGCGGCGACGTAGACGAACCACAGCATCGGGTGCGGGATCGCGGCGTTGACCGCGAGCCCGCCGAGCACGACCGCGACAACCGCCCGCGTGGTGAGGATCAGGCGGCGCCGGTCGACCCGGTCGGCCATCACCCCGCCCGCGAGCAACCCGCCCAGCAACGCGATGCCGAACACCAGACTGACCAGTCCGACCTGGACCGACGACCCGGTCACCTGGTAGACGTGCAGGTTGATGGCGACGTTGGTGAGCGCCGTCGTCAGCACGGTGAGTGTCTGCGCGGCGAAGACGAGCCGGTACGCGGATGCGCTCCGTAGCGGCGTGACGTCGATGACCATTTCCCCGAGCCGCACGAGCACCTTCCCTTCGTAACGTCGGCTAGCCTAACCTAAGTTCGCGCGATCGAGGGAGCTGACGATGTTGCACGGCTGTGTGCCCTGGCCCGAGGAACTGGCGGCGAAGTACCGCGCCGAAGGCTATTGGACCGGACAGTCGCTCGACGTCCTGCTGACCGAGGGCGCCGCGGCACACGGAGATCGAGTAGCACTCGTGGCCGCCGATGGCGCGCGCTGGACCTACGCCGAACTCGACGCGTGGGCCTCGCGCCTGGCGGCCGGGCTGGTGTCGGCGGGCCTGCGGCCAGGTGAGCGCGTCGTCGTGCAACTGCCAAACGTGCCCGAGTTCGTGGCTCTGTTCTTCGCTTTCCTGCGCGCCGGGGTGCTGCCGGTGCTGGCGCTGCCCGCGCACCGGGAGAGCGAGATCGTGCCGCTGTGCGAGCTGAGCGACGCGGCCGCGTACGTGGTCGCGGACACCGACGACGCCGGATACGACTACCGCGAGCTGGCGCGGACGGTGCAGAAGGCCGTGCCGTCGGTGCGGCAGGTTTTCGTCGTCGGCGAGCACGCGGAGTTCCAGCCGCTGCCGATCGCGTCGCCGGTGCCGTTGCCGGTGCCGGATCCCGCTGACGTGGCGTTGTTCCTGCTCTCCGGCGGGACGACCGGCACGCCCAAGCTGATCCCGCGAACGCACCAGGACTACCTCTACAACGCGCGGGCGAGCGCCGAGGTGTCCGGGTTCTCCGCGGACACGCGGTACCTGGTGGCATTGCCCGCAGCGCACAACTTCGCGCTGGCTTCGCCGGGCCTGCTCGGTGCGATGGCCGCCGGTGGCACGGTGGTGCTGGCGCCGGATCCCAGTGCGGACACGGCGTTCGAGCTGATCGAGCGGGAGCGGGTCACGGTGGCCGCGGTGGTTCCGCCGGTCGCGCTGCTGTGGATGGACGCGACCGAGTTCATGGACGAGGACCTGTCCAGCCTGCAATTGCTCCAGGTGGGTGGCGCGAAGTTCAACGCGGAGCCCGCTTCCCGGGTGCGCTCGACGCTCGGCTGCGATCTCCAGCAGGTGTTCGGGATGGCCGAGGGACTGCTGAACTTCACCCGGCTGGACGATCCGGACGAGCTGAAGATCACCACGCAGGGCCGCCCGCTGTGCCCGGCGGACGAGGTGCTCGTGGTCGACGAGGAGGGCGACCCGGTGGCGCCCGGCGAAAGCGGCGAGCTGCTCACCCGCGGGCCGTACACGCTGCGCGGCTACTACCGGGCGGAGCAGCACAACGCGCGCTCGTTCACGCCCGACGGGTTCTACCGCAGCGGGGACGTGGTGCGGGCGCTGCCGTCCGGGCACCTGGTCGTCGAGGGGCGGATCAAGGACCAGATCAACCGGGGTGGCGAGAAGATCCCGGCCGAGGAGCTGGAGAACCACCTGCTGGCGCACCCGGCCGTGCACGATGCCGCGGTGGTCGGGATGCCGGACGAGGTGATGGGCGAACGGACGTGCGCGTTCCTGGTGGTGCGCGGGGAGGCGCCGACGCTGCGGGAGGTGACGGCTTTCCTGCGGGAGCGCGGGGTGGCGGCGTACAAGCTGCCCGACCGGCTGGAGGTGCTGGACAGCTTCCCGCTGACGAAGGTCGGGAAGGTGTCGAAGGTCGCGCTCGCCAAGCGGATCGCCGGGTGAGCGCTGGCGATCGCGGTGCCGAGTGCGACGCTGACGTCGGCCGGCGCCGGGTGACCACCGGCAGCCACGCCACCGACGCCCGCCCACGCCAGGTAAGCACCAGCAGCCGCGCCGACGCCAGCCCACGCCGCGCGAGCACCGGCAGCCGCTGCGCCGATATCCACCACCCACGCCTGGCCACCACCAGTAGCCATGGCACCAACACCAGCCCACGCCGCGTGAGCACCGGCAATCGCGATGCCGAGCTCTGGCCGCGCCGGGTCAGCACCGGCAGCCACGCCAGCTCCCGCCGCGTCAGCGCCGGCCACCCCGAGCACTCTGCCCGCCCCGCACCTGGAGAACACCCGTGAGCACCGGTGGACCCACCCGAGCCGCCTCCCGGACCAGCGCCGGTCAAGCGCCTGCGCCGCGCTCGGCGCCGTCCCGGGCGGCCGGCCTCGTCGTCGCGCTGGTGGTCCTCGTGGCCATCGCGTTGCTGAGCATCGCGGTCGGCGCGCGGTCCATTCCACTCGGGACGGTCGTCGACGCGTTGTTCCACCGCGACGGCTCGGATTCGTCCTATGTGGTCTGGTCGATCCGCGTGCCGCGGACGCTGATCGGCATCGCGGTCGGCGCTTCGCTGGGCGTGGCCGGCGCGCTGATGCAGGCGCTGACCCGCAACCCCCTCGCCGACCCGGGCCTGCTGGGCATCAACGCGGGCGCGGCGACGGCGGCCGCGTTGTCGGTCGGGGTGCTCGGGGTGACCGATCTGCGGGCGTTCGTGTGGTTCGCGTTCCTGGGCGCTGCCATCGCGGGTTTCGTGCTGTACGTGATCGCCGGCCGGGGCGGCTCGTCGCCGGTGCGGCTCGCGCTGGCGGGGACGGCCGTGTCGGCCGCGCTGACCGGCCTGACCCAGGCGATGACCCTGCTCGACACCCAGACGCTGGACCAGATGCGGTTCTGGACGGTGGGTTCGCTGGAGCGCGCCGACGGCGGCACCCTGGTGCGGGTGTTGCCGTTCCTGGTGGCCGGGGTGCTGCTCGCGTTCTTCCTGGCGCGCCCGCTGAACGCGCTCGCCCTCGGCGACGAGGCGGGCAAGTCGTTGGGCGCCCACCTCGGCCGGACGCGCGGACTGACCCTCCTGGCGGTCACGTTGCTGGCCGGCGCCGCGACGGCCGCCGTGGGGCCGCTGGTGTTCGTCGGGCTCGCGGTGCCGCACATGGTCCGCGCGATCACCGGGCCGGATCAGCGGTGGGTGCTGCCCTACTGCGCCCTGCTGGCCCCGGCGCTGCTGTTGCTGGCCGACGTGCTGGGACGGGTGATCGCCAAGGAGGAGATCGACGTCGGGGTGGTGACCGCCCTGCTCGGGGCGCCGCTGTTCATCGCACTGGTGCGCCGCACGAAGGCGGCCCGCTCATGACCAGGCCCCTCACCCGCACACGACTGGCCCACCCGCACGCCACCGCGCGCACGAGCCGCCCACTCACGCGCACACGAACAACCCACCCGCACACCGCCCCACACACCAGCAGCCCAACCACAAGCACACGAACAACCCACCCGCACCACCAGGAGGTGGCTCCCTCATGACCCACCTCCCCACCGCCCCCCGCGCAGCCACTCGCCTCACCGCCCGCGCCGCGAACCGCCGGAGTTTCCTCGTCTGCGTCGGGCTCGCGGTCGCGATCCTCGGCTTCGGGGTGCTCGCCCTGGGCACCGGGTCGATTTCCGTCGCGCCGCTCGACGTCGTCCGTACCCTGCTCGGCAACGGCAGCCGTATCACGAACTTCGCCGTGCTCGATCTCCGGCTGCCCCGGGTGCTCATCGCGCTGGCCGTCGGCGCCGCGCTCGGCATGAGCGGCGCGGTGTTTCAGAGCCTGTCCCGCAACCCGCTCGGCAGCCCGGACATCATCGGCTTCAACTACGGCGCCACCACCGGCGGCCTGCTGGTCATCCTGCTCTTCGGCGGCGGCACCCTGGCCGTCTCCGGCGGCGCGCTCGCCGGCGGGCTGGTCACCGCCATCGCCGTGTACGTCCTCGCCTGGCAGCGCGGCGTCCGCGGCTCCCGGCTGGTCCTGGTCGGCATCGGCATCAGCGCGATCCTGCAGGCGATCAACTTCTACCTGATCGTCAACGCCCAGATCGCCGATGTCGCCCGCGCCACGGTCTGGCTCACCGGCAGCCTCAACAACCTCGGCTGGACCCAGTTCTGGCCGCTGGTGATCGCCCTGGTCGTGTTGATCCCGCTGCTCCTCGCGGGCGCCCGCCGCCTCGACATGCTCGAGATGGGCGACGACGCCGCGGCCGCGCTCGGCGTGCGGGTCGAGCGCAGCCGCGTGTACCTGCTGATTGTCGGCACCGCCGCGTGCGCCATCGCGACCGCCGCCGCCGGCCCGATCGCCTTCGTGTCCCTCACCGCGCCCCAGCTGGCGAAACGGCTCACCCGGGCCGCCGGCGCAGGCATCCTCCCGGCCGCGTGGATGGGCGCGTTGCTGGTGCTGGTCGCGGACTTCGCCGCCCAGCGCGTCGCCGGCGCGTCGACGCTCCCGGTCGGCGTGGCGACCGCCGCGCTCGGTGGCGCCTATCTCGGCTGGCTCCTCTGGCGCCGCCGCTGAACGCGCAACGGCCCCGGGCGCCGCCCGGGGCCGATACCGAACTTCAGGCGCGCACCACGAACGGCGCCACCGAGCCCAGCTTCTCGCACGTCTCCTCGAACTCGCGTTCCGGCGTCGAGTCCGCGACGATCCCCGCGCCCGCGCGCAGCCACGCCTGCGAGCCCTCCTGGTACACCGCCCGCAGCACGAGCGCCGCGTCCAGGGAACCGTCTTGGGAAAGCGCTATCACCGAGCCGCTGTACAACCCGCGCGGGTCGTCCATCCGGGAGATCGCGTCGAGCGACTCGCGCTTGGGGATCCCGGACGCCGTCACCGCCGGGAACACCGCCTCCAGCGCGTCCCACGCCGACCGGCCGTCCGCGAGGTCCCCGTTCACCAGCGAAGCCAGGTGCTGCACGCTGCCCCGCTCCTTGATGCCCATGAAGTCCCCGACCCGCACCGATTCCGGCACGCACACCCGCCGCATCTCCTCCTGCGCGGTCCGCACCGACACGGCGTGCTCGAACACCTCCTTGGGGTCCGATTCGAGTTCGGCCCGCGCGGCCGCGTCCGCCTCGCTGCCCCGCCCGAACGCACGCGTCCCGGCCAGCGGCTGCGTCGTGACCCGCCCGCTCCCGTCGACCGAGACGACGATCTCCGGGCTGAACCCGGCAGCCTCGGCGCCGTTCAACCGCAACAGGAACGACCGGGCCGGGGTGTTGCCGCGCCGCCCCAGTTCGTAGGTCGCGACCAGGTCCGCCGGGAACGGGATCCGCACGACCCGCGACAGGATCACCTTCTGGTACTGCCCCTGCCTGATCTCCTTGACCGCCTGGGCGACCCGCTCGCGGTAGCTCTCGCCGCCCGCCCGGATGTCCACCTCGGCGGCGCGCGGCGAGTCGGCCTCGATGGACGCGTCGAGGATCTCCCGCACCCGTGCCCGCTCGCCCGCGTCGACCCCGCGGATGCGGACCGTCTGCCCGTCCAGCCGCACCTCGGTGCGCGGCACGATCACCCGCACCACCTCACCGGGCGGCGGCACGGCGCCGCGCAGCCCGAGTCCCGGCACCAGCCCGGCGAACGAGAAGTGCACACGACCGTAGGCGTTCCAGCCCTCCACCGGCAGTTCCGCGAGGGCCGACCGCATCGCCTCGCCCGGCGACCCGGTCCACGCACGATCGGTCACCTCGTCGCCGTACGAGATGCGCACTCGCGCGGCGTCGAGCGACACCGTCGCGAGCGCACCGCCGGCGAACGTCCACATGCCGTCGCGTTCGTAGACGACGTAGTCGTCGAACCCGGCGCGCGCCAGTCTGGTCACAAGGTTCAGTGGCTCAGCCACCGAGCCGGTTTCCTCGACGTCGTACTCGGTCACGCCCACTCCTCGGCTTTCACACCACTGACCGCGTACTCGGCAGGCCAGTCCAACGACGGTTCCCTGCGGTCGAGGATCGAGCGCAGGATTTCGCCGACCCGCACCGCGGTGTTCGAGAGCAGGGACGAGGTGATGCCGTGCGAGTGCTCGGTCCCGCCCTGCAGGTAGAGCCCGGCCTTCACGTCCGGGGTGACGAGCCGGTAGTCGCGCTCGATCCGCAGGCGGCCCTGCTCGTCGCGGCGGCACTTCGCGGCCAGCTCGCCGAGCAGCGACGTCGGATCGGCCGGACGGTATCCGGTGGAGTAGACGACGAGGTCCGCGTCCAGCACGGTCTTCTCGCCGGTGGTCAGGGATTCGATCGCCATCCGGACGCCGGATTCGGTTTCGGTGACGTCGATCGCGCGGCACGCGTTGAAGATCCGCAGCCGCTGCACGCCCTGCACCTTCTCGCGGTAGACGCGGCGGTACAGGTCGTCGATGAGGTCGAGGTCGACGGCCGAGTAGTTCGTATTGCCGTGGTAGTCCATCAGGCGGCGCTTGACGTCTTCGGGCGCGGTGTAGAACGCGTCGACCGCTTCCGGGTCGAAGATCCGGTTCGCGAACGAGCTGTCGTCCGAGGGGCTGTAGCCGTAGCGGGCGAACACCGAGCACACCTCGGCGCGCGGGAACTTGTCGTGCAGGAACGCGGTGACCTCCGCGGCGCTCTGCCCGGCGCCGACGACGATGCACCGTTCGGGGTCGGACACCTTGTCGATGCGGTGCAGCAGCTGGTGGTTGTGCCAGATCCGGTCACTGACCGTGACACCCTCGGGGAGGTTGGGCCGCAGGCCAGTGCCGAACACGACGTTGCGGGCGCGCAGCACCTGACCGTCCGTGGTCCGCACGTCGAACAGCGCTTCCTCGCCCGGGACCGGCGTGATCCCGGCGACCTCGCGGTCGTAGGAAACGAGGTCGTCGACCTTCGCCGCCGACCACTCCAGGTAGTCGTGGAACTCGATCCGCAGCGGGAAGAGGTTCTTGTGGTTGATGAAATCGACGAGGCGCCCCTGGCTGTGCAGGTAGGACAGGAAGCTGAACTCGCTGGCCGGGTTGCGCATGGTGACGAGGTCCTTGAGGAACGACACCTGCATCGTGGCGTTGTCCAGCAACATCCCCCGGTGCCAGCCGAACCGCGGCTGACGCTCGAGGAAGTGCGCGGTGACCGCCTCCCCGCCGCCGGCGTTGTGCTCGGTGACGGCGATCGCCAGTGCGAGATTCGAAGGGCCGAAGCCGACCCCGACCAGGTCGTAGACCGGAACTTCCTGCGGTTCTGGCATGCCCGTCCTATCCGTAGATGTACAACCGAGGCAACCCTAACCTAAGTTAGGGGAGGCTTAACTACTACATTCGGGCGTGATGTTGATCCCGGAACGAGGAGGACCGATGCGGGTCGCGATGTTCGGCTACCAGACGTGGGGGCACCGCACGCTGCGTGCACTGCTGGACGCCGGTCACGAGGTGGTGCTCGTCGTGACGCACCCGAAGAGCGACCACGCGTACGAAAAGATCTGGTCCGACTCGGTCGCGGATCTCGCCAGGGACAACGGTGTTCCGGTGATCGAACGCAACCGCCCCGACGACGACGTGACGGCCGCGCTCAAGGAGGCGGCCCCGGAAATCATCGTCGCGAACAACTGGCGCACCTGGCTGCCGCCGGAGATCTTCAACCTGCCGCCCCGGGGAACCCTCAACGTGCACGATTCGCTGTTGCCCGCCTACGCCGGTTTCTCACCGTTGATCTGGGCGCTGATCAACGGGGAGAAGGAGGTGGGCGTGACCGCGCACATGATGAACGACGAGCTCGACGCGGGCGACATCATCCTGCAACGATCCGTCGAGGTCGGTCCACGTGACACGGTGACGGACCTGTTCCACCGCACGGTCGACCTCATCGAACCGGTGGTGTCGGAGGCCCTGGCGAAGCTCGAATCAGGGGATTACGAGCCGGTTCCCCAGGACCGCTCGAAGGCCAGCTTCTTCCACAAGCGGTCCATCGAGGACAGTCGAATCGACTGGACCTGGCCCGCCGAAGACATCGACCGCCTGGTCCGCGCCCAGTCCGACCCGTACCCGAACGCCTTCACCACCCACAAGGGACAGACCATCCGGATCACCAAGGCGTCCGTCTCGAAGGGACGCTACGGCGGCACACCCGGCAGGATCTTCATCCCCGAAGGCGACGGAGTGGTGATCGTCGCCGGCGCCGACGCCCGGTTCGGCAAGAACCACGGCCTGGTCATCGAACAGGTCCGCCTCGAAGACGGCACGGAACTGGCGGCCACCGACTACTTCACAAAGATGGGCGGCTACCTAGGCCGCTGAAAGCGCACTTGATCTTTGCACACAAAGGTAGCTGGGTGGTCATCCCGTCGCCTGACACCGGCGCGATCACCTTGAGCCAGGGCCGCAACCTCCGCGCCCGCGTGAGATGACATGCCAACCTTGCGGCCCTGGCTCAAGGTGATATGCACAAACCGGAAGGCGACGGGATGACCACCCGGCGACCACCCACCCGAGGTGGGCCGAGGCACCCAACCCCTGGTCATCCCGGAGCCTGCCCGTCCGGCGAGGACTCTTTTGATCTTTAAACCCGCGCCTTCGCGCGAAAAGCGCCTCACGGCGCCGGAAGGTCACCTTCCGACCACCCCCCGCCCCCGATGCCTGATTGTGTTTCAGTCGCCGAGCAGGCGCGTCAAGGCGGGAAAGAGTACCTTGACACGCCTGGTCGGCGACTAAAGATCGGCTGTGGATCGGGGGCGGGGGAGGTCTGGTTGGGATAGTCGCTTACTTTTCGTTGCCGGCTTGCGTTTGGGGCGGGAGGCGTGGCTCAGCTCTTCTTTGCCCTGCTTGGTGCCACTCTCGGCGGCTCGTTGGGCTGCTTCGGGTACACCGGCGGCCACGGCGCATCCATCAATCCTGCTGCCATGTCCCGCGCCGACATTTCCAGCAGCGGCTCGATCGACTGCGGCCGCTCCCGCATCTGCGCCCACGGGTCACCTCGGCGGGATACCAGGTCCGGCACCGTCGACAGGGTCAGCTCACCTGGTTCCACTGTGGACAGCTCGTCCCACGAGATGGGCGTCGAGACTTGCCCGCCGGCCCGTGGGCGGACGCACCATGCGCCGAAAACCGTTTTGTGCGGGGCGTTTTGGTTGAAGTCCACGAAGACCCGGGCGCCCCGCTCTTCCTTCCACCACTGCGCGGTGATCAGGTCCGGGTGCGTGCGCTCCAGCTCCCGCGCCAGGGCGACCGCGGCTGCGCGCACCGCGTAGGAGTCCCATCGTGGTTCCAGGGCGACGTAGACGTGCAGGCCACGGGAGCCCGTTGTCTTGATGTACGCCGTGATGCCCAGGGAGTCCAGCAGGTCCTTCGTCAGCACCGCCGCCTCGCGGACCTGCTCGAACGTCACCCCGGGCGACGGGTCCAGGTCGATACGCAGCTCGTCTGCGAACTCGGGCGCCGACGCCCGGTACGGCCACACGTGGAAACCGATGCAGCCCAGGTTCACCGCCCACAGGATGTGCCCCAGGTCAGCCGCCACCAGGGCATCCGAGGTCGTTCCGTTCGGCGTGGACACCACCGTGGTGCGCACCCACGACGGCGTCGACTTGGGGACGCGCTTCTGGAACCACGACTTACCGCTCGCGCCGTCCGGATAGCGCTCCAGCAGCAACGGCCGGTCCCGCAGCGTGTTCATCAACGGGCCCTCGACCGCCTGGTAGTACCGGACCAGGTCGAGCTTCGTCTCGCCGCGCTCGGTGAAGTACACCTTGTCCGGCGACGAGATGGTGACCTCGGTGCCTTCGATGGGTACAGCGCTCATGCTCTCACCTCGCTGAACAGGGCGGTCAGCTCCGCCGGCGGCACCTCTTCCAGCTGGTCGTACCGACACGAGTCCGGGGTCCGGTCGGGCCGGAACCGCACGAGGCGCGTCGCGTGGCGGAAGCGGCCCGCCTGCAGGTGGTCGTAGCGGACCTCGGCGACCAGTTCGATCCGCAGCGGCTCCCACGACAGGTCCTTGCCCGCGTTCCACCGGCTCTGCGCGCCCGGCACCCGCCTGCCATCCGGCTCGAACGACGCCCACTCTCGCCACGGGTGCTGCTCCATCGCGCCCTCCCGCAGCGGCGCCAGCTCGTCGACCAGCTCCCGGCGCCGCGCCGCGGTGAAACTGCTCGCCACCCCCATGTGCTGCAGCCGCCCGTCCCCGTCGTACAGGCCGAGCAGCAGCGAACCGATCCCGTTGCCGTCCTTGTGCCAGCGGAACCCCGCCACCACACAATCGGCGGTGCGCTCGTGCTTGACCTTCCACATCACCCGCTTGTCCTGCTCGTACGGCAGGTCCCCCGGCTTCGCCATGACACCGTCGAACCCGGCGCCCTCGAACCGGGTGAACCAGTCCTGCGCGACGTCCGGGTCCTGCGTCATCGGCGTCAGGTGCACCCGCGCGAGTGAGTCGTCGAGCACCCCTTCGAGGACGTGCCTGCGCCGCTGGAACGGTTCACCGGTCAGGTCGGCGTGGTCGAGGGCGAGCACGTCGAACGCGACGAAGCTGGCCGGCGTCTCCACGGCCAGCTTCCGCACGCGCGACGCGGCCGGGTGCAGCCGGAGCTGGAGGCTGTCGAAGTCGAGACCGCCGCTGGTGACGATCACGATCTCCCCGTCGACCACGCACCGGTCCGGCAGCGCGGCCTTCAGCAGGTCCACCAGCTCGGGGAAGTACCTGGTCAGGGGACGGTCGTTGCGGGAGCCCAGCTCGACCTCGTCACCGTCGCGGAACACGACGCAGCGGAACCCGTCCCACTTCGGCTCGTAGTGCAGCCCGGGTTCGCGGGGCATCTCGTGCACGGCCTTCGCCAGCATCGGCTTGACCGGCGGCATCACGGGCAGGTCCACACCGCTGACTCTAGGCCGGAAAAATTCTCCGCGCGCCATGTCGAGAAAACGTGATCCGCTCCGGACCTCCTTCCGACAGAGGCTCGACCAGGAAGGATGACCCCCATGAAGTACATGGTGATTCTGTACGGCAACCAGGAGCTGTGGGACTCGGTGACGCCGGACGAGTGGCAGGCGGCCGTCGCCGCGCAGGACGCGTTCAACGAGAAGTACTTCGCGACCGGCGAGCTGCTCGGCGCGTACGGCATCGCGGACCCGAAGGTCGTCCGGGTCCGCGACGGGCAGAAGACGGTCACGGACGGGCCGTACCTGGAGACCAAGGAGTACCTGGCCAGCGTGGCGATGCTCGAGGTGGACAGCGAGGAGCGGGCGCTGGAGATCGCGGCGGACAACCCGTTCGCCGCGTTCCGGCAGGTCGAGGTGTGGCCGGTGCTGCACGGCGGCGAGGGATGACCGACGACCTGCTGCGCGAGCTGGCGCCGCAGGTGCTGGCGATCCTCATGCGCCGCTACGGCGGGCTCGACACGTGTGAGGACGCGGTGCAGGAGGCGCTGCTCGCGGCCGCCACCCAATGGGACGAGACCGGCGTGCCGGACAACCCGCGCGGGTGGCTGCTGACGGTCGCGACGCGGCGCCTGACCGACTGGATGCGCAGCGACAGCGCACGGCGCCGCCGGGAGGACGAGGACCTGCTCGCCACCCCGGCGGCGCAGCTGGTGGCGCCGGGCGCGGACGAACGCGGCCCCGGCGACGCGGACGACACGCTCACCCTGCTGTTCCTGTGCTGCCACCCGTCGCTGTCGGTGCCGTCGCAAACCGCGCTGACCCTGCGCGCCGTCGGCGGCCTCACGACGGCCGAGATCGCGAAGGCGTTCTTCGTCCCCGAGGCGACGATGGCCCAGCGGATCAGCCGCGCCAAGCAGAAGGTCAAGGGCGCCCGGTTCACCCTGCCGCCCGAGGAGGAGCGGGACGAGCGGCTGAACGCGGTCCTGCACGTGCTGTACCTGATGTTCAACGAGGGCTACACGGCGACCGCGGGCCCCGACCTGCAGCGCGACGACCTGGCCGCCGAGGCGATCCGGCTGACCCGCCTGTTGCGGCGGCTGCTGCCGTCGGACTGGGAGGTCGCGGGCTTGCTGGCGCTGATGCTGCTGACCCACGCCCGGCGGCTCGCGAGGACCGTCGACGGCGAGCTGGTCCCGCTGTCCGAACAGGACCGCAGCCGCTGGGACCGCACCATGATCGAAGAGGGGGTGGCCCTGGTCAGCGAGGCCTTGGCGAAGACCACCCGGCTCGGCGCGTACCAACTGCAGGCCGCGATCGCCGCCGTGCACGACGAAGCCGCAAGCGACGACGAGACGGACTGGCCCCAGGTGCTGGCGCTGTACGGCTTGCTGGAGCGGGTCGCCCCGAACCCCATGGTGACCCTGAACAAGGCAGTGGCCGTGGCGATGACGTCGGGCCCCCGAGCCGGCTTGGAACTGCTGGACTCGCTCGCTGAGGATCCACGCCTGGCCAAGCACCACCGCCTGCACGCCGTCCGCGCCCACCTGCTGGAGCGGGCAGGCGAGACAGCGGAGGCCCGCAAGGAATACCAACTGGCCGCCAAACGGACGACGAGCCTCCCCGAGCAGCGCTACCTGCAAAGACGGGCAGCAAGGTGCAACACCCCCAACTGAGCTGGGTGGTCATCCCGGCGCCTGCCCGTCCGGCGAGGGCTCTCTGAAGATCGGCTGTGGATCGGGGGGCGGGGGAGGTTGTTTTGACGAACCGTCTAACCTCTGGACATCTCGTATAAGATGGGTTCATGCTCGATCTCGAAGCCATCAGGAGCGCCGCCAAGCGGATCGACGGTGTCGCTCATCGGACTCCTGTCCTGACGTCCACCACCCTCGACCGGCGCACCGGCACCACCGCGTTCCTCAAGGCCGAGAACTTCCAGCGCATCGGCGCCTTCAAGTTCCGCGGCGCCTACCACGCGATCTCCCACCTGACACCCGACCAGCTCAGCAAGGGCGTCGCCGCCTACTCGTCCGGTAATCACGCCCAGGCGGTCGCCCTCGCGGCTCAACTGGTGGGCAGCAAGGCCGTCATCCTGATGCCCGAGGACACCCCGTCCTCCAAGATGGACGCCACCCGCGGCTACGGAGCCGAGATCCTGACCTACGACCGCTACACCGGCGACCGCGTCGCGATGGGCAACCAGCTCGCCGAGGAGCGGGGCCTGACCCTCATCCCACCCTACGAGCACCCGCACATCATGGCTGGTCAGGGCACCGCCGCGCTGGAACTCCTCGAGGAGACCGGCGAGCTGGACACCCTCATCGCCCCGATCGGCGGTGGCGGGCTGATGGCCGGCAGCGCCACCGCGGCCAAGGGCCTGCACCCCGGCATCCGCGTGGTCGGCGTCGAGCCCGAGCAGGCCGACGACACCCGCCAGTCCCTCCAGCGGGGCGAACGCGTCCAGATCCCCGTCGCGCGCACCATCGCCGACGGGCTCGCCGCCGACATCCCCGGCGAGCTGACCTTCTCCGTCAACCAGCGCCTGGTCGACGACATCGTCCTGGTCAGCGACGACGAGATCCGCGAGGCGATGCGGTTCGCGTTCGAGCGGCTCAAGATCGTCCTCGAACCGAGCGGCGCGACCTCCCTCGCGGGGCTGCTCAAGGGCGGCTTCACCGGCCGGGTCGGCGTCATCCTTTCCGGCGGCAACATCGGCGTCGAGCGCTTCCGCGAACTGCTCGGCTGACCGAGACAGCCGGGTGCCGCCCCCGACGGACGGCACCCGGCCCGCTCACGGCGTCGCCAGCGCCTCCGTCGGCGACAGCCGGGACGCGCGGATCGCCGGGTACAACCCCGCGATGCCGCCGATCACCAGCGTCGCCGCGGCGCCGCCCGCCACCGCCCACAGCGGCACCACCACCGGCCACGACTGGTACACCGCGTAGCCCACTGTCACGAGGCTTCCCAGCACCGCGCCGGCGAGCCCGCCGAGCGCGGACAACAACAGCGACTCCGCGAGGAACTGAGTGCGGATCTGCCCGCGCGTCGCCCCCAGCGAGCGTCGCAAGCCGATCTCCGCGCGCCGCTCCAGCACCGAGATCACCATCGTGTTCGCCACCCCGACCCCGCCGACCAGCAAGGCCACCGCGCCCAGCCCGAGCAGCAGCCCGGTGAACGCTTCGCCCGCCGCTTGCTGTGCGGCGAGCGCGTCGGACGGCCGGGACACCTCGATCTCGTTCGGCGCGGCCGGGTTCGCGGTCGCGCCGAGCACCGACTGCACCGCCGGGACCTGCGCGTCCTGCGACCGCGTGTAGATCGTGGTGGGCAGCCCGTCGAACCGCAGCTCGCTCGCCGCCACCTCCCAGCCGACCAGCGCGGCCGAGTCCAGCTCGGGCGCCAGCGGGGCCGGTTCGAGGATCCCGACGACGGTGAACCAGCGCCCGCCGACCAGCACCCGCACATCCGGCCCGGCGCGCGAGATGCCCAGCCGCTCGGCCGCGGACGAGCCGAGCACGACCGCCGGGTAGCCGCTCGTGGCTTCGTTGAGCCAGGTTCCGCTGCGCACCCGCGCACCGGTCGTCGCCGGGAGGTCCAGCCGGGCCGCGTAGGCGGCGAGCCCGTTGGTCTGCGCCTCGGGGATCTTGTCCGTGCGGTAGACCTTCGCGTCGCCCAGCCGCGCGATCGCCGACACCGACTCGACCGGCCCGATCCGCGCGACCATCGCCTCCGCCGTCTCCGGCAGCTGCGCCTCCTCACCGGTCAGGGTGGTGCCCGGCGACACGGTGAGCAGGTTGGTGCCGAGCGCCGCCAGCGTCCGGTCCAGCTCGGCCCGCGACGACGACGAGATCCCGACCACCGCGACCATCGCGGCGATACCGATCGCGATCCCCAGAGCGGACAGGAACGCACGCGTAGGACGGGTCCGCAGGCCGACCGCGCCGACCTTGACGACGTCCCGCGGCCACATCCGGGCCGGCGACAACGCGGTGGTCATCGCGTCACCTCCTCGACGACCCGGCCGTCCCGCATCCGCACCTGCCGCGGCAGCGACGCCGCGATGTCCCGGTCGTGCGTGATGATCACGACCGTGGTGCCGGATTCGTTCAGCTCCCGCATCAGCGTCATCACCCCGGCGCCGGACGCCGAGTCGAGCGCGCCGGTCGGCTCGTCGGCCAGCAGCAGCGGCGGATCACCCGCCACGGCCCGCGCGATCGCCACCCGCTGCCGTTCCCCGCCGGACAGCTCGTGCGGCTCGTGGTCCATCCGGTGCCCGAGCCCGACCCGCTCCAGCGCGGCCGCCGCCCGGCGCCGCCGCTCCCCCGCGCGCAGTCCGGTGTAGAGCAGGCCGTCGGCGACGTTGTCCAGCGCCGCGGTGCCCGCGGCGAGGTGGAACTGCTGGAACACGAACCCGATCCGCCGCGCCCGCAACGCGGACAGCTTCGCGTCGGACAACGCGGCGACGTCGTGGCCGTCGATGTGCACGCTGCCCGAGGTGGGCCGGTCGAGCGTGCCGAGCACGTTGAGCATCGTCGACTTGCCCGAACCGGACGGCCCCACGATCGCGACCAGCTCCCCCTGCTCGATCCGCAACGACACCCCGGCCAGCGCGGTCACGCCCGAATAGCGCTTGGTCACGTCGGTCAGCGAGATCATTTCGGCATCCCCACGACCATGCCCTCGGTGATCCCGTCGCCGGAGATCTCGACCTTGCCCTCGGCGAACAACCCGGTCCGCACCGGCACGTACCGCGTGGTGGCGCCGTCGACGACCTCGACACCGAACCCGCCTTCGGCCAACGCGACGAGCGCGGCGACCGGCACGGTGAGCACGTTCTCGCGTTTCTCGGCGGTAAAGGTGACGTCCACGGACGCGAGGGCGTAGCTCGCCGCGGCCTGCTGGTCGTCGAACGCGATCTCGACCTCGACCTTGGTCTGCGGCTCCTCCCCCTGACCGCTTGCCGGCTCGATCACGGTGCTGACGTCGGTGATCTTCCCAGCCAGCTTCCGGTCGTCGGGCAGCGCGACCTGCACGGCAGCGCCCTCCTGGGCCAGCCGCTGGTCCGACGGGTCCAGCTCGACGGTGACCGCCTTCGCGGTTCCGGTGTAGGACAGCACCTTCTGCCCCGGCGAAGCGGGCTGCCCGGCGCTCGCGTCGACGGTCTCGACCCGGATCTCGGCCGGCGTGAACACGACCCGCCCCAGCTCCACGACCCCGGTCTCGTCGAGGCCGAGGTCCTCCTGCCACTCGCGGACGGCGTCGGCGGTGGCCGAGCTGTAGTCGTCGTCGATCGTGAACCCGGTGTAGCCCAGTGCGCTGAGGTTCTCCTCGAGCTGCCGCACGTCGGCGCCCTCGGTGCCCTCGGCCAGCGGCCGGTAGGCCGGCATCGCGCCGTACATCAACGTCACCGGTTTGTCGTCGACGCGGAAGACGGGCTGCCCGCGGCTGATCACGGCGCCGCTGTCCGGCACGGAGGTGAGGGTCCCCGGCAGGCGGTTGGCCAGTGTGGACGAGACGCCGTAGCCGAGTTCGCCGTCCTCGGTCTGGGTGTCGTCGAGCGTCTGCCGCTGGACCTTCGCCGTGCTCGGCGGCAGCTCCACCGCGGCAGGTGCGGTGCCGTCGTCACCACGCGCGAGGACCACGTACCCACCGCCCGCGACGGCGACCACCAGCACGAGGACGACCGCGTACAGCCGCCCGCGTCCGCGTGTTCTCGCCTCGGTCATCCGCGCGCCCCCGCGAGCACTTCCTGGCACTTCTGCGACGCCTGCTCGAAGTCCGGGTCCTGCGACAGGCTGCCGTCGATGCGGATGCCCTTCTGACCGGGCTCCGGGTCGGGGAAGGCCTCGACGCCGTTCTCCCGCATGCAGACCGCGAAGTCGCGCGCGGCCTGCTCCATCTTCGGATCGGACTTGGCGGCGCCGTTCTCCTGCGGGTTGTACTGACGGCAGGCCTCCTGCGCCTTGTCCACGGTTTCCCTCGGCACCGATCCGTCGAGCTTGAGCGTGATCCGGCCGTCCACCGGATCCTCCATCGGGACGCCGTTCTCCCGCATGCACTGCGCGTACTTCAGCCCCATGTCCCCGTTGCCCATGGTGGGTGCGCTGCCGGCGGTGGTGCTCGCGGCGCCGCCCGCGGAGGCCACCCCGGTCCCGCCGTCGTCACCGGAACCGCACCCGGCGAGCGCCAGTGCGAGGGCCACGGGAACCGCGGCCAGGATCTTGCGCATCAGGATCTCCTTCGCATTCGAGTACGAACGGAGGGGAATGAAACGGGGCGCGGCATTTCCCGGGCGTTTCCGACATCGCTAACGGTGAGGAAACACCGCGCCGGTCACGCTGGACCGGTGCGGGTTCTGGTGGTGGAGGACGAGCCGATGCTCGCCGAGGCGATCGCGGAGTGGCTGCGCGAGGACGCGCACGCGGTAGACGTCGCGCACGACGGCGGCGGCGCGCTGGACCGGCTGGCGGTCAACGACTACGACGTCGTGGTCCTGGACCGGGACCTGCCCGGGGTGCACGGCGACGACGTGTGCCGCGAGCTGGTGTCCTCGTCGTCACCGACGCGGGTGCTGATGCTGACCGCGGCCGCGGAGGTCACCGACCGGGTCGCCGGGCTGACCATCGGCGCCGACGACTACCTGGCGAAACCGTTCGCGTTCCCGGAACTGGCCGCGCGGATCCTGTCGCTGGGCCGCCGCGCCCGCCCGGCCGCGCCGCCGGTGCTCAGCCGAGCGGGCATCACACTGGACCCGGCGCGCCACGAGGTCTTCCGCGACGGCCGTTACGTGCCGCTGTCCAAAAAGGAGTTCGCCGTGCTGGCCGAGCTGCTGCGCGCCGACGGCGCGACCGTGTCCGCGGAGTTCCTCCTGGAGAAGGCCTGGGACGAGAACGCGGACCCGTTCACCGGCGCGGTCCGGCTCACGATCCTCAAGCTGCGCCGCAAACTCGGCGACCCGCCGGTGGTCGAGACCGTGACCGGCGTCGGGTACCGGATCCCGTGAGGCGGCCCCGGCGGATCACCCTGCGCGCCCGGCTCACCCTGATCTACGGCGGGCTGTTCCTGGCCGGCGGTGTGGTGCTGCTCGGGGTCACCTACGCGTTGTTCAACTCCCAGGTGGGTCGCGGCACGATCCGGCTGCTCACCCGCGTCGGCCCGGACCCCAGGACGGACACGGTGATCACGACGAACGAGCTGAACGACGTGATCACCAACTCCGAAGCCGAGCGCGTCGCGCGGGAGCAGGCCGCCCTGTTGCGTGAGGCCGCCGCGCACTCCCTGCTGGTGCAGGGCACGATCGCGCTGGTCGTGGTCGGCGCGCTGGCGATCGGCTTCGGCTGGCTGGTCGCGGGCCGGGTGCTGGCGCCGCTGCACGGCGTCACCGGTTCGGCCCGCCGGATCGCGGCGTCCGCCGATCCGCGCCAGCACCGGCAGATCACGCTGCGCGGCCCGGACGACGAGGTCAAGGACCTGGCCGAGGCGTTCAACACGATGGTCGAGCGACTGGACCGCTCGTTCGACGGCCAGCGGCGGTTCGTCGCCAACGCCTCGCACGAGCTGCGCACCCCGCTGACGCTGAACCGGTCGCTGGTCGAGGTCGCGATGCACCGCCGGTCGGCGTCGCCGGACGTCAAGGAACTGGGCGAGAAGCTGCTGCAGATCAACTCGCGGCACGAGCGGCTCATCAGCGGTCTGCTGGTGCTGGCGAAGTCGGAGAACGTCGTGGAGCGGTTCCCGCTCGACCTCGCCAACGTCGTCACGCACGTCGTCGCGCAGACCGCCGACCAGGCGCGGGCCGCGGACGTGACGGTGACCGACTCGCCCGCGGAGGCCCCCACGCTGGGCGACGCGCTGCTGCTCGAACGGCTGGTGCACAACCTCGTCGAGAACGGCATCCGGCACAACGAGCCGGGCGGCTGGGTCCACGTCGGCACACGCACCCGCGGCGACGTGGTCGAGATCGAGGTGAGCAACACCGGGCCCGCGGTGGCCGATGCGGAAGTCCCAGCGCTGTTCGAACCGTTCCGCCGCCGCGCCGCGCCCCGGCTGGACTCGGCGAAGGGCGCCGGACTGGGGCTGTCGATCGTGCGCTCGGTCGCGAGCGCGCACGACGGCGAAGTGGCGGCCCGGCCACGTGACGGCGGCGGGCTCGTCGTCACCGTGCGACTGCCTGCCCGCGTGTCCGTTCAGGACCGGACGAGCTTCGGGATGTCGCGCAGGCCGGCGTCCGGCAGGTAGGCGCGGGCGATCGCGACGCCGATGCGCGGCAGGTCGGCTTCGTCGCGGTAGATCAGGTACATCGGCGCGTACCGGGGGCGGAACTTCGCCTTGAACGCATGCAGCGAGCGGAAGCCGTAGTACGGCTCCAGCGCCGCGCCGAGCTTGTCCAGCAGCGCGTCGAGGATCCGTGTGTCGCCATCGGTTCCGGCGCGGGCGAGCGGCGCGCCGGACAGCGACAGGTAGCGGGCGCCCTCGTCGCGGAAGGCCTGGCAGGCGGAGGCGATGAGGAACTCCACGACGTGCTTGAACCCGTCCGAGCGGCGGCGCATCACGTCCAGCGTCCAGCCCTCGATCTCGCCGTTCCCGGCGTAGACCGGGATCCACGAGGTGACGCCGTGCACGCGCCCGTCCGCGTCGACCGCGAGCCCGGCCCGCACGTGCCGGTCCAGCGCCTCGTCCACCCCGCCGAGCGTGAAGCCCATCTCCGGCAGACCCTTGTCGCCCACCCACTCCTCGGAGATCGCCCGCACCTGCTGCAGCACCGCGCGCGGCTCGTCGGCCAGGTGGACCAGACGGAACGTGATGCCCTCCTTGACGGCGCGGTTGAGCGCGCTGCGGGCCGGCTGCCACTGCTTGCCCTTGAACTCCAGGCCGGGCAGGTCGATCAGGGTGTCCTCGGCGACCTGCAGGTACCGCCAGCCCAGCCGCTCGGCGCCGCGCACCGACGGCTCGGTCGCGGAGAACAGGCACGGCACGAGCCCGGCGCGGTCGCAGTTCTCGGCGAACTCGGCGACCGCGCCGTCCCCGTCGGAGCGCGGGCAGATCGGGTCGCCGAGCGCGACGGCCACCCCGGCGTGCTTGCGGTAGGCCACGTAACCGGTGTCGTGCGCGATCGGGAAGTAGCGGTTCTCCGGCCAGGTGGTCATCCAGGACAGGGTGCCGCCGCCGTTGCGCTGGACGAGTTCGATGGCGTGCCGCCGGTCGCCGTCCGCCGTGCGGGGCCGCCACGGGACGCGGAAGGCGTGCCGCCCGGCGACGAGCAGCACCAGGTAGCCGAGCCAGAAGACGCTGTCGGTGACCACCAGCGGGACGTCGTCGACCGCTTCGACGGAGTCGAGGACCGTGGCGACCAGCAGCGCGACCCCGGTCAGCGCGGTGAGCAGGATGTCGAGCGCGGCGATGACGACGACGGCCCACCACGCGACCCGGCGGCCCCGGCTGAGCCCGCGCATCACGAGGAGGGCCAGCAGGATCACGACGACGACCTCGACGGCGGACGAATCGTCGGTGCCGGTGGGTCCGAGTGGACCGGTCGTGGGGAAAAACCACGTGACGATCCGGACGGCGGCCACGACCAGCAGCCCGGACGCGGCGAGCAGCCGCCATTCCCGACGGCTGGGCTGTCCGGTATTCCGGACGCGGTTCGGCCCGGCGATCCGCGGCGACAGCGGCAGGGTGATCGCCACGGCGAGGAAGTGCTCGACGTCGGCCAGGGTGCCGCCGTAGAGCAGGGCGATCCCGGCGTAGCCGACCAGCAGGATCCGCAGGCGCAGACGCCAGGGTGCGCGGAGGGTCGCGGTGGCGGCGGTGATCGCGGCGAAGGCGCCTGCGGACGGTCCGACGTCGAGGACCGTCGCAACGGCCGCCGCCCACGACGAGACGTCCCGGAGAGCGAGGAGGACCCCGGCGGCGCCGAGAACCGCGACGAGGTGTCCGGTCACGAAGGTGCCGATGGTGCGTTTCGTGCCGAGCCGGAGTTCGGCGAGACCGGTGAACAACGCGAAGCTGAGGAAGACCGGCAGGTAGTAGAGCGGGGTGAGCGCGAAGAACGGCCCGGTGACGGGCGTCCACCAGCGGCCGGCTTCGAAGGCGGGCAGGCCGAACGCGACGTCGGGGAACCAGGCGCGGTCCTCGACCGGGGACCAGAGACTGCCGGTGGCGACGCCGGTGACCACGAGCGCCGCGAGGAAGGCGAGTGTGAAGGGGATGC
This sequence comes from Amycolatopsis thermoflava N1165, assembly GCF_000473265.1. NCBI lineage: Bacteria > Bacillati > Actinomycetota > Actinomycetes > Pseudonocardiales > Pseudonocardiaceae > Amycolatopsis > Amycolatopsis thermoflava. The sequence continues at coordinate 5,246,762 of NZ_KI421511.1, forward strand.
GGCGGAGGTGTGTCATGTCCGGCCCTCCGTGGGGGCTCCGGCCAGCAGGTCCTTGACGCCGTCCCAGCGGTTGCGGCGGAAGCGGGTTTCGGCCCGGGCGAGGCGTGCCGCGTCGTAGCGGGCGCGGGCCCACGGCGAGCCCGGCCGGGCGAGCCGCACGGCGGCGACGACCGCGACGAACGGCACCACGATCCCGATCAGCCCGGAGGCGATCTTGCCCTTGAAGATGGCGATGCCGGCGAGCACGAGGTGGGCGAGAACGGTGACGGCGAACGCCATGCGCCCTTCGTCGGCCGTGTCCTCGAAGGGCCGCGCCCCGAGGACGAGGAAGGCGCCGATGACAGCCGCGACGAGCACCGCGTCGACGGATTTGCGTCCCTCGCGGGCCCAGTAGACGTCGTCCAGGTGCAGCCAGAGGGCGAACTCGTCGAGCGTGAGGGCCGCGCCGGCGCCGAAGACCACGGCGAGCACCTCCACCCACGGCGACCCCGGCCGGTACACGAACTCGCCCGCGCCGCTGAGGAGGATGAGGAAGATGCCGTAGACGTGGTGGTGGACGTGCACGTCCCCGACGTTGGTGTCGCGGAACGGCCCCCGCCCCGCGCGGATCATCCGCACGACGACCCGGGTGACCACGAAGGTCACCACGAACGCGGCGACCACCCACAGCGCCAGGCCGGTGGAGGAGCCGGCGAACAACTCGACGGTCACGGCCGCCACCCCTTCCCCATGGCGCTCCGATGTCCCAGCCTGCGGCCGCGCGGAGGAGCCAACTAGGGCCGAAAGACCTACCGGGCTGACGACCGGGGACGCCAGTTCCCAACGCACGAAGTGGTCTGCCAGGGACCGAACCGGCGCGTGGCGGCTGGTGGCGCTCGCCGCCGGAACTAGCGGGGCAGCGCGTGGACGGGCATCGCCGTCGCAACCACCCAGTCCCGCAACCCGCTCCTCCCCCGCACCCTTCAAGCCGGTCCATCCGTTCCCGCGCAGCCGGACCCGACTCCGCCGGGTCCGTCCCACTTCACAGCTCCAGCTCCGCCAGCACGTCCCGCTCCCCACCCCCAGTCCGCCAACCGCGCCACCACCGCGCACGCGCAGGCCCATCTCGCTCGGCAAACCGCGCCCGCTCCGCGGGTGCCGCCTCGCACCCTCAACGCACCCCACGCGCCAGCACCGCCACCACGCCGGTCACCACCACCGCGGACACCAGCCCCCACCGCAATCCGCTCCAGGTGGCGATCGCTCCGATCACCACCGGCTCCACCAGGAATCCCGCGTAGCCGCACGCCGCCACCGCCGCGACCGCCCGTCCCGGCGCCGCCGGCTCCGCCCGGCCCGCCGCGCTCCACGCCACCGGCACGATCCCCGCGACCCCCGCCCCGACCACCGCGAACCCGAGCACCCCCAGCACCGGCGCCGGCGCCGGCGCCACGAGCACGACCGCGAACCCGCCCACGGCCACCACCGAAGCCAGCCGCAGGAACACCACCGCCCCGATCCGCCCTACGACGCGGTCAGTGCCCAGCCGCACGACGATCATCGTCACCGAGAACGCGAAGTACCCCAGCGAAGCGACCGCGGGCCCGGCCGCCGTCACCTCGCTCAGGTACACCGCGCCCCAGCTGTTCACCGCCCCCTCGGCGACGAACCCGCAGAACGCGATCGCCCCGAGCGGCACCAGCGCCCGCCCCGGCCACGCGAAAGCCGGCCCGCCCTGGCCGCGGTCCCGCCCGCGGAGGAACCCGCCCCGCACCGCCGCCGGCGCGACCACCAGCAGAACCCCGCCCGCCACCGGGAAATGCACCGCCACCGGCACGTGCCAGGCCTCGGCCAGCGCGTCCGCGCCGGAACCGGCCAGCCCGCCGATGTTCCAGAACGCGTGGAACCCGGCGAAGATCGGCCGCCCGTACCCGTCCTCCACGCGCGCCGCGTGGGCGTTCATCGCCACGTCGAGCGTGCTGTTGCCGACGCCGAGCACCACCAGCGCCGCGACGAAGGCCGCCGCCCGGGTGCGACCGCGACGAGCGGCAGCCCGCCGCACAACACGACCGCCCCCACGACCGCCGCTGCCCGGCTGCCGATCCGGGTGATCACCGCGCCGGCCAACAGCAACGCGACCACCGATCCGGCCGCCAGCCCGAACAATCCCGCGGCGAGCTGTCCCGTCGTGAGCCCCAGCCGGTCCTGCACCGCGGGCACCCGCGCGAGCCACGTCCCGAACGCCGCCCCGCACGCCGCGAACACCACGGACACCGCGCGCCGGGCACGCACCAGCTCTCCCGTCATGATCACGACGCTACCGCCCCGGAGATTCATTTTTGCCCCGGTCACCGAGAAGCGGAATTGTTTTCCTCGTTTACCGGGAATGGCGCCGGGTAGTCGCGCGGCACCAAGTGTGGAGGAGGAGGAATGACCCAGCAGACCAGCAGTTCGACCCCGCAGGCCGTGCGCGAGCAAGCCGCGGATTCGGGCAGCCAGGTGACCGGAACCGCCGCGGAACAAGCAAGAGAGGTGGCATCCGAGGCCCAACGGCAGGCGCGGAACCTGAAGGACCAGGGCGTCGATCAATTGCGCGAACAGGCCCGCACCAGCCAGCAGAAAGCGGCCGGAAATCTGAATTCGATCGCCGATCAACTGGACCGGATGTCGGAGCAGTCGGATTCCGGAATGGCGCAGGACCTCGTCCGCGAGGTTTCCCAGCGGGCGAAGAAAGTGGCGTCGTGGCTCGATTCGCGGGAGCCCGGCGACCTCGTCGACGAGCTGCGTGACTTCGCGCGGCGCAAGCCCGGTCTGTTCCTCGCCGGCGCGGCCGCCGCGGGACTCCTCGCGGGCCGGCTGACCAGAGGCGTCGCCGCGAGCATGAGCGAGCAGAGCACCGGTGGCGCGCCGCAACCACGCACCTCGACGGAAACGACAGGCACGCCGACGGAGACTGCCGCCCACCCGCCGACCACCGCGTACCCGCCGGAAAGCGCTTACCCATCCGGAGCCACAGTGTCCGGCGGCCAGCACCGGGCGGAGCCGTCATGACGTATTCGCAACCGCCTGGGCAGCGGCCGGACGTCGCCGACGCGTCGGTGGGCCAGCTGATGAGCAACATCTCGCAGGACCTGTCGACGTTGATGCGGCAGGAACTGGAGCTGGCGAAGGCCGAGGTGAAAGCCGAAGCCAAGCAGGCGGGCAAGGGCGCGGGCATGCTCGGCGGCGCCGGGTTCGGCGGCTACATGGTGGCGTTGTTCCTGTCGATCGCGCTGTGGTGGGCGCTGGCCAACGTGATGGACCAGGGCTGGGCTGCGCTCATCGTCGCCGGCGTGTGGGCCGTGATCGCGGCCGTGCTGTACGTCATGGGCCGCAGCCGGATGCGCCGCGTCGATCCGGTGCCCGAGCGGACCGTCGACAGCCTCAAGCAGATGCCCGACCAGATGAGGAGGACAACGTGACCACGGACCCCGACCGCCTTCGCCAGGAGATCGAGGGCACGCAACGAAATCTCGGCAGCGACGTGGACGCGCTCGCCGAAAAGGTGAATCCCGGCCGCATCGTGCACCGCCGGGTGCACCGCGCGCGGGGTCTCGCGCAGAACCTGAAGGAGCGGGTCATGGGAAGCGCTTCCAGCGGCGTGCAGTCGGCCACGGACCGGATGCACCAGGCGGCGGACAGCGCGTCGTCGACGGCTTCGTCCGCGGCTTCGACCGTCGCCGAGCAGGTCCAGGAAGCGCCGCAGACCCTGCGGCGTCAGACCGAAGGCAACCCGCTGGCCGCGGGGCTGATCGCGTTCGGGGCCGGGTGGCTGGTGTCGTCCCTGATCCCGGCGAGCAGGCCGGAGCGAGAGCTGGCCGGTCAGGTCAAGGAATCGGCGCAGGGCATGGCGGGCCAGGTCGGCTCGGTGGCGCAGGACATGAAGGAGAACCTGCGCGAGCCGGCGCAGGAAGCGGTCCAGTCGGTGCGGTCGACCGCGACCGACGCCGCGTCGACCGTCGCGGACGAGACCAAGTCCGCGGCGCAGGACGTCAAGCAGACGGCGCAGAACCGGTAGTACGGCGCGGTGCCTGGTGGACGAGGGCCACCAGGCACCGTGCTGTGCAGGGCTGTCCGTGTCGTTCTGGGTCTACCGCCGCTCCAGCTCCGCGAGGAACCTGTCCACCGTGCCCCGCCGCTGCGCCTCGTCCGTCAGCGGTTCGCCGACGATCCGCTCCGCCAGCTCCACCGCGAGCCGCCGCAGCTCGGGCCGCATCTCGGCGATGACACGACCGCGCTGCTCGGTGAGGTCCGCCTCGCCCTGGGCGATCAGCCTCCTGGCCTCGTCCTGCGCCTCCGCCCGGAGTTCCGCGCGCAGCCGCTCACCCTCCGCGCGGGCCTCCTCCCGGATCCGCGCCGCCTCGGCACGCGCGTCGGCGAGCTGGGCCCGGTAGCGGTCGAGCGCCTCCGCAGCCGCCTGCTGCGCCTGCTCGGCCTTCTCGATCCCGCCGTCGATCTTGTCCGCCCGCTCCGCGAACAACGCCTCGAACCGCGGCACCGCGAACTTCGCGAGGAGGAACAGCAGCACGAGGAACGCGACCAGGCCGAGCGCCAGTTCGACGATGTCCGGCGCGACCGGCAGATCCGCGTCGAGTACGCCCATCTCCACCCCCAGTGTCGACGACGGGCCTCCACGCTAACCGAAGAGCGGGCCCGGCGGAACTCCCGCCGGGCCCGGTTCCCCGTCCTACTTGTTGGTGCCCGGGGCGAGCACGCTGTCGATGACGAACACGGTCGCGTTCTCGGTCGGGATGTTGCCGCACAGCACCTTGGCGCCGTTGACGGTCATGTTCTCGCCGGAACCCTCGATCTTCACCGGTCCGCCTGCGGTGTTCAGCGTCTGCACGCTGCCCGCTGCTTCCAGCCCGGCGGCGTCGTAGCGCTGCGGGACGACGTGGTACTGCAGGATCGGCGCCAGCTGGCTCGGGTTCTGGGCCAGCTCGGTGAACTTGGCCTCGCCCACCGCTTCGAAGGCGGAGTCGGCCGGCGCGAAAACGGTGATGCCTTCCTGGCTGTTCAGCGTGTCGACCAGGTTGGTGGCCTTGACTGCGGCGACCAGCTTGGTGAGCAACGGGTTCGTGCTCGCGGCGGTGGCGACGGGCTGCGGGCCCATCGAGTCCAGGCTGCCCGGCGCGCTGCCCTGTGGCAGCTGGCCGCACGCGGGGCCGAACACGTCGGCGCTGGTGGTCACGCCGTTGCCGCCGGACATCGGGGCGGGCATGGCGCTCGACGGCGCCATGGACGTGCCTGCCGCGCTGGAAGCGCTTTCGCCGTCCGTGCCGCAGGCCGCGAGCGAGAACATTGCCGCGGCGGCGAGACCGGCCCCGGCGATGCGTACAGTCTTCACGAGAATCACTCCATTCGGGATTTCCTGCTGGTGCACGGGATTCGTGGCCGGTTCCGGGCCGGATTGGACTCAGTTGGCGGTGAAGGAAATTCCGTGCCAGCCGGTCGCACCATCGGGCACGGTGCCTGCGCGGTCCTGGCTCTGGGTGTAGCCGGAGCGGTCGGTGGCGCGGCAGGTGACGTGGTGGAAGCCCGGGGAGACCGGCAGGTCCGCGTACCACATGCGCCACGTGTCGGGGTTGACCTCAGTGGACAGTCGCGCGTCCAGCCAGGGGCCGGTGTCCAAGCGCACCTCGACCCGGTCGACGCCGGTGTGCTGGGCCCACGCGGTCCCGGCGATGCGCACCGTCCCGGCAGGCACGGTCGCGAAGCCCGTGGGGAAGTCGATGCGGGACTGCGTCTTGATCGGCGCCCGTTCGGCCCAGCCGCGCCGCAGCCAGTACGCCTGGCGGGCTCGCCAGGTGGTGACCTCGAGGTCGACGACCCATTTGGTGGCGGACACGTAGCCGTAGAGGCCGGGGACGACGAGGCGGGCCGGGAAGCCGTGTTCCAGCGGCAGGGGCTCGCCGTTCATCCCGAGGGCGAGCATGGCGCCACGGCCGCGGTCGGCTGCGGCGGCGACGGGCGTGCCGGAGGTCCAGCCGTCGACGCTGGTGGCGAAGAGCTGCTCGGCGCCCGGCTGGACGCCGGCCTCGTCGAGCAGGTCGGCGAGGTCGATGCCGATGAAGTTCGCGGTGGCGGTGTAGGGGCCGCCGACCTCGTTGGAGACGCAGGTCATGGTGATGGTGCGCTCGACGAGCGGGCGGTCGCGGATGTCGGCGTAGGTGTAGCGCTGTTCGGCGCGGACCAGGCCGTGGAGGCGCAACGACCAGTCCTCGGCGCGCAGTTGCGGGACGGTGAGCGCGGTGTCGACCCGGTAGAAGTCGCGGTTGGGGGTGCGGAAGGGCGGCGTGCCGAAGTGCGCGAAGTCCGCGTCGAGCGGGATGGCCGGCGCGGTCCGCGCGGGCACGAGAGGCCCGACCGCGGCCCGGGAGCTCGCCGCGTCCCGTGTCCGCCCCAGCAGTTGTCCCCCGACTCCCGCGAGGACCGCCCCGGCCGCGACGAGCAGGAACGACCGCCGCGACGCGTCGTGGCCCGCGCCGCAGTGCAGGAGCCGGAACACCCCGACGCCGACGAGGAGGCTGACGAGGGGCGCGGTGAGCGCGAGCGTGGTCAGGTCGGGTCGCGCGGCCACCGCGGCGACGCCGAGGAGTCCGAACACCACGATGACGAGGATCCCCGGCCACAACGACCGCCGCGAGGCGACGCCTGCCCCCGCGGCGACCACCAGGAGGACGACGGCCATCCCCACGAGCAGGACGAGCTTGTCGTACGTACCGAATGTACGTACCGCGAAGTCCTTGAGGGGCAACGGAGTCAGGTCGACGGCGGTGTTGCCGACCGCGAGGTACGGCGAGGCGTTGACGTTGACGACCCCGGCGACGAGATGCCCAGCCGCGAGGGCCGCGACCAGCGCGAGCACCCCGCAGACCCCCGCCCGGACGAGGGACAGCCGCTCGGGCCGGGTGGTCGTGGTCGTGGTCGCCATACCCCCGATTCGCAGCCACCGGGGGCGAGTATTGGTGGGTCTTGCGCACCCGACGCTGCGCCGCCAATCGGTGACAACTCCAAGAGCGACTGGCGCGCGTCACTCAGCTGAGCAGATGCCTCGCCGCAGCCGGACATAGAGAACACCCCCGCGTCCTGTTCTCGCAGGTCACGGGGGTGTTCGCCCTGATGTGGCGGGTAGAGGATTCGAACCTCTGAAGGCAGTGCCGTCTGATTTACAGTCAGATCCCTTTGGCCGCTCGGGCAACCCGCCATGACCGGGCGTCCCGGTCGGGGACTAGCTTACCAACCCTCCGGCGGGCCTCCGACGGGGGTGGGGGCGGCGCTATGGTGTGGTCAGCCGACAAGCGAAACGACGAGGTAGGACACGTGGCGGATCCGTCATTCGACGTGGTGAGCAAGGTCGACCGGCAGGAGGTCGACAACGCCCTGAACCAGGCGGCCAAGGAGCTTTCCACCCGCTTCGACTTCCGCGGCGTCAACGCCAAGGTCTCCTGGGCCGGCGAGGAAGCCGTGACGATCGAGGCCGACACCGAGGAGCGCGTGAAGGCCGCGGTCGAGGTGTTCAAGGAGAAGCTGATCAAGCGGGGCATCTCGCTGAAGGCGTTCGAGGCCGACGAGCCCGCGGTGTCCGGCAAGACCTACAAGGTGAACGGCAAGATCCTCCAGGGCATCGCCTCCGACAAGGCCAAGCAGATCGCCAAGGTGATCCGCGACGAGGGCCCCAAGGGCGTCCAGGCCCAGATCCAGGGCGACCAGCTCCGCGTCTCCGGCAAGAAGAAGGACCACCTGCAGGACGTCATCGCCATGCTGAAGGACAAGGACTTCGGCATCGCGCTGCAGTTCACCAACTACCGCTGACCCCTCAGGCCAGCAGCAGCGCGACGTCCCACGGGGCCGGGTTGCCCGCGTAGCTCGCCAGCGCCAGCGCCACCCCGGCGGCGCCCTGCAACAACCCGGGCTCGTCCGCCCACCCACCGGTGTGCAGGCGGTGCCGGAAACCGAACGGCGCCGACGGGTCGAACGCGGCCAGGACCCGGTCGGCGACCCGGTCGGCCGAGACCCCCATCCGCGTGCTGACCTGCAGCAACCCGGCATCCCCGTGGCACACGGTCGGGCCCTCCGCTGGGCCCGGCCTGCGCATCGCGGCCACCGCCAGCCCCGCCGCACCCGCGTCGCCCAGCTCGGTGGCCGCCAGGTGCAGCGCGTGCGCCACCCCGGCCGTGCCGTAACACCACGCCGACCGCAACGCCGGCACCGCCGAGCCCCGCACCTGCGCGTCGAACCCCACGCGCGACGGCCAGCCCACCCCGGACTCGTCCGTCCACGACCACCGCAACAACCAGTCGACGACCACCCGCATCGCGTCGGTCATCCCGCCCACCCGCAGACCGTGCCGGTGGGCCAGTGACAACAGCGCGAGTGGACCACTGATGCCGTGCGCCAGACCGGCGTCGAAGTCGCCCCGGGGGTAGCGCTCGCGGTCCGCGTCCACCGCGTACCGCTCCGGCGCGCACCACCACCCGGGCACCTCGTGCCCGTCCACCAGCACCGGTCGCGTCAACGCGACCAGGCGCTCCAGCACGCCCTCCAGCGCGGTCAGGCACCGGTCACCGCCCAGCGCGAGCAACAACCGCCCCTTGCCGGCGAGCCCGCTGATCACGTCGTAGTCCGCGGCGGCCGGCCGGTCGCGCTCCGGCCAGGACTCGCACACCTCCGCGAGCGCCGCGCCGGCCTTGCGCATCAGCCCGTCGTACCCGCCGCCGTGCACGGCCCGGTGCACCAGGACCGCGGGCACGACCGCCTCCGGCGCGACCTCGCCCGACGCGGCCAGATGGGCATGAGCGACCGCGGCGCGCGCGGGGTCCCATGCGGACAGTGCCGCGTGCAGAACCGCGAGCCCCGGGTGGCCGTCGAACAGGCCAGGGCCGCGATCACCCACCGAGCGCAGGCGATCGCCCACCTCCAGCGCGATTTCCTGGGCCCGCGCCCGTCGCGTGACGACAGCTGTGCTCACCGCTCCTCCTCGGCAGTCATGCGCTGGGGGCAGTTGATCCCCCGCAGCCGCACCCGCCGGGCCACCTCAGCCCGGGATCGCGCCCGCCGGGTCGCAACAGCAGTGCTCACCGCTCCTCCTCGGCGGGTCGTCCGCTCGTCGCGGTGCTCATCGGCCGTGCCTCCCGCGGTCCATCCGCAGCGCCAACGCCCCGTGCACCAGCGCGTACACCTCCTGCTCCCGCGCCCGGTCGATCCCGAACACGCGGTTGCAGTGCATGTGCGCCAGGCTCAGCGCCACCCGGCCGTGCCGCTCCGGCGACAGGTGCTCCAGGTAGTCGCCAAGAGCCCGGCTCCGGCGCCTCCACGGTTGGTCCAGTGACGGACGACCGGTGGCGTCGATCGCCGCCGCGAGGGACTCCCGCCGGTCGCGGGGCACGCTTCGCCGCAGGTCGAGCGGCACCGATGCCGCCAGCCAGTCCAGGATTTCCGGCGGCTGTCCGAAATGCCGGACCAGGTCGAGCACGCTCAACGCCACCGCCGGCTCGTCCGGCTCCCGCTCCAGCATCCCGAGCGCGACCAGCGAGTCGGCGTGGAAGACCCGCTCCGCCGCGGCGATCGCATCCAGGCCGCCGTACCGCTCGACCTCGGGGTCGTAGCTGTCCAGCACCAGCCGGGAAGCCAACCCCTGCGCACACAGCCCGGCCGCCCACTCGTGCAGGCGCGGCAACAGCGTCGTCCACAGCGTGTCCGGCTTGCCCGCGAACCGGATCCGGAGGTGCGGATCGGGATCGGCGTACCGGACGAAGTGCCAGTCCGCCACACCGGCCACGAGATCGGCCAGGTGCGACTGCAGGATCTGACGCTGCGCGGCGTTCCCCGCGTAGAGCTTGGCGTACAACCAGTCGCCACCTGGGAGGTCCAGCATTTCGGACCGGGTTCGCGTGGCCGGCGCCGGCCGGGCGGCGGGACGCTCTCCGAACAACTGGAACACGACCTCGCACGCGTGGCCGTCCAGCCAGCCGTCGCCCTGCGACAGCACCTCCTGCACGACCAGCCGCGGCGTCTTTCGCAGCTCGGCGCGGAACACCGCGAGGTGCCCGTCGTCCGTCAGGTCGATCGGGATCCGGTTGTCCGAACTGGTCAGCTGCACCCGCCTCGGCACGTCCCAGCGCTGTCGCCACCTCCGGACCACGTCCGACCAGTCGGACGAGGGGTCCAGCATCTCCCGGCTGGGCAGCCACCGGGCCGGCGCGAGCACGGTCCGGCCGTACCGGACGCGCGGCAGCGCCGGAGCTGTCGACAAGTCGCCCCACCGCCACGGCAGGCACGACGGGTTCTCCTGCTCCCCCAGCTCGAGCAGGAACCGCGCCACCGGCGGGATGTGCCCGCTGCGCTGGTTCAGCATCGACCCGGAGACCGGGACCACCCGCCGCCCGGACGCCAGGTCGACGACGTACAGCTCGTCCTGCGTCGCGCCCACAGCCAGCTCGTCCAGCCGCAGGTCGGGAACGTCCGCGGCGGCCGGGCCGCAGCTCACCGGGATGCGCACCGGAAGCCGCTGCGGCACCGACGCGACGTTCGCCGACCGGATGGTCCGCGGACGGCAGGCCACCTGCGCGGCACCGGCCGGCGCGCCGTCGCGGACCAGCTCGGTCAGCTCGTCGTCGAGTTCGGGCATCAGGTGCGCGAACCGCGCGATCGTCGACCCGGCGTGCGGCGAGCCCAGGTTCTCACCGACGACCAGCCGGAACTCGCCCGCACACAAGGCGTCCCAGCTGGGCGCGAGCACCTCCGCGCACAACTCCATCGACACCGGCCGTCGCGGAGGCGGGTCCTCGGCGAGCGAATCGACCAGCTCGTCGTCGAGTTCGATCTCGTCGCGCCCCTCGCGCACCGCGGCGAGCAGGTGCTCGATCAGACCACGAGGCCCGGGACGCGAGGGGCCCTGCGAAAACTCCGGCAGCCCGAGGCCGCGGGTGTCGTCGAGCAGTTCCAGCACCGGCACCAGACGGTCGCTGCCGTACCGCTCCAGGAAGCGCTCTCGGTAGGAGTCCGACCAGGACGGTCCCGCCGTGGATCCCAGTCGCCACAACACGTCCGCCGCCCGGGCGGCTTCCGCGCCGAGCTCGGCCGGCAACGTGGCCGACACGTCCAGGCGCAGGTCGGTCTGGACGACGTCGTCCGTGTCGTGCAGCGCCCGCATCCGGGCCACCACCGCGCGCCGACGGGCCCGCCGGTCCGGCACCGCCGCGTCCGCGGCCCGCAACTCGCGCCGGACCGCGCTCAACTCCGCGTGCACCGGGTGCCCGGCAGGCACCCGGCCGAGCACGTGGGCGAGCGGGTCGACGCAGTCCGGCGGCGGATCCAGGTCCGTGAGCAGCACCCCGACCTCGACGAGCTGCCGCAGCACGCCTTCGAAACCAGTGCGCCGGAAGCGACCGCACAACTGCGCCGCCAGCTCGGGCCACGGAACCGGCGTACGCGTCATCTCCCGCACCGCGCGCACCAGCGGCGTGAACCGGATCGAGGCTTCCCGGCGATGCGCGTCTTCATACCGCTCGGGCAGCACGAGCCGGTCACCGCGGATGACGCTGACGTTGTTGGCGACCAGGACCGTGTGCGGCAGCACGACCGGATCGGTCCGCAATCGCCGCAGCACCCCGTCCAGCCACTCGGCGTCCGTCCGGCTGGTCGGACGGTGCTGCCGCCCGATCCGCAGCTCCGGCTGGTCGCCGAGGCGCACGGGCGCGACGCCGGCGAAGAGCCCGAACGGCGTCGGCCTCCCGGTCAGGCGGAGGTGGTACTTGGCGAGGGCGAGCGCGCTGCGCCGGCGGACCTTGTCCTTGACCGGCTCGCCGCGGACCACGCGGAGGACGTCGCGGGCCAGGCTGGGACTGGCCGCTTCGACCGCCTCCATCAGGGTTTCGTCCGCCGCGAGCACCTCCAGCGGCGGGATCGGCCCCGTCGTCCGCGGTCGCACCGCCGCCCGCAGCAGGGCCGGGCCGGCACACGTGAACATCGCTTCGCCTCCCGGCTGGACGGGTGGCGGGCCCCCGCGGACCCGCCACCCGCGGATCAGGTCAGCAGGACGGCCACAGGGTGGCGCAGATGTCGCTGAAGCCCGACTTGTTCGTCAGCAGGTCCCCGTCCTGCGCCGGAGCCGAGATGCGGAGGTCCAGGTCGAAGTCCTCGGGAGCAAGGTTTTCCACGAGATTTGCCTCTCCTTCGTCGTGAACTGTGGCTTGTGCCACTGCCTTCCGAACGTAGGGGATCGTTCAACGATCCAGCAAGAGGTTGATTCTAACGTGCTATTGCGCTACAAAGTTGCCTTTTGTCCACCTTTACAGCCCAGCCGGTGATCACCCTGTGGTCTAATTCCGCTGCTGAGAGTGAAGGGGAGGCAACGGATGCGCCGAATGGCCGCACTGATGCTCACACTGCTGGCCGCGACGGGCGTGCTGACGGTTCCGGCGTATGCGGCGCAGCGCACCGAACTGGGCGTCGGCGCGTACCCCCGGGTCATCCGCCTGGAACACGCGCCGTTCCGGCGCGGCCGGATCGTCGCGTCCGTGAACAGCTGGGACGGCGGCGGCGCGTTCGCGCGGATCTACGAGAGCACCGACGAAGGCGCGTCGTTCCACCAGATCGGCGAGGTCCGCGATCCGGCGGGAGCGCAGGGCGAATGCTGCGGCAGCATCTACGAACTGCCGCAACGAGTCGGCCGGCTGCGGGCGGGCACGCTGCTGTGGGCGGCCTCCTACGGGCAGAACGGCGGCGCCGGCCGTCGCATGTCGATCCGGATCTGGTCCAGTTCGGACGGTGGACGGAACTGGAGCTTCCTGTCCGAAGCCGCCCGCTCGCACAACCACGACGGCGTGTTCGAGCCGGAGTTCACAGTGGACTCTGGCGGGACACTGTGGATGCATTACGCCGACGAAACCGAGGCGCCGCGCCACAGCCAGGTGCTCAACCGCGTCGCGTCCACCGACGGCGTCACCTGGGGCACCAAGCAGAGCACGGTCGCGATCTCGCCCGACCGCGTCCGCCCCGGCATGCCGGTCGTGCGGAAACTGCCCGACGGCCGCTACTACTTCGGCTACGAGATCTGCAACTACGGCCAGCGCTACTGCGACCCGTACTTCAGGATCTCACCCGACGGCGCCAACTACGGCGACCCCGCCGACCCGGGCACCCGCGTCGTGACAGCGAACGGTAACTACTTCCAGCACGCCCACAACGTCACGGTCTTCCCCGGCGGACCGAACGGAGTTCGACTCCTGATGGTCGGCCAGATCTACACCGACCGCGCCGGAAATCCGCTGCCGTCCAACGGCCAGGTGTTGCTCGCCAACGACGACTTCGGCGCGGGCAACTGGTACGAGCTGCCCGCGCCGGTGCACGTTCCCCGCGCCTACAACAACTTCTGCCCGAACTACAGCTCGTCGCTGCTGCCCGTGGACGACGGGCGCAACGTCCTCGAACTGGCCGCCGACTACGACGGCGACGTCTGCAAGATCTACTTCGGCAAGGGCTCCGCGTCCCGATAGGCCTTGTCCAGCGCGGCCGCGAAGGTCTCGGTGGACTGGGCGCCGGACACCCCGTAACGGCGGTCGAAGACGAAGAACGGCACGCCGTTGGCGCCGAGCGCGCGGGCCTGGTCGATGTCCGCGCGGACCTCGTCGGCGTACGCGCCGTCGGCCAGCACCCGGCGGACCTCGTCGGCGTCCAACCCGGACTCCGCCGCCAGCTCGACCAGCGAATCCGCGTCGAAGACCGAACGCCGCTCGGTGAAGTAGGCGCGGAAGAACCGCTCGGCGACCGCGTCCTGCAGGCCGCGCTCACGAGCGAGGTGCAGCACGCGGTGGGCGTCGAACGTGTTGCCGATGACGCCACCGTCCAGGTGGTACTCCAGCCCCTCCGCCGCGGCGAGCTGCGTCAGGCGCTCCTCGTTCGCGGCGAACTCCGCCTCGCTGATCCCGTACTTCGCGGCAATCAGCGCCGCCTTCGGCTGCGGCTCCCGCGGTGCGCGCGGGTCCAGCTCGAAGGACCGGAAGGTCACCTCGACCTGGTCACGGTGCTCGAACCCGGCCAGCGCGCGCTCGAAGCGCCGCTTGCCGAGGTAGCACCACGGGCACACGACATCGGACCAGATCTCCACCTGCACGATCCCGGCGAACGCCGGGCGGCCCGGCGTTATTCCGCGAGGAGGCCGATCAGCCAGGTGGCGAGCACCTGCTCGGCGTCCGACCTGGCCTGGGCCGGGTTGTCCGCGTGGGTGATCATCAGCGCCGCCTCGTTGACGGCGCTGAGCACGAGCTGGGCCAGCACGTCGACCGGCAGCGGCTTGATCAGGCCCTGCTCGACCGCCTCCCGCAGCACGCCGATGACCAGGCCGAGGCCGTGTTCTGCCTCGATCTCGCGCCACGTGGTCCAGCCCAGCACGGCGGGGGCGTCGATCAGCGAGATCTGCCGGATGTCGGCGCGCTCGCAGGCGTCGAGGAAGGCCTTGAGCGCGAAGAGCAACCCGGTCGCGAGGTCCGGCGCGTCCTTCGTGGCGGCTTCGACCTCGGCGGTGACCTCCAGCTCGAGCTGCTCGAACACGGCGCGGAACAGGCCCTGCTTGTCGCCGTAGTGGTGGTAGAGCGCGCCCCGCGTCACCCCGGCGGCCCGCACGATCTCGTCCGCGGGCACGGCCTGGTAGCCGCGCTCGGCGAACAGCTCGCGGGCGGCCGCCACCAACGCGGCCCGGGTGCTCTGGGATCGCTCTTCCTGCGTACGGCGCACGCCCCTAATCTGCCATGACGCCCGCGAACGCCAGGATGTGCCGCACCAGCTCGGCCGGCTGGTCCTCCGGCACGAAGGCGTACGAGTCGGCGACCTCGACCAGGCGCGCGTTCGGCAGGGTCGCGGCGAGGCGCTTGCCGAGGCGCAGCGGGAAGGTCCGGTCCTCGTCCGCCCACACGAGCAGCACCGGCTTGTCGAACGCACGCAGCTTCTCCGCGGCTTCCAGCGTGTACTTCGGGCGCACGCCGCGGAGGAACTTGCGCAGGTCGCGGCGGATGGCGGCGTCCCGGTGCGCCGGCCGGACGTAGGACTCCACGAACTCCGCCGGGATCGGGTACTTGGTGACCCACCCGAACACGAACGGCATCCGGTGCAGCGCCTTGACCTGCAGCAGCGCCGCGACCGGGCGCATCGAGCCGGGGATGTGGGCGAGCGGGACGAGCGGTTGGAACAGGGGCGGGAAGAAGTGGTCGAAGCAGTCCGACGGCGTCAGCACGACGCTGCCGACCCGCTCCGGACGGCGGGACAGCATGATCTGGGTGAGGGCTCCGCCGGTGTCGTTCGCGACCAGCAGGACGTCACGCAGGTCGAGGGCGTCGAGGAAGTCCGCGATCAGGTCGGCGACCCCGGTCGGGCTGAGGTCGGCGTCCGGCCGGAGCGGGACCTCGTGCGCGCCGAGCGGCAGGTCGATGCTGAGGCACCGGAAGCCGGCTGCCGCCAGATCCGGGACGACGTGCCGCCAGAGATCGGCGTTGACCAGGGCGCCGTGGACGAACACGACCGGCCGCCCCTCGCCGCGTTCGAAGTAGCGGACGTCACCGTGGCGGAGGGTCACGCGCTTTTCTTGCCCGAGTGCTGGTGAGCGAGTCATGCCTTCGAAGATACATACAGACTGTATGTATGTGAAGGATGTGGACACGCTAGGGTGGTTCCGGATCGATCCGGAAGGAGCTGGGGACATGAAGGGCATCGTGCTGGCGGGCGGCAGCGGGACGCGTCTGCACCCGATCACCCAGGCGGTGTCGAAGCAGCTGTTGCCGGTGTACGACAAGCCGATGATCTACTACCCGATCTCGGTGCTGATGCTCGCCGGGATCCGGGAGATCCTGATCATTTCGACGCCGGCCGACCTGCCCAACTTCCAGCGCCTGCTCGGCTCCGGCGACCAGTTCGGGCTGCGGCTCAGCTACGCGGAACAGCCGAGCCCGAACGGCCTCGCCGAGGCGTTCGTCATCGGCGCGGACTTCATCGGCGACGACGACGTGGCGCTGATCCTCGGCGACAACATCTTCTACGGGCAGGGTTTCTCCGGGCGGATGCAGCAGGAGGTCGCCGAGCTGGACGGGTGCGTCCTGTTCGGCTACCCGGTGAAGGACCCGCAGCGCTACGGCGTCGGTGAGCTCGACGCGGACGGCAGGCTCGTGTCGATCGAGGAGAAGCCCGAGCGGCCGAAGTCCAACCAGGCGATCACCGGGCTGTACTTCTACGACAACCAGGTCGTCGAGATCGCGCGCGGCCTCACCCCGTCGAAGCGGGGCGAGCTGGAGATCACCGACGTGAACCTGACGTACCTGCGGCAGGGGCGCGCGAAGCTGGTCGAGCTGGGCCGCGGGTTCGCGTGGCTGGACACCGGGACGCACGACTCGCTGCTGGAGGCCGGGCAGTTCGTGCAGGTGCTCGAACACCGGACCGGCGTGCGGATCGCGTGCCTGGAGGAGGTCGCGCTGCGGATGGGGTACATCGATCCGGAGGAGTGCCTCGCGCTCGGGCTGAAGCTGTCGAAGTCCGGGTACGGGGACTACGTCGTGGCGTGCGCCCGTGCCGCGGGGGCCGTGGGTTAGTGGCGGTCAGCAGGCTCGTGCGCGCCGAGCTGGCGCGGCACGACTGGGGCCGGCTGCGGTGCGGCTGCGGGCGGAGCGGGGCGCACCTGCCGGGCACGTTCGAAACGATCCTGGAGGCGGCCGAGCCACGCGAAGCCCTCGGCGCGCGGCTGGACAACCACCTGGAGATCAGCGGGAACCTGTTCGAGGTGGCGGTCCCGGCGGTCGAGGTCATCCTGGCCGCGCTGGCCGGTCCGCTGCCGGACTTCGCGCGGGTGGAGTTGCTGGACGTGCTGGCGGTGCTCGTGTCCGGTGACTCCTACGCCGGGCAGCCCGCCGATCTCGGGGAGCACTGCCGGCTCAAGGCGCGCAACGGCCTCTGGACCATCCTGCAGGTGGGCTACGAGCACGAGGCGGAGGCCGTGCGGGACATCCTGTGGGTCGTGGATCCGGACCAGCCGCGCGGCGGTTACCACGCGATGGGGTTGGCGAAGCGGATCAAGCGAAGCCGTCGCTAGCGCGGGCTGCGCCGGGCCGGTCACGGCCGCCGGTGCGGTGGCTCCGAGCGGCAGGACCGGGACGCTCGGAATGGGCCGCGGCCCGGCATGGAACGGTGCCCTCGATCCGAGGGTCTCGGGTGACGCGGAAACCGGGCGACCCCAGAGCGGGGACTCGGCCGCCTACAGCGACGGACGGGCGGCGCCGGTCAAGCGGGGCTCAGAACGGGCCGCGGCGGGCCATTTCCTCCAGGCGCCTGATGCGGTCCGCGATCGGTGGGTGGGTGGAGAACATCCGGGAGAACGTCTCGCCGGGGCGGAACGGGTTCGCGATCATCAGGTGCGACTGCGAGACCAGCTGCGGCTCCGGCACCAGCGGCGCCCGCCGGGTGCCGTACTCCAGCTTGCGCAGCGCGGAGGCCAGGCCGAGCGGGTCACCGGTCAGCGCGGCGCCCGACGCGTCCGCCTGGTACTCGCGCGAGCGGCTGACCCCCATCCGGATGATGGCGGCCGCGATCGGGCCGACCAGGATGATCAGCAGCGAGCCCAGCGGGTTGTTGCCCTCGCGGTCGTTGCCGCCGAACACGCCGGCGAACATCGCCAGGTTCGCCAGCACGCTGACCATGCTCGCGAGCGCCCCGGCGACGCACGAGATCAGGATGTCCCGGTTGTAGACGTGCGACAGCTCGTGCCCGAGCACCGCCCGCAGCTCGCGCTCGTCCAGCAGCTCCAGGATGCCCGTGGTGCAGCACACGGCGGCGTGCCGCGGGTTGCGGCCGGTCGCGAAGGCGTTCGGCGCGACGGTCGGGCTCACGTAGAGGCGCGGCATCGGCTGGCGCGCCGACGTGGCCAGCTCCCGCACGATCCGGTACATCACCGGCTGCTCGGGCTCCGACACCGGCCGTGCCCGCATCGCGCGCAGCGCCAGCGTGTCCGACTTGAAGTAGGCGTAGGCGTTCATCCCCAGCGCGAGCGCGAGCCCGACGAACAACGCGCCACGCCCGAACAGTGAACTGATCGCGATGATGATGGCACTCAGCAACCCGAGCAACAGCGCGGTCTTCAGCCCGTTCTGGTGCCTGTGCACGTGCCCTGCGCCTCCTTACCAACACTCGCTTTCCCAACGCACGAAACGGAAGTGAAGTTCCTTCATGATCTCCGCGCGCGCCGGTGAGCACTCCGGGTTACCGTTCGACCCGCGTACCCCAAACATCGCGGGGAGGTCGGTCATGGGCGCCGCCGGGGTCAGCCGCCGCACGGTGTTCGGCCTGGTCACGACCGCGGCGCTGCTCGGGCTGCCGTCCCCGGCCCGCGCGGCGCCGCCGCTGACGTCGATCCCGGTCGGGAGGCGGCCGCAGGCGGTCGCGGTGAACCCGGTCACCGGCGTCTGCCACGTCGCGAACACGGCGGACCGGACGGTTTCGGTGATCGTCCAGGGGCGCACCGTGGCGACCGTCCCGGCCGGGGGCGTCCCGGCCGACCTGGCCGTCGACGAGCGCACCGGCCTGGTCTACGTCGCCAACCGCACGCCGGGCACCACCGCGGTCCTCGACGGCGGGCGGGTCACCAACGTCGTCGCGTCCGGCCCCGGACCCGCGGCGCTCGCCCTCGACCCGGATACATACCGGCTGTATGTCGCGTCCGGCGAGACCGGCGCCGTGCGCGTGCTCGACCTCTTCGGAGGCGCGCTCGCGGCGACCATCGAAGCCCCCGGCCGGGGGTTCAGCAGCGCCGCCATCGACGGGCGGACCGGGTACTTCGCCAGCCTCCACACCGGCACCGTCGAGGTCCTCGACCTGGACACCGGGCGCTTCACCGCGAGCATCCCGGTCGGGGACGGGCCTGCCGGGCTCGCCGTCCACCACGACACCGGCACGGTGTACGTCGCGAATTCCGGCATCCACCACCTGTCGGTCGTCGACGGCACTCAGACCCGCACGATCCTGCTGCGCAGCGAGGCGTCCTCGGTCGCGGTGCACCAGGCCAGCCACACCGTCTACGCCAACGGCGGCCCGGACGGGCTCGTCCGCATCGACGGCACCCGCGGCGAGATCACCGGCGAACTCGCGCTCGGCATCAACCCGGGGCAGGTCGCCGTCGACCAGCGCACCGGCGCCGTGCACGTCACCGATCCCCTGCACGACCGCCTGCACGTGATCACCGGATTCTGATTTTCCCCGCGCGGCACCGGGTACCAGAAACCCATGAAACTCGGACTGCAGATCCCCGACTTCACCTGGCCGAACGGACCCGCCGCGCTGGGCCGCGAACTCGCCGAGGTCGCCCGCGCCGCCGACGACGCCGGATTCGACTACCTCGCCGTGATGGACCACTTCTTCCAGATCCGCGGCGTCGGCCCCACCGAGAACGACATGCTCGAGGCCTACACGACCCTCGGCTACCTCGCCGCGCACACCCGGCGCGCCAAGCTGCTCACCGTCATCACCGGCGTCCTCTACCGCCAGCCCGGCGTGCTGGCCAAGGCCGTCACCACCCTCGACGTCCTCTCCGGCGGCCGGGCGATGCTCGGCATCGGCGCCGGCTGGAACGAGGAGGAGTCCCGCGGCCTCGGGTTTCCGTTCCCGCCCACCGCGGAACGCTTCCAGATGCTCGAAGAAACCCTGCAGTACGTGCTGCGGATGTGGTCGGACGACGACGGCCCGTTCTCCAGCGCGCACATCGAGGCCGAGCGGTTGCTCAACGTTCCGCAGGCGCTGTCCACACCGCACCCGCCGATCATGGTCGGCGGCAGCGGCGAGAAGAAGACCCTGCGGTTCGTCGCGAAATACGCCGACGCCTGCAACATCTTCGACGGGCCGGAACTCGAACACAAACTCGACGTCCTGCGCGCGCATTGCGAATCCGAAGGACGCGATTACGACGAAATCACCAAAACCGTCTACCACCCGCTGAACATCGGCCCGGACGGCAAGAAGAGCGGGGAACTCAAGACCGAACTGAGCCGGCTGGCCGGCCTCGGGATCGACGGCGTGATCGGCTCCGTTCCGGGGATTCCGGATCTCCGCCTGATCGACGTCTTCGCCGAGGACGTCATCCCCTTCGCCGAAGCGCTGTGAACCGGCGCCGCGCCGGGCGGTTTCTTCCCCGCGGAAACCGCACCGGGTAAGCGGTTTTCCAGGCGCCGACCGCCGTAACGATCTCCGCCCGCCCGCCGACCTCTGGGGCAAGCCGGTGGCGGCGGGAGGATTTCCATGAGGATCAGTGTCTTCGGGCTCGGCTACGTCGGATGCGTGTCGGCCGCGTGCCTCGCCGGCGAGGGGCACGAGGTGATCGGGGTCGACATCAACCCCGTGAAGATCGACCTCGTCCGCCGGGGGAATGCGCCGGTGGTCGAGGAACGCATCGGCGAACTCACCGCCGCCGTCGTGGCCAGCGGCGCGTTGCGGGCCACGACGAACGTCGCGGAGGCGATCGCGGGCAGCGAGATCTCGCTGGTCTGCGTCGGCACCCCGTCCGCCCCCAACGGCAGCCTGTCGACCGCCTTCCTGGAGCGCGTCACCGAGGAGATCGGCGGCGCGCTCGCGGGCAAAACCGGTCGGCATACGGTCGTATTCCGCAGCACGATGCTGCCCGGCACCTGCCTCGACCTGCTGGTGCCGATCCTGGAGAAGGCCTCCGGGCTGACCGCGGGCGTGCACTTCGGCGTCGCGGTGAACCCCGAGTTCCTGCGGGAAGGCAGCAGCGTCAAGGACTTCTTCGACCCGCCGAAGACGGTGATCGGCGAGCTGGACACCGCCAGCGGCGACGCCGTCGCCAAGCTGTACGAGGGCCTGCCCGGCGACGTCTTCCGCGTGCCCATCCCGGTCGCGGAGATGACCAAGTACGCCGACAACGCCTTCCACGGTCTCAAGATCGGGTTCGCCAACGAGCTCGGCGCGATCTGCCGCGCCCTCGGCCTGGACTCGCACCGCGTGATGGACGTGTTCCTCGCCGACCGCAAGCTCAACGTCAGCCCCGCCTACCTGCGGCCCGGGTTCGCGTTCGGTGGCTCGTGCCTGCCCAAGGACCTGCGCGGCCTGGTCTACGCCGCGCACCGCGCCGACGTTTCGGTGCCGCTGCTGTCGCACGTGCTGCCCTCCAACGAGGAGCACCTGCGCCGCGCGTTCGACCTGGTCGCGCGCACCGGCAAACGGCGAATCGGCCTGTTCGGCCTGTCCTTCAAGCCGGGCACCGACGACCTGCGCGAGAGCCCGCTCGTCGAACTCGCCGAACGCCTGCTGGGCAAGGGCTACGACCTCAAGATCTACGACGCGAACGTCAGCCTGTCGCGGCTGATGGGCGCCAACCGCGAGTACATCGAGAGCCGCCTGCCGCACCTCGGCCAGCTGCTCGCCGGCAGCGTCGACGAGGTGCTCGACCACGCCGAGGTGTGCCTCATCGGCAGCACCGACCCGGTCGTGCTCGCGGCGCTGCCCAGGGCGGGCGACCGCACGCTGATCGACCTCGTCCGCCTGCCCGACGCCGCCGTGCGCCGCACCGAAGAAGGATACGTCGGCCTTGCCTGGTAAAGCCCTGATCCTCGTCGAGAACCTGTCCGTGCCCTTCGACCGGCGGGTCTGGCAGGAAAGCACCACCCTGCGCGACGCCGGGTGGGAGGTGCACGTCATCTGTCCACAGGGGACGAAGCGGGACACCGAGCCGGAAGCCGTGATCGACGGCGTGCGCATCCACCGCTACCCGCTCACGGCGGCGACCGGCGGGCCGGCCGGTTACCTGCAGGAGTACGGATCCGCGTTGTGGCACACGTTCCGGCTGGCCCGCAAGATCGGCCCGGTGGACGTCGTGCACGCGTGCAACCCGCCCGACCTGCTCTTCCTCGTCGCGCGGATGCTCAAGCGGCGGGGCGCGAAGTTCGTCTTCGACCAGCACGACCTGGTGCCGGAGCTGTACCTGTCGCGGTTCGACCGCGGGAAAGACCTGCTCTACCGCGGCGTGTGCGCGCTGGAGCGGGCCACCTACCGGGCCGCGGACGTGGTGATCGCTACGAACGAGAGCTACCGCGACGTGGCGCTCACCCGTGGCGGCAAGCGGCCCGAGGACGTGTTCGTGGTCCGCAGCGCCCCGGTCGTGGACCGGTTCCGGCAGGTGCCGCCGGAACCGGAACTCAAGCGCGGCAAGCCGAACATGCTGTGCTACCTGGGCGTGATGGGCCCGCAGGACGGGGTCGACTACGCCCTCCGCGCGCTCGCGAAGCTGCGGGACGACCTGGGCCGCACGGACTGGCACGCGGTGTTCGTCGGCAGCGGGGACGCGTTCGACGCGATGGTCGCGTTGTCGAAAGATCTCCACCTGGACGACCAGGTCGAGTTCACCGGCCGCATCCCGGACGCGGACCTGGTCCGCTGTCTGTCCACAGCGGACATCTGCCTCGCGCCGGACCCGCTGAACCCGCTCAACGACGTGTCGACCATGAACAAGATCATGGAGTACATGGCGATGAGCCGTCCGATCGTGTCGTTCGAGCTCCGTGAGGCACGGGTTTCCGCCGGTGGGGCGGCGGTTTACGCGCCCGCCAACGACGAGCTCGAGTTCGCCAAGCTGACCGCCAGGCTGATGGACGACCCGGCCGAGCGGAAGCGGATGGGCGAACTGGGCGCGGCACGCGTGGCGGGACCGTTGTCGTGGGCCAATTCGGCGAAGGCGTTGCTCGCGGCGTACGCCGCGACCGGGCGGTGAATCCCTGACCGGCACCCGCCGCGGCTCGTCGGAAAAACGCCTGGTCGCGTTTTGAACAAGCCGGTAACCAATCCGGGAATCGCCGCGACGTGGTTTGTGAAAGCCCATCCGTTCGCGGACGGGCGGCATCCATGAGAGGGGGACCGGGGCGTTGAACGACGACACCGTCCGTCTGTCCATGATCGGCAGGATCGTGCGCCGCCGCTGGCGTGTCCTCGCCGCCCTCGCCGTCCTCGGCGCGCTCGTTGGGGCCGGCGCCTCATTGATCTTCTCCCCCGGCTACAAAACGACTTCGCAGGTGTTGTTGCAGGGCGCGCCCGATTCCAGCGAGCTGATGACCGAAACGCAGATCGCGACCAGCTCGGTGGTGCTGGACCGCACCGCGCAGGCGCTGGCCTGGGGCGTGTCCGGGGCCGAGCTGCACGACTCGGTGAGCGCGGCCGCGGCCGACGGCAACATCGTGGGGATCACGGCCGAGGCGGAGACCCCGGAGAAGGCGCAGCTGCTGGCCGACCAGGTCGCCAAGGAGTACGTCAACTACTCCTCCCAGCTGATCGGCAGCACCGCGGACGCGGCCAGCCAGATCCGCCAGGAGCAGGAGGACGCGCTGCGCCGCCAGGTGCAGGAGACCAACGACCGCATCACCGACCTGTCCCGCCGCGTGCAGGGCGTGACGGTGGAGAGCGTCGAGGTGCGCACCCAGCTGGAGACGCTGCGGACGGCGCTGACCGAGGCGATGGCCAAGCTCGACCAGCTCGACGGCGGCGGCCGCCAGGCGCAGGTGGTCGTGATGGGCTCCGCCGAGCTGCCGGCTTCCCCCGCCCCGCCGACGATGATCCACTTCGTCGCGGGCGGCGCGCTCGTGTTCTTCCTGCTCGGCGTGCTCGGCCACCTGGTCGGCGCCCGCACCGACCGGCGGCTGCGCAACGAGGCCGAGATCGCGGCGGCGGTCGGCGGGCCGCTGCTGGGCAGCGTGGACGTGCCGGTGACGCCGGAGCACGCGCCCGCCCGCCCCGATGCGCGCTGGTGGGCCAGGCTGCTCAAGACCGACGAACCGTGGAACCTGCCGGAGCTCAACGCCTCCGCGGACGCGGCCAGCCGCGAAATCCGGTACCGCCGCGTGCTCTCCCGCCTCGGTGACGGCTCCGGCGTGTTCTCGCGGGTGCTGGTGCTGGCCGCGCAGGACGACCCGGTGGCCAGGACCGCTGTCGCGCAGCTGGCCGCCGCCGGCCACGGCGGACGCCCCGAGCTGCGCGTGGCGCTGATCGACCCCGAGCGGCCGACGGTGCCGGACGACCGCGAGGCCGCCGGTGTCCTCGTGGTGGTGTCCAGCGGGACCAGGACGGGCTGGGAGCTCGTCGCGATCACCGAGGCCGCCGCCGACGCCGGGCAGCGGGTGCTGGGCGCCGTCGTCGCCCAGCGCACGGCCGCGGTCCCCGAGCCGGGCGGCACGCACACCGCAGGTGACGAAGCATTGGCAGGTTCAGCGTGACGACACCGGACAGCAACCAGAACACGCAACCACTGCTCGACCTGCAGCGGGTGCTGATCGCGATCCGGCGACGGCGCCGCCTGTGGCTCTCCGCCGCGGTGCTGGGGCTGCTCGCGGGCGCGGCGCTGGCGGTCGTGTCGCCGACCCCGCCGACGGCGGTGACCCGGCTGCTCGTGCTGCACGCCGAGGACGCCCCGAACGACAGCGGCACGCTCATCAAGACCGACGTGGCCATCCTCGAAACCACCCGGATCGCCGGGGCGGCGCTGCAGCGGCTCGGCTCGCCGGAGCCGCCGGAGAAGTTCGTCAAGTCCTACACCGGCGCCGGGCTGACCAACAACGTGCTGGAACTCCAGGTCACGGCCCGCAGCTACGGCGAGGCCGTCGCCAAGGCGCAGGCGCTCGCGGACGCGTTCATCGCCGACCACGGCCAGCGCATGCAGGCCGCGGCGGACGCGGAGGCGCAGGCCCTGCTGGGGCAACGCGACCAGATCCAGACCGAGCTGACCGAGGTCGACCGGCAGATCGCCTCGTCGGCGAGCCGCAACAGCCAGATCGGCCCGGCCGAGCTGCAGTCGCTCTACGCCCGGCGCGCCGACCTGACCTCGCGGGTCTCCGACTTCACCAACCAGGCCAACGAGGCGAAGATCGGCACGCCGCAGCTGGCCGCGGGCACGCAGATCGTCGACGCGCCACGCGCGGTCGTCGAGTCACCGCTGACCCCGATGGTCACCAACGCCGGCATCGGGCTCGGGTTCGGGCTCGTCGCCGGGCTGGGCCTGGCCGCGGTGATGAGCGTGGTGCGGGACCGGCCGCTGCTGCGGCGGGAGATCGCCACGCACCTCGGCGCGTCCGTCATCGCGCAGCTGCCGAAGCCCCGGCGGGGGCCGTGGGGAGGCGCCGCCGCGCAACGGGACCGGGTCGCGGCGACCCTGGCCCGCGCGGTCGGCGAGAGCGGCAACGTGTCCGTCCTCGAACTCGGCTGCCCGCGGGTGGCCGCCATGCTCGCGCTGGACGTGGCCCGGCACCTGGACGGTCCGGTCGTGGTCGTGGACGACCTGCCGCACCGCGACGTCACCGCGCTCTCCGGCGAGGTGGGTGAGGGTGTGCGGATCGTCGACGGCAGCACGGCCGAGAAGGCCCGCATCGGGGTCGGGTCGGTGTCGCCCGGGACGGCGTGGACCGACCTGCGCCGGCTGGGCGCGGAAACCGTGCTGGTGGTCCGGGCGGGCAAGGCGGACGCGGCGTGGCTGCACACCGTCGCCCGCCAGCTGGCCGACCTGGGCATCCCGATCATCGGCATCGTGCTCGTGGCGCCGGATCCGCGCGACCGCACGGACGGGACGCTGTGGGACGGGCTGCACACCGCGCTGCGCGGCCGGGCGGCGTTCGCCGAGGCGCGGCCCGCCAACGGCAGCGCCAACGTCGACGACCACCCGACGAAGTGGTTCGCGCCGATCCCCTCGGCCGCGGGGCGGGGCGAGCAGACCGTGACGCTCCAGCCGGTGCACGCCGACCTGCCGACGAAGCAGTTCACGCCGGTCGACGCCCCGGAGGCACACGTGAACGGCAAGCTGCCCCTCGATCGCGAAGGCTGACCATGTGCGGTGTCGCAGGAACCTACCGCTGGCCCGACGGTGGCCCGCTGACCGACCGGCTCACCAAGCGCCTGGCCCACCGCGGGCCGGACGGCGAGGGCCGCTACGACCACGGTGACGTGCACCTCGGCCACCGCCGGTTGTCGATCATCGACCTGTCCGAGACCGGCGCGCAGCCGATGGTCTCCGGCGGTCTGGCGCTGACCTACAACGGCGAGCTGTACAACGCGCCCGAGCTACGGGCCGAACTGATGAGCAAGGGCGTGCGGTTCCGCGGCACCTCCGACACCGAGGTCCTGCTGGAGGCGTGGCGGCGCTGGGGCGTCGAGTGCCTGCCGCGGCTGCGCGGCATGTTCGCGTTCGGGATCTTCGACGAGCGCACCGGCGAGCTGTTCCTCGCCCGCGACCAGCTCGGCATCAAGCCGCTGTTCTACGTGCGCCGCGGCGACGGGATCGCGTTCTCCTCGGAGCTGAAAGCGCTCGCCGGTGAGATCGGCGGGCTGCACGTCGACGAGACCGCGCTGGTCGCGTCGCTGCTCTACTACTGGGTCCCGGACAGCCGGTGCGCGTTCCGCGAGGCGCGCAAGCTGCCGCCGGGATCGTGGCTGCGCGTGCGCCCGAACGGCCGGGTGGACACCGGCCGGTACTGGATCCTGCGGGACGTCGCGACCGAGGCCCGGCACGGCCCGCCCGCCGACCTGGCCGCGGTCGTCGAGGACTCCACCCGCAAGCACCTGCTCTCCGACGTGCCGGTGGCGACGTTCCTGTCCGGCGGCCTGGACTCCAGCTACCTGACCGCGCTGGCCGCCAGGTACTCCCCCGGGATCTCCGCCTACACCATCGGGTTCCGCGCCGAGGACGCGAAGTTCGAGGCCATGCCGGACGACCTGCGGTACGCGCGGATCGTGGCCGACCGCTTCGGCGTCGACCTGCACGAGATCGAAATCGCGCCGAACGTGCAGGAACTGCTGCCACACCTGACCTACCACCTGGACGAGCCGATCGGCGACCCGGCGGCGATCAACAGCTACCTGATCTGCCTGGCCGCGCGGGAGGCCGGCGTGAAGGTGATGCTGTCCGGGATGGGCGCGGACGAGCTGTTCGCGGGTTACCGCAAGCACCTGGCGAACCTGATCGCGTTGCGCTACCAGAAGATCCCCGGCGCGGTGCGCACGCCGCTGGAGTCCGTTGTGGACCGGCTGCCGGTGGCGACGTCGAAGCGCGGGTTCCGGTCGGTCCGCTTCGCCAAGCGGTTCCTGTCCTTCGCGACCCTGCCGGAGGAGACCGCGTTCCGGCGCAGCTACACGATGTACGACCGGGACGAGCTGGCCGGGCTGGTCGCGCCCGACCTCGCCGGCGCGGTGGACGACGTGCTCACCGAGCACGCCGACACCTACCACGACAACCTGCTCGACGACTTCGTCAACCGGATGTGCCTCGCCGACGCGCGGATGTTCCTGCCGGGGCTGAACCTGACCTACACCGACCGCTCCACCATGGCCGCCTCCACCGAGGTGCGCGTGCCGTTCGTGGACGTCGAGGTCGTCAAGGCCGCGTTCAGCCTGCCCGGCAACCGCAAGATCGCCGGGCGGCAGGGCAAGGCCGCGCTGAAGGAAGCCGCGCTGTCGATCCTGCCGAAGGAGATCGTCTACCGGCCGAAGGGCCTGTTCAGCGCCCCGCTGCGGGCGTGGATGAGCCGCGATCTGGCGCCGCTGGTGCGCGAGGTCGTGCACGACGGCGTCCTCGTCCGGTCCGGGTTCCTGCGGCGCGAGGCGTTGCAACGGCTGGTCGACGAGGACGCCGCGGGCCGCGAGGACCGGTCCAAACACCTCTGGCACGTCTTGACCCTGGAGTACTGGTACCGCAGCGCGACCGAAGCCGGTGCGGCCGAGCGAGCAGCGTAAGGAGCCCTGGTGAAGCAGGTCGTACAGAACTACAAGAGCGGCGAGCTGGCGCTGCTGGACGTCGAAGCGCCGGCGTGCAAGCCGGGCGGCGTGCTCGTGCGGACCGCGTTCTCGTTGATCTCCACCGGCACCGAGATGATGAAGGTGTCCGAGGCGAGCATGTCGATGCTGGGCAAGGCGCGGTCGCGGCCGGACCAGGTCGCCAAGGTCGTGCAGAGCGTCGCGACCAACGGCGTCGGCGCCACCTACCGCAAGGTGATGAACCGGCTCGACTCCTACACCCCGCTGGGCTATTCGCTGTGCGGCGTGGTCGAGGAGGTCGGGCCCGGGTTGGAAGGCACCGTCGATGTGGGCGACCTGGTCGCCTGCGCGGGCAACGAACACGCGCTGCACTCCGAGCTGAACTGGGTGCCGAAGAACCTCTACACGCGGGTGCCCGCCGGGGTCGCGCCGCGGCACGCGTCGTTCGCCACCGTCGGCGCGATCGCCATGCAGGGCGTCCGGCGCGGCGAACCGCAGCTCGGCGACGTCGCGCTGGTCATCGGGCTGGGCCTGATCGGGCAGCTGGTCGTGCAGCTGCTGGCCGCGTCCGGCGTGCGGGTGGTCGGGGTGGACCCGGACCAGGAGCGGTGCAAGCTGGCCGAACGGCTCGGCGCGTCGGTGTGCGGGCACCCCGGTTCCGGGGACGTGGAGATCGCGGTCGGTGAGCTGACCGCCGGGCACGGCGTCGACCAGGTGTACCTCGCCGCGGGTGGCAGCACGAACGAGCCGGTCGAGCTGGCCGCGAAGCTCGCGCGCGACCGCGGCCGCGTGGTCGACATCGGCAAGTGCCGGCTCGACCTGCCGTGGAACGCCTACTACGAAAAGGAACTCGACGTCCGGTTCTCCCGCTCGTACGGTCCCGGCCGGTACGACCCGGAATACGAGCTGGACGGCCGCGACTACCCGATCGGTTACGTCCGCTGGACCGAGCGGCGCAACCTGGAGTGCTTCCTCGACCTGATCGCCCGCGGGCGGGTCGACGTCGAGCCGCTGGTCTCGCACGTCGCGGACTTCTCGACCGCCGTGGAGACCTACCGCAGGCTCAACGAGGGCGAGCTGAAGGCCGTGGCCGTCCTGTTCCGCTACCCGGACGTCGAGACCGGCCAGGACGAGCCCGCCCTCGTCGCGGAAGTCCCGAAGCGCGAGCCGATCCGCACGTCGCAGCGGATGGGCAAGGTGCGCACGGCGTTCATCGGCGCGGGCAACTACGCGTCCTCGATGCTGCTGCCGCACCTGGCCGAACGGGAGGACGTCGAGCTGCGCCGAGTCGTCACCACGTCCGCACTGTCGGGCGCGAACGCCAAGCGGAAGTTCGGGTTCGCCGAGGCGACCACCGACGTGGACGCCACACTCGCCGACCCGGAGATCGACGCGGTGTTCGTGGTGACCCGGCACAGCTCGCACGCCGAGCTGACCCGGCGTGCGCTGCTGGCGGGCAAGGCGGTGTTCGTGGAGAAGCCGCTGGCGCTCAGCGAAGCCGAGCTGGGCAAGGTGCTCGGCGCGATCGAGGAGTCCGGCAACGACCGGCTGCAGGTCGGGTTCAACCGCCGGTTCGCGCCGCTGCTGCACGAGGCCACCGGCCGGTTCGGCAGGCGCATCGGCGCGGCGTCGGTGCGGTACCTGGTGAACGCGGGCCGCCTGGAGCACGGCAGCTGGTACAACCAGGCCGGTTCGGAGGGCACCCGGTTCGCCGGCGAGGGCGGGCACTTCATCGACACCGTGAGCTGGCTGCTCGGCGCGGACCCGGTGTCGGTCTACGCCTGCGCCACGCCGGAC
The DNA here is from genome assembly GCF_000473265.1 of Amycolatopsis thermoflava N1165. NCBI lineage: Bacteria > Bacillati > Actinomycetota > Actinomycetes > Pseudonocardiales > Pseudonocardiaceae > Amycolatopsis > Amycolatopsis thermoflava. The sequence goes on from NZ_KI421511.1 coordinate 5,276,342, forward strand.
CAGCAGGACCTGCAGGTCGTGCTGCGGTACCCGGACGGCTCGACCGCGACGATCAGCTACGCCACCAGCGGCTCGACCAGCTTCGCCAAGGAGACGCTGGACGTCGTCGCCGACGGCAAGGTGCTGAAGTTCGACGACTTCGCGCGCGCCTCGGTGTACGGGCGCAAGCGGTGGACCAGCTCACGCCTGCCGAAGGGCCGCGACAAGGGGCAGCACGCCGAGCTGGACGCGTTCGTCACCGCGGTCACCTCGGGCGGGCCGATGCCGGTGCCGCTGGAGTCGCTGGTCGCGACCACGCTCGCCACGCTCGCGGTGCAGACCAGCCTGGCCACCGGCGTGCCGGTCAAGATCGGGACCCCGTCATGACGGACCCCGCCTGGTACCTGCGCCGGCTCTCCCGGATGGGCCCGCGTGAGGTCGCCGGGCGCGCGGCGGACGTGCTGAACCGGCGCAGGCTTCGGCGCGCGCTGCCCAAGGCGTCCGCTCCGCTGCCCGGCCGCCGGTTCACCGCCGTGCTGCCCGAGGGCGTGCAGGTCCCGGCGGACGCGCGGGCACGCGTGCTGGAGACCGCGGACCGGCTGCTCGACGGCCGCGCCGAGTACTTCGGCCTGCGGCGGCACGACATGGTGAGCCCGGACTGGTCGTTCGACCCGAAGACCGGGCGGCACGCGCCTACCGACACCTTCGCCTTCGACATCCCGTACCGGCACGAGGGCGTCGTCGGCGACATCAAGCAGATCTGGGAGCCGTCGCGGCACCAGCACCTCACCGTGCTGGCCACCGCGTACGCGCTGACCGGCGACGACCGCTACGCCGAGCGGGTCGCCGACCACCTGAAGTCGTGGTGGGCGGCGAACGCGCCGATGACGAGCGTGCACTGGGTCAGCGGGATCGAGCTGGGCATCCGGCTGCTGTCCTGGGTGTGGGTGCGGCGGCTGCTCGACGGCTGGCCCGGCGCGCCCGGGTTGTTCGAGGACAACCCCGAGGCGCTGCACCAGATCTGGCACCACCAGCGGTGGCTCGCGACCTTCCCCAGCCGCGGGTCGTCGGCCAACAACCACGTCGTCGCCGAGGCGGCCGGGCAGCTGGCCGCCTCCTGCGCGTTCCCGTGGTTCCCCGAGTCGGCCGTCTGGCGGTCCGCCGCGCTGCGCTCGCTGGACGAGCACCTCGCGGCCAACACGTTCGGCTCCGGCCTGAACCGGGAGCTGGCCACCGAGTACCACGGCCTGGTCCTCGAACTGGGCCTGGCCGCGGCGATCGAGGCCGGCCCGGCGGCGCCGGACTCGCTGTGGCGGACGCTGCTGCGGATGACCGACGCGCTCGCGGCCGTCGTCGACGTGCGGCTGCACCCGCCGCGGCAGGGCGACAGCGACGACGGGCACGGGCTCGTGCTCGACGGTGCCGGTGTCAACCGGTGGTCGTCGCTGCTGGCCACCGGGGACGTCCTGTTCGGACGGCTGGACTGGTGGCCGAGCCCGCGCGGTGGGGACGCCCGCACGCCGCTGCTCACCGCGCTCGCCCGCCGGTTCGCGGCCGCGGACCGGCCACGCACGCGGCCGGACCACTTCGCCGACGCCGGGCTGACGCTGCTGCGCACCACGCCCCAGGACGGCCGCGGCGAGATCTGGTGCCGCTGCGACGGCGGCCCGCACGGGTTCCTGTCCATCGCCGCGCACGCGCACGCCGACGCGTTGTCGGTCGAGGTGCGGCACGACGGCGTCGACATCCTCGCCGACCCGGGGACCTACTGCTACCACGGCGAACCCAGGTGGCGGGCGTACTTCCGGTCCACGCTCGGCCACAACACGGTGCAACTGGACGACACCGACCAGTCCACGTCGGGCGGCCCGTTCCTGTGGACGCGGCACGCACGCACCCGGGTACTGTCCCGCCCCGGCGGCGGCGTGCCGCGGTGGTCCGCCGAGCACGACGGCTACCGGCCCGCCGTGCACCGGCGCACGGTCGAACTCGACCCGGCCGAACGGGAACTGCGGATCACCGACGAGATCACCGACGACCGGCACCACCCGGCGCGGCTCGCGTTCCACCTCGGACCGCGGGTGAGCGCCGAGCTGACCGGCAACGCGGCGGTGCTGACGTGGACCGCGGGCGGCCGCGACCGGGCGGCGATCCTCGACCTGCCCGCGGGGCTCACCTGGACCGCGCACCGCGGTCAGACCGATCCGCCGCTCGGCTGGTACTCGCCCGGCTACGGCCGCCGCGAACCGGCCACGACCCTGATCGGCAGTGGGCTCACCGGGCGTGCCGGCCCGCTCACCACACTGCTGCGCTTCGCCGACTAGCCGGAGGTTGCCCGCCGTGCCCGCACCAACGACGACACGAGCCCGCTGGGTGGCGGTGTTCCTCGGCGTCCTGGCGCCACTGGCCGCGCTCGCGTGCACCCCCAGCCCGGAACCGGCGGACACCACCGCGACGCTGGCGGGTTCCGGGGCGTGCGGCAACCTGCCGCCCGGCCCCGCGGAGCCGCCCGCAGGCGCGGTCGTCGTCGACGCGGCCGTGCACGGCGACCTCCAGGCCAAGACGAAGGCCAGCCCGCCGGGCACGACGTTCTGGCTGCAGCCGGGCACGCACACCCTCGGCACCAACGAGTTCGACCAGGTCATGCCGAAGGACGGTGACACCTACACCGGCGCCCCCGGAGCGGTCGTCGACGGGCGCGACACCAACCGCTACGCCTTCACCGGCAAGGCGAGCGGGGTGACCATCGAGCACCTCACGGTGACCGGGTTCGACGCACCGGACAACGAGGGCGTGGTCAACCACGACTCCGGCGCGGGCTGGGTCATCCGGTCGAACCTGCTCACCGACAACCGCGGCGCCGCGATGATGGCAGGCGCACGCCAGGTGATGACGGACAACTGCCTGAAGGACAACGGGCAGTACGGGCTCAACGCCTGCTGCGGCGACGTCACCGACATCGTGCTGGAAGGCAACGAGTTCGTCGGCAACAACGCCGACGACGTGGAGAGCAAGTACGCCGACGGCTGCGGCTGCACCGGCGCGATGAAGTTCTGGGAGGTCGACGGCGCCGACATCCGCGGCAACTGGATCCACGACAACCGCGGGCCGGGCATCTGGGCGGACACCAACAACAACGACTTCCTCATCGAGAACAACGACGGCGCCGCGATCTTCTACGAGACCAGCTACAACGCGACCATCCGCGGCAACACGCTGAAACGCAACAACCTGATCAGCGGGCGCGAGTTCGTCGACCGCGACGACAACTTCCCGGCCGCGGCGGTCTACATCTCCGAGTCCGGCGGCGACGCGCGCGTGCCCGCCCGCACCGACCGGATCGACATCCACGACAACGAGCTCCAGGACAACTGGGGCGGGGTCACGCTGTGGGAGAACGCGGACCGGTTCTGCAACAGCCCCGCCAACACCTCCACCGGCACCTGCACGCTCGTCGTCGGCGACGTCGCGAAGTGCGCCCCGCCGGGCATCGACACCGACCCGCTGCACGGCGACTGCCGCTGGAAGACGCAGAACGTGCAGGTCCACGGCAACCGGTTCGAGGTGAACCCGCGGAACATCGGCTGCCAGGCGATGTGCGCCCGGATGGCGTTGCTGTCCAACTACGGCAGCTCGCCGGACTGGTCGCCGTACCAGGGCGACGTGGTCCCGCAGGCCATCACCTTCGACCAGAACAACCGCTGGTACGGCAACACCTACCTGGGGCCGTGGACCTTCGTCGCACACGACGCGAGCAGGCTGGTCGAGCAGATCGAGTGGCAGGGCCCGGCCTACCGGCAGGACGCGGGCAGCACCTTCGCGGTGGGGGGCGGCAAGTGATGAGCCTCACCGGCATCCGGCCGCGGACACTCGACGAGGACGACGTCGCCCGCAGCCCGCGCACCTTCCGGATCCTGGGCGCGATCTGGGCCCTGATGATCTTCAACACCCTCGCCACCCAGGGCGTCTCGGCGCTCATCCCGATCCCGCGCCCGGTCACCCAGGCCCTCACGATGAGCGCGGTCGGCATCGCGTTCGCGCTCGCCCTGATCCTCAACCCGCGCGTGAAGATCCGGCCCAGCGCGTTCCTGGTGCTGCTCAGCCTGCTGCTGGTCGCGAGCTTCGCGAGCAGCGTGCGCATGGAGTCCGGCTTCGGCTCGCTGTTCCGGTGCGCCAGGCTCGGGTTGTTCGTCGGGACGTTGTGGCTGATCAGCCCGTGGATGAACGGCTCGATCTGGTTCGTCCGCCAGCACATCAGGGTGCTGACCGTGCTGCTCGTCTCCGTCGCCGTCGGCCTGGTGATCTCGCCCGGTCTGGCCATGCCCGAACTCAACGACGGCAGGCTCACCGGCGTGCTGTGGCCGCTGACCCCGACGCAGATCGGGCAGTACGCCGCGATCGTCGCCGGGCTGGCCGTGCTGCTGTGGATCAACAGGCTCACCGACGCGCGCAGCGTGGTCATGGTCGCCGGCCCGGCGATCGTCCTGCTCGTGCTGACCCACACCCGCACTGCGACCCTCGGCCTGGTCTCCGGGCTCGTGGTCGCGATGCTGTCGATGTGGCTCACCAGCGGCCGCGCCCGCAAGGCGTTCGCCTGGGGCATCGCCGTGGCCGGGATCGGCGCCGTCCTGCTCGGGCCCCTGCTGCAGACCTGGGTCCTGCGCGGCCAGGACGCGGAGAACTTCGGCAACCTCACCGGCCGTGCGAAGGTGTGGGAGCGGCTGCTGTCCGCCCCGCGCACCTGGTTCGAAGAGATCTTCGGCACCGGGCTGTCCAACAAGTCCTTCGACGGCCTGCCCATCGACAACAGCTGGCTGGCCGTCTACCACGAGCAGGGCTACCTGGGCGCCACGATCGTCGTGTTGTTCCTGGTGACGCTCGTCGTGGTGGCCATCGCCCGCCCACCGTCGCCGGGGCGTGCGTGCGCGTTGTTCCTGATCACGTACTGCCTCGCGGCCTCCTACACCGAAGCCGGCCTCGGGGACGCGTCGCCGTACCTGCTGCACCTGGCGGTCGCGGCCGGCCTGCTCGCCGGTACTCCACAAAGGACGGTACCGCGGTGAGCGCCGCGCCCGTAACGGACCAGCGCCCGCGCGCGACCTCAAGACATCGCAGAGAGGTGGTCGAACCGTGAGCCAGCCAGGGGTTCTGCTCGATCGCGACGGCACGATCATCGTCGACAGCGGGTATGTCGGCTCCGTCGACCGGGTCGAGTTCATCGACGGGTCCATCGCGGCGATCGCCGCGCTCAACCGGGCCGGCGTCCCGGTCGCCGTGGTGACCAACCAGGCCGGCGTCGCCCGCGGGTACTACGGCATCGCCGACGTGGAGCAGGTCCACAAGCACATGATCGCCGAGATGGCGCGGCACGGCGCGCACGTCGACCTGTGGCTGTTCTGCCCCTACCACCCGGACGGCATCGTGGAGGCGTTCGCCCGGCGCAGCGCCGACCGCAAGCCGGGGCCGGGCATGGCGCTGGCCGCCGCGGAAGCGCTCGACCTGGACCTGTCCGCGTCCTGGGTGGTCGGGGACAGCCCGGCCGACGTCGGGCTCGCGCGAGCCGTCGGCGCGAAACCGCTGCACGTCGGGCCGCCCGGCTCGGCCGTGATGGGCGTGGACACGTTCCCCGACCTCGCCGCCGCCGTGCGGTTCATCCTCGGCGGCGACACCGCACCGGCGCCGGAGCAGCAGAAGGCGCCCAAGTTCCCGGCCGCGAAGTTCCACCGGGCCGACTCCTACGGCGGCGCCTACGTCGCCGAACTGGCGCGGGCCTTCGCCACCGTGGACCTGGAGCAGGTCAGCCGCGCGGCGAAGATCCTGAACGCCGCCTACGACCGCGATGCGGCCGTGTTCGCCTGCGGCAACGGCGGATCCGCGTCGATCGCCAACCACCTGCAGTGCGACCACGTGAAGGGCGTGCGCAACGGCACCGGCGTCACCACGCGCGTGCAGAGCCTGAGCACCAACGTGGAGCTGTTCAGCGCGATCGCCAACGATCTCGGCTACGAGCACGTCTTCGAGTACCAGCTGCAGTCCCAGGCGCGGCCGGGCGACGTGCTGATCGTCATCTCGTCCTCGGGCCGCTCGCCGAACATCGTGCGGGCACTGGACTGGGCGGCGGCGCACGAAATGCCGACGATCGCGCTCACCGGTTTCGCGGGCGGGCCGGCCCGCCGCCGGGCCGAGGTCTCCATCCACGTCGACTCCGCCAACTACGGCGTCGTCGAAGACGCCCACCAGGCGTGCATGCACCTGCTGGCCCAGTACGTCCGACAGTCGAGGATGACCCCAGATGCCGTTGTCTCGCAGACATTCTGACCGCATGCGCGTCGCGATCAACCTGCTCACCGACGACCCGTTCAACCCGTCGGGCGCACACTGGTTCTGGACCCGCGTCATCCCCGAGATGACCCGGCTGCTCCGCGACGGCGAGTCGTTCCACCTGATGGTGAGCCCGAAGTCGCGGCCGACACACGACTACGGCCGCAGCGTCGGTTACATCACCTACCCGTGGTCCAACGAGAAGCGCAACCTGCGCACGCTGTCGGAGCACCTGTACTCGCCGCTACGGCTGCCGCTGAGCGGGATCGACGTGCTGAACACGCTGATGGCGCCGATCGTGAAGTCGGCGCCGAAACTCGTGGTGCACATCAAGACACTGCACGCGTACACGACACCGCACGCGATCTCACCGCCCGCGCGGCTGTACCGCCAGCTGAGCTACCCGCGCACCGCGCGGCTGGCCGACGCGATCATCCTCAACTCACGCAGCCTGGTGGACGAGGTGCAGCAGTACCTGAAGGTGGATCCGGCGAAGATCCGGCTCATCCCGGAGGCGGTGGACCACGAGCTGTTCAACCCCGGCGACCGGGACGAGGCGTTCGCGCACGTCGCGAAGCGGTACGGGGTGCGCGAGAACTTCGTGTTGTTCGTGTCGTCGCTGTGGCCGTACAAGAACTGCGAAGGCCTGATCCGGGCGTTCGCCGCGGCGAAGTCCGACCTCGGCGGCAGGCAGCTGGTCGTCGTCGGACCCGGCCGGGACGTCGAGTACGTCGGCGAGCTCAAGGCGCTGGCCGCGCGGCTCGGCGTTGCGGACGACATCGTGTGGGTGGGCGGGGTGCCGCTGGAGGAGACGGTGCACTTCTACCGCGCCGCGGACGTGTTCGTGTACCCGTCGCACAACGAGACGTTCGGCCTGCCGATCCTGGAGGCCATGGCCTCGGCGTGCCCGGTGGTCACCTCGAACGTCACGGCGATGCCGGAGACCGCGGGCGGGGCGGCGCTGCTGGCCGACCCGAAGGACGCCGACTCGATCGCCGACCAGATCGTCAAGGCCTGCGGCCCGGAGGGCGAGCGGCTGCGCGCCCGCGGACCGGAACGCGCGGGCGAGTTCACCTGGGCGGCCACCGCCGCGCGGACGCTCGACGTGTACCGGGAGGTGCACGCTCGATGAGGGTCCTGGTCACCGGCGGCGCCGGCTTCATCGGCTCGCACACCTGCGACCGGCTCGTCGAACTGGGGCACGAGGTGGTCGTGCTGGACGTGCTGGCCGCGCCGGTGCACCGCGACGGCAGGCCGAACCACCTCACGCCCGGCGTGGAGTTCTACGAGGGCGACGTGCGCAACCGCGACCTGATGCGCAACCTGCTGCGCCGCGTGGACGCGGTCTACCACTTCGCCGCCTACCAGGACTACCTGCCGGACTTCGCGAAGTTCACCGACGTCAACGTCACCTCGACCGCGATGATCTACGAGATCGCGGTCGCCGAGAAGCTCGACCTGCAGCGGATCGTCGTGGCGTCCTCGCAGGCGGCGATGGGCGAAGGGCTGTACCGGTGCGCGGTGCACGGCGAGCAGACCCCGGACATGCGCCCGGAGTCCGCGCTGCGGGCCGGGCGCTGGGACATCGGCTGCGCGGTGTGCGGCGAGCCGATCGAGGTGCTGCCGACGCCGGAGCGCATCGCCAACCCGCAGAACGCCTACGGCATGTCCAAGCACGGCGAGGAGGTCGTGGCGGTCAACCTCGGGCGCCGCTACGGCATCCCGACCGTCGCCCTGCGCTACAGCATCGTGCAGGGCCCGCGGCAGTCGGTCTACAACGCCTACTCCGGCGCGTGCCGCATCTTCAACCTGCACTACCTGCTGGGCGGCGCGCCGACGCTGTACGAGGACGGGCAGAACATCCGCGACTACGTCAACATCCACGACGTCGTCGACGCGAACGTGCTGGTGCTCGCCGACGACCGCGCGGCGGGGCGGGTGTTCAACGTCGGCGGCGGGACCGGGTACACCACCCAGGAGTTCGCCGAGGTGGTGCGCCGGCAGTACGGATCGGACCGGCCGGGCCGGATCAGCGGCGAGTACCGCTTCGGCGACACCCGGCACATCCTCTCCGACGTCGACGCGCTCAAGCAGCTGGGCTGGTCCCCGAAGCGGACCCCGGCGGACTCGGTCGCCGAGTACGCCGCGTGGTTGCGGGACATGCCGGGCCTGGAGGAAATCCTCGCCGAGGCCGACGCGAAGATGCGCTCGCTCGGCGTGGTGCGCAAGGCGGGGTCGTGAAGGCGTTCCTGCTCGCGGCCGGGCTGGGGACGCGGTTGCGGCCCCTGACCGACCACACGCCCAAGTGCCTCGTCGAGATCGGCGGGCGGCCGATGCTGGACATCTGGCTGGACGCGCTCGAAGCGGCTGGGGTGGACGAGGTGCTGGTCAACCTGCACCACCTCGCGCCGCTGGTGTGGGCGCACCTGGCCGAGCGGCGGGGCGGCCCGCTCGTGTGCACCGCCGAGGAGCCGGAACTGCTCGGCAGCGCGGGCACCCTGTCGGCGAACCGGGACTTCGTCGCGGGCGAGGAGATGTTCCTGGCGCTCAACGCCGACAACCTGACCGACTTCGACCTCCGGGTGCTGATCGAGGCGCACCGCGCGGGCGGTGCGATCGCGACGTTGTCGGTGTTCCGGGCGCCCGATCCGACCCAGTGCGGGATCCTCACGGTTGCCGACGGTCTGGTGACGGGGTTCGTGGAAAAGCCAGTCGACCCGCCGGGCGACCTGGCCAACGCGGGGATGTACGCGTTCTCCCCCGCCGTGCTCGACCTGATCGGCCCGCCGCCCCGGGACATCGGCTACGACCTGCTGCCCGCGCTCGTCGGGCACGCCCGCGCGGTCTCCGTGGGCGACTCCTGGTTCCTCGACATCGGCACCCCCGCGGCCCTGGCCAGGGCGCGCGAAGTCTGGCAAGGCAGGCGAGCATCGTGATCATCACCCAGACCCCGCTGCGCATCGGGCTCGTCGGTGGCGGGACCGATCTGCCCAGCTACTACCGCGAACACGGCGGCCGGGTGCTCAACGCGGCCATCGACAAGTACGTCTACGTCGTGGTCAAGCAGCGCTTCGACGACGAGATCTACGTCAACTACTCGCGCAAGGAGATCGTTTCCCGCGTCGAGGACCTCGAGCACGAGCTGGTGCGCGAGGCCATGCACATGACCGGGGTGCGCAGCGGCGTGGAGATCACCACGCTCGCCGACATCCCGTCGGCCGGGTCCGGGCTCGGGTCGTCGTCCTCGGTGACGGTGGGCCTGCTGCACGCGTTGTTCGCCTACCAGGGCAGGCAGGTGACGGCCGAGGAGCTGGCCGAGCGGGCGTGCGCGATCGAGATCGACCGGTGCCGCAAGCCGATCGGGAAGCAGGACCAGTACGCGGCCGCCTTCGGCGGGTTGTGCGACCTGCAGTTCGGGCCGGGCGACGCGGTCGGGGTCGAGCAGATCGACCTGCCGCGCGCGGACTGGCGGAAGCTGCAGGACGAGCTGATGTTGTTCTTCACCGGCATCACCCGCAGCGCCGACAAGATCCTCGGCGAGCAGAACGCGAACGTCGGGAACAAGCTCGCCCAGCTGGGGCAGCTGCGCGACCTCGCGGGAGAGGCGGCGGACGGCCTGCGCGGCGGCGAGCTGTCCGCGCTGGGCACCGCGCTGCGCAAGAGCTGGGAGGCCAAGCGCTCGCTCGCGTCCGGGGTGTCCAACCAGCAGATCGACGAGGCCGTCGACGCGGCGCTGTCGGCGGGCGCGACCGGGGCGAAGGTGACCGGCGCGGGCGGCGGCGGGTTCCTGCTGGTCAGCTGCCCGCTGGAGCACCAGCAGGCGGTGCGCGCCCGGCTCGCCACGATGACGGAACTACCGATCAAACTGGAGCGGCTGGGGTCCCGGATCATCTTCAACGTGCACCGCGACATCTGGAGCTGACCAGCGCCGCGGCAAGACCGACAGCGACGAGCAGCAGATCGACGGCGTCCGCGAGCCGCACGTCGAAACCGGGGATCAGCTTCGTCGAAACAGTGTGCAGGTGCAGCACGACGAGGGTGAGCGCGCCCACCGCGACGCGGTCCGCCGTGCGGGTCAGCTCACCGCGCACCGCCATGCCGATGCCCAGCGCAACCGGCACGAAGAGCACCAGCAGGTCATACGGCGCGTGGTAGAAGCCGACGAGCATCGCCGTCGTGATCCCCGCGGCCACCGTCAACGGCCGCCTGGTGGCGCGCACCACGAACACGACGGCCACGACCGCCAGCAGCGGAACCGCGATCTGCAACCACGCGGGCGGCTCGGTCAGACCCCAGCGCGCGAGCTGCCCGAGCAGGTCGAAGCGCCGCTGGACGGGGTTGCTCAACCCGGTCGGCGCCACATCGGAACTCAGCACCGCGAGGTCACGCAGAACCGACCGCACGAAGCCGGCGGGACCGCCGGCGGCGATGGTGCACGCGACCACCACCGGCACCGACGCCACAGCCAGCCACAGCACGCCGCGCCAGGCCGATCGCAGCCGCCCGCCGACGGCCGCGGCCAGGGCGAACACGCCGAACTGCACCTTGATCAGGACCAGCGCGACACCCCAGCCGGCCCCGGGCTTCGCGGTGGCCAGTGAGCGGAGGATCAGCACCGCGCCGAGCACGCCGAGCAGGCTGCCCAGTTGCACGGAAATCGCGCCGCGACCGGGATACCAGATGTTGCACCAGAGCAGGCCGAGCGGAACCGCGAAATCGGCCAAGTGCGGCATCGACCATTTCGCCAGAATCCGCAACATCACAACAGCGACACCGATCGAAAGGACTTGGAAAAGGGCGACCGAAAAAAGGTAAGGGAGTGGCGCGAGTGGAACCGCGAGGGTCAGCCAGGCCGGCGTGTAGAGCGACATCGGCAGCGCCCACGGGTACGTCGCGAGGTAGGTGTCGGGATCGTACGGGTTCCCGCCGCTGAGCAGGTCACGGCCAGGAGTCCAGACCGTGTCCCGGAAGTCGAGGAAGTACCCCTCCGCGCCCCGGAAGGACTCCCCGGGCCGGATCGGCTGCGCGAACATCACCGACAACCGGACCGCGATGGCGGCGGCCACGAAAGCCCACAACACGACGATCCAGCGTCGGGCCGTCGTTTTCCCAGCGGATTTACCCAGACGAACAGCGACAGCCATGATTACCCCTTCCACATTCCCCGGCGGACAAGTCGGAAGGTCGTTGAACCACGTTACGACAATGGCGTGTGATGCATTCGGCTCACCATTTCCGCCTGCCGGGTGGAAACAATCCGTCGCTTGGCGGCGACTTCCCCACGTGGAGCAGACGAACGTCCCGCGGCCCGCCGTCCCGCCCGCGCTGCGGGCCCCGCTGGCGGCTGCCGCCGTTGTCGCGGGGGTGGTGGCGGTCGCGCTCGGCGTGCTGTTCACCGGTGACGGCGCCGGCTCCACGCTCGACCAGCGCGCGTACGAGGCGTTGCGGGACAGCGTGCGCGAGCCGTCGTTGTCGTTCGACATCTCGTGGGCCGTCGGGACCGCGGGGGATCCGGCGTGGGCCGCCGGGCTGGTCGTGGTCGTCGCCGCGATCTGCTTCGCCACGCGCCGCCGTCGCCTCGCGCTGCTCGCCGTCGCCGGGCCCGCCGCGACCGGCGTGCTCACCACCGTGGTGAAACCCGTCGTGGACCGGACCATCAACGGCGACCACCTGTCCTACCCCAGCGGGCACACCGCACTGATCACGTCGCTCGGGATGGTCGTCGGGCTGCTGCTCGTGGACCGGTTCCGGCTCGGTCGCGCGGGGCTGCCGCTGGTGTTCGGCCTCGCGGTGCTGTGCGGCGCGGCGATGTCGTGGTCGCAGACCGCGTCCCGGGTCCACTACCTCACCGACACGATCGGCGGGTTCTGCACGTCCCTGGCCGTGGTGGTCGCCGCCGCGCTGGCGATCGATCGAGTAGCCGATCGTGTGAACGCTGGAGGGTAACGGCGCTTTTCGCCCCGACGACTTCCGTAGACGAACACCTTGACGGACGGGGGCGGGGATGACCACGAGGAGCCGGGCGTTCCCGCTCGCGCTCGGGGCCGCCGGCGTCCTCGCACTCGCCGGCGTCGTCGCGGCCGTCGCGCCCGATCCCGGCCCGCCGGCCGTGGTTCCGACCGCGCAGGGCGCCCCCGCCGCTCCCCCCGCACCGCCGGCCGCCGTCTGCGGCAGCCCGGCGCTGACCGGGCCTGCTTCGCCGCCGCCCGGCGCGGTGGTCGTCCCGGCGGGCAGCAACGCAGGCTTCGACTTCAGCACCCCGGGCGCGACGTACTGGTTCGCGCCCGGGGTACACACGCTCGCGCCCGGCGAGTACTCGCAGATCAGCCCCGGCGCGGGCGCGACGCTGCTCGGCGGGCCCGGCGCGGTGCTGGACGGCAACCGCGACAACCGGTACGCCATCACCGGCCGCGCCACCGGCGTCACGATCCGGCACCTGACGATCCGCAACTTCGCCGCGCCCCGCGACGAGGGCGTGGTGAACCACGACTCCGGCGACGGCTGGACCGTCGAGCACAACACCCTGACCCGCAACCGCGGCGCGGCGCTGATGGCGGGCGCGCGCAACCGCATCGCCGGGAACTGCCTGGCGGACAACGGCCAGTACGGCCTGAACGCCTACCAGTCCGGCAACCGCATCACCGGTCTCGTCGTCGAGGGCAACGAGTTCACCGGCAACAACACCGAGGACTGGGAGACGCAGCTGCCCGGCTGCGGCTGCACCGGCGCGATGAAGTTCTGGGCGGTCAACGGCGCCGACGTGCGGAACAACTGGATCCACGGCAACCGCGGCACCGCGGTGTGGGCCGACACGAACAACAACGACTTCCTCATCGAGGGCAACCTCATCGAGGACAACGACGGCACTGGCATCTTCTACGAGATCTCGTACAACGCGGTGATCCGCGGCAACACGTTGCGGGACAACGCGTGGCGCACCGGCCGCGAGTTCGCCGATGAGCGCGACCCGTTCCCGACCGGCGCGATCTACCTGTCCGAGGCCGACGGCGACGCGCGGATCCCGGCCCGCACCGCGAAGATCGAGGTCACCGGGAACCTGCTGGAGAACAACTGGGGCGGCGTCGTGGCCTGGGCCAACGCGGACCGGTTCTGCAACTCGTCCGCGTCGACCACCTCCGACTGCACGCTGATCGTCGGCCCGGAGAACACCTCGGCCTGCTCGCCGCCCGCGATCACCCGCGAACCGCTCTACACCGACTGCCGGTGGTGGACCTCGGAGCTGGAGATCCACGGCAACACCTTCCGGTTCGACCCGGCCGCGGTCGACGGCGGCTGCCCGGTCGAGTTCTGCGGGCGGATGGCGCTGCTGTCCAACTACGGCAGCTCGCCGGAGTGGTCGCCGTACCAGGGCGACGTGATCCAGCGGCACATCGTGTTCGCGGCGGGCAACCGCTGGCACGACAACACCTACACCGGGCCGTGGCGGTTCACGGTCCCGGACATGAGCACGACGGTGCCGGTCCCGCAGTGGACCGGGGCGCCGTACCACCAGGACGCAGGCAGCACGTTCGGATGAGCGGAGGGCCAATGGGACGCAAGTTGTGCGCGGAGAGCGAGTACCCGGCGGCGTTGCTCGCCGTGGCGGGATACCGGCTGCCGGGGAGTGACCGGGCCTTCCCGGCGGAACCGGTGGCCGCCGGGGAGTGGCCCGCACTGCTGGCGGCGGCGCGGAAGCACCGGATGACCGGGCTGCTGACCGCGGCGATCACCGCGGGCGTGTTCCCGGCGACCGGCGAGCAGGCACGCGAGGTGAAGTCCGCGCATGCCACCAACCAGATGCGCGTGCTGGTGCTGGAGCACGAGCTGCTGCGGATCCTGGACCTGCTGGACGGCGCGGGCATCGAGGCGCGGGTGCTGAAGGGCACGGCGGTGGCGCACCTGGACTACCCCGATCCGGCGCTGCGGTCCTTCAACGACCTGGATGTGATGGTGCGCGCGGCGGACATCGACCGGACCGTCGCGGTGCTGGCGACGGCCGGGTTCGAGCGCACGCTCGCCGAGCCGCGGCCGGGGTTCGACCGGCGCTTCGACAAGGGCATGACGTTGCGCCCGCCCGCCGGGTACGAGCTGGACCTGCACCGCACCTTCGTGCTCGGACCATGGGGGCGGCGCGTCGACCTGGACGCGGTGTGGGACGCCGGGCAGGAGTTCTTCATCGGCGGTCGCGCGGTGCGGGCGCTGTCGCCGGCGAACCGGTTCCTGCACGCCTGCTACCACGCGGCCCTCGGCGACTGGCCGCTGCGGCTCGGGTCGCTGCGGGACGTGGCGGAGATGCTGCGGGTTTTGGATCCGGGGCCGGTGCTGGCGCTGGCCGGGTCGTGGGGCGCGGAGGCCGTGGTCGCCGCCGCGGTGGCCGACACGGTGCGCCTGCTGGGGATCAAGGTCCCCGGCCCGCTCGCGCGCTGGGCGGTGGCCTACGTGCCGTCGCCGCGGGACGAGTCGTGGCTGGGGTTGCACACGACGCCGGACAAGACGTTCGCGGCGCAGGCCGTGGCCACCCTGCGGGTCCTGCCGTGGCGCGACAAGCCGGCGTACCTGCGTGCTCTGGTCTTCCCGGACGCGGACTACACGGCGGACCGGCACCGGAACCCGTTGAGCCGCTTCACCTACGCGCTGCGCGAGGTGCGGAAGGGCTCGCCGACCGGGACGCGCTGATGGTCAGCGCCGCAGCCGCGCGACCAGCAGGTTCGAGTCGTCGCCCACCAGGTTGGCGCCGTTGGTCACGTAGACCCGGCTCCCCCGCACCACGACGGCCGTGGTGCCCTGCATGCCGTCCCCGGCGTCCAGCACGGTTTCCCGGGAGCCGTCCGCGCCCACCCGCACGAGCTTGCTGTCCTGGTTGATCGCGGCGAGGATCTCGTCGCCCCGGCCGGTGAAGTCGAAGTCGTCGATGCCCGCGAGCCCGGTGGCCCGGACCTCGGCGGCGCCGCCGGTCAGCGGGATGCGGACGATGGTGCCCCGGTCGGAGTTGCTCGCCCAGACGGCGCCGTCATGGACCTTCAGGCCGTTGACGCCGAAGAAGCCGTCGGGAGCCAGTGCGCGGTCCGCCGACCACACGGTTGCCGCGCCGCCATGCAGCGGGGCCTGCCAGATGCGCCCGCCCGCCGAGTCGGTGATCAGGAAGCGGTCGCCGTCGATGACCAGCGCGTTCGGCATGGTGTCGGCGGGGAGCGGCACGACGAGCCGGGGCGTCCCGGCGCGGACCTGCCAGATCCCGGTCAGCCCGCCCTGTCCCGCGGAGTAGAGGAAGTACACGTCGCCGCGGCCCGAGCGGGCCACCCCGGTGACCACGGGGGTCCCGACGACCGGCGTGGTGCCGCCGCCGTCCGGCGGGAGCGGCATAGTGACGAGCACCCGGACGGCTCCGTCCGGCGCGACCCGCACCACCTGCCGGGCGGGGATCATGCCGATCACCGCACCGCCGCCGGGTTCTGGTGCGATGCTCTCGGCGGCCTGGCCCGCGGCCCGGTCGAAGTGGGCGAGGACGCGCACGTCGGCCAGGCGGGTGCCGCCAGTGTCGGCGCTCGCCGGGACGCCTGCGGTGAGGAGGGCGGCGGTGAGCAGGGCGGCGATCCGGTGGGCGGTCATGCTTCTCCTCGGGTGGTGAAGGTCTCCTGGCCGAGCACGGCCAGCAGCTCCAGCTGGGACACCGCGGCGCTGCCCGGCGCGGGTGAGTACACGATCAGGCGCTGGTCCTGCCGGGCCGTCGCCAGCACGTCGAAGTCCAGCTCGACGAGGCCGATCGCGGGGTGCCGGATGCGCTTGCGGTCGCTGCGGCGGACGGCGACGTCGTGCCGCGCCCAGAGCCCGGCGAACTCGGCGCTCTCCGACCGCAGCGCCTCGACCAGTTGGCGGGCCGCCGGATCGTCCGGGCGGGCCGCGAGGGTGGCGCGCAGGTCGTCGACCTGCGCGTGGCTTTCGTGGTCGTGGTCCTCGGCGGGGTGGCGCTCGCGCATCGCCGGGTCGGTGAACCACCGGTAGGTGCAGCTGCGGGCCAGGCCCCGGAAGCGGGTCTGCTCCCCGAGCAGCGCGTCGGCCATCGCGTTCTGGGCGAGCACGACGTTCAGGTCGGTGGCGATCAGCGCGGGCAGGCCCGTGAGCCCGTCCAGCAGCCGGAGGAGGCCGCGGCTGACGTGCTCGTCACCGCCGGTGCGCGGCGGGGCCTGGTGGCCGGCGAGCCGGAAGAGGTGGTCGCGCTCGTCGACGGTCAGCCGCAGCGCGCGGGTCAGCGCGGTGAGCACGGCGGCCGACGGTCGGGGGCCGCGGCCCTGCTCCAGGCGGGCGTAGTAGTCCGGCGACATGCCGGCGAGCTGGGCGACCTCGAAGCGGCGGAGCCCCGGCGTCCGGCGCCGCCCGCCCGACGGCACCCCGACGTCCCCAGGCTGAAGCAGCGCCCGGCGACGCCGGAGGAAGTCCGCGAGTTCGTTCCGTTCCACGTCCCCAGCATGATCCGCGCGTGGTGCGGACAACCAGGACTTGTCGATACCACCTACCGGGCGGTGGCCAGCCAGACCCGCAGCGGCAACGGCACAGCACGACCCCCGCCCGGTACGGCAACCCGCCCGCACCACCTACCGGGCCGTGGCCAGCCAAGCCTGCTGCAACAACGTCATCGACGGCGCGGGCGGCCTCGCCGACAACCACCCGTCCCGCAGCGCCTGCGCATCCACCAGCTCGTGGTCCACCCCGCGGCCGGTCCACTCCCGCGCGAACGCCCGCGTCCGTTCGGTGAACACCGCGCCCGTGAAGGTCGCCTTCGTCCGGCGTTCCAGGACCTCCCGGGGCAGCAGGTCGCCGAACACGTCGCGCATCGTCGCCGTCCGCCCGCTCCAGCCCCAGAACCCGGCGGCCCGCGCGATCGCCGCCACGAAGTCCGGCTCCGCGAACGTCTGCACGTACCGGCAGTCCAGTTCGGACCCCAGCGTGCGCACGCTCTGGTAACCCAGCCGCGCGCACCGCCGCGTCGTGAACTGCCACGCGTGGCGGCCGGCGTGCAGCTCGTACGCCGCCGCGTCCGCCGCGTCCAGTTCGGCGAGCAACTCCGCCGCGGCAGGCCGCAGCCACGGCCGCTGGTGCCGGTTGCGCAACGCCGCCCGCCGCCGCACCCGCGCCGGGGCCAGCGCACGCACCGCGTCCGGGAACACGCTCGCCCGCACCCGGCCCCGCGCCTTGAGCACCTTCGTCAACGGCGTGATCCGCTTCAGCCCGAACACCTCGTCGCCGCCCTCGCCGGTCAGCAGCACCCCGCCGCGGGCCGCGTCCATCATCCGCCAGGTCGGTGCGAAGTTCGGCGGCCACACCAGCCCGTGCCGCCGCAGCACCGCCGCCGCGATGGGCCCGACCGGGTCGTGCTCGTCGTCCACGGTCAGCACGATCCGTTCGGTGACACCGAGGTGCGTGAGCACGGCGTCCTGCCACGCGGTCTCGTCCGACTCGGGCGCGGCCGGATAACGCAACGTGATCGGCACCGGCAGCGGCAGCCCTTCGCGCCGGGCCAGCGCCACCGCCGCGGCCAGCAACGCGGAGGAGTCCCGGCCACCGGAAAAGGCGACCAGGCACGGTGTGCGGTTCAGGTGGCCGAGCAGGATCCGGTCCAGCACCCGCCGCGGCTCGCCGGGATCGCCCAGCGGCAGCGGGATGAGGTCGTACCCGTTGATCCAGCCACCCGCGATCTCCAGTCGGTCCATTGTGTACAGGGCCACCGGGTGCTCACTTCCGGACAGTCGGCGGACGTGGACAGGTGGTCACGGGCCCGGCGGCCGACCGCCGGGCCCGTGACCGGGAAACGCATCACGAGTAGGCGTCGTTGTCGCCGAGAATCGGGATCGCCCACGTGAGGTTGTCCGGCGAAGAACCAAACAGGTTCGCCTGTGTCAAGTCCGTCACCGAACCCAACAGGGTGATTTCCGGGGTGGTGTAGGGCTCGCGCATGTGTTCACCTCCCCCCGCCACTGGCAGGAACGGGAAAACCGGGGTCACGAAAAGGTCAGGTCCCCGAAGATGGTGCCGGCGGCGAAATCGGCGTCGAGCCGGCTTCCCGACGACTGACCGAGCGTGAGCTCGGACAACGAGCCGATGTCCTCGATGCCCGGGGCGGCGTACTCTTTCTTCATGTCACTCCTTTCCGTTAATCGTCGACGAGCGAGAACCCAAGGACCTCGATCGGGATTCGCCTGATTGCGCCAAGCCGTTACAACCACTCGCCGAATGTACTGGTGACGTTGTCCAACCGGTACCGCCACAATTCTTGGAATACGTTTTCCCGGCGGTACGATTCGACGGTGGGGATCACAGGTATCGCGCGGGCTTCGGCGGCCACGCCACGGCTGATCGCGGCCGCGACGCGCGAGGTCGCCGCGGCCGACCGGTTCGGCACCGTGACCGCGGCGATCTACCAGATCATCGGCGCCGTCGGCGCGCTCGGTGTGGTCGCGGCGAGCAAGCTCACCTTCGACGCGTTGCTGCAACCGGAGAGCGCGCGCTTCGGGCTCACCGTTTCGTTGCTGGCGCTGGCGTTCATGACGGCGCTGACCGGCTCGGTCAGCGCCCTGCAGACCCAGCAGCACCGGCTGCTCGGCGAGCGCGTCTCGCAGCGGGTGTGGGACCGGGTGCTGGACACGACGGCACGCGCGGACCTGGTGACCTACGAGTCCGCCGGGTTCGCCACGTCTCTGGAACGCGTCCAGCAGAACGCGCTCACCCGGCCGTTCGCGGTGACCACCGCGCTGCTCGGCCTGACCGGCAGCCTGCTGGGCGTGGTCACGATGTCGGCGGTGCTGATCGGCGTCGAACCGCTGCTGGTGCCGATCCTGCTCGCCGCCGGGCTGCCCGCGGTGCTGCTCGCGCGGTGGGCCAGCCGCACCGAGTTCGCGTTCGCCCACCGGCTGACCCCGCTGTTCCGCCGCCGCAACTATCTGCGGCAGCTGCTCACCCAACGCCCGTACGCGGCGGAGTTGCGTGCGTTCCACTCGACGAAGCCGCTGCGCGAGCGCCACCGCGAGCTGAACGCCGGCATCAACGTCCAGCTGCGGCAACAGGTCCGGCGGCGGCAGCTGATCGCCGGTCTCACCACGATCGGCGTCGCGCTGTCGCTGACGGCCGCGCTGCTGGCGATCATCGGCCTGGTGCGCAGCGGCCGCATCGACCTGCCTGCCGCGGGCGCGGCCGCGATCGCCGTGCGGTTGCTGAGCAGCCAGCTCGGCACGCTGTTCACCTCGATCGGCGGGCTGCTCGAATCGGCGCCGTTCCTGGCCGACCTGGAGCGGTTCGTCGCCTCCGCCCCGCCGTCCCCCGCCGCCGGGGAGAAGCGGCCGCTGCGGCAGGGAATAGTGTTGCGGGACATCAGTTTCCGCTACCCCGAGCAGGAGCGGCCCGCGGTCGACGCGGTGGACATCGAGATCGGCGCGGGCGAGGTGGTCGCGCTGGTCGGCGAGAACGGTTCCGGCAAGACGACGCTGGCCAAGATCGTCGCCGGACTGTACGACCCGGACCTCGGCACGCGCCGCTGGGACGGCGCGGACGCCCCGCCCGCCGACATCCGCGCCTCGGTGACGGTGATCTTCCAGGACTTCGTGCGGTACCAGATGACGCTGCGCGACAACATCACGATCAGCGACGGCGACCGGCCGGGCGACGAGGAGTCGGTGCACGACGCCGCCCGGCGCGCGGGTGTCCTCGGGGTGACGCGCGAGCTGCCGCACGGCCTGGACACGATGCTCGGCCGGGACCTGGACGAGGGTTCCGACCTGTCCGGCGGGCAGTGGCAGCGGGTGGCGCTGGCGCGGGCGCTCTACCGGGACACGTCGCTGGTGGTGCTGGACGAGCCCGCCGCGGCGCTCGACCCGCGCGCGGAGCACGAGCTGTTCGCCGACGTCCGGGCGATGCTGGGCGGGCGGGCCGCGTTGCTGATCTCGCACCGCTTTTCCAGCACCCGCATGGCCGACCGGATCTACGTGCTCGACGCGGGCCGCGTGGTGGAGTGCGGCACGCACGATGAGCTGATGGCGCGCGCCGGCCAGTACGCCGAGCTGTACCGCCTCCAGTCAGCGGCCTACCGCTGACAGCAGGTCCGCGAGCACCTGGTCGCGGAAGGGCGGTCCCCACGGCACGGTCGCCTCGTACACCGGGACCTGCGCGACCAGATCGGCCAGCCCCTGGAACGCGAAGTCCATCACGGCCGGATCGCGCCAGCCGAGCACGCGCGGGAACTGGCTCATCCGCAGGAACGCCCGCGTCCCGGTGATCCGCTCGACGGAAACGTCCACAGCGGACCGGCTCGGCCGCGGGATCACGCACGCCGCCAACGGCAACGCGTCCGCGTACACCGGCGACCGCAGGGCCAGCCGCCCGTCCGCGGTGGGCCGCACGTCCGCCGCGGCGGCTCCGTCGGCGAGGCCCCGCGCCGCCATCCGCAGCCGGTTCTCCGTGCTCCCCGGGTGCACGAGCCCGCCGGGGTCCACCCGCAGCACGTCGTCGGCCACCAGGTCGCACCCGTGCCCGCACAACGCCGCGGCCAGGGTGGACTTCCCCATCCCGGACGCGCCGACGAACGCCAGCGCCCGCTCGCCTGCCCGCACCGCGCTCGCGTGAAGCACGAGGTGCGAGTTCAGCGTCAGGTGCACGGCCAGCAGCGCGCCCGTCGCGAGCACGGTCAGCAACCCGTGGTCGGCCGCCGGGTCCAGGTGGTAGGTCACCTCACGCAGCAACGGATCGCCGGCGAACTCGCACAGTCCCGGGTAGCGCAGCACCGTCCGGTCGCCGTCCGTGGCGAGCGTGTAGAACACCCGCCCGTCCGGTTTCGCCAGCTCGGCGAGGCACCGCCCGGGCAGCGCCGCGCGCGGCACCTCCCGGTCGGCGCCCCGGCGCAGCACCAGGTGCGGCTCGCCGCCGTCCCCGGCGGGCAGCGCCAGCTCGACGTCGCTCCACACGGTCAGCCCGTGCGCCCGGTACGTGAAGTCCATTGTGGTCACCCCGCCGATCCGAGTACCGCGTACCGCCCCGCCGTGGGGTCGAGCGCCCTGCCGTCGATCTCCAGCCAGGAGTGCGCGGAGAACCGGCCGTCCGCCTCGCGCCGCACACCGATCCGCAGCACCGGTTCCAGTGCCCGCAACCGGTGGCCGATCAGCAGGCACTGCCGCAGGCAAGTGTCGCCGGCAGGCCACCGCGACACCACGAAGTACGAGGCCCGGATCGGCGCCCGCGACCACCGCGGCAGCACGGGCGACTCGTCGGCGGGCGGCGCGGCGCTGGTCAGGTCGCACCGCACTCCGAGCCGTCGACAGGTTTCGCGCAGGTCGGCGCGCCGCAGGCTGAGCTCGATCCGCACCATCGCCGGGAGCGCGCGCAGCACCTCCCACGCCAGCCGCCGCCTCCTCATGTCGCCAGCCACGCCTGCTGCAGCAGCATCGCCGTGGCCGCGGGCGGCTCGTCGGCGAGCCACGCGGCCCGCAGCGCGTCCGGGTCGACCAGTGCGCCGTCGACGCCGCGGCCGTCCCAGTTCCGCGCGAACTCCCGCGACCGCGGGCCGAACCGGGACGCGTTGAACCGCGCCTTGTCCCGCCGCTGCAGAACCGCCTCCGGCAGCAGCCCGTCCGCCACCAGCCGGGTGCCCGCCGCGCGGGTCATCGGTCGCCCGGCCGCGTAGGACGCCACAAAGGACGGATCGGCGAACGGCTCGACCAGCTCGCAGTCGTACTCCGCCGCGACGTCGGCCCGCGTCCGGAAACCCACCTCGTACGCGCGCGTCGCCAACGCCGTCCGCACGCTGGTCTCCCACCGCAGCGGGCGGTCCGCGGCCTCGCGCCAGACCACGCGCCGCAGGTCCGGCCGCAGCCACGGCATCGGGACGGACCGGCGGGCCACCTCGCGGCGGGCGAACCCGGGCGCCGCGCACACCGCGAACCGCGCCCAGTCCGCCGCGGTCATCCCGCGGCCGCGACGGCGCGCCACCGCACGCAGCGTCCCGATCCGGTGCCCGCCGAGCACCTCGTCCCCGGCGTTGCCGGTCACCAGGCTGCCGCCCGGCGCGTGCGACGCAAGCAGCATCGTGTTGCCCAGCGCGGCCGGGTAGACCGGGCCGCGCGCCCACAGCACCGGCTGCACGAGCGGCCCGATCAGGTCCAGCTCCTCACCGATGTCGCGGCGCACCCAGCTGCCGACGCCGACGTGCCGGATCACCGACTCCTGCCAGGCCGACTCGTCGGCGGCCGGGTCGCCGGGGTAGCGGAAGGTGAGCGCGATCGGCGGCGCGAGCCCCTCGCGCGCGGCGAGGTCCGCGGCGACCGCCAGCAGCACCGACGAATCCCGCCCACCGGAGAAGGCGATGACGCACGGCTCGCGCAGCAACGCGGGTCGCAGCGCGTTCCGCAGCGCGAGCACCGGATCCGCGGGCTCGCCGAGCGGGAACGGCGCGGCTCCCAGCGGGCGTCCCACGGCGACGTCCAGTGTGGACAGCCGCGGCGGCGCCTCAGTGGAGGAGCTCGGCATCGCGGAGCCTGCCGAGGAACGCCTCGATGTCGCGGCGCGCGGTGTCCGCGTCGATCTCGTACTCGCTGGTGATCGCGCCGACCAGGTCGTCGAGCGAGCGGTCCTCGGCGAGCAGCTCGAACAGCCGCGTGCCGACACCGGTGATGGTGAAGTACTTCGAGGTCGACAGGCTGAGCACGATCGTCTCGTCACCGATGGTGCGAGCCGAGATGTCGGATGCCCGTACGCGCATGGCGGCCCTCCCGGAGCTGGCGGCTTCACCTGCCAGTCGCCGATGATCATTCCCCTGTTACGGCGAAACGAACCCCGCGGCGGGACCGACTCCCAACGGTGACCACCGCCGTGCTGCCCACGCGAACCGCCCTGCCCGACGCCCTGCGGCGCCCGCTGCTGGCGCTCGCGATCCCGGCGGCGGTGATCGTCGCGGTGCTGGCCGTCCGCGTCGCGGGCGCCGGCTCGGCGAGCGCTCTCGACCGCTGGATCCTGGACGCGTCGGGCGGCGCGATCCCGTACCCGTCGGCGCAGCGGGTGACCGCCAAGGGCCTTGACTTCGCGGGCGAACCGGCGGGCGCGGGCCTGCTGGTGGCCGCGCTGGTCGTGTTGTGCCTGGTGCTCGGGCACCGGCGCACCGCGCTGCTCGCCGTGCTCGGGCCCGGTCTGTCGGTGGCCGTCACGACGCTGCTGAAACCCGTGGTGGGGCGGACGATCAACGGCCCGCACCTGTCGTTCCCCAGCGGACACACCGCGATCGTGACGGCGATGGTCCTGGTGTTCGCGTTCGTCCTGGCCGACCGGCTGCGGCTGCGCCCACCTGCGGCCACGGCGGTCGTGCTCTACGCCGCGGTCACCGCGGGCGCCGCCGAGGCGTGGGCGCAGTTCGGCATGGTCGTGCACTACCCGACGGACACGCTCGGCGGCTTCTGCGTCGCGCTCGTCGTCGTGCCCGTGACGGCCTGGCTGCTCGACCGCGTCAGGCGTAGGGCCGGAACACCGGCTTGACCGACCGGCCGCCGATCCACGGCGTCGGGTCCTCGACGTCCAGCGCCTTCCGGTACACCGCGCAGGCCTGGGCGACCACGTCCACCGTCCGGTCGATGTCGGCCTCGGTCAGCGCGCTGCTCACCACGAACGACGGCCCGAGCACGCCGCCGGCGACCAGCTGGCGCAGGAACAGCGTCCGGTACGGCTGGGACGGCCGCAGCTGCTCGTCGAGCGTGCCGAACACCAGGTTGCTCGCCCGGCCGCGCACCACGACGTGCTCGCCGACGCCCATCGCCGCCGCCACGTCCCGGACACCGGACGCCAGCCGCTCGCCGAGGGCGTGCAGCCGGGCCGAGATGCCCTCCTCGACGTAGGTGTCCATCACGGCCATGGCGGCGGCCAGCGAGTGCGTCTCCGCGCCGTGCGTGGTGGACAGCAGGAACACCCGCTCCCGGGAGTGCCGGAGCCCGCCCAGCTCCATCAGCTCCCGCTTGCCCGCCAGCGCGGACACCGCGAAGCCGTTGCCGAGGGCCTTGCCGAACGTCGACAGGTCCGGCGTCACCCCGTAGTAGCCCTGCGCGCCCGCCTCCGACCAGCGGAAACCGGTGATCATCTCGTCGAAGACCAGCACCACGCCGTACCGGTCGGCCAGCGCGCGCATCCCCTCCAGGTACCCCGGCGGCGGCTCGACGCCGGTCGCGGCCTCCATGATCAGGCAGGCGACGTCGTGGTTCCGCAGGATCTCCTCGGTCGCGGCCAGGTCGCCGTACGGGAAGCGCACGGTCAGTCCGGTGATCTGCGGCGGGATCCCGGCCGGCATGCCGGTGGTGCCGATGAACCAGTCGTCGGTGGAGAAGAACGGGTGGTCGGCGCAGATCGCGACCACCGGGCGCCCGGTCGCCGCACGCGCGAGCCGCACCGCGGCGGTGGTGACGTCCGAGCCGTTCTTGGCGAACTTGACCATCTCCGCGGTCGGCACGGTCGCCAGGAACTTCTCCGCCGCGGCCAGCTCGACGATGGACGGCCGCACGAAGTTGCTGCCGCGGTCCAACTCGCGCCGCGCGGCCTCGACCACCCGCGGGTGCGCGTGCCCGAGGCTCACCGCGCGCAGGCCGGAGCCGTACTCGATGTAGGAGTTGCCGTCGATGTCCCACACGTGCGCGCCGCGGCCGTGTGAAATCACCGGCGCCAGCCCCTCGGGGTACTGGTCCTCGCCCTTGGCGTAGGTGTGCGCGCCGCCGGGGACGATCTGGTGCAGACGCTCGTTGACCTCGGTGGACCGGGGCAGGATCTGCGCGTCCATGACTGTCACCTCAGGGTTCTCAGGACTTCGGCGAGCGAGGGCGCGCTTCGGTCGCGGTCGGAGGTCAGGGTCACCGGCAGCGGCCACGGGATGGCCAGGTCGGGGTCGTCGAAGGCGATGGTGACGTCCTCGGACGGGTCGTGCGGCCGGTCGATGCGGTAGGAGACGTCGGCGGGCTCGGTGAGCGCCTGGAAGCCGTGCGCGCAGCCGGCGGGCACGTACACGGTGACCTGGGTGTCCCCGGAGAGCCGGAAGTATTCGGTGTTGCGGAAGGTCGGCGAGTCCGGCCGCAGGTCGACCACGACGTCGAACACCTCGCCGTAGGAGCAGCGGACCAGTTTGGACTCGCCGGCGCCGGAGCGCAGGTGCATGCCGCGGACCACGCCCTTGACCGACCGGGACAGGCTGTCCTGCGCGAAGCCGTCCGGGTCGATGCCGACGGACGCGACGACCTCGCGGTCGAACGTGCGCGAGAAGAACCCGCGCGCGTCCACGTGCGGTGTCGGTTCGAACAACCAGGCCCCGGCGATGCCGGGTACCGGAACGGCCTTCACGTCCGGCTCCCTTCGACGACGGATTCGGACATGATGGCGAACTGGCGCTCCAGCCGCTCGCTCATCACACGATTGCGTTCCTTGAGGACCGCGGTCAGCTCCTCGCGCCGGTCCTCCAGTTCGCGGAACTGCGCCACGAGCCGGTCGAAGTCGGGCTCCCGCGCGGACTGGCAGAACTCGCCGAGGCCCATCGCGGACATCAGCACGTCGTTCTTGCGCGCGTAGCCCAGCGAGATCGTCGGCTTCGCGGTCTTCAGCGCGCACAACACGTTGTGGTAGCGGGTGGCAACGACGACTTCGACCTCGGCCATCCGGCGCATGAGGTCCTGCAGCGAGGTCAGCGGTTCGGCGGTGATGTCCGCGCCCGGCACCGTGGCGATGATCTCCGCGGGCACCTCGTCGTCGGCGACGTCGCCGGTGAACAGCCGGATCGGACGGCCCTCGTCGGCCAGCAGGCGCACGAACCGCTTCACCGTGGACAGGTACGCGCGGTTGATGTCGTCCGCGCGGGCCCGGTCGTCGTTGCCGCCGTGGAAGGCCATCACCCCGACCCCGACGGCCCCGGTGGAGGGCCGCGGTTCCGGATCGGCCAGCCCGAACGCGAGGTCGGGGAAGACGGCGTCCGCGCTCACATCGACACCCATGCGCGCCATGGCCTGGCGCGAGTGCTCGTCCCGGTAGGAGCGGTAGTGCGCCAGCCGCGCGGCGCGTGTGATGACCCACCGGGTGGCGCGTTTGCGCACCACGTCGGCGCCGACGCTGACGAGAGCGACCCTGGTGCCGGTGAGCCGCGCGGTGGNGNCGAGCCAGAACAGCGAGTACGGCAACGCCCACGGCCGCAGCGGCAGCGTCGCCTCCAGCACGCCCATCCCGGGCACGATCACCACGTCGTAGTTGCGCACCCAGGCCCAGGTCCGGAACGGGTCCAGCAGCTTGCCCAGCACCTTCAGCCCCGCGGCCCGCAGCCCCGTCGCGTCACCCGCGTGCGGCTCGTACCACTGCAGGTGCGTCGCCGGCGCGCCGTACCGCGCGGTGAGCTGCTCGGGGCCCATCGCCAGGAAACCCAGTTCCGCGTCGGGATATCGCTCTCGCACATAAGTCATTACGGCGTCGAGCGATCCGTCGTTGCCCAGGTTGCCCGAACCGAGGATGCCGAAGAACCCGATACGCGTCACGAAAGCAGACCCACCTTCCGCAGCGGCTTGCCGCCAATCCATTCCCCGAGCACGCCGTAGCAGCGCAGCCGCTCGCTCGACGACAGCGGCGCGCGCCGGATCGCGGTGACGTACCCGGCCAGGTATTCGGCGAACAACCGCGCCTTCGACTGCCCCGTCCGGCGCGGGTCGAGGTTCGCGCAGACCTTCTGCACCGAGCCCAGGTTGTCGCCGCGGCCGGGGTGCTCGCGGCGGAAGAACATGACCTCCGGGACCTGCACGAACGTGCCGTACAGGGCGAGTTCGCCGACCAGCTTCCGGCCGGCGTTGTGGTAGCTGTCGTGCGGGGCGATCCGCCGCATCACCGAGGTGCGGATCACGCCGTAGAAGTCGTCGCCGCCCTCGGTGAACATCAGGCTGCGGAACCGGACCGCCGCGTCCGGCGAATCGGTGGCCAGGCCGTAGTCGTAGTTCTCGATGACCTCGCCCCGCTCGTCCACGATCGCCATGTACGAGTGCGCGAGCGCCGCTTCCGGGTGCCGGTCGAGCGCCTGGACGCACTTCGCCAGCAGCTCCGGCGCGAACAGGTCGTCGTGCGCCGCCCACTTGAAGAACTCGCCCCGCGCCGCCTGCACCACGAAGTTGTGGTTGGGCGCGGCGCCGATGTTGCGCGGCTGCCGCAGGTAGCGGATGCGCTCGTCCTTCGCGGCGTACTTCTCGCAGATCTCCTGGGTGCCGTCGGTGGAGGCGTTGTCGGAGATGATCAGCTCGAAGTCGGCGAAGGTCTGGGCGAGCAGGTTGTCGATGGCTTCGGCGACGTAGTTCTCCCCGTTGTAGACGGGCAGGCCGATGCTCAGCCTCGGTGCGGTCGTCATGGGGTCCTCGCTTCCTCGGGAACGTGCTCGCGGATTGCGACGTGCAACTGGCTCCACCACACGAACGCACCGGCGAAGGTGGCGCACGCGACACCCCAGCCGGACCCGACGGCGCCGCCGATCGCCGCACCGGACAGGCCGCCGATCACGTAGAGCGCGGACGCGACGAGCTGGCACCGCATGCTGCGCTTGGCCGCGCCGAGCGCCCGCAGGCCGGTCGCGGCGCCGGTGATGAAGCTCGCGTTAACGACGGACAGGGTGGCCGGGATGATCATCGCCTCGGCGGTGTGCCAGACGTCGCCGAGCACGAGTTCACCGAGACGGTCGTTCAGCACGAGCAGCAGCGCGCCGCCCCACAGCAGCGCGGCGAGCGCCTGGCCCCCGCCCAGGACCAGGCAGAACGTCCTCAGCCGCCGCACGTTGCGGCGCACCACCCTGGCCGCCTCGGGCACCGCGACGAACGCCAGGCCCATCAGCACCGCGAGGAACGGGCCGAGCAGCAGCTCGCCACCGCGCACCGTGCCGACCGCCGCCACCCCGGCGATCGCGCCGAGGCCGTACATCCGGATTTGCGAGCCACCGCTGTTGCTGACGTTCTCCACCAGGTAGCGCGGGCCCAGGTCACGCTGGTCGTGCAGCCACGACCGCACCCCGTCGAGCCTCGGCCGCAGACCCGTCTGCAGGTAGCCGTACCCGGCGGCGACCGCGGCCGCGCCACCCCAGGCCAGCAGGAACGCGACGACGCTGCCGTGCAGGTCGGCCAGCACCATCGCGGGGATCATCGCGACGCCCCACAGCGCGTCGTTGACGAACGCCTTCTGCCCCTCGCCGGAGGCGAAGAACGCGAACCGCCAGCTGTCCTGCAGCAGCAGCGCCGGGAGGATGACGCCGAGCGCGACGAACGCGGGCCCGAGGCTCCCACCCACCACGATCCCGAACACCACGCTCAGCAGGCCCGCCAGCGCGCCCACAGCCAGCGCGGTCGCCGACGACCGGGCCACCGCCGCCCGCCACACCCCGGTGCCGACGCCGCTGAAGCGCACCATCAGCGGATCGGTCGCCAGGCCACGCGAGATGTTGATCAGAACGCCGTAGGTGACCCAGGCGAGGCTGAAGATGCCGAACGCCGTGACGCCCAGCTCGCGCGCGACGTAGATACCGACCGCGAAGTTCGTCAGGCTCGACACGGCCTGGTCGCCGAGGCCCCAGGACAGCCGCCCGGCCATCGCGCGCAGCCCGGAAGGCTTCGCGCCGGATTTGCGGTGGCGGCCGGTGGTCGTCATGCGATCACCCCGCCACCAAACCGGCGTCACGGAGGGCGTCGGCCGCCGCGGCGACCGCGTCGAACTCCAGGCCTGACCGGCGGGTGATGTCGAGCAGGTCGTGGTCGCCGTCGGAGAGGTTCAGCACCCACAGCATCGCCATCTGGGCCTGCTTGGCGTCACTGCGGCCGCCGAGCGAGTCGTAGAGCCCGCGTTTGCCCAGCTGCGGCTCGCCGTACGGGCTCAGGTTCGTGTAGCGGCGGTTGCGGTCCAGCACGGCGAACGCCTCGCGCAGCACGGCGAGCGTGTCCTCCATCGCCGCGGGTGACACGAAGTCCGGGTTGTCCGCCGAGGTGTGGTACTCCGGGTAGCCGGCGTACGGGGTCCGGGTGAGCGAGCCGACGCCGAGGTTGAACCCGGGCGAGCAGAACTGCCGCTCGTCGTAGCCGTACGGCGAGAAGTCCAAGATCCGGTGTGGACGGTCGCGCAGCACGTGCGCCAGCACGCGGTCGATCTCCGCGTCGCCCCGGCGGCTGCGCTTGTACGTCAGGTCGCCCCGGTCGCCCGCGCAGGCGAGCACGACCCCGTGCTTGACCCGGTCGACGTCGTTGCGCGCCAGCCAGGTGATCGCGCCGATCGTGCCCGGCATGAACAGGAACCGGTAGGTGTACCAGGGGTTCACCAGCGACTTGGCGAGCGCGACCGCGACCGCGACGCCGGCCAGGTTGTCGTTGGCCAGCGACGGGTGGCAGATGTGGCAGGACACGATCACCTCGTCGGCGACCTGCCCCGGCACCACGTGCTCGCCGTAGCTGAGGTGCCCGTCGGCCAGCGTGGAGTCGATCCGGACCTCGTAGTCGCCCTCCGGGAGGGCGTCCAGCGTCTCCTGCGCGAGACAGAAACCCCAGGCCGGCGAGTAGTAGCTGGTGCGGTACGGGACCCAGGACGGGCGATCCGGCAGCGTGTGCAGGTGCGGCCGCAGCTCCGCCAGGCTCATCGTCGCCGAGACCGGCACGCTGTAGCCGACCACGTGCAGGTTCGACTCGGCGAAGTCGACCACGCGCTTGCCGTCGGCGTCGGCGATCCAGGCGTCCCGGATGTTCCACTCCTGCGGCACGGTCCAGTCGAAGACCTGCGTGCCGGTGGGCACCTCGTGCCGGTCCAGCGGGATGTGCTCGCCGATGATGTCCAGCGTGGCGCGGACGCCGTCGCCCGTGATGCTGCGGCAGAGCGGGTACAACCGCTCCACCAGCGCGTGCATCCAGGCCCCGTCACGCATCACACGAACCGCAGGGTGTCGTCGACGGCGCCGTCCTCGCGGTGCTGCTTGAGCCGCGCGAGCCGGGTGAAGCTCTGCTCGAACGAGCGGTGGGTGAGCCCGTGCCGCTGGTAGGCCTCGACCAGCTCGACCGCGCCGGCCTTGACCGACCACTCGCAGGTGAAGCCGGGGACCGCCGCACGGAAGCGGGAGAAGTCGACCCGGTAGGAGCGCGGGTCGGCGCCGGCCTCGCCGGTGATCCGCAGCCGCGAGCCGGGCACAGCCTCGACGACCTGCTCGGCGATCTCCGCGACGGTCACGTTGTTCCGCTCGGTGCCGATGTTGAAGGCCTTGTCGTGCACGGCTTCCCGGGGCGCGACGAGCGCGGCGGCGAAGGCCCGCGCGATGTCCTTCGCGTGCACCAGGGGCCGCCACGGCGTGCCGTCGGAGAGGACCAGCACCTCACCGGACAGGCACGCGTGCCCGACCAGGTTGTTCAGCACGATGTCCGCCCGCAGCCGCGGGGAGAAGCCGAACGCGGTGGCGTTGCGCAAGAACACCGGGGAGAAGTCGTCGTCGGCCAGCTCGTGCAGGTCGTCCTCGACCAGCACCTTCGACTCCGCGTACGGCGTCACCGGCCGCAGCGGCGCGTCCTCGTTGACCAGGTCCGCGCCGCCGGAGGCGCCGTACACCGAACAGGTCGACGCGTACAGGAAGCGGGACACCCCGGCGTCCTTCGCGAGCCGCGCCAGCCGGACGGCCGCCTTGTGGTTGATCTCGTAGGTCAGCTCGGGGGCGAGCGCGCCCAGCGGGTCGTTGGACAGCGCCGCCAGGTGGATCACGGCGTCCACACCGGACACCTGCGCGGGAGTGACGTCCCGCAGGTCCACCCGGTGCCCCGGCGGGTCCTGCGGCTTCGGGCCGAGCACGCACTCGTCGAACAGACCGGAGTCGAGCCCAGTCACCTCGTGACCCGCGGCGGTGAGCACCGGCGCCATCACCGTGCCCAGATACCCCTTGTGCCCGGTCAGCAGCACACGCATGACTCAACCCTCCACCCGGAGACACAGCTTCCTGACGTGGAAGGCCTCCGCGTACCGCGCCTGGCATTCGATCCCCCGAATGCGGGCCAGCCCGAGGAACGCCTCCCGGTCGTACCAAGGACGATGTCGCTGCGAGGCGTAGTGCTGTTGCAGCAATTCCACTTTTTTCTCGGCGAGTTCATCACGCAGCGGGACGTAGGCCGACGGCGTGGTCAGGTCGCCGTCCCACTTGACGATCTCGTAGCCGAGGGTGAGGTGACCGCGGAACGCGGTGGTCACGAGCTCGGCCAGGCCGCGGTGGTCCTGGTGCGCGTCGTCGGTGCGCGGCGCGAGGATCAGGTGCGGATCGGTGCGCGCCCGCAGCTCCTCCAGCGCGTTCTTGGCCTCGTCCCAGTGCGCTGGCAGCCGCCCGTCCGGCATCTTCAGCACGGTCACGTCGAGGTCCGCGCCGGGGCAGAACGCCGCGAGCGCGGCCCGTTCCTCGTCCTCGCGCTCGGTGCCGCCGCCGGAGAGCACCAGCGCGTCCACCCGCAAGCCGGGGCGGCTCAGCGTGAGCAGCGTGCCGCCCGCGCCGATCGCGATGTCGTCGCAGTGGGCGCCGAGCACCACGATCCGCTCGAGCCGTTCCGGAACCAGTCCGATCACGCCGGCACTCGGTCCTTCTCCCACAGCGCCCACGGGCGCACCCCGCGCGTGTAGGCCTCGTCCAGCGCGTAGCGCTCCTTCACGGTGTCCGTCGGCTTCCAGAAGCCGCGGTACGGGTAGGCCAGCAGGCGGCCGCGCTTGGCCAGTTCGGCGCACCCGTCGGCGACCAGGTCGCCGTTCTCCGGGATGTGGTCGAACACCTCCTGGCGCAGCACGAAGTACCCGCCGTTCTCCCACAGCGGCATCTCGCTCACCGCGGTGATCGAACCGACCAGGCCGCCCTCGTCCATCTCCACGCAGTGGAACGACGACTGCGGCGGCACGACCATCATCGACGCGCCGGCCTCGGACTTCGCGAACCGCTCGATCATCGACGGCAGCGGCGCGTCGGTGAGCACGTCGGCGTAGTTGGCGAGGAACATCTCGTCACCGCCAAGGTGCTCCCGCACGCGGCGCAGCCGTTCCCCGATCGGCGACTCGATCCCGGTCTGCACGAACGAGATCGTCCAGTCGGCGATGTCGGTGGAAAGCAGTTCCGCCTTACCGCCGCGCAGCACGAAGTCGTTGGACGTGGTCTCCTCGTAGTTGAGGAAGAAGTCCTTGATGTGGTGGGCGCCGTAGCCGAGGCACAGGATGAACTCGGTGTGCCCGAAGTGCGCGTAGTAGCGCATGACGTGCCAGATCAGGGGCCGGGGACCGACCATGGCCATGGGCTTGGGCACGTCGGAAGCGGTGCCGTTGCGCATCCGCATCCCGTACCCGCCGCAGAACAGGACGACCTTCACGTTGGGTTCACCTCGACGATTTCCAGGCGGGGGATGGGGAAGACGAGCTTGCCGCCCCACTCCCCGACGTAGGACAGCTGCTGGGTCAGTTCGTCCCGCAGGTTCCACGGCAGGACCAGTACGTAGTCGGGCCGGTCCGCGGCGATGCGCTCCGGCGGCAGGATCGGGATTCGCGTGCCCGGCGTGAACCGGCCGTGCTTGTACGGGTTGCGGTCGACCGTGTAGGCGAGCAGGTCCGGCCGGATGCCGCAGTGGTTGAGCAGCGTGTTGCCCTTGCCCGGCGCGCCGTAGCCGACCACGGTCAGGCCGTCGTCGGCGGCGTCGACGAGGAAGCGCAGCAGGTCGCGGCGCACCTTGGCGACCCGGGCGGCGAACTCGGTGTAGCCGGAGAGCTCGTGCAGACCGGCGGCCTTCTCCCTGGCCAGCACGTCGACCATGCGCTGGCTCGGCTCACCCGCGGCCTCCGACGGCCGGGCCCACAGCCGGATCGAGCCGCCGTGCGTCGGCAGCAGCTCGACGTCCACAAGGGACAGTCCGCCGGAGGCGAGCGCCCGCTGCGCCGAAGCCACCGTGTAGTACTGGAAGTGCTCGTGGTAGATCGTGTCGTACTGGGTCTTCTCGATGAGCGTCAGCAGGTGCTGCACCTCGATCGACACCCAGCCGTCGTCGGCGACCAGCGCCCGCAGGCCCTTGGTGAAGCCGATGACGTCCGGGATGTGCGCGTAGACGTTGTTCGCCACCACCAGGTTCGCCGGCCCGTGCTCGGCCCGCACCGCCGCGCCGGTCTCCGGCCCGAGGAATGCGGTCAGCGTCGGCACGCCCGCGTCCCTGGCGGCCTGGCCGACGTTCACCGACGGCTCCACCCCGAGGCAGCGGATGCCCTGTGCCACAACGTGTTTGAGCAGATACCCGTCGTTGCTGGCGACCTCGACGACGAACGAGCCGCCGTCCAGGCCCAGCCGGTCCACCGCGCCCGCGACGAACCTGCCCGCGTGGTCCACCCAGGATTCCGAATACGACGAGAAATACGCGTATTCAGTGAATGTTTCCTCCGGCGTGATCAACGGCGGGATCTGCGCGAGCCAGCAATCCGTGCACACCCGCAGGTGCAACGGAAAGGTATTTTCCGACTCGTCGAGTTGCACTTCGGTCAGGAACAGCTCGCACGGCGGAGTCGCACCGAGATCGACGACACTCGCCAGCCGGGTCGAGCCACAGAGTCGGCAGGTGGTCATGCCCCCTGATTCGGGAGACGAGAAGGACCTGTTACAAACACCGCGGCCGGTTCGTCCCACCGTCTTCGAAATGAGACCCTACTTGCGGATCTCCAGCGTGCAGCACTTCGGGCCGCCGCCCGCCTTGCGCAATTCGGAGATGTCGACGAGCACCGGTTCGTAGCCGCGCACCACGAGCCGCTCGGCGAGGTCCGTCGCCTCCAGCGGCAGCACGACGTTGCGCCCGTCGGAGACGCCGTTGAGGCCGAAGCACTCCGCGTCCGCCGCGGTGGCGAGCACGGCGTCCGGGAACAGGCGCGCCAGGACGCGGCGCGAGCCTGCCGAGAACGCCTCCGGGTAGTAGGCGATGTGCGCCGGCGTGGTGTCGGTCGCCTCACTGAGCACGAACAACGCGGTGTCGAGGTGGTAGTAGCGCGGGTCGGTCAGCCGCAGCGACAGCACCGGCACGCCGAGCACCTCCTGCGCTTCGGCGTGCGCGGCGGGATCGGTGCGGAACCCGGTGCCGGCGAGCAGCATCCGCCCGGTCCACGCGAAGTCGCCCTCGGCCTCGTTGACGTAGGACGGCATGACGACCTCGCGGTAGCCGTGCTCGGTGAACCAGCGGCGGAAGTGCTCGGCCTCGGCGGCGCGCTGCGGGGCGCGGAAGCGGGCGCCGAGCACCCGGCCGTCGATCACGGTCCCGGAGTTGGCGGCGAAGACCATGTCCGGCAGCCCCGGCTGCGGCTCGATCTCCTCCACCGTGTGCCCCAGACGGCGATACGTGTCCCGCAGCTCGCGCCACTGCGTCATCGCCCGCTCGGCGCTGACCGGTTGCGTCGGGTCCATCCAGGGGTTGATCGCGTAGTCGACGGCGAAGAACCGGGGCGGGCACATGAGGTACCGCCGGGTGGTCGGAACCCGAGTCGTCATGACCTCACGTTATGTCTCGATTCAGGGACAATCAATCGCTGTTTCTTGCTCATCCACCTGCTAAACATTGCGTGTGAACTCGCTCGACCAGCAGATCGTTTCGTGCCTCGTGACGAACGCACGCGCCAGCTACGCCGAGATCGGGAAGGTCGTCGGGCTGTCCGCGCCCGCGGTCAAGCGTCGCGTCGACCGGTTGCTGGAAACCGGGGTGTTGCGCGGCTTCACCGCGGTGGTCGACCCGGAGGCGCTGGGCCGGGGCACCGAGGCGTTCGTCGAGGTGCACTGCCGCGGCAACATCTCCCCGGCCCGCATCCGCGCGCGGCTGGAACCGCTGCCCGAGGTCGTCGCCGCGTACACGGTCACCGGCGCGGCGGACGCCATCGTGCACCTGCGCGCCGCCGACATCCACCAGCTCGAAACCGCGCTGGAGCGGCTGCGCGGGCTGGAGATCGTCGACCGCACGGTGTCCACGGTCGTGCTGTCCCGGCTCCTTGAGCGCCCGCCCAACCCCGCGACATGATGGCGGGCATGACCGAACGCATCGTGACCGAGCGGCGCGGCAGGGTCGCGGTGATCACCGTCGACGCCCCGCAGCGGCGGAACTCGCTGACCCTGGCGCTTTCCACCGACCTCGCCGCGGCCGTGGCCGAGGCCGAGCAGGACCAGGGCGTGCACGCGCTGGTCGTCACCGGCACTCCGCCGGCGTTCTGCGCCGGAGCCGACCTGACGACGCTGGGCAGCGCGCAGGAGGAGGGTCTGCGCGCGGTGTACGAGGGCTTCCTCTCGGTAGCGCGGTCGCCACTGCCGACGATCGCGGCGGTCGGCGGCGCAGCCGTCGGTGCCGGGCTGAACCTCGCGCTGGCCGCGGACGTCCGCCTCGCCGGCCCGCGCGCGAAGTTCATCCCGCGGTTCCTCGAACTCGGCCTGCACCCCGGCGGCGGTTTCACCTGGATGTTGCAGCGCGCGGTGGGTATCCAGCGGGCACGGGCGATGACCTTGTTCGGCCAGTCCCTCGACGCCGCGGCGGCGGAGGCGGCCGGGCTGGTGTTGCGCACCGTGGACGGCGACCACGACGACCTGCTGGAGGCGGCACTGGAACTGGCGGAACCGGCGGCGAACGCACCTCGCGAGATCGTGCTGGCGACCAAGCTCTCGATGCGGCAAACCTCGACCATGGCCGAGCATTCCCGAGCAGTGGACACCGAGATCGAGCCGCAGCTGAAGTCGCTGAATTCCCCCGACTTCGCAGAACGGCTCGCGTCGATGCAGGCCACGATCACCACGCGGAAGTAGACGCTACCGTAAGTTACAGGTAACCGGTATCACACCGCCGATTCTCGTCACAGAACAACAAGTAAGGTGGAGGTATCGGCGGAAGTGTGCCCACCGGCCACGTGTCGACGAGGACGCAGCCTGTCGGGAGAGAGGGATTCTCTGACCCATGAGCACGAGCACGAACGGCAACGGTGTGCTGTCGGCGAGCCGGCCCACTGAAGTCGCCAAGCTGGACCGCGTGGTCATCCGGTTCGCGGGTGACTCCGGCGACGGTATGCAGCTCACCGGCGACCGCTTCACCTCGGAGGCCGCGGCCTTCGGCAACGACCTGGCCACCCTGCCGAACTTCCCCGCCGAGATCCGGGCGCCACAGGGCACGATCCCGGGCGTCTCGTCGTTCCAGGTGCACTTCGCCGACTACGACATCCTGACCCCCGGCGACCGCCCCGACGTCCTCGTCGTGATGAACCCCGCCGCGTTGAAGGCGAACCTGCGTGACGTTCCCAACGGCGGCACGATCATTGTCAACACCGACGAGTTCACCAAGCGCAACCTGACCAAGGTCGGCTACGACGCGGATCCGCTGGAGGACGACACGCTGTCGGCGTTCCAGGTGCACCGGGTCGCCATGTCGACCCTGACCCAGGGCGCGCTGGAGGGCACCGGGCTGGGCAAGAAGGACGCCGAGCGGTGCAAGAACATGTTCGCGCTCGGGCTGCTGTCGTGGATGTACCACCGGCCGACCGAGGGCACCGAGGCGTTCCTGCGGGAGAAGTTCGCCAAGAAGCCGGACATCGCCGAGGCCAACATCCTGGCCTTCCGCGCGGGCTGGAACTACGGCGAGACCACCGAGTCGTTCGCCACCACCTACGAGGTGGCGCCGGCGAAGCTGGACAAGGGCACCTACCGGCAGATCACCGGCAACACGGCGCTGGCCTACGGCATCGTGGCCGCCGGGCAGCGCGCCGGGCTGCCGGTCCTGCTGGGCACGTACCCGATCACGCCGGCCTCGGACATCCTGCACGAGCTGTCCCGGCACAAGAACTTCGGCGTGATCACCTTCCAGGCCGAGGACGAGATCGCCGGCATCGGCGCCGCGCTGGGCGCCTCCTATGGCGGTGCGCTCGGTGTGACCTCGACCTCCGGGCCGGGTGTGGCGCTGAAGTCGGAGACCATCGGCCTCGGCGTGATGCTGGAGCTGCCGCTGGTCGTGATCGACGTGCAGCGCGGTGGCCCCTCGACGGGTCTGCCGACCAAGACCGAGCAGGCGGACCTGCTGCAGGCGATGTTCGGCCGCAACAGCGAGTCGCCGCTGCCGGTCATCGCGCCGCAGTCCCCCGGCGACTGCTTCGCGGCGGCCATCGAGGCGGTGCGGATCGCGTTGAAGTACCGGACGCCGGTGATGATCCTGTCCGACGGCGCGAACGCCAACGGCTCGGAGCCGTGGCTGATCCCGAACGTCGAGGACCTGCCTGATCTGTCGGTGGAGTTCGCGTCGGAGCCGAACGCGGCCGACGGGTCCGGCGAGTTCTGGCCGTACGTGCGCGACCCGGAGACGCTGGCCCGCGCGTGGGCCGTGCCCGGCACGCCCGGTCTGGAGCACCGCATCGGTGGTCTGGAGAAGCAGGACGGCAAGGGCAACATCTCCTACGACCCGGACAACCACGATCACATGGTCCGGCTGCGGCAGGCCAAGATCGACGGCGTGGACGTGCCGGACCTGGAGGTCGACGACCCGTCCGGCGAGGCGCGGGTGCTGGCGCTGGGCTGGGGGTCGACGTTCGGCCCGATCGGCGCCGCCGCCCGCCGCGTGCGCAAGCAGGGCATGCCGATCGCGCAGGCGCACCTGCGGCACCTCAACCCGTTCCCGAAGAACCTGGGCGAGGTACTGGCCCGCTACGACNNNGTNGTGGTGCCNGAGATGAACCTNGGNCAGCTCGCCCTGCTGCTGCGCGCCAAGTACCTCGTGGACGTGCACTCCTACACGAAGGTCGCCGGCCTGCCGTTCAAGGCCGAGGAACTCCAGCACGTCTTCACCGACATCATCGAAGGAGCGCTGACCCGATGACCGCCACCGACTTGGGCCTGCCCACCCTGGGCGGTCTGGACCTGGTGCCGACCACGGACGAGACCCAGAAGGCGAAGGACTTCAAGTCCGACCAGGAAGTGCGCTGGTGCCCGGGCTGCGGGGACTACGTCGTGCTCAACACGGTGCAGTCGTTCCTGCCCACGCTCGGGTTGAAGCGCGAGAACATCGTGTTCGTCTCCGGCATCGGCTGCTCGTCGCGGTTCCCGTACTACCTCAACACCTACGGGATGCACTCGATCCACGGCCGCGCGCCCGCGATCGCGACCGGACTGGCGACCACGCGGCCGGACCTGTCGGTGTGGGTGGTCACCGGTGACGGCGACGCCCTGTCCATCGGCGGCAACCATCTGATCCACGCGCTGCGCCGCAACGTCAACATCAAGATCCTGCTGTTCAACAACCGGATCTACGGCCTGACGAAGGGCCAGTACTCGCCGACGTCCGACCCGGGCACGATCACCAAGTCCACCCCGATGGGCTCGGTGGACACGCCGTTCAACCCGATCTCGCTGGCCCTGGGCGCGGAGGCCACGTTCGTCGGCCGGGCGCTGGATTCCGACAAGAAGGGCCTGACCGAGGTGCTCACCGCGGCGGCCCAGCACCGCGGCTCGGCGCTGGTGGAGATCTACCAGAACTGCCCGATCTTCAACGACGGCGCGTTCGACGTCCTCAAGGACAAGGACGAAGCCGCGCACCGGATCATCCCGCTGCGCGCGGGCGAGCCGATCCGCTTCGGCCCGGAAGCCGAGTACGGCGTGGTGCCGAACCGCTGGGGCGGCTTCGAGATCGCCAAGGTGGCGGAGGTCGGCGAATCCGAGCTGATCGTCCACGACCCGGCGATCACCGACACCGCGTACGCCTTCGGGTTGTCCCGCATCGGCGACCAGCACCTCAACCACACGCCGACGGGCATCTTCCGCCAGGTCTCCCGCCCCACCTACGACGACCAGGCCCGCGCCCAGGTCGAGCAGGCCCGCTCCGCCAAGCCGGCCGACCTGCAGGCGCTGCTCACCGGCAAGGACACCTGGACGGTCGACTGATCGCACGAAGAAGCCCCGCACGAATCGTTCGTGCGGGGCTTCTTCGTTGGTTCAGAGCGGCCGGAACCCGACCCGCTCGGCGTCGTCGGCGGTGCGGAACCACACCTCGGCGATCATGCGGCCGTACTGCGGTGAGTCCTCGGTGCAGTAGCGCAGCGCGGTGACGCTGGCCTTGACCGTGAACTCCTCCGACGGCTTCCCGCCGCCGGGCCGCGGCATCGCCGATCCGGGGCCGAACGGGCCCGGCGGCACCGAACCGTCCGCGCGCGTGCGCGGGGTCGGTTCGAACAGCGAACCGCTGCGGCCGCCCTCCTCGGGCCGGGGCTCGCGCCGCTCCACGGTCCGCATGGAGGGCTGGACCGGCTTCGGCGGGTCGAAGGCGTGCGCGGACCGCCGCGGCTGCCGCTTGGGCAGGACCTGGGTGGTCTCGGTGGCCGTCTCCTCGGTCGGGGGCTGCGGCTGGTCGTCGAACGCGTAGGCCGGCGGCTCGGGCTCCGCCGCGGCGAACGGCGTGAAGGCCGACTCTTCCGCGCGCGCCGGTTCGGGCGCGTGGTCGGGGTCGAACAGCGACCCGCGCTCCGGCTCCGGAGCCCGTTCCCGCCCGAACAGCGAGCCGCGCTCCTCCTGGCGAGTCTGGTCCGGCTCGAACGAGCCGCGATCCTCACCCCGGAGCGCCGGATCCGGCTGGAACAACGTGGTCCGCTCGGCAGGCGACTCGTCTCGCTGGAACAACGACCCGGCAGGCTGCTCCTGCTCGAACGCCGACGGCGCGGCCTGCTCCTGCTCGAACAACAAACCCCGGCCGGCAGGCGCCTCACTCTGCTCATGGCGCGGCTTCCGCTCGGCCCCGGCGTCGTCCTGCTCAGCCACCTGGCCGTATGCGGCGGCCTCGCCCTGCCCGTAGCGCGGCTCCTGCTCGAACTCCTGCCGGTACCCGGCGTCGTCCTGCTCAGCCACCTGGTTGTAGCCGGCAGCCTCGCCCCGCTCGGACTCCTGCCCGTACCCGGCCTCATCCTGCTCAGCTGCCTGGCCGTGGCCGGCGGTCTCGCCCGGCTCGAACAGCGCGCCGCGCTCGGACTCCTCACGCCCGTACCCGGCGACCTGCTCCCGGCCGAGCCCGGCGTCGCCCACGTACAGCGCGCCACGCTCGGCGGCGTCGTCCCGCTCGTGGCCGAACGCGTTGAAGACCGTCGTTTCGTCGGCCTGCGGCTCCTCCGGCTCGAACAGCGAGTCGTCGTCGATCTCGGAGCCCGGCTGGTACCCGGGCGACCGTCCGGCGAGGCTGTCGCGCTCCAACCAGGACGGCGTGGCGTGATGCTCCTCCGCCTCGGGCGTCTCGGCGCCGACCCGTTCCTTCCGCGCGACCGGCGCGGACACCGGGTCCCGCTCGAGCGTGCGGGTCGGCTGCGCGGCGGGCGCGCTCTGCGCGGCGAGGAGCCTGCGCTCCAGGTGCCGGCTTCTCGCCTGAGCGGGCCGGGCCAGGAACAACCAGGTCAGCAGCACCCCGACCACGAATGCCGCCGCGCTCCACAGCCAGACCTGTCCGAAAATGGACATCCGTGCTGCCCTTCCTTTCCTACCGCGCGGTTACCACTCACAGTGACGCCGCAGCGGCTCACGCATGACGCGCGATCTACCTGGTCCGCGCGACGAGGTAGTCCGCGACGGACTCGCACGCGTCCCTCGCGGGCCCGGCCGGCAGGGGGGCCAGCTCCGTCCTCGCCCGCTGAGCGTAGTCCGACAGGGTGACCATGGCGCGGTCCAGCCCGGTGGACGCCCGCAGCAGGGTCAGGGCCTCCTCGACCAGGTCGTCGTCGGTGATCGGGCCCGCCAGCAGCTCGACCAGCCGCGGGTCGGTGTCCGGGTCGGCCAGCGCGTACAGCATCGGCAGCGTGCGCACGCCCTCCCGCAGGTCGGTGCCCGGCGTCTTGCCGGACTCGTGGGACGGCGAGGCGATGTCGATGATGTCGTCGGAGATCTGGAACGCGGTGCCGATGATCTCGCCGAACCGCTGCATCGCCCGGATCACGTCCGGCTTGGCACCGGAGACCATCGCGCCGAACCGGCCGGAGGTGGCGATCAGCGAGCCCGTCTTCTGCGCGATGACGGTGAGGTAGTGGTCGACCGGGTCCTCGCCCTCGCCCGGCCCGACGGTCTCCCGCATCTGGCCGGTGACCAGTTCGCTGAACGTCTCGGCGAGGATGCGGGCGGCGTCGGTGCCCAGGTCGGACACGAGCCGGGAGGCGTGTGCGAACAGGAAGTCGCCGGTGAGGATCGCGATGCTGTTGGTCCAGCGGGCGTTGACGCTGGGCGCGCCGCGCCGCATCGTCGCCTCGTCCATCACGTCGTCGTGGTACAGCGTGGCCAGGTGGACCAGCTCGACGGCCGCCGCGGCGATCACGACGTCCGAGTGGTTGCCGTCGCCGAACTCACCCGCCAGCAGGGTCATCATCGGTCGAAAACGTTTGCCACCCGCCTCGACCAGGTGCGACGCGGCGTCGTGGACGGCCTGCACCTCGCTGCGCGCGGTGTCGCGCAGCAGCTTTTCGACGTCGTCCAGTCCAGCGGCCAGCGTGCGCAGCAGCTGCTCGTCGGCGATCCGCAGGCCCACGCTCCCGCGCAGCTCCTCGATCGTGCTACCCCGGTGCCGCACTGACACGTTGTCCGCCCTCTCCGCACTTCACTGACCGGTCCTCACCAGCGTAATGGCTGCACCCGGGGTGTTCGTGCGCCCTCTGCGAACCACCCTGGTGATGCACGCGACAACGGGTCCCCACACCATCGGGTGAGCCGCCCCGCAAGCCCTTCTGACCAGCACTAACGTTCGCGAGGTGACCAGCAGGAGGGCGCAGAACACCATCGTCGCGGCGATCATGCTCGGGATGCTGCTGGCGGCGCTGGACCAGACGATCGTGTCCACCGCCCTGCCGACCATCGTGGCGGACCTCGGCGGCGCGAACCACCTGTCGTGGGTGGTCACCTCGTACCTGCTCGCCGAGACGATCATGACGGTGCTGATCGGCAAGTTCGGCGACCTGTACGGGCGCAAGCGGGCGTTCCTGGCCAGCGTGGTCCTGTTCCTCGCCGGGTCGTTCCTGTGCGGGTGGGCCGACTCGATGGCCATGCTCGTCGCGTTCCGCGCGCTGCAGGGTCTCGGCGCGGGCGGGCTGATGGTGACCTCGGCCGCGGTCATCGCCGACGTCGTCCCGCTGCGCGAACGCGGCAAGTACCAGGGCGCGATCGGGGCGGTGTTCGGCGTCTCGACGGTGGCCGGCCCGCTGCTCGGCGGCCTGTTCGTGGACCACCTGAGCTGGCGGTGGGCGTTCTACGTGAACGTGCCGATCGGGGTGCTGGTGGTCCTCGTGGCGGTGTTCGTGCTGCCCACGGTCAAGTCGGCGGTGCAGCCACGCATCGACTACCTGGGCATCGTCCTCATCGCGCTCGCCTCGACCGGGCTGACGCTGGTGACCAGCTGGGGCGGCACCGAGTACGCCTGGACGTCCCCGGTGATCATCGCGATGGCGGTCGGTTCGGTCGTGCTGCTGGTGGCGTTCGTGCTGGTCGAGCTGCGGGCCGCGGAGCCGATGCTGCCGATGCGGCTGTTCCGCGGCCGGGTGTTCTCGGTTGCGGGCATCCTGAGCTTCGTCGTCGGGTTCGCGATGCTCGGCGGCATCACCTACCTGCCGACGTACCTGCAGCGCGTGCAGGGCGCGAGCGCGACCGAATCCGGGCTGCGGATGCTGCCGCTGGTGGCCGGGATCATGATCACCTCGCTGGTCAGCGGTGTGGTGATCAGCCGCACCGGGCGGTACCGCGTCTTCCCGATCGCCGGATCGCTCGTGCTGGCGCTGGGCCTGTACCTGCTGTCGCACCTGGACGCCACCACGGGCTTCTGGGTCACCTCGGCGTACATGGTCGTGCTGGGCCTCGGGCTCGGCTGCACCATGCAGGTGCCCACGATCGTCGTGCAGAACACCGCGGACTACGCCGACCTCGGGGTGGCGACGTCCGGCGTGAGTTTCCTGCGCACGCTGGGGAGTTCCTTCGGGGTCGCGGTGTTCGGCTCCATCTACGCGAACAACCTGCCGCCGCAGCCGACCACGGAGTCCTATGTGGACGCGATCGGCACGATGTTCCTGATCGCCTCGCCGATCGGGTTGCTCGCGCTGGTGGTCGCGTTGTTCCTCAAGGAGGTTCCGCTGCGGGACACGTCGAAGGCGCTGGCGTCGGGCAACAGCGGGGTCGGCGAGGGCTTCGCGGTGCCGGGCTCCGGGGATTCGCGGCAGGAGCTGGAAAAGGTCGTGGCGACGGTGTGGTCGAAGCAGAAGACCGATCCGGGGCCGGAGATCCTGGCGCGCTCCGGCGTGCCGCTGAGCTACGCGCAGGCGTGGCTGATCGCGCAGATCTACCGCAACAGCGTCGACGACGGCGACGCCACGCTGCAGGAAATCGCCGTGCAGACCGGTGTTCCGGCGGGCATCTTCGAACCGACGGCGCGGCAACTGGTGGCGGCCGGGCAGCTCGCCGAGGCGGACGGGCACTTCACGTTCACGGGGCACGGCAGCGACACGTTCGCCCGGCTGGTCGGCGCGTGGCGGTTGTGGGTGCTGGACAACGTGACGGGCTCGGAGGCCGCCGCGGGCCGGGACTTCACGGCGTGCGTGGACGAGATCGCGACGCAGCTGATCAGCAACAGCCGCGCGCTGACGCCGGCGGGCAGGCACGCGACGCCGGTCGGCTAGCACACCCGACCGACAAAAACGGCGCCACACCGGCGAAACGGCGCGACTTGTCCAC
The DNA here is from genome assembly GCF_000473265.1 of Amycolatopsis thermoflava N1165. Classification (NCBI taxonomy): domain Bacteria; kingdom Bacillati; phylum Actinomycetota; class Actinomycetes; order Pseudonocardiales; family Pseudonocardiaceae; genus Amycolatopsis; species Amycolatopsis thermoflava. Next base: position 5,320,353 of record NZ_KI421511.1, read on the forward strand.
ATCGCCCTCAGCCATCCACAGAATCCCGTTCTGTTTCCCACTCCGCCGCCACACCGGGCATGCTCGAGACATCCCTCCCGAAAGGAGCCTCGAGAAATGACCGAGCAGACCCTCCCCGGCCGCCGCACCCGCAACCAGGCCCTCCGGCCCGTGATGGGCGAGGCGCGTGAGCGCGGGCTCGCCCAGCGGCACCTGCGCAAGCTGATGCGGCTGGCGCGCGAGCAGCCCTGCCGGTGCGGCGACGTGCACCGGCACGCGTGTTCCTATCCCGACGTGGTGCGCGCGCTCGATCCGACCTGACCCCGGACGCGGAAGTGCCCCCGCGCCCGGGTGGGCGGGGGGCACTTCCGGTAGCGCGGTCGTCAGAAGGCGAAGGCGCCCGCTCCCGCCCAGTCCAGGGCGAAGGCGGGGGCGACGCCGAGCAGCAGGGTGATGATCACGCCGAGCGTGATCGCCGCCGTGGTGAACGCGCCCGGCACCGTCACGGTCGGGCCCTCGGGAGCCGGCTTGGAGAAGTACATGAGCACGACCACCCGCAGGTAGAAGAACGCCGCGACGGCGCTGAACACCAGCGCGATCACCACCAGGGGCGCCATGCCGTCCCGCAGCGCCGCCGAGAACACGACGAACTTGCCGACGAACCCGCTGGTGAGCGGGATCCCGGCCAGAGCGAGCAGGAGGAAGGTGAACACCCCCGCCAGCACGGGCGACCGCTTGGCCAGGCCGGCCCACGCCGACAGGTGCGTGGCCTCGCCCTTGGCGTCACGCACGAGCGAGACCACGCCGAACGCGGCGAGCGTCGTGAAGCCGTAGGCCAGCAGGTAGAACAGGGTCCCGGACAGGCCCTGGTCGGTCATCGCGAGCGTGCCGACGAGCAGGAAGCCGGCGTGCGCGACGGACGAGTAGGCGATCATGCGCTTGACGTCGGTCTGGGTCAGGCCGAGCACGGCGCCGATCGCCATGGAGATGATCGCGACGGCCCACAGCACGCCGCGCCACTCCCAGCTGGTCGACTCGAACCCGACGGTCAGCACGCGCAGGATGCCGCCGAACGCGGCGACCTTGGTGCAGGCCGCCATGAACCCGGTGACCGGGGTCGGCGCGCCCTGGTAGACGTCCGGCGTCCAGGTGTGGAACGGGCCGACCGAACCCTTGAACAGCAACCCGACCACGAGGAGGCCCATGCCCGCGAACAACAGCATGTCCGACCGGTCCGAGCCGGCCGCGGCGTTGGCGATGTCGGCCAGCTTGACCGAACCCGCGTAGCCGTAGAGCAGCGCCAGGCCGTAGAGGAAGAACGCCGACGAGAAGGCCCCGAGGAGGAAGTACTTGACCGCCGCCTCTTGCGACAGCAGGCGCCGGCGCCTGGCCAGGCCGCACATCAGGTACAGCGGCAGGCTCAGCACCTCGAGCGCGATGAACATGGTGAGCAGGTCGTTGGCCGCGCAGAACGTCATCATCCCGCCCAGCGCGAACAGCGCCAGCGGGAAGACCTCGGTCTGCATGCCCGTCGAGCCGACCTGGGCCCGGTCCTGCACGGTGCCCGGCCGGATGGCGGCCTGCGCGACGAAGGCGCCGCCCGGCTCGACCGAGCGGTCCGCGATCAGCAGGATCGCGGGCAGCGCGAGGGCGAGCAGCGTGCCCCACAGGAACAGGGCGGGCTTGTCGACCGACACGGCGCCGCTCAGGGTGGTCAGGCCCTTGACCGGCGAACCGCTGACGTACACGGCCAGCGCGACACCGGCGGCGGCCAGACCGGTCAGGCTGAGCAGCACCTGCGACGGCCACCGCATGTGCCGGGGCAGGAACGCCTCGAACAACACGCTGACGCACGCCGCGCCGAGCACGATCAGCACCGGCAGGATCGCGTCGTACGCGATCTCCGGTGCGGAGATTTGCCCTTGCTGGGCCAGAATCCCGAGCATTTCACTGGCCTCCGTTGAGTGCGGAAAGCGTCGCGTCGACCGATGGGGTCACCGTGTCCAGCACGGGTTGCGGGTAGAAGCCGAGCCCGATGATCAGCACCACCATGGGCACCAGGATCGCGAGCTCCCGGCCGCCGAGGTCCCGGATCGTCTTCCGGGCGCCCAGCTCGGGGGCGATCGCGGTGCCCGGGCCTCCCCCGGCGCCGACCAGCGCGGTCCCCCGCACCGGGCCGGTCATCAGGCGCTGGTACAGCCACAGCACGTAGGCCGCGGCGAGCACCATGCCGACGGTGGCGAGGATCGCGTACACCGGCTGGGTTTCGAAAGCGCCCAGCAGCACCAGGAACTCACTGACGAACGAGTTGGTACCCGGGAGGGACAAAGTGGACAGACCGGCGATGAGCAGCATGCCGCCGAGCAGCGGTGTCAGCTTGAACATGCCGCCGTAGTCGGAGATCCGCATGGAGCCGCCGCGCGCGATCACCAGGCCCAGCACCACGATCAGCATGCCGGTCGCGAGGCTGTGGTTGAGCATGTACGTCACCGCGCCGACGGTCGCCTGCTGGGTGAAGGCGAAGATGCCCAGCGCGATGAACCCGAAGTGGGCGATCGAGACGTAGGCGACGAAGCGTTTCATGTCCTGCTGCCCGGCGGCGAGGATCGAGCCGTAGAGCACGCCGATCACCGCCAGCACCAGCACCAGCGGCGCCAGGTCCTTGCTGGCTTCCGGGAACATCGGCAGGCAGTAGCGCAGGAACCCGAACGTGCCGACCTTGTCCAGCACGCCGACCAGCAGGACGGCGACGCCGATGGGCGCCTCACCGGCGGCGTCGGGCAGCCAGGTGTGGAACGGCACGAGCGGCGCCTTGATGGCGAACGCCAGGAAGAACCCGAGGAACAGCCAGATTTGGGTGCTCGCCGGCGCGTCCCGGACCACCGTGACCAGCGTCGCCCAGTCGAACGTCCCGTTCCCCAGCTCGTCGGCGGCGAGCGAGTAGGCCCCGATCGCCGAGGCCAGCATGATCAGACCGCCGAGGAAGGAGTACAGGAAGAACTTGACCGCCGCGTACTGCCGGTTCGCGCCGCCGTAGCCGCCGATGAGGAAGTACATCGGGATCAGCATGATCTCGAACAGCACGTAGAACAGGAACACGTCGGTGGCGGCGAACACCGCGATGGTGATGGCCTCCTGCACCAGGATCAACGCGAGGAAACCACCCGCGCTGCGGTCCTGCGGCAGCTTGTCCGCCGTGCCCAGGGCGCCGATGACGATCGGCACCAGGAACGCGATCACGGCGATCATCACCAGCGCGATGCCGTCGATGCCGAAGGAGATGTGCACGCCGAAGCTCGGGATCCAGTCCATCGAGCTGGTGTGCTGCAGGCGGGCGCCGTTCGGCTCGTAGGTCGCCCACGTCGGGATGATCATCGCCAGCTCGACGATGGCGAACGCCACCGCGGTGAGGATGGCGAGCCGGTCGTTGCGGCGCAGCCCGGTGACGACGCACGCGCCGATCAGCGGCCAGAGGATGAGGGCCAGTACCCAGGTCATGAGAACCTCACCATCAGCAGTGCGGCGACGAGGACGAACGAGCCGGCCAGCATCGACAGGGCGTACGAGCGGACGAAGCCGGTCTGCAGTCTGCGCAATCGCCCGGATCCGCCACCGAGGGCGGCGGCCAGTCCGTTGACGGCGCCGTCGACGCCCCGGCTGTCGAGGTAGACCGAGAACCGGGTGAGCCACATGCCCGGGGTCGCGACCAGTGCCTCGTTGACCGCGTTGCCGTACAGGTCCTTGCGGGCCGCCTTGACGACCGCGGAGACGTTCTCCGGCCGCTCGACCGGGGTGTCCCGGCGCCCGACGACGAGCCAGGCGAGCAGCACGCCGAGCGCGGACAGGGCGACCGTGATCCACGGGATGAGCGAATGCGGGATCGCGGTGTGCTCGGCCTCGCCGAGTTCACCCAGCGCCGGGGCGAGCCACTCGGAAAGGCGGTCGCCGAGGGCGAAGAACGCGCCGGCGCCGACCGAGCCGATGGCCAGCACGATCATCGGCGCGGTCATCACCGGCGGCGACTCGTGCGGGTGGAACTCCTTGCCCTCGGCGGTGCGCAGGTCCCGCCAGCGTTCCTTGCCGAAGAAGGTGAGCAGCATCAGGCGGGTCATGTAGAAGGCGGTCAGCGCGGCGCCGAGCATGGCGGCGAGGCCGAACACCCAGCCGCGCCAGCCCTCCTGGCCGAAGGCGGCCTCGATGATCGCGTCCTTGGAGAAGTAGCCCGACAGGAAGGGGAACCCGATGAGCGCCAGGTAGCCGAGCCCGAAGGTGACGAACGTGATCGGCATGTGCCGGTACAGGCCGCCGAACTTGCGCATGTCGACCTCGTCGTTCATGCCGTGCATGACCGAACCGGCGCCGAGGAACAGCCCGGCCTTGAAGAAGCCGTGCGTGAGGAGGTGCATGATGCCCAGCGCGTAGCCGAACGGCCCGAGCCCGACGGCGAGCATCATGTAGCCGATCTGGCTGACCGTCGAGTACGCGAGCACCTTCTTGATGTCGTCGTAGGCGCAGCCGATGATGCACCCGATCAGCAGGGTTATCGCGCCGACGAGGGTGACGATCAGCCTGCCCGTCTCGGTCTCGTTGTAGATCGGGTTGGCGCGCGCCACCAGGTACACGCCGGCGGTGACCATGGTTGCCGCGTGGATGAGGGCCGACACCGGGGTCGGGCCTTCCATCGCGTCCGGGAGCCACGCCTGGAGCGGGAACTGGCCGGACTTGCCGCACGCGCCGAGCAGCAGCAGGATCGCGATCGCGGTGATCACGGCGGGCGGGGCGTCGCCGATGCGGTCGAACACGCCCGCGTAGGTGACGGTGCCGAGGTACTTGAACATCAGGAAGATCGCGAGGGCGAGGCCGACGTCACCGACGCGGTTCATCAGGAACGCCTTCTTCGCGGCGGTCGCCGCGGAGGGGCGGTCCGAGTACCAGCCGATGAGCAGGTACGAGGCCAGGCCGACGCCCTCCCAGCCGAGGTAGAGCGTCACGAAGTTGTTGCCCAGCACCAGAACCAGCATGGAGGCCACGAAGAGGTTCAGGTACCCGAAGAAACGCCGCCGGTTGCGGTCCTCCGCCATGTAGCCGATCGAGTAGATGTGGATCAGCGCGCCCACACCGGTGATCAGCAGGACGAAGACGAGCGAGAGCGCGTCGATGCGGAGCCCGAAGTCGATCTGGAGGTCACCGACGCCGATCCAGGTGAACATCCTGGTGTCGGTCACGTGCCCGTCGCTGCCGAAGAACAGCACCAGGCCGTACACGAACGACGCGATGACCGTCGCACACCCGAGGAGGTGACCCCAGCGGTCGGTGCGCCGTCCCCCGGCCAGCAGGACGAGCGCGCCGAGGGCCGGGAACGCGACCAGCAGCCACGATGATGCGATCACGCGGATCCTTTCTGCGGCGCGAAGCGCCTCCGTTGAGGGTGGTGGTGGGCCGGCGGGGGGCCCTAGTACTTGAGCAGGTTGGTGTCGTCGACCGAGGCCGAGCGGCGGGGTGCGGAAGATGGCCATGATGATCGCCAGCCCGACGACGACCTCCGCGGCGGCGACGACCATCACGAAGAACGCCATCACCTGGCCCTCGAGCCCGCCGTTGATGCGGGAGAAGGTGACCAGGGAGAGGTTCACGGCGTTGAGCATCAGCTCGATGCACATGAACACGACGATGGCGTTGCGCCGCACCAGCACGCCGACCGCGCCGATGGAGAACAGCAGGGCTGACAGCAGCAGGTAGTAGGTGGGGGTCATTCCTCGTCACCCTTCCCGACCAGCGCGTGGGCGTCGGGCTGCGGTTCGGTGCCCTCGACCTGCTTGCGCTCGGCTTCGAGCCGCGCCGTGGGCGTGGACTCGATGATGGTGGACAGCGACTCGGGCGCGACCGTGCCGTCGGGCAGGATCGCGGGGGTCGTGACCGAGTGGGACGTGGCGAACACGCCGGGCCCTGGCTTGGGCGAGATGCGTTCGTACTCGCCGCGGAACCGGGCTTCGACGAGTTCCTTCTGCGTGCGGCGGCCGCGTTTCTCGGTGAAGGCCAGCACCATCGCCCCGAGCGCGGCCGTGATCAGCAGTGCCGAGGTGAGCTCGAACGGGAACAGGTAGTCGGTGAAGATGAGGCGGCCGAGGCCGCCGGCGGTCCCGTTCGGCGCGGGCGCCGGGGTGACGTTGGCGAGCGCCCGGGTGAGCGCGGTGGCCATCAGCCCGGCGATGCCGATGCCGAGGATGCCGCCCCACAGGCGCTGCCCGCGCAGCACCTCGACGACCGAGTCGGAACTCTCCCGCCCGACGAGCATCAGCACGAACAGGAACAGCATCATGATCGCGCCGGTGTAGACGATGATCTGGGTGAACCCGAGGAACGGCGCCTGCTGGACCATGTAGAGGATGCCCAGCGAGAACATCGTGAGGGCCAGGAAGAGCGCCGAGTGGACGGCGTTGCGGGCGAAGATCAGCCCGAGTGCGCCCAGCAGGGCGATCGGACCGAGGATCCAGAACGCGATGGCCTCCCCGGTGGAGACCGTCTCGGCGGCCTGTGCCAGCACCATCACCGCACCTCCTCACGGACGGTTCCCGCGGCGTCGCCGCGCGCGGGGCGAAGACCCCGGACAGGGAATCGGTAGCGGCTCATCGGACAGTCTCCTCACCGGAGTGACCCGAAGCCGGGGCGTTGCCCCGGAACGAGGAGCGTCCCGCGGGCAGGTTCGCGCGGCTGCGGATCGACGGGACGCGCAGCGAGACCCGGGCCGTCATTGGATCGCCTCCTCGCGGGAGGTTTCCACCGTTTCGCCAGCGGGGATGCCGCGGCCGCGGGCCAGTTCGGGGCCGTGCACGTAGTAGTCCTGCTCGTCGTCGCCCAGGCGCATCGGGTGCGGGGGTTGCTCCATACCCGGGAGCAGCGGCGCCAGCAGGTCCTCCTTGGTCCAGATCAGCTTCTGGCGGTCGTCGTCCGCCATCTCGTAGAAGTTGATCATCGTCAGGGAGCGGGTGGGGCACGCTTCGACGCACAGGCCGCAGCCGATGCACCTCAGGTAGTTGATCTGGTAGTCCTTGCCGTAGCGCTCGCCGGGCGAGTACCGGGCGTCCTCGGTGTTGTCGCCGCCCTCGACGAAGATCGCGTCCGCCGGGCAGGCCCACGCGCACAACTCGCAGCCGACGCACTTCTCCAGTCCGTCCGGGTGCCGGTTGAGCTGGTGCCGCCCGTGGTACCGGGGCGCGGCGGGGGCGCCGATCTCCGGGTACTCCTCCGTCGCCACCTTCTTGAACATCGTGCCGAAAGTGACGCCGAAACCCTTGATGGGGTCAAACAGTCCCATCGGAACCCTCCTTCCCGGCGCCCACCTGGGCAGGCTCCGAAGTACGGCCGGCCGCCCGGCGCCTGCGCTTCCCAGCGCCCCGCTCGGGCACCTCGGGCACGCGCAGATCCAGCGGCGGCAACGGGAAACCGCCGCCGGTGACCGGCACCGAATCGCTGTCGGCCTGCTTCTTCTCCGGCACCAGCAGCGCGATCGCCACCGCGACCACCACCACGACCGCCCCGCCGATCAGGATCTGGCCCGTCGTCAGACCGCCGTTGTTCCGGATCGCGCGGATCGACGAGATGATCACGATCCACACCAGGTTGGCGGGCACCAGGACCTTCCAGCCCAGCTTCATGAACTGGTCGTACCGGAACCGCGGCAGCGTCCCGCGCAGCCAGATGAACCCGAACAGCAACGCGAACAGCTTCACCGCGAACCAGATCAGCGGCAGCCACCCCTGGTTCAGCGGCGAGTCCAGCCCGACGAACGGGAACATCCAGCCGCCGAGGAACAACGTCGTCGCGAACGCCGAGACGATCACCATGTTCACGTACTCGGCGAGGAAGAACATCGCGAATTTCATCGACGAGTACTCGGTGTGGAACCCGCCGACCAGCTCCGACTCGGCCTCCGGCAGGTCGAACGGCGCGCGGTTCGTCTCGCCGACCATCGAGATCAGGTAGATCACGAAACTCGGCAGCAGCAGGTAGAAGTACCAGCCGCGGGCCTGCGCGTCGACGATCGCGCCGGTCGCCATCGACTGCGAGTACAGCACCACGCCGACGATCGACAGGCCCATCGCGATCTCGTACGAGATCACCTGCGCCGCCGACCGCAGCCCGCCGAGCAGCGGGTACGGCGACCCGGACGACCACCCGGCCAGCACGATCCCGTACACCCCGACCGACGAGCAGGCCAGGATCACCAGCACGCCGACCGGCAGGTCGACCAGCTGCAGCACGGTCTGCTCACCGAAGATCGACACCCGCGGCCCGAACGGGATCGCGGCCAGCGCGATCAACGCGGGCACCGCGGACAGCACCGGCGCCAGGAAGTACACCTTCCGGTCCGCGCCGTCCGGGATGATCTGCTCCTTGAACGGCAGCTTGATCGCGTCCGCCAGCGACTGGAAGTAGCCGCCGGGGCCGACGCGGTTCGGGCCGGGCCGGTTCTGCATCCGGCCGATCGCCTTGCGCTCCCACACGATGAGGAAGATCGTCAGGAGCGGCCCGATCAGCAGCACCACGACGGTCTTGAGCAGGATCAGCCACCACGGGTCGTCCGCCAGCAGCTCGGCCCGCGTCATCTGGTCCGCGGCCTGCTGCGCGAAAAACGGTGTCATCGCCGCGCTCCCTCGATGTTGACGACCGCCCCGTGCCCGGCGGCGAGCGTTCTGCGCAGCCGCGAGCCGTCGGAGTTGCCGGGCAGCCACACGACGTCGTCGGGCAGGTCGGCGACCTCGACGGGCAGCGTGATCGCGCCCCGCTCGGTCGACACGGTCACCTCGTCACCGAGCTCCGCCGCGGTCTTCGCCGACACCCGGGCCACCACGCGCCGCGCGGTGCCCGCCAGGTGCGGCTCGTCCACCTGCAGTGAGCCCTCGTCGAGCAGCTGCCGCCAGCTAGCCAGCCGCGCCTGCCCCGGCCCGACCTCGGCGGCGGCCCGCGCGGGGCCCGACTCCCAGAACCTGCCGTGCGACGCGCCCGACGAGCCGAGCCGGGCGAAGTCGCCGTACGCGGCGACCGGAGTCTGGGTGAACAGGTCCGCGTCCATCTCCACGGCCAGCGTGTCCAGCACCCGGCAGTCCGGCAGCGCGCCGGTGCCTTCGAGCGTCGCGTCGAACGCGCGGCGCCTGCCCTCCCAGTTGACGAAGCTGCCGGACTTCTCGACCACCGGCGCGATCGGCAGGACCACGTCGGCGTGCTCGGTGACCGTGCTGGCCCGCATCTCCAGGCTGACCACGAACTCCGCCCGCTCCAGCGCCTGCCGCGCCAGCGCCGGGTCGGGCAGGTCGTCCAGGTCGACGCCGCCGACCACCACGCCGGACAGGTACCCGCCCGCCAGCGCGCCGATGATGTCGTTCGTGTCGCGGCCCGGCTCGGCGGGCACCGGCACGCCCCACGCGGCCTCGACCTCGGCGCGGGCGGCCTCGTCGGTCACCGGCCGTCCGCCGGGCAGCAGCGTCGGCGCCGCACCGGCCTCCAGCGCGCCGCGCTCGCCGGCCCGGCGCGGGATCCAGGCCACCTTCGCGCCGGTCCGCGCGACCAGCCGCCGCACCGCGGCGAACAGGCCCGGCACCTCGGCCGCCCGCTCGCCGACCAGCACGACCGCGCCGTCCGCGCCCAGCGCCGACTCGACGTCCGGCGCGTGCTCGGGAATCCCGTCCAGCGCCGCGGCCTCCGACCCGGGCACGCAGGCCAGCAGCTCGCCGAAGGTCTTGCGCACCGACGGCGTCGTCCACTGTCCCAAGTGGACCACCCGGGTCCGCTTCTTGCGGGCGGCCTTGCGCAGCCGGAGGAAGACGATCGGCGCCTCCTCCTCGGGCTCGAACGCCACGCACAGCACCGTCGGCGCGTTCTCGATCGCGCCGAACGTGACGCCGTACTCCGGCGTCGTGCCGGCCACCTCGGCGGCGAGGAAGTCCAGCTCCTCCGGCGAATGCGCCCGCGCGCGGAAGTCGACGTCGTTGGTGCGCAACGCGACCCGCGCGAACTTCGCGTAGGCGTAGGCGTCCTCCAGCGTCAGCCGTCCACCGGCGAGCACCGCGGCGCCGCGGCTGTCGCGGGCCTTGGCCAGCCCCTCCGCGGCGACGCGCAGCGCCTCCGTCCACGGCGCTTCCCGCAGCTCGCCGGAGGCGTCGCGAACCAGCGGCCGCCGGATCCGGTCGGCCGCCGTGGCGTACCGGAACGCGAAGCGGCCCTTGTCGCAGATCCACTCCTCGTTGACCTCGGGGTCGTTGGCGGCGAGCTTGCGCATCACCTTGCCGCGCCGGTAGTCGGTGCGCTCGGCGCAGCCGGACGAGCAGTGCTCGCACACGCTGGGCGCGGACACCAGGTCGAACGGCCGCGACCGGAACCGGTACTGCGCGCTGGTCAGCGCGCCGACCGGGCAGATCTGGATGGTGTTGCCGGAGAAGTACGACTGGAACGGCGCGCCCGACGACGTTCGGGAGGCCAGGTCGAACACGTCCGCCGTCTCCGCCGTGCCGATCTGCTGGTGCGCGCCGCGCTCCAGCAGGTCGATGAACGGGTCGCCGGCGATCTGCGCGGAGAACCGCGTGCACCGCTGGCACAGCACGCACCGCTCGCGGTCGAGCAGCACCTGCGTGGAGATCGGCAGCGGCTTCGGGAACGTGCGCTTGGTGTCGCGGAACCGCGAGTCGGCGCGGCCGTGGGCCATCGCCTGGTTCTGAAGCGGGCACTCGCCGCCCTTGTCGCAGACCGGGCAGTCCAGCGGGTGGTTGATGAGCAGCAGCTCCATCACACCCTGCTGGGCCTTGTCCGCGACCGGCGACGTCAGCTGCGTCTTGACGACCATCCCGTCGGCGACCGTCATCGTGCAGGACGCCTGCGGTTTCGGCATCGGCCGCCCGCCCATCTCGACCTCGACGAGGCACTGACGGCAGGCCCCGGCCGGGTCGAGCAGCGGGTGGTCGCAGAACCGCGGGATCACCGTGCCGAGCCGCTCCGCCGTGCGGATCAGCAGCTCGCCCTTGGGCGCGATGACCTCTTCGCCGTCGATGGTCAGCTTGACGTGACCTTCGGGGACCGGCGTCTCGGTCTTGGGTTCTTCCGGCGCGATCGTCATGCCTGTGCTCCCACCAACTCGCGCTTGTTGCTCTCGCACAGGGCGAGGAATTCGTCGCGGAAGTACTTGATCCCGCTGGTGATCGGGCTGACCGCGCCGTCACCCAGCGCGCAGAACGACCGGCCGAGGATGTTGTCGCAGACGTCCAGCAGCGTGTCGATGTCCTCGGCGGTGCCCCGCCCGTCGACCATCCGCTCCAGGATCTGCGCCAGCCAGTACGTGCCCTCCCGGCACGGCGTGCACTTGCCGCACGACTCGTGCTCGTAGAACTGGGTCCACTTCATCACGGCCCACGGCACCGACACGGTTTCGTTGAACACCTGGACCGCGGTGGTGCCGAGCATCGACCCGGCCTCCGCGGCGCCCTCGAAGTCGAGCGGGATGTCCAGGTGCTCGGCGGTGAACATCGGCGTGGACGACCCGCCCGGCGTCCAGAACTTGAGCGGGATGCCGTCCTTCATGCCACCACACAGTTCCAGCAGCTCCCGCAGGGTCGTGCCGAGCGGCGCCTCGTACTGGCCGGGCTTCTCGACGTGCCCGGAGATCGAGTAGATCTTCGGGCCGGGCGACTTCTCCCGGCCCATCTTGCGGAACCAGTCCGCGCCGCCGTTCACGATGAACGGAACGCTAGCGATGGTCTCCACGTTGTTCACGGTGGTCGGCGCCGCGTAGAGGCCGGCGGCCGCGGGGAACGGCGGCTTGAGCCGCGGCTGGCCGCGGCGGCCTTCGAGCGAGTCGAGCAGCGCGGTTTCCTCACCGCAGATGTAGGCGCCCGCCCCGGCGTGCACGGTGATGTCCAGGTCGAACCCGGAGCCCAGGATGTCCTTGCCGAGGTACCCGGCGCGGTAGGCCTCGCGCACCGCCGCGTTGAGCCGACGGTACGGGTGCAGCGCCTCGCCCCGTACGTAGATGAAGCAGTGGTGTGACCGCATCGCGTAGGCGGCGATGATGCAGCCCTCGATGAGCGAGTGCGGGTCGGCCATCATCAGCGGGATGTCCTTGCAGGTCCCCGGTTCGCCCTCGTCGGCGTTGATGACCAGGTAGTGCGGCTTGTCCTCGTTGGGCGGCATGAACGACCACTTCACGCCGGCCGGGAACCCCGCGCCGCCGCGGCCACGCAGACCGGAGTCCTTGACCAGCTGCACGAGTTGCTCGGGCGTGCCGCTCAGCGCCTTGCGCAGCGCGGTGTAACCCTCCAGCTGTTCGTAGGTGGACAGCCGCCAGGAGTTGGGGGACAGCCAGCGTTTGGTGAGCACCGGGGTGATGGGATCAGCCATTACTTCTTCTCCACTTCCGGCAACGGGGCGTCCGCCATGGCCGGGGCCGTCCAGCCCCGCTCCTGGGCGATCCGCGCGCCCATCAGGGTCTCCGGGGCCTGGGACGGTCCGTCCACTTGCGACCGGTACGTCTCCTCGTCCTCCGGGAAGAACCCGGCCAGCTGCAGCTCGGCGCTCTTGAAGTCGCCCAGCGGAGCCCCGCGCGTCGGCTGCGGCTTCTCACCGCGCCGCAGGGCGTCGACCAGTTCGACCGCGCTGTCCGGCGTCTGCTTGTCGTAGTACTCGTAGTTGACCTGCAGCACCGGCGCGAGGTCGCAGGCGGCGAGGCACTCGGCGTGCTCCAGCGTGATCGACCCGGGCTCGCCCGGGGTGCCCGCGGTTTCCTCGTGCCCCAGTGGTTTCCCGTCCTCGCCGAGGTGCTCCTGCAGGGTGCGGTAGATCGCGTCCCCGCCCAGCGCCGCGCACAGCGTGTTCGTGCACACGCTCACCAGATGCTCACCGCACGGCTTGCGCTTGTACATGGTGTAGAACGTGACGACCGCGCTGACCTCGGCCTCGGACAGTCCCAGCTGCTGCGCGCAGAATGTCACGCCCTCCTGGCTGACGAACCCCTGCACCGACTGGACCAGATGCAGCATCGGCAGCAGCGCCGACCGGGACTGCGGGTAACGGGCCATCAGCTCCTGCGCCTTGGCCACCGTGTCCGCGTCGAACAGCTCTTTCGCTTGGGTCATCGATCCACTCCGCCCATGACCGGGTCCACGGACGCGACCGCCGCGATCACGTCCGCCACCAGGCCGCCCTCTGACATCGCCGGCAGGGACTGCAGGTTGACGAAACTCGGTTCCCGCACGTGCACGCGCACCGGGCGGGTGCCGCCGTCGGAGACGAGGTGGAAGCCCAGCTCGCCGCGCGGCGACTCGATCGGCGAGTACACCTGGCCCGCAGGCACCTTGAAGCCCTCGGTGACCAGCTTGAAGTGGTGGATCAGGGACTCCATCGACTGGCCCATGATCTTGCGGACGTGCTCGAGCGAGTTGCCCATGCCGTCGCTGGAGATCGACAGCTGCGCGGGCCACGCGATCTTGCGGTCCTCCACCATCACCGGGCCCGGCTCGATCTTCTTCAGGCACTGCCGGATGATCCGCAGCGACTGGTGCATCTCCTCGACCCGGCACAGGTACCGGCCCCAGCAGTCGGCCTCGGTCGAGGTCGGCACGTCGAACTCGAACTCGTCGTAGCGCGAGTACGGCTCGATCTTGCGCAGGTCCCACGGCAGGCCCGCGGAGCGCAGCACCGGCCCGGTGACGCCGAGCGCGAGGCACGCGTCGACCGGCAGGTACCCGACGCCCTTGAGCCGGTTGCGCCAGATCGGCTGACCGGTGAACAGCTTGTCGTACAAGGGAAGGCGCTCGTCCATCGTCTTGACGAACTCGCTCACCTTCTCCTTCCAGTCGGTCGGCAGGTCCTGCGCGACGCCGCCGGGGCGGATGAACGCGTGGTTCATGCGCAGCCCGGTCAGGTACTCCAGCAGGTGCAGGACCTCTTCCCGCTCGCGGAACCCGAAGGTCATCGCGGTGGTCGCGCCCAGCTCCATGCCGCCGGTGGCGATGTAGACCAGGTGCGAGCCGATGCGGTTGATCTCGCACAGCATGACGCGGATCAGTTCGGCCCGGCGCGGGGCGCGGATGCCGAGCAGCTTCTCCACGCCGAGGCAGTAGCCCAGCTCGTTGAACAGCGGGGACAGGTAGTCCATGCGCGTAACGAACGTGACGCCCTGGGTCCAGGTCCGGTACTCGCAGTTCTTCTCGATGCCGGTGTGCAGGTAGCCGATGACCGAGCGGAGCTGGGTGACGGTCTCGCCCTCCAGCTCCAGCACGAGCCGGAGCACGCCGTGCGTGGACGGGTGCTGGGGGCCCATGTTGATGACGATCCGCTCGTCGTGCTGGGCGTCCTCCAGCACGTCGTCCCAGTCACCGCCGGAGACGTGGTAGATGCGGCCTTCGGTGGTGTCGCGCGATTCGGCGTAGTCGACACTGTCGCGGCCGGTGTCGCTCGTGTCGGTGCCGGTGCTGACGTCCGCGAGTCGATCGGTAGTCACGAGTACGACCTCCGCTGATCGGGGGGCGGGATCTCCGCGCCCTTGTACTCCACCGGGATCCCGCCGAGCGGGTAGTCCTTGCGCTGCGGGTGGCCGTCCCAGTCGTCCGGCATGAGGATCCGCGTCAGGGCCGGGTGGCCGTCGTAGACGATGCCGAACAGGTCCCACGCCTCGCGTTCCTGCCAGTCCGCCGTCGGGTAGACCTCCACGATGGACGGGATGTGCGCGTCCTCGACGTCGACGGCGACCTCCAGCCGGATGCGCCGGCGGTAGGTCATCGACGTCAGGTGGTACACCGAGTGCAGCCGCTGCGGCACGTCCGGCCCGTAGTCCACACCGGACACCGAGCTGCACAGCTCGAACCGCAGCCCGGCGTCGTCGCGCAGGATGCGGCACATCGCGACGAGGTGCGCGCGATCGACGTAGAGCGTGATCTCGCCGCGATCGACGGTCACCTGGTGCACCGCGTCGGCGGGCACGTCGTTCTCGGCCAGCGCGGCGAAGAACTGGTCGGCGAACTCGTCGAACCAGCCGCCGTAGGGCCGTTCCGCCGGTGGCGGCAGGTAGGCGGGCAGCCGCAGGCCGCCGTAACCGGAGGTGTCCCCGCTGTCGGAGACACCGAACATCCCGCGGCGCTCACGGCCCGCGACGATCGGCTGCGCCGGGCGCGGCCCACGCGGCTCCAGGCCGGTGTCCGGGCGCTGGGCGCTGGACTGTTCCCCGCCGGGTTCGGGCTTTTCCTCGGTCATGAGCGCATCACTTCTTCGCGTACTTGATCGACGACGGGATCAGCTCGGTCTGGTACCCGGCCAGCGCGGCGGCGCGGCGCGGCCCGAGCGGCTCGTCCTGGATCTTGGCGTGCAGCTTGAGGATCGCGTCGAGGAGCATTTCGGGGCGCGGCGGGCAGCCCGGCAGGTACATGTCGACCGGCACGATGTGGTCCACGCCCTGCACCACGGCGTAGTTGTTGAACATGCCGCCGGAGGACGCGCAGACGCCCATGGCCAGCACCCACTTCGGCTCGGCCATCTGGTCGTAGATCTGACGCAGGACCGGGGCCATCTTCTGCGTGACCCGCCCGGCGACGATCATCAGATCGGCCTGGCGCGGGGTGGCGGAGAACCGCTCCATGCCGAAGCGCGCGATGTCGTAGCGCGAGCCGCCGACGGTCATCATCTCGATCGCACAGCAGGCGAGCCCGAAGGTGGCCGGCCACAGCGAGTTCTTGCGCGCCCAGTTGACCAGCTTCTCCAGGCTGGCCAGCAGGATGCCGTTGGGGAGCTGCTCTTCGAGTCCCATGACGTCCCTCCCCTAGTTCCAGTCGAGCCCGCCGCGACGCCAGACGTAGGCGTAGGCGAAGCCGACGGTCGCGATGAACAAGACGATCTCCACCAGGCCGAACAGGCCGAGCGCGTCCGCCGAGACGGCGAACGGGTAGAGGAAGACCATTTCGATGTCGAACAGGATGAACAGCATCGCGGTGATGTAGTAGGCGACCGGCATGCGGCCGCCGCCCACCAGCGGCTGCGGGGACGGTTCGATCCCGCACTCGTAGGCCATCTGCTTCGCCCGGTTGTACCGGCGCGGGCCCACCAGCGGGCCGAGCAGCACGGAGAACACCGCGAAGGCCGCGGCGAGGACGAACAGGAGGACCAGCGGCAGGTACATCTCAAGGCCGGGCCCCGAGGCGGCCTGCGCGAGGTGGAACTGCGACATCAGCACGGTGAATGCCGTCCTTTCCGCGCCGTTGCGAACGTGCCGCTTGTGAAACTGTTCACAATCTCCCTTGCGGGGTTGTGAAGCGGTTCACAAAGCATAGGGGCAGTGTAGGACGTGGCTCACATTGTTGTCGCGGGGTGTTTCGGGTAAGGCGAACCTAACCAAAGGATGCCCTGGTGGACGGCCATAAGCCCGAGACCAGCACGAAAAGGATCATCCTGATCACGCAACGCAGAACTGGTGTGACGTAACCCACGGTGATGGCGGCCAACCTCCGCCGGTTGCGCGCAAGATCACGCCGACGGAGGTGTGACGGAAGTCATCCGCGGAGCGGCTCGCCGGCCTCGTGGAGGTGCCGCAGCGCCTGCGCCCAGGAGTCGACCAGACCGGTCTCCGAGTACGGCACCCCGATCTCGGCGCAGTACCGCCGCACGATCGGCTGCGCCAGCCGCAGGTGCGGGGTCGGCATGCTGGGGAACAGGTGGTGCTCGATCTGGTAGTTCAGGCCGCCCATCGCGACGTCGACGAACCGGCCGCCGCGGACGTTGCGGGAGGTCAGCACCTGCCGCCGCAGGAAGTCCGGCCGATCGCCACCGGTCAGCGTCGGCATGCCCTTGTGGTTCGGCGCGAAGATCGAGCCCAGGTACACGCCCCACAGGCCCTGGTGCACGGCGATGAACACCAGCGCCTTGACCGGCGACAGCACCAGGAACACCGCGCCGAGGTAGACCGCGAAGTGGGTGAACAGCAGCGCGGCTTCCAGCCACCGCTGCTTCAGCCCCGGCCTGAGCACCGCGCGGATGCTCGACCAGTGCAGGTTCAGACCCTCCAGCGTGAGCAGCGGGAAGAACAGGACCGCCTGGTGGCGCCCGATGAACCGGGGCAGGCCGCGGCTGGCCCTGGCCTGGCCCTGCGACCACACGAGGATGTCCGGCGCGACGTCCGGATCGAGTTCCTCGTGGTTGGGGTTGGCGTGGTGGCGCGTGTGCTTGTCCATCCACCAGCCGTAGCTCAGGCCGATGCCGAGGTTGCCCGCGATCCGGCCGGCGACCTCGCTCGGGCGGCGCGTGCGGAACACCTGCCGGTGCGCGAGGTCGTGCGACAGCAGGGCGATTTGACCGAACAGGACGGCCAGCAGCACGGCGACGACCAGGGTCGCCCAGGAGTCGCCGATCCAGGCGAACAACGCCCAGGCGTAGGCGAACAGGGCGGTGACCAGGCCGGCGCGCAGGGCGTAGTAACCGGGGCGCCGGTTCAGCAGGCCGGCCTGCTTGACGCGGCCGGCCAGGCGGGCGAAGTCGCTGCCGGTTTCGGCTTCGGTGGTGGGCACGCACCGAGTCTGTTGCGCCGCGCGAAGATCCGGCAGCCGGTGCGCACCCGGGTCCGCGGTGGGGCAGACCCCACCTCAGGCGCTGGGCGTCAACCGGGCGGCGAGCGAGATCATCCGGTCCACCGCGTCGCCGCCCTTGGCGTCGTAGCAGCCGGACAGGCCCTTGTAGATCAGCGGGATCAGCGGGTTGATCCGCAGCCCGTACTTGGTCGCCGCGCGCATGACCTTCGGGTTGCCGATCGCCTTCGCGAAGACGTTGCCGAGGCGGTAGTAGCCGCCCATCAGCTCCTTCAGCGCGAGCGGGTAGCCACGCAGCGCGCGCTCCCGCGACGAGCCCTCGGGCCGGGCCAGCGCCTGCACCACGAACTCCGCCGCGAGCTGCGCCGACTCCATCGCCGCCGAGATGCCCTCGCCGTTGAACGGGCTCACCATGCCGCCCGCGTCGCCGAGCAGCAGCAGGCCGTCGCGGTAGTGCGGAGTGCGGTTGAAGCCCATCGGCAGACCGGCACCGCCGATCCGGCCGATCGCGTTCTCCTCGCGGTAGCCCCACTCCTCCGGCGTCGAGTCCAGCCACTGCCGCATCAGGGCGCGGTAGTCCATGTTCCGGAACGACTTCGACGTGGACAGCATCCCGAGCCCGACGTTCACCGTGCCGTCACCGAGCGGGAACGCCCACCCGTACCCGGGCAGCAGCTGCGGGTTGCGCGGGTCCTTGCGGTCCCACAGTTCCAGGTGGCCCTCGATGAACGGGTCGTCGTGCCGTGGGCTCTTGTAGTACCGGCGCACGGCCACGCCCATCGGGCGCTTCTCGTCGGTCTCGATGCCGATCGACCGGGCCAGCCGCGCGGACACGCCGTCACATGCCAGGACCAGCGGCGCGTGGTAGCGCACCGGGGTCTTCTCGGGCCCCTGCTTCCCCTCGACACCGATCACGCGGCCCGTGCGCTCGTCGGTGATCGCGCCGGTCACCGTGGTCCGCTCCAGCAGCCGGGCGCCCGCCTTGACGGCGGTCTTGGCCAGCAGGTCGTCGAAGTCCTGGCGGGTACGCGAGACGCCGTAGGGCGGGTAGCTGGTCAGCTCCGGCCAGTCCAGCTCCAGCGTCAGCTCCGCGGTGAGGATCCGCAGGCCGCGGCTGTGCACCCAGCCGGCCTCCTGGCTGGTGTCGATGCCCAGGTCGATGAGCTGCTTCACGCCGCGCGGGGTGAGGCCGTCGCCGCACACCTTCTCGCGCGGGAACTCGGTCTTCTCCAGCACCAGGACGTCGATCCCGGCCCGCGCCAGGTACGTCGCGACGGTGGATCCGGCCGGGCCCGCGCCGACGACGATTACCTGTGCGTCCTGGGTCATGCCTCGGAGTTTACGGGGAGCACTGCGACGCGGAGCGTCTCCATCAGGGGTGGTGGTCGGGCTGGCGGGTGGGCTTTATCGCGCGATGGATGGCGACGACGCCGAAGGTCAGGTTCAGCCACTCCACCTTCGACCAGCCCGCGCTGGCGATGATCTGCGCCAGGCTGCGCTGGTCGTGCCACGCGGCCATCGATTCGGCCAGGTAGGAGTAGGCCTCGGGGTTGGTCGAGGAGAACCGGCCGAGCAGCGTCATGACCCGCAGGATGAACTTCTTGTAGACGAACCGGATCGGCGGGAATGTGGGGGTCGACACCTCGCAGATCACCAGCCGGCCGCCCGGCTTGACCACGCGCGCGATCTCTTCGAGCGCGGCCTTGGTGTCGACGAAGTTGCGGATGCCGAAGCTGATCGTCGCGGCGTCGAAGCTGTCGTCGGCGAACGGCAGGTGCAGCGCGTCGGCGGCGACCATCGGGACGCGGCGGTGCTTGCCGCTGCGCAGCATGCCGAGGGAGAAGTCCGCGGCCAGGCACCACGCGCCGCCGCGGGCGTACTCGGCGGTGGACACCCCGGTGCCCGCGGCGAGGTCGAGCACCCGCTCGCCGCGGCGGGCGTCCAGGACCCGCGAGGTCGTCGTGCGCCATCGCCGGTCGAACCCGAACGTCATGACCGAGTTCGCCCGGTCGTAGCCCTCCGAGACGCCGTCGAACATGGCGGCGACCTCGTGTGGATCCTTGTCCAGACTGGCTCGCGACATGTTTGAAGACTAGCTGCGGCGCTTGCGCCTCCGTTGAGGGCGGCGGTGGGCGACGGGTGGGGGTAAGGCAGTGAGCATCCCCCGCACGCTCGCGGGCCACGCGAACTCCTCCGCCCGGGCGCGCGAAGCCGCACGTCGCAGGTCCTCCGGGCTCTCCAGCAGGCCGGTCACGGCCGACGCGAACGCCCGGGGCACGTCCGGAACCGCGGCCCCGCAGCCGGGCCGGACGATCTCCCGCAGCGCCGAGGACTGCGACACCACCACCGGCGTCCCGGACGCCAGCGCCTCCAGCGCCGCGAGCCCGAACGTCTCGTGCGGGCCCGGCGCGAGCGAGACGTCGGCGCTGGCCAGCAGCCGGGCCACGGCGGTCCGGTCGGACACGAACCCGAGGAATGTCACCGGCAGCCCGCGCGCCCGCCGTTCCAGCGCCCGGCGGCGCGGCCCGTCCCCGGCGATCACCAGCCGCACCCGGTCCCCCGCCTCGGTCAGCTCGGCGACGGTGTCCACACTGCGCTCGACGTGCTTCTCCGGCGACAGCCGTCCACAGTGGACCAGCAACGCGTCCGCGCCGGAGGCCAGCTCGTGCCGCAGGCCGGGATCGTGGTGCGCGGGGCGGAAGGTCGCGAGGTCCACCCCGAGCGGGACCTGGCGGACGTTGGCGACGCCGATCCGGTCGAACTCCTCGCGGGCGAACGACGTGGTGCAGACGACCGTGTCGTAGTTGCCCGCCATGCGCCGGTTGGCGGCGTCGGCGACGCGGCGGGCCAGCGGACCGGGCACCAGGAACTGCTCCAGCAGCCGGTCCAGCCGCTCGTGCGAGATCACCACGCTGGGCACGTCGCGCCGGTGCGCCCACACCCCCATCCCCCGCAGGGTCAGCCGGTCCGACACCTCCAGCCGGTCCGGGCGCAGCGCCGACAGCAACGCGCGCACCCGGTACGGGTCGACCGCGCGGTAGCCGCCGGTGCCGGGGATCTTCGGCGCGGGCAGGCTGATCCGCCGCACCCCGGTCGGCAGCTGTTCCTCGGCGTGCCGGGGCCCCGGCACGACCAGCGTCACGCGGTGGCCGCTCGCCACGTACCCGGCGCCGAGGTGGTGCAGCGCCGTGCGCAGACCACCGGACCGGGGCCCGTAGAAGTTCGCCAGCTGGACGATGTGCATGGCATCAGGCGGCTCGCGCCACGCGGCCGGTGACCACCTCGTAGTGGTTCACCAGCTCCGCGCACACCGCGGGCCACGTCCGGCCGAGCACGACCTTGCGGGCCTTGGTCCCCAGCCGGTCCCGCAGCGCCGGGTCGCGCAGGTCGCGCACGCGCCGCACCAGCTCCTCGGCGAACCCGGCCGGGTCGGGCGGCAGCAGGAAGCCGGTGCGGCCGGGCAGGACGAGGTCCCGCGGGCCGCCCGCGTCCGGCGCCAGCACCGGCAGCCCGGACGCCATCGCCTCCTGCACCGCCTGGCAGAACGTCTCGTGCGGGCCGGTGTGGACGAACACGTCCAGGCTCGCGTAAGCCGCGGACAGCTCGTCGCCGTAGCGGGCACCGAGGAAGGCCGCGCTGGGCAGGCGTTCGGCCAGCTCCTCGCGGTCCGGCCCGTCACCCACGATCACCAGCCGCACGCCGTCCACCCCGGTCAGGGCGGCGAGCCTGCCGACCTCCTTCTCCGGCGCCAGCCGCCCGACGAACCCGACCAGCAGCTCCCCGTTCGGCGCGAGCCGGGCCCGCAGGTCCGGGTCCGCGTGCGCCGGCGAGAACCGCTCGACGTCCACCCCCCGGCCCCACCGGTGCACACGGGGCACACCGTGCGCACGCAGGTCCTCCACGGACTGGGTGGACGGTGCGAGCGTGCGGTCGGCCTTGGTATGCAGCCGACGCACCCACCGCCACGCGGCCCGCGCGCCGAGGCCGAGCCCGTACGCGGTGGCGAACCCGGCGATGTCGGTCTGGAACACCGCGATCGAAGGCACCCGCAGCCGCCGGGCCGCGGCCAGCCCGCGGGCGCCGACCACGAACGGCGATGCCAGGTGCACCACGTCCGGCCCGAACGCGGCCAGCGCGGTCAGCACCGTGCGGGTGGGCAGGCCGATCGGCAGCGAGTTCACCACCGGCAGGTCCAGCGCCGGGATGCGCACCACGGGCGCGCCCCGGTAGTGCGTCGGCCCGGTGAGGCCGGGCGCGACCACCATCACGTCGTGGCCGGTGCCGGTGAGGTGCTCGATGATCCGCAGCACGGAGTTGGTCACGCCGTTCACCTGCGGGAGGAAGCTTTCGGTGACGATGGCGACGCGCACGATCCCCACCGTGGCAGCCGGTCCGGTTCGCGGAGAAAAGCCCGCGTGACGACGGGACCAACGGTGCCCGAACTTCACGAAGCTTTCTCCGCTTCACCTGGGTGTCGCGTCCCGGACATCTGCTGCCGCCACACTCGGCTGGCGTGACCCTCCTCTCCGCCCGTCCACCCCACCCGGTCGAACCGGGCTTGCTGTCGCGAGCGCTCGAGGTCGCCGGGCGGCTGGCCAACGACGCCACCGACGTGATCACGGCGACCGCGGGCCGGGGCGCCCACCCGGACGTGGCGGACTCGCCGTTCGACTGGGTCACCGACACCGACCGCATCCTGGAGCGGCACACCCGCCGCGTGCTGACCGCCGAGTTCCCCGGCATCCCCGTCGTCGGCGGCGAGTTCGGCGCCGACACCGGCGCGGACTCGGCGGCCTACCGCTGGGTGGTGGACCCGGTCGACGGGACGGCCAACTACGTCGCCGGGGTGCCGTGGTGCGCCTACAGCCTCGCGCTGGTCGACGCGTCCGGACCGGTCGTCGGTGTGGTCGCCGACCCCTACCGCGCGCAGATCTACGCCGCCGCCCGCGGACGCGGCACGCGCGCCAACGGCAAGCCGGTCAAGCTGGTCGACCGGGACCGCATCGCCGGGTCGATCGTGTGCACCGAGCTGGCCCGCAAGGGGCCGTGGCCAGGCATGGGCTCGTTCATCGAACGCGCCGCCGAGGCACACGCCGGGGTTCGCGTGCTCGGCTCGGCCGCGTTGTCGATCGCCCAGGTCGCGCTCGGGCACGCGATCGCCGCGGTGCTGCACAGCTACCACGAGTGGGACGTCGCCGGGTCGGTCGCGCTGGCCATCGAGGCGGGCGCCGTCGTGCTCGACCGGCGCGGGTCGGACAGCCCGCTGCCCACCGACGGCCTGCTTGTCGCCGCGCCCAGCGTCGCCGAGGAAGTCCTGTCCTGGTGGCAGGAAACCGAACGGGGCATCCGCGCGTCCTAGGTCCGGACAAGAACACGGACCCGGGAGAACACCACATGCTGATCTACGGCTGGCGCAAGAGCGTCCAGGAGCTGGCCACCGCGACCTACCTGTGCGGGAACTGCCAGAACCCGAGCGCGCACGCGCTGCGCCGCGCCGTCACGAAGTTCACGCTGTTCTTCATCCCGCTGTTCCCGATCAGCTCGAAGTACTTCACGGTGTGCACGTTCTGCGGCATGACGAACAAGCTGACCAAGGACGAGGCGCAGCAGGTCCAGGCCATGCAGCAGCAGGCGCCGGCGCCGCAGCCCATGCCGCAGCAGCCGCCCGTGCCGCAGGCCGGCTACCCGCAGGCCGGGTACCCGCAGCCGGGTCACGCGCCGCAGCAGTACCCGCAGCAGCAGATCCAGCCGCCGCGCCAGGGGTTCTAACGCACCACGCGGTAGTGGAGGAAGGCGACCTTGTCGCTGAGGGTGCGGGTCTCGACGAGTTCGAGGTCCACCCGGCGTTCCTGGTGGGCGAAGAACGGGGTGCCACCACCGACGAGCACCGGGTGGACCCGCACGAGGTACTCGTCGATCAGCCCGGCCGCGGCGACCTCGGCGGCCAGGGTCGCGCCGCCGATCGCGATGTCGCCGTCCCCCGGCTCGGCGCGCAGCCGCTCGATCTCCTCGGCCGGGCTGCCGGAAGCCAGCCGCGTGTTGCCCTCCACCGCGGGCAGCGTGGTGGAGAACACGACCTTGGGCATCGCCTTCCAGATCGCGGCGAACTCGAGCTCCGCGTCGTCCAGGGTCTGCTCCTGTTCGGCGGTTTCCCAGAACAGCATCGTTTCGTACAGCCGCCGCCCCATCAGGTGGACGTCGACGCCGCGCACCTCCTCGATGGCGAGGCGGAAGACTTCCTCGGTGGGCGCCGACCAGTCGAACCGGCCGTCCGGCCCGACGATGTAGCCGTCCAGCGAGACGGACATCGAGTAGGTGACGCTGCGCATGGAAGTCCCCTCGCTGCCGGAGTCAGCCGGACTTCACCGTGGTCTCGGCCTCGACGACGGTGACCTCCGGCTCGGTCACCTCCGGCTCGCGGCGCAGTCGCTGGCGGATCAGCCAGGCCACCGCGCCTGCGACCACCCAGGTGATCAGGATGGTGGTGCCCAGCGGCAGCAGCGTCAAGGTCGCGGTGCGGCCCGCGACGCGGGCCAGGTCCGGGTCGGTCGCGTCGTACTCGATGCGCACCAGGTCGCCCGCGACCAGGCCGGCCGGGTAGAGCACGCCGTTGGACGGGCTGTGCACGATGCCGTCCGGCGTCTCGAACCGGATGATCGTCCGGTCCCAGGCCACCGCGTCCACCTCGGCCGTCGCCGTGCCCAGGTTGCCGGTGATCGCCTGGTCGTTGCGGATCGCGGCGAGCAGCAGGCCGGCGCACAGCACGGTGATCACGACGGCGACGGCGAGCACGCAGCGACGGCCGATCTTCAGCCACCACAGAGTTCTCGCCGTCACTCCTCCGAGCATAGAAGGTGCGGGTTAACGGCTGTCTCCGGCCGCCAGCAGCTGGTGGGTGCGCTGGATGGCGGGGTAGGACCGCGGCTGGGCGGCGGCACGCAGGGTCGCCGCGCCGTTCGGGCCGGTGGCCGGCTTGCCCGCGGTGAACAGCCAGGTCTGGAACAGCTGCTGCAGCGGCTTGCCGGAGACCTCCTCGGCCAGCGCGACGAAGTCGCTGATGCGGGCGTCGTCACCCCGGTGCCGGGCGACCCAGGTGCGCAGGATCGTGAAGAACGCGTCGTCGCCGACGGCGGTCCGCAACGCCTGCACGGCCAGCGCGCCGCGGTCGTACACGGCGTCGTCGAACTGGTTGGCTGCCCCCGGGTCGCCGGGCAGGACCTGCCAGAACGGGTCGTCGGCCGGGTAGGAGTCGTAGACGTACTGGGCGAGCTCGGCCGCGGTGCCCTCGCCCTGGTGCTCCGACCACAGGTACTCGGCGTAGCTCGCGAAGCCCTCGTTGAGCCAGATGTCGCTCCAGCGGCCCAGCGAGACGGAGTCGCCGAACCACTGGTGCGCGTTCTCGTGCGCGACGACCGAGGTGTTCGTCCCGGCGACGAAGAACTTGTTGCTGTACACCGGCCGCGTCTGGGCCTCCAGCGCGAAGGTCAGGCCGGTGCTGACCACCCCGCCCTGCGCCTCGAACGGGTACTCGCCGAACTGGCTCGCGAGGAACTCGACGATCTCCGGGGTGCGCTCGACGCTGGCCTTCGCCGCGCCGAGGGAGTCGCCGGTGGCCGGGTCGTACGCGGTGACGAACGGCTGCCCGCCTGGCGTGGTGGCCTGGTTGACCTCGAACTTCCCGACTTCGAGGGTGGTGGCGTAGGTGTTCTGCGGCTGGGTGCTGCGCCAGTTCCAGCGCGTCCAGCCTGCCCGCTGCTTGGTCTTGCGGACGAGCGTGCCGTTGGACAGGGCGGCGACGTCGTCCGGCACCTCGACCGAGACGTCGTAGGTGGCCTTGTCGGTCGGGTGGTCGCTGGCCGGGTACCACCACTGCGAGTTCTGCGGCTCGTCGACGGCGAGCGCGCCGTCCGGGGTCTTCTTCCACGCGGTGTAGCCGTCGATGACGACCTTGGACGGGGTGTCCGCGTAGGTGACGACGACGGTGACCGGCTGGTTCTTCGCGAGCGGCTTGGCCGGGGTGACCTCCAGCTCGCCGTCGCGGACGGTCCGGAAGGCGGCGGGCACGTTGTCGACCCGGATCCCGCTCACATGGAGCCCGAAGTCGAGGTCGAAGCTGGACAGCTCCTGCGTGGTCCTGGCGAGGATCGTCGTGGTGCCGGCGAGCTGGTCGGTGGCCGGCTGGTAGGTGAGGCGGATGTCGTAGTGGGCGACGTCGTAGCCGCCGTTGCCGGCGTACGGGTAATAGGGGTCGCCGGCTCCGGCAGCGCCCGGGGCGGGCGCGGCGGAGGCGGTCGAAGCGAGGAGCACGATCGCGATTCCGGTGGTCACGGCCCCCAGGCCGGCGCGAGTTCGCAGACGCATGGCGGGGACGCTAGCGGGAAAACTTCCCACCGGACACGTCCGAAAGAAGGTTCCCGCTAACTGAGAGCGGTGGACACCGCCGAGCGGATGCGGGTGTGCAGGTCGCGGTGGCGCGACCGGTCCACCTGCACCTCGACCACCCGCAGACCGGGCGCCGGGCGCAGCGCCTCGCGGAACTCCTCGATCGTTCCGGCCTGTACGTGTGGGATGCCGAACCCGGCGCACAGCGCCGAGAGGTCCGCGCCGTGCGGGGTGCCGAACACGTGCTCGAACGCGTCCCGGTGCTCGGGCGCCCCCTGCTCGAGCAGCGAGAAGATCCCGCCGCCGTCGTCGTTGAGCACCACGATCGTCAGGTCCGGGCGCGTCTCCGGCGGGCCGGCCAGCAGACCGTTCACGTCGTGCAGGAACGTCAGGTCGCCGAGCAGTGCGTACGACTGCCCGCGGTGCACCGTCGCCGCGCCGATCGCCGTCGACACCGTGCCGTCGATGCCCGCCACGCCGCGGTTGCGGTGCACCAGCACGTCCGGTCGCATCCGGCCGGCGAGCGCCACGTCGCGCGCCGGGTTGGACGAGCCGACCACCAGCAGCGCGTCCGGCGGCAGTGCGTCGACCAGCTCGGACGCCAGCCGCAGCCCGCTCGGCCACTGCTCGCGCCGCAACGCCGTGCCGACCGCCTCGTTCGCCAGCGCGTCCGCCCGCTGCCACGCGGCCAGCCACTCCGGATCGGCCGGCTTGGTCGGCGAGTCGAACCACTGCCCGACCTGCCGCACGTTGTGGGCGGGCGCCGGCCAGTCCGAGTCCGGGCGCACCAGCAGCACCTCGACGTCGGCGTCCGACAGCAGCTGCTGGATCTGCCGGAACACCGTCGGCCTGCCGAGGCACAGCACCTGCTCGGGCTTGTGCCGCCGGATGAACTCCTCGGCGCCGAGCAGCCACACGCCGGACGAGATCGCCGACGACCCGAGCAGGCCGAGCCCGCCGGTCTCCGAGATCACCGGCCAGCCGTGCTGCTCACCCCACTCACCGGCGGCGCGCACCCCGCTGTCGCACGCGATGACCAGACCACAGCGCGCCGACGGGACCACGAACGACGGCAGTGCGCCGAAGTCCGGCAGCTCGGTCCAGCGCTCCCCACCGGGGCGGCCCTCCAGCGACTCGAACCACTCGTCGTCGCCGTCGGGCACCAGCGGCTCGCGGAACGGAACGTTCAGGTGGACCGGGCCGCACCGCCATTCGCCGTACGCCGCGTTCCACGCCCGGCAGATCTGGCTGCGCCAGTACGCGTTCTGGCCGCCCCGCCGCTCGGCGACGGCCAGCTCGTCGAAGTACCGCACCGCGCCGCCGTAGAGCCGCTGCTGCTCGATGACCTGGTTCGCGCCCGCGGCCCGCAGCTCCGGCGGGCGGTCGGCGGTGAGCACGATCAGCGGGACCCCGGCGCGGTCGGCCTCCAGGACGGCCGGGTGGAAGTTCGCCGCCGCGGTGCCGCTGGTGCAGACCACGGCGACCGGGCGACCGGTGCGCGCCGCGATGCCCAGCGCGAGGAAGCCCGCGCCCCGCTCGTCGATGCGGACGTGCAGCTGGAGGCGCCCGGCGGCGGCCGCGTCGTACAGCGCCAGCGACAGCGGCGCGTTGCGGGAACCGGGGCAGAGCACCACGTGCGAGACGGTGTTGCGGACGAGTTCGTCCACGATCACCTTGGCCTGGGCGGTCGACGGATTCACCGGGGACCCCCCGGCGTGTCACCCGTCACCACAGTCACACGGCCTATTCTCCCAAACGTGCATGACGCCCAGGTTTCCGAGCTGTTCGACCCGTCCGCCTGGACCGAAATCGAGGGTTTCGGTTTCACCGACATCACCTATCACCGTTCCGTCGAGGCCCGCTCCGGCAAACGCGTCGTGCGCGTCGCGTTCGACCGCCCCGAGGTTCGCAACGCCTTCCGCCCGCACACCGTCGACGAGCTGTACCGCGCTCTCGACCACGCGCGGATGAGCTCAGATGTCGGCTGCGTCCTCCTGACGGGGAACGGTCCCTCGCCGAAGGACGGTGGGTGGGCGTTCTGTTCCGGTGGTGACCAGCGTATTCGCGGTCGGTCCGGGTATCAGTACGCGAGCGGCGAGACCTCCGACACGGTGGACCCCGCGCGTGCGGGCCGCCTGCACATCCTGGAGGTCCAGCGGCTGATCAGGTTCATGCCGAAGGTCGTGATCGCGGTGGTCCCGGGCTGGGCCGCGGGCGGCGGGCACTCGCTGCACGTGGTGTGCGATCTCACCCTCGCCTCGGCCGAGCACGCGCGGTTCAAGCAGACGGACGCCGACGTCGGCTCGTTCGACGGCGGGTTCGGGTCGGCCTACCTGGCGCGCGAGGTCGGGCAGAAGTTCGCGCGGGAGATCTTCTTCCTCGGCCGCGAATACACCGCCGAGCAGATGCACCGGATGGGCGCGGTCAACGCGGTCGTGCCGCACGCCGAGCTGGAGGCCGAGGCCCTGCAGTGGGGCTGGGAGATCCTCGGCAAGTCGCCGACGGCCCAGCGGATGCTGAAGTACTCGTTCAACCTGATCGACGACGGGCTGGTCGGGCAGCAGGTCTTCGCGGGCGAGACGACCCGGCTGGCCTACATGCAGGACGAGGCCGTCGAGGGGCGGGACGCGTTCCTGCAGAAGCGGGATCCCGACTGGTCCGCCTTCCCCTACTACTACTGAGGTGCGCGTGCGCGAGGTCTGGCTGCGGGGTCCGGAGTCGGTCGACGAGCTGGCCGGTGCCGTGGCGGCGGCGCTCGACGGGGGCGAGGCCGTGCTGCCCCTGGACGGCGGCGACCCGAAGGCCGCCGGGTTGCTGGCGGGCATGCGGCCGGACGAGCCGGTGGAGCCGGGCACCGCGGTGATCATCGCGACCTCCGGGTCCACCGGTGAGCCCAAGGGCGTCCTGCTGTCCGCCGAGGCGCTGCAGGCCTCGGCGGCGGCCACCCACGCCCGGCTCGGCGGGCCGGGTCGCTGGCTGCTCGCCACGCCCGCGAACTACATCGGCGGCCTGCAGGTGCTGGTCCGGTCGATGCTGGCCGGACAGCCGTTCGCGGTGCTGCCGCCAGGGCCGTTCCGCGCGGAGCGCTTCGCCGAGGCCGCGCGGCCGGTGCTCGCCGGGGACGGGCCGCGCTACACCGCGATGGTCCCGACCCAGCTGACCCGGCTGCTCGACGCGGCCGGCCCCGGCCTGGACGCGGCGAAGGCGTTCGACGCGATCATTCTCGGCGCCGCCGCGACCACCCCGGCCCTGCGCGCCCGCGCCGCCGAGGCCGGGGTGCGGATCGTCCCGTCCTATGGGATGAGCGAGACCGCGAGCGGCTGCGTCTACGACGGCGTGCCGCTGGACGGGGTCGACGTGCGGATCGCCGAGGACGGCCGGATCCTCATCGCGGGGCCGGTGCTCACCCACGGCTACCGGCTGCGGCCCGACCTCACCGCGGAGGCGTTCGACGGCGGCTGGTTCCGCACCGGGGACCGCGGGCAGCTGCGCGACGGGCGCCTGGAAGTCCTCGGCCGCCTCGACGACGTGATCAACACCGGCGGGGTGAAGGTGTCCGCGGCGGCCGTGGAACGCCTGATCACGGCCCTGCCCGGGGTGCGGGAGACGTGCGTCGTCGGGCTGCCGGACGCCGAGTGGGGCCAGGTCGTGGCGGCCGCGGTCGTGCCCGAGGGCGAGGCACCGGGCGTGGACGAGCTGCGGGCCGCGGTGCGCTCGGCGGCCGGCGCCGCGGCTGTGCCGAAGCGGGTCGAGTTCGTTACCACACTCCCGCTGCGCGGGCCCGGCAAAATCGACCGAACAGCGGTCGCGGAGCAGATTTTTCCCCCGGTTGGTTGACATCCGGCGCGGACCGTTTTTCAGTTAGCCAATGATCTCGCTGAAACGTCTCCTGGTCGCGGCCGTCGGTGCCGCGTTCGCCGTCCTCGCGGTGGCCGGCACGGCGGCGGCCGACCCGCCCCTGCCGGACTCCGGCACGCTCACCTGGTCCGTCCCGGCCGCCGGGGAGTAGGCGCGCTCGACGAGAATGCAGTCATGGCGACTGTGACGGAGTGGATCGAGGGTGCCCGGCCGCGGACGCTGCCCAACGCGGTGGCACCGGTCGTGGCGGGCGTGGGGGCGACGATCCAGCTGGGGGCGTTCACCTGGTGGCAGTCGCTGCTGGCGCTCCTGGTGGCGCTCGCGCTGATCATCGGCGTCAACTTCGCCAACGACTACTCCGACGGCGTCCGCGGCACCGACGCCGACCGGGTCGGCCCGCTCCGGCTGGTCGGCTCCGGTGCCGCGGCGCCGAAGCTAGTGCTAACCGCCGCGCTGACCTGCTTCGGCGTGGCCGGGGTGCTCGGGCTGGTGCTGGTGGCGGCCACCGGGCGGTGGTGGCTGCTCGCGATGGGCGCCGCGTGCATCCTCGGCGCCTGGTTCTACACCGGCGGCCGGAAGCCCTACGGCTACGCGGGGCTCGGCGAGGTCGCGGTGTTCATCTTCTTCGGACTGGCCGCGGTGCTGGGCACCGTGTACGTGCAGGCCGGCCGGATCAGCTGGGAGGCGCTCGGGGCCGCGGTGGCGGTCGGGTGCTTCTCGATGGCCGTGCTGGTGGCCAACAACCTGCGGGACATCCCGACCGACCGGGTGGCCGGGAAGGTGACCCTCGCCGTGCGGCTTGGGGATGCCGGCACGCGGCGGTTCTACCTGGTGCTGATCGCGGTGCCGTACGTGGTGACGGTGCTGCTCACCGTGTGGCACCCCTGGCTGTTGATCGCGCTGGTGACCGCGCCGCTGCTGCGGACCCCGGTGCGGGTGATCACCGGTGGGGGGACCGGGCCCGGGCTGATTCCGGTGCTGAAGGACACCGGGTTGGCGATGCTGGCCTGGTCGGTGCTTGCTTGTGTGGGGTTGGCGGTTTCGTAGCCGCTACGCGGGTGTTGAGGGCGCCGGGCTTCGCTTCGCTACGCCCGGATCTGCCCCTCCCGAACCCGATCTTTCAGTGTTCGGTTGCCGAGACACCGCGTCAAGGCGGGAAAGCGTGCCTTGACCCGGTGGCTCGGCAACCGATTTGGCTGGGGATCGGGTTGCGGGAGAGGGGTGGTTCGGGGGTTTGGTTGCGTTTCGTTGCCGGGTGGCTGTTAGGTCGTCCACTTGCCGGTGGCTAGGAAACGTTCCATGCGTTGGGTGTGTGGGGTTAGGTCGAAGCCTTGTTCGGCGATCCAGCTGTCGTTGTAGTAGGTGTGGGCGTAGCGTTCGCCGCCGTCGCAGATGAGGGTTACCACGCTGCCCACCTGGCCCGCTTCGAGCATGCCCGCGATGATCTCGAACGCAGCGTACAGCGCGGTGCCCGTCGAGCCGCCCGCCCAGTGGCCGGTGCGCTCCCGCAGCAACCTGATCGCCGCCATGGACGCGGCGTCCGGGACCTGGATCATGTGGTCGATGACCGTCGGCACGAACGACGGCTCCACCCGCGGCCGTCCGATGCCTTCGATCCGTGACGGCATGCCCGTGGTGTAGTCCATCGCGCCGGTCTGCCACGCGCCGTAGAACGACGAGTTCTCCGGGTCGGCCACCGCGATCTTCGTGGTGTGCCGCCGGTAGCGCACGTACCGGCCGAACGTCGCGCTCGTCCCGCCGGTGCCCGCGCCCACCACGATCCACGACGGCACCGGATGCCGTTCGGCGCGCATCTGGGCGAACACCGACTCCGCGATGTTGTTGTTGCCGCGCCAGTCCGTCGCCCGCTCGGCGTAGGTGAACTGATCGAGATAATGCCCGCCGCACTCGGCGGCCAGCCGCTCGGCCTCGCTGTACATCGCGGACGGCACGTCCACGAAGTGGCACCGGCCGCCGTAGAACTCGATCAGCTCGATCTTCTCCTGGCTGGTCCTCCGCGGCACCACCGTCACGAAGTCCAGCCCGAGCATCCGCGCGAAGTACGCCTCGCTCACCGCGGTCGAGCCGCTGGACGCCTCGATCAACGTCGTTTCCGGGCCGATCTGCCCGTTGACCAGCGCATAGAGCAACAGGGACCGGGCCAGCCGGTGCTTGAGCGAGCCGGTCGGGTGCACCGACTCGTCCTTCAGGTAGAGGTCCACGCCCCACTCGGGCGGCAGCGGGAAGCAGTGCAGGTGGGTGTCGGCGCTGCGGTTGGCGTCGGCCTCGATGAGGCGGATCGCCTCGCGCACCCACGCCCTATTCGTCGGCGGCATCCTCGCCCCGCAACTGGGCCCGCAGCTTCGCCCGCTCCCGCGCCCGGTGCTCGTTGCGCGCCGCGAGGCCGGCGGTCACCCGCGCGTTCAGCTTGCGGAACACGAGCAACCCGACCGGCAGGCCGACCACCACACCGACGGCGACGGCCACCAGCAGCGGCACCTTCACCAGGACGAGCACGGCCGCCACGACGACGATCAGCCCGAACCGCGCGAGCAGGTAAAGCGTCAGGTCACGGCCCAGATGAGTACGGGTCTCGCTCACGTTTGACGAGCCTACGCGCCGGTCGGCGGCGGGTCTTCCAGCACCGTGTTGTTCGGCCTGCCCTCGAACCGCGTGGACAGCACCACCGTGGTCCGCGTGCGCGCCACCCCGGCGATCCGGCGCAACCGGCCCAGCGTGTGCTCCAGGTCGTCGACCGTCGGCACCCGCACCTTCACCACGAACGCCTCGTCCCCGGCGACCGCGTAGCAGCTCTCGACCTCGGGCAGCGCGCCCAGCTCCTCGGCCACGTCGTTGTCCTCGGCCGTGTCGGTCGGCTGGATGCCGACCAGCGCCGTCACCCCGAGACCGACCGTGCTCGGGTTCACGGTCGCGTGGTACCCGGTGATCACCCCGGCCGCCTCCAGCTTGCCGACGCGCTCGTGCACGGACGACGCGGACAGCCCCACGGTTCTGCCCAGCTCCGCGTACGTGGCACGGCCGTTCAGGCGCAGCGCGGCGATGATCTTGCGGTCCAGGGCATCCACGCGGACCAGCCTAGGCGGCCGTTACCCACGGCCAGCGACCGCTGCCCGCACAGTTGCTTAGCGTCCACAAGCTGGGCGTTTTGTCCATTACTTACCCTTTACTGTTCGACAACCGTTCGAGTACCTGGCGGGTGAGATGCCACGATTGCCGTGTTGATCGAACCGGGGCTTCGACCTCCGGTTTAGCAGTTTGGTCGTGAAGGAGGCGGAAAATGACCGCTAGCACGGGAGGGCGCCTGCTGACGCCCGGCGAAGTCGCCGCGTTGTTCCGGGTGGACCCGAAGACCGTGACCCGGTGGGCGACCGCGGGCCGCATCGGCTCGATCCGCACCCCGGGTGGGCACCGGCGGTTCCGGGAGTCCGAGGTCAACGCCCTGCTGGCCGAGCTCACCACGGACGCGAGCGAGCCCGCGCGTATCTGAGCAGGTGGCGAGAACCCCGCGGACCGGCCCGGCCGGACCCGCGGGGCCCGAGCGCGTCAACCGGAACTCACGCCGGAGGGGTTACCCTCGGTGGAGCAGTTCCGCGCCAACGCACTCGGAAGGGAGCGGGGATGATCTACCTGCTCGCAGCGATCGGAGCGCTCACCATCGCTGTCCTGTTGTGGCGAGCCTTCGGCCCCGAGCACGTCGGGGTGTCCTCGCGAGCGACCGTCCCACCGGACGACGACCCCGAATTCCTGCGCAAGCTCGGCGAGCAGAAGCCGCCGAAGTCCGAGGAGGACTGACCTACCGCTTACCCGGGAAGGCGTCCGCCATCGTCGCCGCGAGTTCCAGGAGCGCCATGCGGGTCTCCGGCGTCAGGCGCTCCAGCTCGATCTCCGCGCCCTCTTCGAGGTGCGGGTCGAACGGAATCCGGCATACCGCGCGGGTCCGCGCCGCGAAGTGCGCGGCCAGCTTGTCCAGGTCCACCGAACCGGCCTTCGGGCGGACCGAGTTGATCACGGTCACCGACCGCTTCACCAGGTCGCCGTACCCGTGGGCGTCCAGCCAGTCCAGCGTCGCCGAGGCGCTGCGCGAACCGTCGACCGAGCCTGACGACACCACCACCAGCGCGTCGGCCGCGTCGAGCACGCCTTTCATCGCCGAGTGCATCAGGCCGGTGCCGCAGTCGGTGAGCACGATGTTGTAGAAGTGCTCCAGCAGGTTGACCGTGCGCAGGTAGTCGCTCTCGGAGAACGCCTCCGACACCGCCGGGTCCTGCTCGCTGGCGAGGATCTCCAGCCGGCTCGACCCCTGTGACGTGTAGGCCCGGACGTCGCTGTAGCGCGTGATCTTGTCCGCGTCCCGCAGCAGGTGCCGCACCGTCGCCGTGGTCTCGATCGGGATCTTCTGCGACAGCGTGCCGCGGTCCGGGTTCGCGTCGACCGCGATCACCCGGTCACCGCGCAGCGCCGCGAACGTCGAGCCCAGCGTGGTGGTGATCGTGGTCTTGCCCACCCCGCCCTTGAGGCTCAGCATCGCGATCCGGAAGCACCCGCGCAGCGGCTGGTTCACCCGCGCGACCAGCTCGCGCTGCCGCTGCTCCTGCGGGCTCTCCCCCGGGTTGATCAGCTTGCCGGAGGCGACGTAGACCGCCTTGCGCCAGCCCGACTGGGGCACGCGCTTCGGCGGCCGCACCGCCCGCTCGGGCGACGCGTGACGCGGCCGCGACGGCTGCGGCAACGGCGGGTACGGGTACTGCGGCTGCCCGTACTGCTGCTGTTGCAGCGGGGGCAGGTTCGGGTCGTAGCCGGGCTGCTGGTGCCGCGGCGGCGGAGGAGCCGGGTGCGAGGTGGAGTCGGTTCGTTCGTCGGAGAAGTAGGACTCGGGTTCGCGCGGCTCGGTCATCAGCCGACCCCGGCGTAGGAATGCAGGCCCGTGGTGACGAGGTTGACGAAGAACAGGTTGAACACCGTCACCGCGAAGCCGACGGTGTTGATGACCGCCGCGCGGGTGCCGCGCCAGCCCGCCGTGGCCCGCGAGTGCAGGTAGGCGGCGTAGACGATCCACGCGATGAACGCGGTGGTCTCCTTCGGGTCCCAGCCCCAGAACCGGCCCCACGCGGCCTCGGCCCACACCGCGCCGCACAGCACGCCGAACGTGAACAGCGGGAACGCGAACACGGTGGTGCGGTAGGCGATGCGGTCGAGCACGTCGGCCGCGGGCAGCCGCGAGCCGAACCGGGCGAACCGCTTCGGGTCGCGCTCGTGCGCCGAGCGGATCAGGTACAGGATGCTCGCGACACCGGGCACCAGGAAGATGCCGGACGAGACGGCCGCCGCGGAGACGTGGATGACCAGCCAGTACGACTGCAGCGCGGGCTGGACCGGCGCGGCCACGGTGTAGAGCATCGTGCCGCCGACGAACATCAGGATGACCACCGGCAGCAGCAGGAAGCCGGACAGGTGGCGCGCCGGGAACTTGCGGATCACCACGAGCCAGGTCACCACGGCGATGAACGTCACCGCCATGATGTATTCGTACATGTTGCCCCACGGCACGCGGTGGGTCGCCAGACCACGCAGCACCAGCGCGGTCAGGTGCAGCAGCGCGCCCAGGACGGTCAGCGCGGCGCCCATGCGGCCGATGCGCTCGGCGCGGCCACGGGCGGCGCGGGCCGCGGGAGTTTCAGCCGGAGGGGTGACCGTCTCGGTGCTGTCCGGGCCGCCGGCGCCGACGAGTTCACGCGCCCGCTCCCGGGTGCGCTCGGCCGCGCGGCGCCCCTTGGCGCCGAAGGACTGTTCGATGAGGAAGAAGACCAGCGCCAGTACGTAGATCGCGGTCGCCGTCGTGTAGGACCAGTCGCTGTACTGGGACAACGTTGCGTTGACCGGCATTACCTACCTCTTCTTCTTGCCTGTGAGCAGCTCTTCCGCGATCCGGGTGAACTCCTCGCCGTAGCCCGCCTGGTCGGTGCGGGCGAGCCCGCCCACCTCGACCACGGTACCCGTCCCGCCCTCGCCGGCCGGGACGACCCGCACCCACAGCCTGCGACGTTTGATCAGCAACGACAACCCGAGGCCGAGGAACATCGCGACGGCGAACCCGAGCACGTAGGTCTGGGTCGGGTCGTGCGAGATCTGCAGCGACACGAAGCGCTGCACCCCGTCGAACCGCACCACGGTGCCGTCGTCGAGGGTGACCGACTGGCCCACGTTCAGGTTCGAGCGGGCCACGCGCGCCAGCCGCCCGTCGTCCACCATGGACTGGT
The DNA here is from genome assembly GCF_000473265.1 of Amycolatopsis thermoflava N1165. Lineage (NCBI taxonomy): Bacteria > Bacillati > Actinomycetota > Actinomycetes > Pseudonocardiales > Pseudonocardiaceae > Amycolatopsis > Amycolatopsis thermoflava. The sequence continues at coordinate 5,356,402 of NZ_KI421511.1, forward strand.
CGATGGAGAAGATCGACTGGCTCTGCCCGGAGTCGAGTCCGAGGTCGCCGCGCATCACGTCGACCGCGACCATCGGGTTGGTCATCTCCGGGCCGCCGCCGGTCAGCACCCCGCCGTGCAGCAGGCCGTCCGGCGCGAACAGACCGGTGATCGCGAGCTGCTTGGTGCGCCGTTCGAACGGGTCGGTGATGTTCGGCGGGTCGAACTTGGTCGCGCCCTCGTTGAGCGTCCCGGTGCCGTCGGTCGGGCGCCACTGCGTGGCCTGCGTGCGGGTGGTGCCGTCCGGCCAGGTGATGGTGAAGATCGGCGAGTAGCCGTTGCCGAGCAGGTAGACGCGGTCGCCTGCCAGGCGCAGCGGCGAGTTGACCTCGAGCAGGTAGTCCCGCCAGGTGCCGGTCTCCAGGTCCGCGCCCGCCTGGTACTGGACGTTCGACTTGTACTGGATGGGCTGGCCGGCCTCGGTGAACTCGGCGGTGAAGTCGTTCACCTTGACGCAGAACGGGTTCAGGTCGGTGCCGTCGACGCGCAGGCCGGGAGTGAACGAGTCGTAGGCGTAGATCCCGGAGTTGCAGAACTGGGACCCGTTGGCCTGGACGATCACCTGGCCCTCGTAGGTGTACATCTTGCCGAGCGCGAACGCGATGATCAGCCCGAGCATCCCGAAGTGGAAGACCAGGTTGCCGGTCTCGCGCAGGTACCCGCGCTCGGCGCTGATCGTGCGGGTGCCGTCCTCCTCCGCGCGCTCGACGCTGCGCCACCCCTTGAGCCGGGCGCGGGCGGCGGCGACGACCTCGTCCGGGTCGCGGGGGGTGGTGGCCTTCGCGAAGTGCGGCAGCCGGGACAGGTTGCGCGGCGTGAGCACCGGCTTGGCGCGCATCGACTTCAGGTACTCGACGCTGCGCGGCAGCAGGCAGCCGATGAGCGAGATCATCAGCAGCAGGTAGATCGCCGAGAACCAGACGCTGGAGTAGACGTTGAAGAACTGCAGGCGGTCCAGCAGCGTGCCCCACCAGCCGTGGTCGGCGATGTACTGCTCGGTCTTCGGGGCGTTGAGCGTGCGCTGCGGCAGCAGGGCGCCGGGCAGCGCGGCGAGCGCGAGCAGGAAGAGCAGGATCAGCGCGGTGCGCATCGCGGTGAGCCCGCGCCAGGTGTTGCGCAGGAACGCCAGGACGCGCTTGGCGGGCGAGTCGCGGTACGGCTTGGGGTCCGGGGGCGCTTCGGTGGCGGTCACAGCGGCAGCACCGTGTCCGTGACGAAGGCGTCGCGCAACCAGCTGACCAGCTCGCCCCACAGGCCGGTGACCAGCAGGACCCCGACGACGAGGAGCAGCACGCCGCCGAAGATCTGCACCCGGCGGCCGTTGCGGCGCAGCCAGTCGGTGGCGCGCACGGCCCAGCGCGCGCCGAACGCGATGAGCAGGAACGGCAGGCCGAGGCCCAGGCAGTAGACCAGGACCAGCAGGAACCCGCGGGCGCCGCTGGAGCCGGTGCCCGCCGCCAGCGCGAGCACCCCGGACAGCGTCGGGCCGATGCACGGCGTCCAGCCGAGCCCGAACACCGCGCCCAGCAGCGGCGCGCCGAGCAGGCCGCCGCGCGGCACGCGGTGCGACCGGACGTCGCGCTGCAGCGCCGGGATGAGACCGAGGAACACCAGGGCCATCGCGATCGTCACCACGCCGCCGACGCGCTGCAGCAGGTCCTGGTTGACCAGCAGGGCGTCGGCGAGCCACACCAGGCTGCCGACCCCCGCGGCGAACACGACGGTGAAGCCGAGCACGAACAGGCCGGCCGCGCCGACGACGGCGTAGCGGCCCTTCTTGCGGTCCTCGTCCGCGGTCACGGCGGGCGCGTCGGCGCCGACCAGCGCGGCGAGGTAGGCGAGGTAACCCGGCACGAGCGGGACGACGCACGGCGAGGCGAACGAGATGGCGCCGGCGAGCAGGGCGACCCCGGCGGCGAGCAGCAGCGGCCCGGAGGTCGCCAGCTCGGTCACGGAGTTCACGGTTCGAGGGTAAGCAGTGAGTTCGGTGTGAGTTCACCGGGATGGTCTCGGCCGATCGGCTGAGGACGGCGAGCTCTTCGACCGAAGCCGGCGCCGTGGTCCGCACCATACCTTTTCGTCCATGACGATTCCGCTGCGTGTCCACGCGTCGCTGTCCGTGCTGGTCGGAGCCCCGCTGGTGTGGGAAATCACGCGCGCCGAACTCGCCTGGCGCTCGGTCCCGTTCCTGCTGTGCTGCGCGCTGACGGCCGCCGCGCCATGGGCCGCGCTGCACCTGCGGTGGTGGGCCGGGGCGCTGATGGCCTCCGCGGGCGTGCTCGGCTCGGCCGGTGCGCAGCTCGCGATGGACCACCTCGTCGTGCGGCCGGAGGTGGTGAACCTGCCCGCCGTGCAGGTCGCCGGCGTGCTCGCGGTGCTGGTGATCGTCCTGCGCGGCGCCGGGAAGTGGGGCGCCGCGCTGGGCGCGGCCGGCCTGACGGCCTCCGCCGCCGCGGCCGCCGTCGCGATCCAGCAGTGGGCGCGGGTCTCGCCCCAGCTCGCGACGCCGCACCCGCCGACGGTCGCCGGGACCGCGTTCCTGCTGTTCGGCGGCGCGCTGGCGCTCGGCGTCTTCCTGCGGTCGGGTTATTCGGCGGCGAGCCGCTGGACCACCGGCTCGATGTCGCTGGCCAGGATCGACCGCAGGTAGACCGCGGCCACCCGCTGCTGCTTGTCCAGGATGATCGTGGACGGCACGACGTTGCGCGGGTAGCCGGACAGCTGCAGCAGGCTGCGGCCCGGCGGGTCGTAGATGGACGGGTAGGTCAGCTGCCGGTTGCGCACGAAGTCCTGCGGCGCCGAGCGGTCGTCGTCGCGGACGTCGAGGCCGAGCACCTGCACGCCGTTGGCCTGGTGCGCCAGGTAGAGCTTCTCCAGCTCCGGCGCCTCGGTGCGGCACGGCGCACACCACTGGCCCCAGATGTTGATCACGACGACCTTGCCCGCGTAGTCCGCGACCGAGATGGTCTTGCCCTCGGTCATCAGGTCCTCGCCGGACAGGTTCGGGATCGGCTGCCGGTCGGCGCCCTCGTAGAGGATGTCGGTCTTGCCGCCCGGCGCGACGAACTCGAAGTTGCTGCCCTGCGACACCGCGTCGTTCCCGGTGCTGCACCCGGCGAGCACGCACACGCTCGCCAGCACCGCCGCGAGGATCCGCTTCATGCCCCGGTGACCTTCGGGTCGGTGGCGCCGGCCGGCTCGCTGTAGACGATCTTCACCAGCTCCTCGCCGTCGAACACGAGGCTGGTCAGCGAGGCGAGCGAGCACTGGCGGCGGCGCGGGTCGTGCCACAGCGGCTTGGCCTCCAGGAACCGGCGCAGCGTCCAGATCGGCAGCTGGTGCGACACGCACAACGCCTCGTGGCCCTCGGCCTTCGAGCGGGCCCGCAGGACCGCGCCGAGCATCCGGTGCGCGATCTCCACGTACGGCTCGCCCCACGAGGGCAGGAACGGGTTGCGCAGCTTCGACCAGTGCCGCGGCTGGCGCAGCGCGCCGTCGCCGACCGCGACCTTCTGGCCCTCGAACATGTTGCCCGCCTCGATCAGCCGCTCGTCGGTCTGCACGTCGAGCCGGTGCGCCGCGGCGATCGGGGCCGCGGTCTCCTGCGCGCGCTGCAGCGGCGAGGCGACCACGTGGGTGATGTCGTGGGCGGCGACGGCCTCGGCGACCGTCAGTGCCTGGCGGCGGCCGCGCTCGGACAGGTGGAAGCCGGGCAGGCGGCCGTAGAGGATCCCCTCCGGGTTGTGCACTTCGCCGTGCCGCAGGAGGTGCACGATGGTCGTCACTGACGGGCCTCCGCAGCGGCCTTCGCAGCCGCGGGCAGCGCGGCCTCGATGACCTCGAACGCCGCGTCGTCCATCGCGGAGTTGACGAACCAGGCCTCGAACGCGCTCGGCGGCCCGTACACGCCGCGCTCCAGCAGCGCGTGGAAGAACGGCGGGAAGCGCCAGGTGTCCGCGCTGGTGGCGTCGTGGTAGTTGCGCACCGGCTCCTCGCGGAAGAACACGCTGAGCAGGTTCCCGGCGTAGGCCACGTGGTGCGGCACCCCGGCCTTGGTCAGCGCCTCGGTGAACAACGCGCCCAAGCGCTGCGAGTTGGCGTCGAGGCGGCGGTACACCTCGTCGTCGGCCGCGCGCAGGGTCGCCAGGCCCGTGGCGACCGCGACCGGGTTCCCGGAGAGCGTGCCGGCCTGGTAGACCGGGCCGGTCGGGGCGAGCCGGGCCATCACGTCGGAGCGGCCGCCGAACGCCGCTGCGGGCAGCCCGCCGGACATGACCTTGCCGAACGTGTAGAGGTCGCCGGGCACGCCCTCGATGCCGAACCAGCCGGACCGGGACACCCGGAAGCCGGTCATGACCTCGTCCATGATCAGCAGCGCGCCGTGCTCGTGCGCGAGGTCACGCAGCTGGGCGTTGAAGTCCACGTCCGGCGCGACGGCGCCCATGTTGCCCGCGGCGGCCTCGGTGATGATCGCCGCGATCGAGTCCGGGTTCTCCGCGAACGACTGGCGCACGGCCTCGATGTCGTTGTAGGGCAGCACGATCGTGTCCGCGGCCTGCGCCCCGGTCACCCCGGGCGAGGTCGGCAGGCCGAGCGTGGCGACGCCGGAGCCGGCCTGGGCGAGCAGCGCGTCGACGTGCCCGTGGTAGCAGCCGGCGAACTTGATGATCTTGCTGCGGCCGGTGAACCCGCGGGCCAGCCGGATCGCGCTCATCGTCGCCTCGGTGCCGGAGTTGACCAGCCGCACCTGGTGCACCGGGTCGACCCGGTCGATGATCTCCTCGGCCAGCTCGACCTCGCCGATCGTCGGTGTGCCGAACGACAGGCCCGAGCTCGCGGCCGCGCGGGCCGCCTCGACGACCGCCGGGTGCGCGTGCCCGAGGATCATCGGCCCCCACGAGGACACCAGGTCCACGTACCGGTTGCCGTCCGCGTCCCACAGGTACGGACCCTCGCCGCGCACCATGAACCGCGGCGTGCCGCCCACCGAGTTGAACGCCCGCACCGGGGAGTTCACCCCACCCGGCGTCACAGCGGCGGCCCGGTCGAACCATGCCCTGGACTTGTCGACTGCTTGCGTCACAGACCCCAGTCTTGCAAAGGTCCCGTCAGGCCTGGTTCAGGTGTCCGGTGAAGTAGCCGAAGTCGTCCTCGCCGCGCTCGGACTCGCGGCTCTTGCGGCGGCGCCTGACGCGCACCGCGAGCAGGACCTCGCGGACGGCGTCGACCAGCAGGATCCCGGCGACCACGCCGAGGCCGATCGCGCCGGACATCCAGCTCCCGACCCAGCGCGTGCTGGTCAGGACGGTGCCGTCGGTGAGGGTCACCACGACCGTGTGCACGCCCTGCTGCCACAACTGGAAGGCGCCCCACACGGCCACCGCCGCCAGCAGCACCTCGGCCAGCGCGACCACCGCGCGCACGGGCTGGTTGAGGCGGGCCTGTTCAGTCACGTGAGCAGCCTCTCATGCCGTCCGCGCCTCCTGCAGCGCGGTCCGCAGCGCCTCGACGTCCTTGGCCCAGGCGAGCACGACGGTGCCGTCGGTGAGCCGGACGGGCAGCGAGTCGTACTTGTTCGGGGTGGTCCAGCCGCCGCCGAGCACCCGCGCCCCGGTCGGCGCGCCGACGTCGGCGACCTCGGCGATGTCGGTCAGCGGCAGCCGTTCGCGGCCCTGCCACAGCGCTTCGCCGGTGACGCGGACGGTCAGGAACCGCCGCCGCGCGTACACCCACGGGGCGGTGATCGCGGCCAGCCCGAGACCGACGATCACCCACGCGACGGTGTGCGTGGCGCCGGTGAGCAGCTCGGCCAGGAACCCGAGCAGGGCGAAGCCGGGCCCGTACGCGAGGGCCGTCCAGCTCGCTCCGCGTTCCAGGTACCGGTCCACGGCTTACCGGCGGCTGACCTTCGGGAAGAACGGCTGCACCGACGGGATGTACATCAGCGCCAGCGCGACCAGGCCGAGCAGCGTCGCGACCAGCGAGATGCCGGTGTAGGCCTGCATCACGAACTGGAACACCAGCGTGATCGCCACCAGGACCGTCAGGACGGTGCGGGCGGAGCGGGTGCCCTGGCGCGCCTTCCAGGCGAACAGCACGAAGAAGGCCGCGAACGACACCGAGCCGACCAGCAGCATCGCGAACAGCACCGTGGTGCCGGACGCGATCTTGTCCGGGGTGATCTGCGTGTTCGTGTTGGCCTTGACCAGGGTGTCGATGACCTGCTGGCGGGCCAGGAACACCACCAGGTAGGCGATGACGAGGACCACCGCGGAGGCGACCCACAGCCAGAACGACACTTGCACCGGCCTCGGCGGCTCGGGCCGTTCGACCAGGTCGTCCGATTCACTCACCCGTCAGAGCCTACTGTGCCGACGGCGCCACCGACGCAGCCGGGCCGCGGCCGCTGGCTCAGTCCAGCCAGGCCGCCGCTTCCGTCGCCCAGTAGGTCAGGATCATGTCCGCACCCGCGCGGCGGATCGAGGTCAGCACCTCCAGGATCGTGCGCTCGCGGTCCAGCCAGCCGTTCGCCGCGGCCGCCTCGACCATCGCGTACTCGCCGGAGATGTTGTACGCCGCCACCGGGACCGGGGACGCGTCGGCCGCCAGGCGGATCACGTCCAGGTACGACAGCGCCGGCTTGACCATGATCGCGTCGGCGCCCTCTTCGACGTCCAGCTCGAGCTCTCGCAGCGCCTCGCGCGCGTTGCCCGGGTCCTGCTGGTACGTCTTGCGGTCGCCCTTGAGCTGGGAGTCCACCGCCTCGCGGAACGGGCCGTAGAACGCGCTCGCGTACTTGACGGAGTAGGCCAGGATTCCGGTCTCGGTGTGGCCTGCCTCGTCGAGCGCCCGGCGGATCACGCCGACCTGGCCGTCCATCATGCCGCTCGGCCCGAGCAGGTGCGCCCCGGCTTCGGCCTGGGCCACGGCCATGTCCGCGTACACCGCCAGCGTCGCGTCGTTGTCCACGGCTCCGCGGTCGTCCAGCACACCGCAGTGGCCGTGGTCGGTGAACTCGTCCAGGCAGGTGTCGGCCATCAGGACGGTCGAGTCACCGAGCTCCGCACGCAGGTCCCGCAGAGCCACGTTGAGGATGCCGTTCTCGTCGACCGCGCCGGAGCCGGTCGCGTCCCGGTTCGCGGGCACGCCGAAGATCATCAGCCCGCCGACGCCTGCCTGCACCGCTTCCACGGCCGCCTTGCGCAGCGTGTCCCGGGTGTGCTGGACGACGCCCGGCATGCTCGAGATGGGCCGCGGCGCGGTGGCGCCCTCGGCGACGAACATGGGCAGGATCAGCTGACGCGGCCGGAGGGTGGTCTCACTGACGAGGCGCCGCAGCGCCGCCGTGCTCCGCAACCGGCGGGGACGATGCTCGGGAAACACCCCATCGACGGTACTCCGGCCGCGGAACGCGCTCGGGGCCGCCCGCGACATCTCACGGACGGCCCCGAGGGTCGGACGATCAGGAAGAACGCCGGGTGCGCTTACCCCGGAAATGACTCGCGGCCGCGCGCGGTTGACCACGAGCGGCCCGAGCCGACGATCAAGAGAACCCCCGAGGGCGCGTTACCTTCCGCGGCGGCGGCAGGGCGCGTGCGCGGCCGGCGGGTCCCCGGGAAATGGCTCGGGGCCGCCCGTGGCAATCCACGAACGGCCCCGGAACCTCGGACGATCAGGAAGAACGCCGGGTGCGCTTCGCCTTCCGCGGCGGCGGCAGGGCGCCCTCCGCACGCAGCTTGGCGGCGTGCGCGGCGAGCGCGTCGACCAGGTGCGGCACGTCGGCCACCTCCGGCTGCACGTCCACCCGCAGGCCGAACTCCACCGCGGTCTCCGCGGTCTTCGGCCCGATGCACGCGACCAACGTGCGCGTGTGCGGCTTGCCCGCGATGCCGACGAGGTTCCGCACGGTCGACGACGAGGTGAAGCACACCGCGTCGAACCCGCCGGTCTTGATCATTTCGCGGGTCTCGGCCGGCGGCGGCGCGGCGCGGACGGTCCGGTAGGCCGTCACGTCGTCGACCTCCCAGCCGCGGTCCACCAGGCCGGCGGACAGCGTCTCGGTGGCGATGTCGGCCCGCGGCAGCAGCACGCGGTTCACCGGGTCCAGCACGTCGTCGTACGGCGGGAACTCGGCCAGCAGACCCTCGCTGGACTGCTCGCCCTGCGGGATCATCTCCGGGTTGATGCCGAACGCGCGCACGCGGGCCGCGGTGGCCTCGCCCACGCAGGCGATCTTCACGCCGGAGAAGGCGCGGGCGTCGAGGCCGAACTCCTCGAACTTCTCCCACACCGCCTTCACCGCGTTGGCCGAGGTGAACACGATCCACTGGTAGCGGCCGTCGACCAGGCCCTTGACCGCGCGCTCCATCTGGGCGGGGCTGCGCGGCGGCTCGACCGAGATGGTCGGGACCTCGTGCGAGGTGGCGCCGTGGATGCGGAGCCGCTCGGCCATCTCGCCGGCCTGCTCCTTGGTGCGCGGCACCAGGACCTTCCAGCCGTAGAGGGCGCGCGACTCCCACCAGGACAGCTTCGACCGCTGCCCGGCCTGCTCGCCGACGGTCACCACGAGCGGGCCGACCAGCTCACCGGCGTCCTGCGACAGGCTCGCCAGCGTGGTGTCGACCGTGCGCTGGGTGTTGATGGTGCCGTTGGCGGTGACGGCGACCGGGGTGGTCCCCGCCAGGCCGTGCTCGGTCAGCGCGCCCGCGGCCTCGGCCAGCTGGCCGGACGTCGCGTGCAGCACGATCGGGCCGGGGGCGGCGGCCACCTTCGCCCAGTCGACGTCGCCGCGGACGTCGACGTCGGTGTAGCTGCCGCCGAGCGCGATGCCGGCGTAGGCGGGCACGGCCGAGCCGGGCGTGATGCCGGGGACGACCTCGAAGACCGCGCTGGTCTTCGCGACGGCCTGCACCTCGGCGACGGCGGCGGCGCTGGTCAGCGGGTCACCGCTGGACAGGCGCAGCACGAGCCGTCCGCCCTTGGCCTCGTTGGCGAGGTCCTTCGCGACCTCGGCGGGCTCGCCGACGGCGGGCCTGACCTCGGCGTCCGCGCTGGCGCCCGCGAGCACGCCTGCGGGCACGTCGGGGTCGGTCACCACGACCTCGGCCTTCGCCAGGAGCTCCTGGGCACGTACGGTCAGCAGTCCGGCGTCGCCGGGGCCGGAGCCCACGAAGGCGACGCGCCCAGCGGTTGTCCGCGCGGGGGTCATCGTGTCTTTCTCCTATGAGTCGGCGCGAGCGCGCCGAACCGTTCGAGGAACTGTTTCACCGTGATTCGCGGCCCGGGCCGGACAGCGCGCCGGCTCCGAGGTCGAGCAGCTCCGCGGCCAGGTCGCGGCCGAGTTGCTCCGCTTCGCTCTTGCCGGCGACCGCCGAGGCGCGCAGCAGCTGCACACCCTCGTCGTCGAGGCCGGCGGCGGCGACCCCGCGCAGCGACACGTTCTCGATGACCGAGCCGTCCGCGTCGAGATCCTCCACCACCTCGGCGAGTGCGCCGACGGGCGCGCTGCAGCCGGCTTCGAGCGCGGCCAGCATGGCCCGCTCCGCCGTCACCGCGGCCCGTGTCGCTTCGTCGTCCACAATGGACCGAAGAAGGTGTTCGATGTCCACGTCGTCGACGCGGCACTCCACCGCCAGTGCGCCCTGTGCGGGCGCGGGCAGCATCTGGATCGGGTCCAGGGTCTCGGTGATCACGTCGGCCCGGCCGAGGCGGGCCAGGCCGGCGCGCGCGAGCACGACGGCGTCCAGCTCGCCGTCGAAGACCTTGTTCAGCCGGGTGTCGATGTTGCCCCGGATGGGCACGACCTCGAAGCCGAGGCCGAGCGCGCGCAGCTGCGCCGTGCGGCGCGGCGAACCGGTGCCGATGCGGGCGCCGGGGGGCAGCTCGCCCAGCGTCAGCCCGTCGCGGGCGATCAGCGCGTCACGCGGGTCCTCCCGCGGCGGCACGGCGGCCAGCACGATGCCGCGCTCGGGCGCCGTCGGCAGGTCCTTGTACGAGTGCACCGCGACGTCGACCTGCTTGTTCAGCAGGGCCTCGCGCAGCGCCGAGGTGAACACGCCGACACCGATCTCCGCGATCGGCGCGCTGGAGCGGTCACCGGGCGTCGAGACCTTGACGATCTCGACCTCCTGGCCCGCCTTGCGCAGCGCGTCGGCGACCGTGCCGGTCTGGGTCAGGGCGAGGGCACTGCCCCGCGTCCCGATCCGAATGGTCCTCGTCACTTGCTTTCACCGTCTGTCCTGGGCAGGCGCTCGGTGGTCGGGCTCGACACGACGGCAGGCGATGCCGGGTCGAGCTCGAACAGCTCCCGCAGCGCGTTGGCGTAGTCCGTGCCCTGGGTTTCCGCGGCGAGCTGCTTCACACGCACCGTCGGCGCGTGCAGCAGCTTGTCCACCACCCGGCGCACGGTCCGGTTGAACTCGTCGCGGACCTCGGCGTCGAGGCCGGGCAGCCGGTTGTCCAGCCGCAGCATCTCGGCGTCGACGACCTCGGCGGCCCGCTTGCGCAGCGCGGTGACGGTCGGGGTGACCGCGGCGCTGCGCTGGGCGGCGAGGTACTCGCGCACCTCGTCCAGCACGATGCCGTTGGCCTTGGCGATCTGCTTGGCGCTGCCCGCCGAGCCCAGCGAGTCCATCCGCTTGCGGACGGTCTCCAGGTCGACGAGGCGGACGCCGGGCAGGCTGTCCACGTCGGGGTGGACGTCCCGCGGCAGGCCGAGGTCGCACACCACCACCGGGCGCTCGCCGCGGCCGGCGAGGTGCGCGGGCGTGATGACGACGTCCTGCGCGCCGGTGCAGGCGACCACGACGTCGGCGTCGGCGAGGCGGGCGGTCAGCTCGTCCATGCCGGCCGCGACGGCGGGCACGCCCTGCTCGGTCACGTTGGCGGCCAGCCGCTCGGCGTTGGCCAGGGTGCGGTTGACGACCGTGATGCGGCCGATGCCGCTCTTGCGCAGCTGGCTCGCCGACAGCGCGCCCATCGAACCGGCGCCGACGATGACCGCGTGCTTGCCTGCCAGGTCGGGCGCCTCGCCGAGGGCTTCGGACACCACGGACGCGCCGAGGTGGTCCAGCCCGGTCTCGGTGTGCACGCGCTTGCCGACGCGCAGCGTGGTCTGGATCAGCTCGTGCAGGGTGCGGCCGACGGTGCCCGCCTCGCGCGCGGCGGCGTAGTAGTTGCGCACCTGACCGAGGATCTGGGTCTCGCCGACGACCATCGAGTCCAGGCCGGAGGCCACGGAGAAGATGTGCTCGACTGCGGCGCCCGCGTAGTGCACGTAGAAATTGTCGTAGAGGTCGGCGGCGTCGCAGCCGGCCTGCCGCGCGAGCACCTCGGAGATGTCGGCCAGACCGCCGTGGAACGCCTCGACGACCGAGTAGACCTCGATGCGGTTGCACGTCGAGACGAGCATGACCTCGTTCACGTGCGGCGACTGCTGGAGCTCGTGCAGCACCTTCTCCAGCTCCGTCGCAGGCACCGCGACCTTCTCCAGCGTCCGGAGATCGGCAGTGCGGTACGACAGCCCGACGGCCAGGACACTCACTTAGCGCACCACCATTCCGTTACCACCCACGTTCTCCGCTCGCCGGGCGACGTGGAACGACAGGATCTGCAGCTCCACGGCCAGGTCGACCTTGCGCACCTCGACGTGGTCGGGCACCTGGAGGACCACCGGCGCGAAGTTCAGGATGCACTGCACCCCGCCCTGCACCAGCCGGTCGGCGACCGTCTGGGCCGCGGGCGGCGGCGTCGCGATGACGCCGATCGAGATCCCCCGCTCCGAGCACACCTCGGGGATGTCGTTGAGGTGCGACACCGGGATCCCGCCGACCGGAACGCCGATCAGGTCGGGGTCGATGTCGAACAGCGCCTCGACCGGGAACCCCCGGCCGGGGAAGCCTCCGTAATTGGCCAACGCATGACCGAGGTTACCGATTCCGACGACGGCGACCTTGTGCTGTCGCGTGAGTCCCAATATGCGCTCGAGTTGGGCCACCAGCACGGCGACCTCGTAGCCGACGCCGCGGGTGCCGTACGAGCCGAGGTAGGACAGGTCCTTGCGCAGCTTGGCGGAGTTCACGCCGGCGGCGGTGGCGAGCTCCTCGCTGGCCACGGTGGTCGCGCCCTGCTCGGACATGGCGGACAGGACGCGCAGGTACACGGCGAGACGGGCGACGGCGGCCTCCGGGATCGCGCGGACCCTGGCCTCCTCTGCGCCGTTCTCGGTGACCGCGGGCATCTCCGCGGTGGGGGCGTTGTCGGCGTCCGGGGTGGACAGCTTCCGGGCGACGGCCGAACCGTTTCGCCGGCCACGCTGTGACACCACGCCGGCCTCCTCGTTCCACGCCCTCGATGAGCTTCGAAATCCCTCTTGACCCGGGCCGCGAAGTTGGGTTTGATGCACGGCCGCCGTGAGGGGTACCGGCAATACGGTAGCCACTTGTGAACGCAGGCACAAAGTGGCTGGTCAACGGCATGACCGAAAGCACATCTAGCGCGCCGTGAAGGTGATCGTGTGCCAGCCGGTGGCACCGTCCGGGACGACGTCGGCGAGCTGATCGGTCTGCGTGTAGCCGCTGCGGTCGGTGGCCCGCACCCGCACGGCGTGGCTGCCGCGCGCGACCGGGACGTCCACCCACCACATGCGCCAGGCGTCCACCGTCACCTCGGTGGACAGCTCGGCCGTCGCCCACGGGCCGTCGTCCACGCTCACCTCGACCCGGTCGATCCCGGTGTGCTGCGCCCACGCGATCCCGGCGATGCGCACCTGCCCGGCGGCGACCGGGCCGCCCGGCGCGTCGATGCGCGACTCCGTCTTCACCGGCGCCTGCCGCGCCCAGCCGCGCTGCAGCCAGTACGGCTTGCGCGCGGCCCAGGTGGTGACCTCCAGGTCGGTCACCCACTTCGTCGCCGAGACGTAGCCGTACAGCCCGGGCACGACCAGCCGGGCCGGGAAGCCGTGCTCGACGGGCAGCGGCTCGCCGTTCATGCCGATTGCGAGCATCGCGCCGACGGACGGATCGGCCATCGCGGACACCGGCGTGCCCGCGGTCCAGCCGTCCGCGCTGGTGGAGAACACCTGCTCGGCGCCGGGCCGGACACCCGCCTCGGCGAGCAGCTCGGCGAGGTCGACGCCGATGAACCGCGCCGTCGAGATGTAGGGCCCGCCGACCGGGTTGGACACGCAGCACAGGGTCACGATCCGCTCGACCAGCGGCCGGTTCCGGATGTCGGACCAGGAGTAGGCGACCTCGCGGTCGACCATGCCGTGGATCCGCAGCGACCAGTCCTCGGTGCGGACCTGCGGCACCACGAGCGCCGTGTCGATGCGGTAGAAGTCCGCGTTGGGCGTGAGGAACGACGGCGTGCCGAACTTCGCGAAGTCCGCGCCGGCGGGCACCGGTGGCGCGGTCCGCGCGGCGACCAGCGGGCCGACGGCCGCCCGGGAGCCCTCGGCGTCCCTGCTCGTGCCGACCAGCTGTCCGGCGACCCCGGCCACGCCTGCGCCGGCCACGGCGATGAGGAAGTTCCGCCGCGCGGCCGACGAGTACTGCCCGTCCAGCGCGGTCCGGTGCAGCCACGCGAACACCGCGAGCCCGGCGACCAGGCTGGCCACCGGCGCGAGCAACGCGATCTGCCCGAGGTCGGGGCGGGTGAACACGGCGGCCCCGCCGAGCACGCCGACCGCGGACACGAACACCAGCCCGGGCGCGGCCCGGCGGCGGGAGGCCAGCCCGGCGGCCACCGCGAGCGCCAGTGCGACCACGGCCATGCCGGTCAGCAGCACGGCCTTGTCCGCGGTGCCGAACGCCCGCACCGCGAAGTCCTTGAGCCAGGCCGGGGTCAGGTCGATCGCCGCGTTGCCGACCGCCACGAACGGCGAAGCGCCCGCCCCGACGAACCCGGCGACCAGGTGCCCGGCCCCGAGCGCGGCGACCAGGGCGATCACGCCGATCAGCCCGGCGACGGGCGCGGACAGTCGCGGCGACTCGGGGTTCGTGCTCACGCCACCAGTCTGGCCCCGGCGGGGCGCCCAGCGGGGTTACCGATCGCTTACGCCAGCGCGGCGCGGAGCCGGTCCTCCTCGACCTTCCAGTAGCCGTGCTCGGCGCCGTCGACCAGGATCACCGGCACCCGGTCGCCGTACTCGGCCTGCCACTCCCGGTCGCTGTCGACGTCCTCGGCGCGCCACGGCACGCCCAGCTCGGCGCAGATCCGCTCGACGTCCCGCTCCGCCTGGACGCACGACGAGCAGCCCTGGCGGGTCATCACGGTCACTTCGTGGGCCATGGGGAAATCATCCCCGCAACTGCACCCGGCGCAGCTTCCCGGTCGGCGAATGCGGCAGCCGCTCGGCGAACTCGACCGTGTGCGGCACCTTGTACCCGGCCAGCCGCTCCGCGCAGGCCTCGACGACCTGCTGCTCGGACAGCGACGCACCGGGCGCGGGCACCACGACCGCCTTGACCGCCTCGCCGCTGCGCTCGTCGAGCACGCCGACCACGGCCACCTCGGCCACCTCCGGCAGCCCGGCGATGACCTCCTCGACCTCGTGCGGGTACACGTTGAAGCCGTTCACGATGATCAGGTCGTTGGCGCGGTCCACCAGGTGCAGGTCGCCGTCGCTGTCCAGGAACCCGACGTCGCCGGTGCGGAACCAGCCGTCGGCGTCCGGCCGGTGCGCGCCGTCCGGCCAGTAGCCGGAGAACAGGTTCGCGCCGCGGATCGCGACCAGGCCGGTGCCGTCGCCGTCCTCCTCGAACACGTCCTCCGGGTCGTCCGGGTCGAGCGGCACCGGCTCGCCCGAGCCGTCCGGCCCCACCAGCCGGATCTCCACGCCGGGCAGCGGGCGGCCCGTCGAGCCGGGCTTCGGGTAGCCGGTGACCAGCGTCGACGTCACCACCGGCGCGGTCTCGGTCAGCCCGTAGCCCTCGAACACGCCCAGCCCGGTCTTCTCCCGGATCGCGGCGAGGACCTTCGGGTGCAGCGGCGCCGCGCCCGAGGTGAGCAGGCGGACCGTGCCGAGGCCGGCAGCCAGCTCGTCCGGCTCCAGCGTGGCCAGTTCGGCGTACATCGCCGGGACCCCGCCGATCACGGTGACGCGGTGCTCCGCGCACGCCTGCAGCGCCCGGCGCGCGTCGAACCGCTCGGCCAGCACGACCGTCGCGCCCACCGCCGTGCTGAGCAGCAGGCCGGGGCCGAGCCCGTAGACGTGGAACAGCGGGATCGCGATCAGCACCCGGTCCGGGTGCCCGACCGGCGGCGGGTCGATCCGGCCCAGCTGTTCGAGGTTGGCGAGCAGCGCGCGGTGCGACAGCATCACCCCGCGCGGCGGTCCGGTGGTGCCCGAGGTGTAGGACAACACGGCGATGTCCTCACCGCCGCCGCGGACGGGGAAATTCGCACCGGGACCGATTTCCGGCCGCAGCACCGGCACGTCGTCCGTCCCGTCGTCGGGGTTCCGGCTGATCACCAGGCGCGCGCCGCTGTGCGCGAGCACGGTGTCCAGTTCCGGGCGCGGGGACAGCGGCGAGACGGGCACCGCGATCGCACCGCAGCGGGTGACGCCGAACAGGGTGACGGCGAAGTCCGCCGAGGTGGGCAGCCGCAGCGCGACCCGGTCACCGGCACCAACGCCCCGGTCCGCCAGGCGTTGCGCGAGCCCGCCCGCGGCCGCGTCGAGCTGCGACCAGGTCAGGCTGACGCCGGCGGCGGTGTCGATCACCGCGACGGCGTCCGGCCACTGCTCCGCGGCGCCGGTGAGCAGGTCGGCGATGTTGCCGGTTTTCATGGGGTCAGTGTGGCACCAGCTCCCCCGTCATGGGGAAGCTCGCCGATCGTCGCTCTTCCGAGCCCCCCGCCACTACCTACTTCCGGGTAACTACCCGTATGCTGCTTCTCGCGTCGTAGTGGTGATGATCACTCGGGTCGGACGAAGGAGTCGCCGTGACGAACTGGCTTGCCGCCCGCCCAGCGGGTCTGCACGTCGGCACGGTCACCCGCGTGCACGAGGTGCCGGACGAGCAGGCGGGGCCGTGGGCCCTGGTCCGCGCTGCCCAGCAGGGTGACAGCGCCGCCTTCGGCGCGCTCTACGACCAGTACGTCGACGTCGTGTACCGCTACGTGTACTTCCGCCTCAGCGACCGCGAGCTCGCCGAGGACATCACGAGCGAGACGTTCCTGCGGGCGCTGCGGCGCATCTCGTCGGTCAGCTACCAGGGCCGCGACGTGGGCGCCTGGTTCGTCACCATCGCCCGCAACATCGTGCTCGACCACCTCAAGTCCAGCCGGTACAAGCTCGAGGTGGTCACCGACGAGGTGGCCGACTCGGGCACCGCGCCGTTCGCCGCGCCCTCGGGCGCCGATCCGGGACCGGAGCAGCAAGCGGTCACCAGCGCGACGCGCGACGCGCTGCTGTCCGCGATCGCCGGGCTGGGCGACGACCAGCGGGAATGCATCGTCCTGCGGTTCATCCAGGGCCTGTCGCTGGCCGAAACGGCGCAGATCATGAAGCGCAACGAGGGCGCCATCAAGGCGTTGCAGCACCGCGCGGTGCGCAAGCTCGCCCAGCTACTCCCGGACGCGTGGCGCTGAACGCGTAACAACCGGACGGTTTGCGTCGTTGCAGCAGGTGTGGACGAGCACCGGTGGACGGCGCGCGAGCTGGAAGTCATCTCCGGGCTCCGCGGGCTCGGTCGCGCCGTCGAACCGGACGACGACACGAAGGCGCGGATCCGCGCCGAGATTTCGCGGAAGCTGGAGGCGGAACCCAGCAGGCGGCGCCGCGCGCTGGCGACCGTCCTCGCCGCCGCGGCCGCGCTGATCGTCTTCGTCGGCGGGGTCGGCCTGCTGCTCTCCCGCGGCTCGCTGCCCGGCGACCCGCTCTACGGCATGAAGCTGGCGAGCGAGGACGCCGAGCTGCAGCTCACCTTCGACGAGGCCGCGCGCGGGTCCAAGCACCTGCAGTTCGCGTCGAACCGGCTGGACGAACTCGCCGCGATGCCGTCGGCGGACACCAGCGCTTTTCTGACAACGTTGTCGGCATTCGCCGCGGAGGCGACGGCCGGGGCGGCGCAGCTCACGGTGCTCGGCGTGCAGGGCGACACGGCCCGGCTGGACCAGCTGCGGACTTGGGCGAGCGAGCAGGCGGGCAAACTCGCCGCCCTCGACGTGCCGGACGGCGCCCGCAACGGGTTCACGCAGGCCGGGACGCTGCTCAACCGCATCGACGCGCGGGCGGCGGCACTGACCGGGCGGCTGTCCTGCTACCGCATCACCACCGGCGAGGCGGACGACCTGGGCGCGGTCCCGGCGACCGGCGAGTGCACCGTGCCGCCGGACGCGCTGCTCGGCATCCCCTCGGGCGCGCCGCTGCCGCCGGTGAGCACGGTGTCCCCGCCGCCGGTGGAGATCGCCACCACGCCGACCGCCCCCGGCAGCAGCACGCCAGTCGTGCCCAGCGCGACCGGCCCGCTCCCACCGTCGAGCACCGGATCGACGCCGACGGTTCTGCCGCCGCCGATCAGCGCGCCGACCAGCACCCGGCTGCCCACCCCGTCGACCACGACGCCACCACCACTGATCTCGATCCCGCCGCTGATCCCCGGCCTGCCGGGGCTCGGCATCGGCTAGTGCAGGACCTTCAGGCCGACGACGCCCGCGACGATCAGCCCGAGGCACACCAGGCGGGCCGTGGTGGCCGGTTCGCCGAGCGCGACCATGCCGTACACGGCGGTGCCGATCGCGCCGATGCCCACCCACACGGCGTACCCGGTGCCGATCGGGATCGACCGCATCGCGCACGAGAGCCCGGCCATGCTCGCGACCAGCGCGACGACGAACAAGACGCTCGGACCGACCCTGGTGAAGCCGCGCGCCGCGTTCAGCGCCGCGGCCCAGACGGTTTCCAGGATTCCGGACAGGATGAGCACGATCCACGCCACGACGAGAAACCTCCGAACGAAAACCGACGTCCTCCCACGTCGTCTTGTCCTGCCGGGTACGACGGCTCGTCCGGGGTGGCGCGCCACCGGCGCCGAGGCTACCCCGGCCCGCCCCGCTGGGCGCGGAACACCACGAACAGCAGCCGCAGCCCCAGCAGCGCGCTGACCACCAGCAGGTTGTAGCCGAACAGCTGGTTCAGCGTCAGCTCGGGCAGCACCCGCGGCCCACCGGTCCCGGCGAGCAGCAGCACCGCCATCAGGCCGGTCGCGGCGCCGGTCAGGGCCAGCAGCACCTCGTGCAGCATGCCGAAGACCACCGCGCGGTCACGTTCGTCGGCGAAGGTGCGGACGTTCACGGTCAGCCTGCCCTGCTCCAGCGCCGACGTCAGCCGGTCCACGCGGCGGGGCAGGCGGCGCAGCACCGGCAGCAAGGCGAGCAGCTCGTCGGTCGCCGCGCCGCGCAGGGACTCCGGCCGCAGCCGCTCCCCCACCACGGACCCGGCGAACTTCCGGGACTCGCCGAGGATGTCGAACCCCGGCGACAGCAGCGCGAGCGTGCCCTCCACCGTCGCCAGCGCGCGGAACACCGCCGCGATGGCGGGCGGGATCGACAGCCGGAACTCCGCGATGATCCGGAACAGGTCGGTGAACATGTCCACGTCCGGCGACCGCCCGTGCGACAGGTGCTTGGCCATCAGCGCGCCCAGCGCCCGCTCCAGGCGCTGCTCGTCGATCTCGTCCGGCCGGTCCACGATCTCCAGCAGCCCGTCCCGCAGCCCCTCCGGATCGCCGCGGTCGACGGCGGCGAACAGGTTCGCCAGCCCGCCGCGCAGGGACGAGTCGAGCCGGCCCACCGATCCGAAGTCGAGGAGCCCGAGATTGCCGTCGGCGAGCAGCAGGACGTTGCCAGGGTGCGGATCGGCGTGGAAGACGCCGTGCAGCAGGACCTGACGCAGCAGCGAGTCGAGCAGGCCGCGGGCCAGCACCGCGCGCCGCTCGGCCGGGATGTCGCCGATGCCCTCCCGCACCGGCACGCCGTCCAGCCGCCGCATGACCAGCACGCGCTCGCCGGACAGCTTGGCGTGCACCGCGGGCAGCGCGAGGCCCGAGCCGTTCTCCGCGGCGGCGACCGCGGTGAGGTTGCGGGCCTCGACCCGGAAGTCCAGCTCCTCGGTCAGCGCGGCGCGGAACCCCTCGGCGAGGTCGAGGACGCCGAGCGACCGGGCCCAGGCCGCGCGCAGCTGCAACGAGCGCGCGACGCGGAAGACGATGTCCAGGTCGCGCTCCACGATGCGGTCGATGCCCGGCCGACGCACCTTGACGACGACGTCCTCGCCGCTGTGCAGCCGGGCCCGGTAGACCTGGGCGATCGACGCGGCGCCGAGCGGTTCGGGGTCGAACTCGGCGAACACCTCGGCGCGCGGGCGGCCCAGCTCGGCCTCCAGCTCGCGCTCGACGTCGGCGAACGGTACCGGCGCGACGCGGTCCTGCAGCAGGCTCAGCTCGTCGACGAACACCTGCGGCAGCACGTCCGGCCGGGTCGACAGGACCTGGCCGAGCTTGACGAACGTCGCGCCGCCGTCCTCCAGCGCCCGCCGCAGCGAGCGGGCCAGGGTGGCGTGCCTGCCGGAGTCGGTGACGCGACGGCCGGTGAGGTACGGCCCGATGCCGTGCTTCACCGCGATCCGCATGATCTGCGAGTACCGGCGGGTCCGGGCGAACCGCGCGCGCAGCGACCGGAGACGGCCCAGCAGCCCGAGCCCGCCGCCGCTGGGAACCGCCATCTCGGCGAGGAACAGGAAGATCAGGGTCGCCAGGAACGCGCACCCCGCGAGCGGGATGAGGAAACCCAGGTACACGGGGTCGGAGGCGCGGGTGAGGGGCGCGATCCGGACGGCGAGGCCCCCGGCGACGGCCCACCCGGCGGCCGCGCCGAGCAGCGCCCGCAACGCCCCGATCCGTACACCGAGCACCCGGCGCGAAGCGACCACGAGCGGCCACAGCATCAGGACGTAGACGGGCACGCTGAGCAGCCCGAGTAGTGCGGTCGACAAGGTGATTTCCCCCGGTGCGCGGTCAGTGCCCCGATCGAAGCACATCGGTGTCCGTTCCGGAGGGATCGCCTGATCCGGATCCGTGACGTCCTCGCTACGCTGACCCCAGGGACGAGCGCAGGAGGCGGTGTGCGTGTGGCGCAGCAGGGGTGACGGCCCGGAACGCGAGCGGCTCGCCGAGATGGCCGGCGAGGCGTCGGCCGACGCCGCCGTGGCCATGGAGTCCCAGCTCGACGTGCCGCCGGCCCCGCCGGACCTGACCGCGGCCGCGTTCTTCGACGTCGACAACACGATGATGATGGGCGCGTCGATCTTCCACTTCGCCCGCGGTCTCGCCGCGCGCAAGTACTTCACCACCTCCGACCTGGCCGGGTTCGCGTGGCAGCAGATCAAGTTCCGGGTCGGCGGGCGCGAGTCGCACAGCGGCGTGCAGTCCAGCCGGGAGCAGGCGCTGTCGTTCGTCGCGGGCAAGACGGTCGCCGAGATGAACCAGGTCGGCGAAGAGATCTACGACGAGCTGATGGCCGACAAGATCTGGTCGGGCACGCGCGCGCTGGCCGAAATGCACCTCAACGCGGGCCAGCGGGTGTGGCTGGTGACGGCGACGCCGGTCGAACTCGCGGCGATCATCTCCCGGCGGCTCGGGCTGACCGGCGCCCTGGGCACGGTGGCGGAGCACGTGGACGGCGTCTACACCGGTCGCCTGGTGGGCGATCTGCTGCACGGCCGGGCGAAGGCGCACGCGGTGCGGGCGCTGGCCGCGCGGGAGGGCCTGAACCTGCGGCGCTGCACGGCGTACTCGGACTCGTCGAACGACATCCCGATGCTGTCCGTGTGCGGCACGGCGGTGGCGGTCAACCCGGACGCCGGCCTGCGCGAGGTGGCGCGCGCCCGTGGCTGGGAGATCCGCGACTTCCGGACCGGCCGGAAGGCCGCGAAGATCGGGGTGCCGTCGGTGCTGGGCGCGGGCGCGCTGGCCGGCGCCGTGGCAGCCGGAATGGCCTACCGCCGCCGCTGAGCCCAGCCCCCGCGCCCACCGCTGCGGTGGCTCGCCGAAGCGGGCGCGCCGGACCTACGGCCGTCGCTGCGGTCGCCGGTTTCGCGTCGACTCACCGGCTGGGATGCCGGTGACCAGGTTCGCCAGCTTCAGCACCTCGCCGACGGTACGGCCCACCACGTACCCGATCCGCTTGATCAACCCCATGCCACCAGGATGGCACGGAGCCGGTCAGTCCTTGAACGCGCTCCGCCGGTGCGCCAGCCTCCGGTACAGCGTCGTCTGGATGGACTCGCGCACCTGGTCGGTCAGCGAGAACACCAGCATCGGGTCGTCGAGGTCCTCGTCGGCGAAACCGTCGGTCCGGATGGGCTCCCCGAACTCGATGTGCCACTTCGTCGGCAACGGGATCGCGCCCAGCGGCCCGAGCAGCGGGAAGAACGGCGTCACCGGGAAGTACGGCAGCCCGAGCAGGCGGGCCAGCGGCTTCAGGTCGCCGATCTTCGGGTAGATCTCCTCGGCGCCGACGATCGAGCACGGGATGATCGGCACCCGCGTCCGCAGCGCCGCCGACACGAACCCGCCGCGCCCGAACCGCTGCAGCCGGTACCGCGCCGAGAACGGCTTGCCGATGCCCTTGTAGCCCTCCGGCCACACGCCGACCAGCTCACCGGAGCACAGCAGCCGCTCGGCGTCGGCCGTGCACGCCAGCGTCTGGCCGGTCTTGCGCGCCAGCGCCCCGAGCAGCGGCGTCTGGAACACCAGGTCCGCGCCGAGCATGCGCAGGTGCCGGTGCCCCGGCGTCTCGTCGTGCACGGCGACCGCCGTCATCACCGCGTCCAGCGGCACCGTGCCGGAGTGGTTGCACACGATGAGCGCGCCACCGTCGGCGGGCAGGTTCTCCGCGCCGTGCGTGGTCACCCGGAAGTACTTCTCGTACAGCAGCCGCAACGGCGGCAGCAGCAGGTTGTCGGTCAGCTCCGGGTCGAACCCGAACTCGTCGACGTCGTAATCACCGGTCAGCCGGTGCCGCAGGAACCCGAGGAACCTGCTCAGCGCGTCCGGTTCCGGTGCGGGCGGCTCCTCGGCCGGCGCGCTCCTCGTCGGGAACGCCACGACGGGCGCGTCGGCGGGGGTTTCCCCGGCCCGTGCCTCGACGTCGGCCGGCTTCTCGCGTCCGGGTGCGTGCAGGGGGATGACCTGGGCTTGCGCGCTGGTCGTCACTTGTCTTGCCCCGCTTTCCTCTCTTCGTTCATCGGACTGCCGCCAGCACCTTCCCGGCCGCTTCGGCCAGCTGCTCACCGTCCAGCACGGGCCGCAGACCGCGCCCGGTGACGTAGTCGTCGAAGGCCGCCTCCGTGGACCACCGCGGCCGGTAACCGAACACCTCGGCCAGCCGCGTCGTGTCGACGACCCGCCCGTAGTTCAGCAGGCGCACCTGATCCGGCGAGAAGTCCACCCTCGCGCCACGCAGCATCTTGGCCACCGTGCCCACCATGGCCAGCGGCACCGGCAGCTCGACCCGGCCCGCGCGCCGGATCGCTTGAGACAGTGTGAGTACCCCGTCGCCGCCCGCGTTGAACACGCCCGGTTTGTCTTCCAGGGTCGCCTTCTCCAGGATCGCCAGCGCGTCCGACGAATGGAGCAACTGCAGGCGGGCGTCGTAGCCGAGCACGGTCGGCACGACCGGGAGCGCGAAGTAGCGGGCCAGCACGGTGTCGACGTCCGGCCCGATGACGTTGGTGAAGCGCGTGGTGGTGATGGTGAGGTCGGGCCTACGGCGGGCCAGGCCGCGCACGTAGCCCTCCATCTCGACGGCGTCCTTGGCGTAGCCGCTCGACGAGGTCGGGATCAGCTCGGAGTCCTCGGTGAAGACGGCCGGGGAGCGGGGCCCGGAGCCGTACACCGCGGCGGTGGACTTCACGACGAGCTTGCGCACCCGGGGCGCGCGCTGGCAGGCGGCGAGCAGGCGCATCGTGCCGATGACGTTGACTTCCTTGATCGCCGTGCGGCGCGCGGGGCCTGCCGGGTGCACGGTGGTCGAGCAGTGCACGACCGTGTCGACGCCTGCGGTGTCGATGACCTTGGCGATCAGCGGGTTGCGGATGTCTGCCCGGACGAACTCGGCGTGACCGAGGCGCTGCAGGACCTTGCGGGGCGGTGGCGCGGTGTCGACGCCGATGACCCGCTCCAGGTCCGGGTTGTTGCCAAGCCGTACCAGTAGCCTGCCTCCGAGTTCGCCGCCGACCCCGGTGACCAGCACGACATTGGACGCCATGAAACCCCCTGACAAGGGTGTGGGATGTGGTGTTCGCGGCAGTGGCCGATGCTACCCCGGACCCGGGCCGGAGTCAGGAGGCCTAACACGCTATTAACCCAGGTCAGGGACTTTGGTCACTGATCGCCGGAAAAAGCGCACGGCCCGCCCAGGATCTGGACGGGCCGCGTGAAGAGGCGTTCGCGCAGGATTTACTTGCCCTGCTTGCGGCGCTGCATCCGCGTCCGGCGCAGCAGCTTGCGGTGCTTCTTCTTGGACATGCGCTTGCGGCGCTTCTTGATCACCGAGCCCACAGGTGCTCCTTCACGTTTCGTCTGCTTCACACGCTGCCCAGCGCAACGTCCAAAGAGTTGAAGCGCTACAGGCACGAGCGGCCTTTAAGGTTACCGGGCGGGCCCGCGCACCAGCGCGGGCCCCCGGCCTAGTGCGTGTTCGAAGCGGCGGAGCCGCTTGCTCCACGCTCGCAACTTGCACCGCCGCGGGTTCTGAGGTGGTTCCTCGCGAGGACAGCGCCGACGTGGTGAATTGGACATTCATGAGTCGGCGATCCCACAGCGAGGGGCCGCCTCAGGTTCCGCTACCCGCACCGCCAAGCAAGCTGCTCTCCGAACTGTTGTCAGCCCACATCGAAGTAGGCGCTCTCCAGGTATTCGTGGACTGCCTTCTCGGGCACCCGGAACGACTTGCCGACGCGAACGGCCGGTAGCTCGCCCGAGTGCACGAGCCGGTAGACGGTCATCTTGGAGACCCGCATCAGCGAGGCCACCTCGGCGACCGTCAGGAACTGGACCTGCCCGACGGCGGGCACGTCCTTGTTGTTCGACGGCATACGTCACCGTGCCCTTCGACACGTGCCGTGCCGCTCGGCTTCCCCACCGGGCGGTACCGACACGCACGTGCTTCACCCTTGAGGGTAGCGGGACACCTGGGGCCAATGCGACGCCCGGCCGGTACTTTCCCGCGAAAGAGCCCGCTCGGCGGAGCCCGTTCGGCCTAGTCAGACCCGGTGCGCGCGGTCTTATTCGTGGGCTTTGCCGAGTTCGACGGACCGGTCCCGGGCCGCTTCGATGGCCGCCAGCAGCGCGGCCCGCACGCCGTGCTTCTCCAGTTCGCGGATCGCGTTGATCGTGGTTCCCGCGGGGGACGTGACGGCCTCCCGCAGGATCACCGGGTGCTCGTCGGTCTCGGCGAGCATCTTCGCGGCGCCCACGGCCGACTGGATGATCAGCTTCTCCGCCACCGCGCGGGGCAGCCCGAGCAGGATACCAGCGTCGATCATGGCCTCGACCAGGAAGAAGAAGTACGCGGGCCCGGACCCGGACAGCGCGGTGACGGCGTCCTGCTGCGCCTCGGGCACCTCGACGACCTGGCCGACGGTGGCGAGCATCTCCTTCACCAGCGCGACGTGCTCGGGGGTGGCGTGCTTGCCGGGCGACACGGCGCTCATCGCCTCGCCGACGACCATCGGCGTGTTCGGCATGACCCGCACGACCGGCACGCCGTCCGGCAGCCGCCGCTCGTAGAGGCTGGTGGGCAGGCCCGCGCAGAGCGACACGACCAGCGAGCCCGGACCCACCAGCGGCGCCAGCTCGGCCAGCACGGGCTCGATGTCCTGCGGCTTGACGGCGACGACGAGCACGTCGGCGCGCTTGGCCGCCTCGGCGACCTCCACCCCGGCGATGCCGTAGCGCCCGGTCAGCTCGGCGGCGCGTTCCGGGTGGCGTTCGGTGAACAGCAGCTCCTCGGCACTGCGACCGCCCTGCAGCAGGCCCGCCAGCAGCGCCTCACCGATCTTCCCCGCCCCGAGAACCGCGATAACCGTCATGGCACCAGCGTGCCAAAGCCCGCTCAGGGGGCCGGTGCCAGGGTGAGCACGACGCCCGGCCCAGCCAGGCGCCCAGCGGCAGCGGCGCCGGCGCAGCCCGGGGGCACAACACGGCCCGGCCGGCGCGCCCACCCGGCAACAGCGCCGGCGCAGCCCTGGGGCGCACAACGCCGGCCCCCGGCGAGCCCGCTCAGGGGCCAAAGCCAGGATGAGCGCGACCGCCTCCACGAGCGGCGCGACCACCCGGCGCCCGTGCCGGGTAGCGCCGAGTCCGCTCAGGGGGCCGGTGCCAGGGCCAGTTGCCGCGCCTGGCAGACCAGCCGTCCGGCCGAGTCGATGACCGTGGCGTCCGAGTCGAACCACGCCTCCTGCACCGTCCGGCAGTCGACCTGCACGCGGAGCCACCCCGGCGCCGGCCGGGCGCGCACGAGTGCCGTCAGCTGGGCCGTCGGCGCCCACCCCATCCGCCCGAGGTTGAACACGACCGGCGGGTTGATGTCGCCCGCGAGCAGCGCGAAGTACGTGTCCGGCACCGAGTAGCGCGGCTTCACCCACAGCCGCAGCCGTGGGTCGCCGCTGCGGCCGGCCAGGTACCCGGCGGTCGCCGGGTCGATCCGCACGTCGCAGCCCTTCGCCAGGTTGAACACGCCCTCCGACGTCTCCCCGGCCAGGTGGATCGCCCGCGGCGGCGGTTCGACCGGCATCTGCGGCAGGTCCGCCCAGTCCGCCCGGCGCACCGGCAGCCGCCCGGTGGTGACCGTCGCCTCGACGCAGCTGCGTCCCCGCTGCTCCAGCCGCACCGCGACGACCGTCGCCCGGCGGCCGACCTTGCGGATGTCGGTCCGCAGCAGCGCCGGGCCGATCGCGGGCGGCCGGAGGAACTCGGCGCTCACGGCCAGTGGATCGGTCGAGGGCTCGCCCCGTTCGGACAGCACGGCCAGCGCCGCGCGGGCCATCAACGCGATC
This sequence comes from Amycolatopsis thermoflava N1165, assembly GCF_000473265.1. NCBI lineage: Bacteria > Bacillati > Actinomycetota > Actinomycetes > Pseudonocardiales > Pseudonocardiaceae > Amycolatopsis > Amycolatopsis thermoflava. The sequence goes on from NZ_KI421511.1 coordinate 5,382,503, forward strand.
AGGAATCCCCCGTGCGGGTGGGTGCCGATGGACCATTCGTGTCGCAGGTCGGCCGTCAGCGTGCCGTCGCCCAGCGACCGGACCGCGCACGCAGCCTCGAAGGACGCGTTGTCCGGAACCTCTGCCGCGCTCACGAACGGCTTACCAGCGCGCGCAGGAAGAACATCAGGTTCGCGGGGCGCTCGGCGAGCCGCCGCATCAGGTAGGGGTACCAGTGCTCCCCGAACGGCACGTAGACGCGCACCGTCTCCCCCTCGCCGGCGAGGCGCCGCTGCTCGTCGGGGCGGACCCCGTACAGCATCTGGTACTCGTAGCTGCCCTGCTTGCGGCCGTACCAGCGGGCGCGCTCGGCCAGGATGGCGATCAACCGTGGGTCGTGCGTGGCGAACATGGGGTAACCGTCACCGGCCAGCAGCGAGTTCGCACAGCGGACATAACCGAGGTCGACCTCGTGTGCCCGCGTGAACGCCACCTCGTCCGGCTCGGCGTAGGCCCCCTTGCACAACCGGATCCGCGAGTCCGCCACCGCCAGCGCGCGCACGTCGTCCTCGGTGCGGCGCAGGTACGCCTGCAGCACGCCGCCCACCCACGGCCAGGTGCGGCGCAGCTCGGCGAGCACGCGCAGCGTCGCGTCCGTCGTGGTGTGGTCCTCCATGTCGAGCGTGACGGTGGTGCCGCACTGCTCGGCCGCCGCGCACACCCGGTACGCGTTGTCCAGCGCGAGCCGCTCGTCCAGCCGAAGGCCCAGCGCGGACAGCTTGACGCTCACCTCGACCCGCGCGGCCAGGCCCTCGGCGTAGAGCCGGTCCAGCAGCGCGAGGTAGGTCTGGACCGTCCGCTCCGCGTGCCCGGTCTCGGTCACGTCCTCGCCGAGGTGGTCCAGCGTCACCCACAGGCCGTCGTCCACCAGCCGGGCCACGCGCGTCACCGCGTCCGCGATGGTGTTCCCGGCGACGAACCGCTCGACCACTCCCGAGGTTCCCGGGGTTGTCGCCACGAGGTGGCGGACCACCTCGCTTCCGGCGGCGGCGAGGATCAGCGAGCGCAGCGGGTTCACAGCGGAAACTTTACGTGTTCATCTATCGGAAGCCCATGATCCGCGCCGCCCCCTGACCCAAGAAGTTGATCTTGTAATGTGCCTCACTGGCCCAGGTGGAAGCGCGCGAACAGCAGGGCCTCGGCAAGATCGCGGGCGCGGTCCGCGGCGCTCACCGCGCGCCGCGTGTTGACCTCCAGAACCACCTGACCGGTGAACGACGCCGCGACCAGCTTCTCCAGCAGCTCCGCGCACGGCTGGTTCCCACGGCCCGGGACGAGGTGCTCGTCCTTCGGGACACCCGTCCCGTCCGCGAGGTGCACGTGCGTCAGGCCGCGGCCCATCCGCTCGGCCAGCTCCATCGCGTCCATGCCCGCCGCGGCGCTGTGCGACAGGTCGAGCGTGTAGTGGCGGTACCCGACTTCCGTGGGGTCGATCGAGGGCCGGAACGCGGACACCCTGGCGTCCCGGCGGCCACCCGGCGGCCGGACCTTGAACATGTTCTCGACCGCGATCTCGACCCCGGTCTCGTCCTCCAGCTCGGCCACCAGATCGGCGAACATGTCGCCGTAGCGGCGCTGCCACCGGAACGGCGGGTGCACGACGACGGTGCGCGCGTCCAGCTCGATGGCCGCCTCGACGCTGCGCCGCAGCCGGACCGCCGGGTCCGGCGACCAGACCCGCTGCGTGATCAGCAGCGACGGCGAGTGCACGGACAGCACCGGCACCCCGGTCTGCCGCGACAGCCGCCGCAACGCCCCGACGTCCTGGCTGAGCGGGTCGACCCAGACCATCACCTCGACCCCGTCGTAACCCAGCCGCTGGGCCAGCTCGAAACCGGCGCCGGCCCGCAACGGCCAGACCGACGCGGTGGACATCCCGATCGGTACCGGCACGTTCGCGCTACCTCGACAAGAGCAACAACGCCGCGGGCGAGACGGTCACCACGAGACCGACCAGCACCGCGAGCACCGTGGTCTGGATGTCGTCCGCGCGGCGGATGCGCCGCACGATCCACACCAGCCCGACGATCACGACCAGCGCGGCGATCAGCGCGGCGGCCGGGATCTGGCCCCACAGCCAGTTGAAGCCCAGCCACACCGCCGCGCCGCCGACCACGCCACCGGCCAGCTGGCCGGCCATCGACAGCCACTGCTTGGCAGGCGACGGCTCCGCCTCCCGCTTCTTCGCGCGGGCCGGCTCGTCGGCGTCCGCCGCGGGCTCGTCGTCGTAGTCGTAGGGCTGCTCGGCGGCCTCCTCGGCGGGGCCGAAGTCGCCGAACTCGTCGACGTCGTCGTCATCGTCGGCGAACGGGTCGTGGAACCCGGTGGCCTCGAGCGCCTCGCCGGGGTCGTCCTGAGGCGGACGGCCGGGCAGATGCGGCGGCGCGTGGAACCCCGTGGGCTCGTCGGCGTCCGACGCGTCCCGCACCGGCGGCATCAGCCCGACCTCGGTCTCCTCCTCCGCCGGCGTCTCTTCGCGGCCACGGCGCCAACGCTGCAGCCCCGCGGGCGGCGCGGACAGCCCGGCGGGCGGCGCGTCCGGAGCGGGTTCCTCGGCCGGCTTGACCTCGCCGACCGGCTCGAACTGCTCGGTGCTCGGGTCCGGCGGCGGGGTGGCGCGCGCCGGGGCGCGACGCGGACGGCGCGGCGGCGGGAACGTGCCGGTGGCCCGGCCCCCGGCAGGCGGCGCGTCCGGGTCGACGGGGGCGTCGAGACCGTCCAGGCGGGCGGCCAGCCCGGTGCTGGTCTCCTCGCCCGGCGGACGGCGGCGCAGCGGCGGCGGCACGGCCTCCGCCGGCGGCACCGGCAGGGCGCCGGAGTCCTGCGGGGGCAGCGGAAGCGCCCCCGACTCCTGGGGCGGGCGGCGCACGAAACCGGAGTCCTGCGGGTGCGGTCGCCGCAGCGGCATCGAGTCCTGCGGCGGGGGCGGCAGCGCGCCGGTGTTCGGGCGCGCGAACCCGCCCGAGTCCTGCTGACCGCGGCGCGGCGGGGCGCCGGGGCCGGGCGGCTCCGGGGTGACCGGCCGCGGCAGGGCGGCCGAGCTCTGCTGACCAGGGGGAACGGGCTGGCCGGGGGCGACGGGCGGCTCGGGCGTCACCGGCCGCGGCAGGGCCGCGGAACTCTGTTGTCCGGGCGGCACGGGCTGCCCGGGGTTGTCCGGCAGGACCGGTCGCGGCATCGCCGCCGAACTCTGCTGGCCGGGCGGTACGGGCGGTACGGGAGGACCGGCGTGACCGGGCGGAACCTGCTGCCCGGGCGGTACCGACGGCCCCGGCGGCGGGCCCGGTTCGGGACGGCGGAACCCACCCGAGTCCTGTCGGCCGGGCGAGTCGGGCATGGCACGACGGCCGCCGTTGCGCCCGGGCGGCGCGCCGTTGGGCCCCGCGCCGTTGGCGCGGACCCGGTCGATGATCGCCTGCGGGCCGGTCTCCGTCGGGTCCTGGGCGCGGCGCGGGCCCTCGTTCTCCTCCGGCGCGTCGTCGTCGGCCGCGCGCCGGCGGCGCCGCCTGCCCTCGATGTTGCCGCCGTGCAGGGCGAGCAACTCGGCGACGGTCTTCTGCGAGCGGTCTTCTCGGCTCTCTCGGCTCATCGTGTCATCCCAAACAGCGCGTAGGGCCACAAGACGCGGGCTCGTGTACTGCACACGCCCACCACCGCCTTACGCATCCTTCCGCCTTTCACCGTGCCTGATCGAGCTCACCGAGGTCCAGCCGGTTGCTGTCACCGGTGGTTCTGCCGCGGCGAACAGTCGCCTCGTCACCGTTGGAGTGATCAAGTCGCCGCAGGATGACGCCCTCTCGCAGCGCCCAGGGACAGATCTCCAGTTCTTCCAGCGACAGCGCCCGCATCGCGGCCTGCGCCACCAGCGCCCCACCTGCGAGCTGGTGCGCGCGGCTCGCGCTGACCCCTTCCAGCTCGGCGAGGTCGGCCGCCTCCATCCGGGAGATGAACGCGATGAGCTGCCGCAGTGCGGTCTGGGACAGGGTACGGCGTACCCGCGGACCGGCTGCGGAGGGAGCCGCCCCGGTCAGCCTGGCCAGGGACCGGAAGGTCTTCGAGGTGGCCACCACGCGGTCCGGCAGGCCGAGCTTGGCGACCCGTTTCGCCAGCGGCGCCAGCTGGTCCTCCAGCCACGCCGACGTCGAGACCAGCTCGGACCGGGTCGGCGGGTCGTGGGCGAACCGGGTGCGGGTGATGCGGCCCGCGCCGAGCGGCAGCGACTCCGCGAGCGCCGGCTCCTCGTCGATCCCCATCGCGACTTCCAGCGAACCGCCCCCGATGTCGAGCACCAGCAACTGACCGGCCGACCAGCCGAACCACCGGCGCACCGCGAGGAAAGTCAACCGCGCTTCGTCAACACCGGACAGCACGGTCAGCTCGACACCGGTCTCGTCCGCGACCTTCCGCAGCACGTCGGAGCTGTTGTCCGCCTCGCGCACCGCCGACGTGGCGAACGCCATCAGCTCCTCGCACCCGAGCCTCGCCGCGGCGGCCTTCGCGTTCTCGATGGCCTCGACCAGCGCCTGCGCGCCCTGCTTGGAGAGGTGGTTGTTCTTGGTGATCTGCTCGGCCAGCCGCAGCACGGTCTTCTCGGAGTGCATCGGCGTCGGGTGCGCGCCGCGGTGCGCGTCCACCACGAGCAGGTGGACGGTGTTGGAACCGACGTCGAGGACCCCTAGGCGCACAAAGCCCTACGGTACCGGTCCCCACCGTGTGCGGCCGCAAAGTGCCGGATAGGCCACCTCTGCTTGCTCAGGACTCGAACTTGTACCCGAGCCCGCGGACGGTGACCAGGTGCCGCGGCGAGCCCGGGTCCGGTTCGATCTTCGACCGCAGGCGCTTGACGTGGACGTCCAGCGTCTTGGTGTCGCCGACGTAGTCCGCACCCCACACCCGGTCGATCAGCTGCCCGCGGGTGAGCACCCGGCCGACGTTGCGCAGCAGGTATTCGAGCAGGTCGAACTCCTTGAGCGGCAGCGACACCTCGCCGCCGTCGACGGTGACCACGTGCCGTTCCACGTCCATCCGCACCGGGCCTGCCGCGAGCACCAGCGGCGCCAGCTCGCCGTCCCCGCCGGTCTCGCCGCCACGGCGGAGCACCGCGCGGATGCGGGCGATCAGCTCGCGCGCCGAGTACGGCTTGGTCACGTAGTCGTCGGCGCCCAGCTCCAGGCCCACGACCTTGTCGATCTCGCTGTCCCGGGCGGTCACCATGATCACCGGGACCGCCGAGCGCTGCCGCAGCTGCTTGCACACGTCGGTGCCGCTCATGCCGGGCAGCATCAGGTCGAGCAGGACGATGTCGGCGCCGTTGCGGTCGAACTCGTCCAGGGCCTGCTGGCCGTTGGTGGCGACGGCGGCCGTGAACCCCTCCTTGCGCAGCAGGAAGGCCAACGGGTCGGCGAAGGACTCCTCGTCCTCGACGATGAGCACTCTCGTCACTACTTTCCTCCCTGGTTCCGGCCGTCCTTGGCCGCGGTCACGACGAGCCGCGACAGCTGCGCGGGGGTCTGTCCGTCCGGTGCCGCGGGGGTTCCGTCCCCGTTGCGCCCGGACTGGTGCATCGGGATCCGCAGCGTGAACGTCGATCCCGTGCCCGGCATGCTCCACAGCTTGACCTCGCCGCCGTGGTTGGCGGCGACGTGCTTGACGATGGCCAGCCCGAGGCCGGTGCCACCGGTGGCGCGCGAGCGCGCCTTGTCCGCGCGGTAGAAGCGTTCGAAGACGCGCTGCTGGTCCTCCTCGGCGATGCCGATGCCGCGGTCGGTGACCGCGATCTCGACCATGCCGCCGGACAGGCGCCTGCTGATCGACACCGGGCTGCCCTGCGGCGAGTAGTTCACGGCGTTGTCGAGCAGGTTCGACAACGCCGTGACCAGCAGCGTCCGGTCCCCTTCGACGAGCAGGCCGCTCGGCTCGTCGGTGGTGATCTCGATTTCGCGGGACTCCGCGGACAGGCGGGTGCGGCCCAGCGCCTCCCGCACGACGGCGTCCACCTCGACCACGTTCAGGTCGGGCAGCCGCTCGGCGCCCTGCAGCCGGGACAGCGCGATGAGCTCGCTGACGAGCGTGCCCAGCCGGGTCGACTCGTGCAGGATCTTGCCGCCGAAGCGGCGCACCTCCTCGACGTCGTCCGCCGCGTCCAGCACCGCCTCGGCGAGCAGCGCGATCGCGCCGACCGGGGTCTTCAGCTCGTGGCTGACGTTCGCGACGAAGTCCCGCCGGACGGCCTCCAGCCGGGCGGCCTCGGAGTGGTCCACCGCCTCGACGACGGTGAACCCCTCGCCGAGCGGGCGGATCTCGGCGACCACGGCCTCCGGCTGGCGGCCGCGGGCCTCCAGCGGCGACAGGTCGATCTCCATCGGGTCGCCGGTCTCCTCGACCTGCTCGGCCGCGACCCGCGCGCGCGGGTCGGCGCGATTGGCCTGGACCAGTCCGAGCGCCTCGGCGCGGCGGTTGAACAGCACCAGGTCGCCGAAGCGGTTCAGCACCAGAATCCCGTTGTTCGACGAGCGCACCAGCCTGAGCAGCAGTTCCGCCACCGTGGGGCCCGCCGGCCGCCGCTGGGCCCGCCTGCGCCTGAGCCGCGGAACGAGGAAACCCGCGATCAGGCCGACCAGCAGACAGCCGACGGCCAGCAGGACCGCACCGGGTGCACTCACGGGTGAATCGTAAGCATGGAGGTGGCCGTTTGGCCTAGTCCTGGCTGCCTTCTCGTGATGGCTGTGACACCTTCACAACGCGTGTTCGCAACCGGTTCAACCTGCGTTTACTCACCTCGTCCCGGCTCGTGACCATTCACCCCGTCGAGCCGCGCGAGTTCCTCTTCGGACAGCCGCAGCGACGCCGCCGCGATGTTCTCCTCGAGGTGCTCGACGCTGCCCGTGCCCGGGATGGCGAGCACGTTCGGCCCCTGGTGGAGGGTCCAGGCGAGCCGGACCTGCGCCGGGCTGACACCGTGGTCCCGCGCGATCGCGCTGACGGTCTCGTCTTCCGCGCCGCTGGCGATGGCGAAGAACGGGACGAACGCCACCTTCTGGTCGGCGCACAGGCGGACGAAGTCGTCGTCCTCGCGCCGGACGGTGAGGCCGTACTGGTTCTGCACGCACACCACCGGCGCGATGGCCTGCGCCTCGGCTAGGTGCTCCGGGCCGACGTTGGAGATGCCCAGGTGCCGGATCAGACCCTCCTGCCGCAGTTCGGCGAGCGCGCCGAACCGGTCGGCGAGCGAGCCGGCGCCGCGGTCCAGGGTGCTGCCGATGCGCAGGTTGACGACGTCGAGGTGGTCCCGGCCGAGCTGCCGGATGTTCTCCTCCACCTGCAGCCGCAGCTGCTCCGGGGTCGCCTCCGGCAGGAACGAGCCGTCGAGCGCGCGGCCCGGCCCGACCTTGGTGGTGATCACCAGGTCGTCCGGGTAGGGGTTGAGCGCGGTGCTGATCAGCTCGTTGGCCGAACGCAGCGGGGAGAAGTAGAAGGCGGCGGTGTCGATGTGGTTGACGCCCAGTTCGACGGCCCGGCGCAGGACGGCGATGGCCTGGTCACGGTCGAGCCGGCCGTCGCCGGAGATGGCCAGCCGCATGGCGCCGTAGCCCATGCGGTTCACGGTGAGGTCGCCGAGCTGCCAGGTGCCTGCCGCACCGGCGTTGATCGTTTCGGTCATGGCTCCAGGTTGGTCCGGCGCTCGCGGACGCGCCGCAGCTTGGCAACTTGCTGCCACACTGGTCGTCATGGACGTGCTGGTGCGCGGTGAGGCCGAGTTGTTCGCGCGGACGGCCCACCTGTTCTCCTCGGCGCGGGAGATCTTCTGCGCCGCGAACGACCTGCACACGTGGGCGACGGCGCACCAGGTGCCGCACAGCCGGCAGCGGGACATGGCCGGCCGGACCGTGCGGAAGCTGTACCGGCCCGCGTCGCTGCTGCAGCCGGGCGGGGTGGCGCACCTGCGCGAGCGGGAGCGGCTGGGCGCGCGGATCCGGATCACGCTGGACGAGATCAACGAGACGATCGTGCTGGACCGGAAGGTGGCGATCCTGGCGGGCGACGCGGCGAGCGGCGAGCGCGGCTACACGGTCGTCACCAGCCCCGAGGTGATCGGCAGCGTGACGAGCCTGTTCAACGCCGCCTGGCGGGCAGGCACCGAGCTGGCGATCTACGAGACGGAGTTCGCCGAGGTCAGGGCGCTGGCGCCGCGGATACTCGACGAGCTGGCCGCGGGCAGCAAGGACGAGGCGGCCGCGCGGGCGCTGGGGCTGAGCGTGCGCACCTACCGGCGGCGGGTGGCGGAGCTGATGGACGCGCTGGGCGCGACGTCCCGTTTCCAGGCGGGGGTGCGGGCCCGGCAGCTAGGACTGGTCTAGCGCGTCGAGGTGGGTCCGGAGCGCCGACAGCGCCGCCGCGGGCGACCACAGGTCCGGGTGCAGGACCCCGTTCAGGCTCAGGCCGTCGATCAGCGCCGTGAGCCGCCGCACCTCGGTGTCCGGATCGTCGAGGTCCAGCGCGGCGAGGACGCGCCGGACCAGCGCCCGCGTCCCGGCCGCCGCCTCACGCGCCAGGTCCGCCAGCCGCTCGTCGGTGCGTGACGCCACCGCGAACTCGAGGAACACCGTCACCTCGGCCCGCCGGACGTCGTCGAGCGGCAGCAGTTCGGCCAGCAGTTCGGTCCGCGCCGCGCGGCGCTCGGCCGGGGACAGCCCGCCGACGTCGCCGAGCGCTTCGACCTTCTCGGTCAGCCGGGCGGACACGCGGTCGATGACGGTCCGCATGGCGAAGCGCATCAGCTCGGCCTGGCCGTCGAAGTAGTGCCGGACGGAGCCGACGTTCAGGCCGGCCTCGGCCGCCACCGTCCGCAGCGACACCCGGTGCAGCCCCTCGCGCACGGCCAGCCGGAACAGCGCGTCGGCCACCTCCGCCCGCCTGCTCTCCGGATCCACGATCTTCGGCACCTGGCCTTTGTATCACAGCTGTGCTAACTTCTATTTATCACAGTTGGGATATAAAGGAGGCGTTGCTGTGGAAACCCTGCTCACCGTGCTGCTGGTCCGGTTCGCGCTGATCGCGGCGGTGGTCGTGGCGCTCGCGCTCGTCGTCCTCGCGGTCGTACTCGTGCTGCACCGGCGGGGCAAGGGCGATCAGGCACGCCGGGTGGCGCGCACGGCGGCCGAGTTCGCTCAGCGTCGGATCGGGCGCTGAACGCGAAAACGCCGGCTCCCCCAGGGGAGCCGGCGTTTCGGCGGACTGGCGTCAGCGGCCCTGGTTGGCGACCGCGGCGGCGGCCTCGGCCGCGGCCTCCGGGTCGAGGTAGGTGCCGCCCGGGTTGGCCGGCTTCAGGTTTTCGTCCAGGTCGTAGCGCAGCGGGATGCCGGTCGGGATGTTGAGGCCGGCGATGGCGTCGTCGGAAATCCCGTCCAGGTGCTTGACCAGGGCGCGCAGCGAGTTGCCGTGCGCGGCGACCAGCACCGTCTTGCCCGCGCGCAGGTCCGGCACGATGGCCGAGTCCCAGTACGGCAGCAGCCGCGCGACGACGTCCTTCAGGCACTCCGTCAGCGGCGCGTCCGGGCCGTAGCGGACGTCGGTGTCCTGGCTGAACTCGCTGCCGCGCTCGATCGGCGGCGGCGGCACGTCGTAGGAACGGCGCCAGAGCATGAACTGCTCCTCGCCGAACTCGTCCCGGACCTGCTTCTTGTTCTTGCCCTGGAGCGCGCCGTAGTGCCGCTCGTTGAGCCGCCAGTCGCGGCGCACCGGGATCCAGTGCCGGTCGGCGACGTCGAGCGCGATGTTGGCGGTCGAGATCGCCCGGCGCAGCAGCGACGTGTGGACGACGTCGGGCAGCAGACCGCCCTCCGCGAGCAGCTCACCGCCCTTGCGGGCCTCCTGCTGCCCGAGCTCGGACAGGGGCACGTCGACCCAGCCGGTGAACAGGTTCTCGGCGTTCCAGGTGCTCTGCCCGTGGCGGAGCAGCACCAGCGTCCCAAGTTCGGCCATACCCGCTAGCCTGCCAGAACACGGCGAGCGACCGGATGACGCCCAGAGCTTTCTACAGACAGTGTGTTACCACTCGGTAGAGGTTCGCCCGACTGCACTTTGACCGATTGAGCACCGGTCATGAAAGTGACACTTGCTGCATACCGTTAACACAGACAGTGAGAATCACTCGAACGGAGTAACCAGTAGTCTTGTGATTACTGGTGGACATCTGACAAGTTGGCTTACGTCCCGCTCGGCTGGAATTCCACGCACTCCCCAGCCGGACGCGGGGTACGACCGCAGCCTGTCTCCCCCCTGCCGGGCTGCGGCCCCGCCGGCCCCGTTGGCACTCCCCCTCGCCACCGGGTCCAGAAGCGGCGGGAGCGTTCGCGGGGCGGCTTGAGTTCGCGACTCCCCCTCCCTCAAGCCGCTCCGCCCGCTTCTCCGGTGTGCTCGCTGCGCTCGCCACCGGGCGGGCGTTCGCACATCGCATTTGGGGGGCGACCCCCCAAACCCCCACGGTGCGAGCTTCTTGCGTTGGCGGGCGCTGGGCGCGATGGGCTTGGACCAGCGCCGGTGGTTTGTCAGTCGCTGGTGAGGGTGCCGGGGTCGTGGGGGGTGTCGGGCTCTATCAGGTGTTTGAAGGCTTGTAGGTTTGCCAGGCTTTCGCCGCGGCTGACGCGCCAGTCCCACTCGCGTTTGATGGACGTGGCGAAGCCCAACTCCAGGATCGTGTTGAAGTCGCCGTCCGCGGCTTCCAGCACCTGGCCAAGGATCTTGTCCAGCTCCTGCTCGGTCACCGCGTCCTTGCCGAAGCGGCCCACCAGGTAGATGTCGCCGAGAGCGTCCACGGTGTAGTGGACGCCGTAGAGCTTTGCGTTGCGGCGCAACAGGAAGCGGTAGACCTGCTCGTGGTTTTCGTCGGGGCGGCGGCAGACGAACGCCTCCACCGCGAAGGCGTGTTCGCGCTCGATCAGCCAGACGTTGGTCTGCAGCTTCTTCGTGCCGGGGAGGGTGACGAAGTACTTGCCATCGTCCTTGCGGTCGTACTTCAGGTCCGCCTGGTCCAGCGTTGTCCGGACGACCTTGTCGAGCGTCATACCGCGATCTCCTCGTGCAGCGCGGCGAGCGTCCGCGAAGCCGCCGCGTAGGTCTCCAGCAGGGCGTCCGTGGTGCGCGCCCACGAGAACCGCCGCGCGTGCACCAGCGCGTTCTCCGCCAGCTCCGCCCGCCGGTCCGGCCGCAACGCCACACTGGCCAGCGCCCCGGCCCAGTCCCGCGCCGCGTGCGACGGCACCAGCAGCCCGGACACGCCGTGCGCGACCGCCACCGGCAGCCCGCCGACCTCGGCCGCCACCACGGGCGTCCCGCAGGCCTGCGCCTCCAGCGCGACCAGGCCGAACGACTCGTTGTAGCTCGGCACCGCCACCACGTCCGCGGCGCGGTACACCTCCGCCAGCCGCTCACCCGGCTGCGGCGGCAGGAACCGCACCACGTCCTGGATACCCAGCGAAACGGCGAGCTCACGCAGGGCCTGCGGCTGCTCCAGCCCGGTGCCCGACGGACCACCCACGACCAGCACGATCAGCCGCTCCCGCAGCTCCGGCTGCCGCTGGAGCAGGTGCGCGGCCGCGTGCAGCAGCACGTCCGGCGCCTTCAACGGCTGGATCCGGCCGGCGAACGCCAGCACCACGGCATCGCGCGGCAACCCGAGCCGCCGCCGGGCGCCCGCCTGCGACCCGGGCACGAAGCGGTTCAGATCCACCCCGGGCGCGACCGTGTGCACCCGCTCCGGGGCCGCGCCGTAGAGGTCCACCAGCTGCCGCGCCTCCACCGGCGTGTTCGCCACCAGGCGGTCGGACTCGGCGACCACCTGCTCCTCCCCGATGACCCGGGTGCGCGGCTCGGGCTTGTCACCCTCGGCGAGCGCGGCGTTCTTGACCTTCGCCAGCGTGTGCGCGGTGTGCACCAGCGGCACGCCCCACCGGTCCCGCGCGAGCCACCCGACCTGGCCGGACAGCCAGTAGTGCGAGTGGATCAGGTCGTAGTAGCCGGGCTCGTGGAAGGCCTCCGCGCGCAGCACGCCCGAGGTGAACGCGCACAGCTGGGCGGGCAGCTCGTCGCGGCCCAGCGGTTCGAACGGGCCTGCCGGGATGTGCCGCACCAGCACGCCGGGAGCCAGCTCGGCGACCGGGGGCTGCTCGGACGAGGTCGCGCGCGTGAACACCTCGACGGCGATCCCGCGCCGCGCCATCTCGACCGCGGTGTGCGTGATGTAGACGTTCATCCCACCGGCGTCACCGGTGCCGGGCTGCTCCAGGGGTGACGTGTGCACCGACAGCACCGCGACCCTGCGCGGCCAAATCGTCTGCGTCCGTCGTGATCCGCGCAGCGAGATCGTCACCTGGTTCAACTCCCGTGTCAGTCTCTTTCCGCATCAGGGCGGAGCCCGTGAACGACAACGCCCACGGGCACCCGTCATCTTCCCAGCGGTGCGAAACCGTCACAGGGCGGACTTGGCCTGCCAGGCGCTCCAGCTGACGAGCCAGTCCATGACATCCGAGGTGACGACCGGCCCGAGCTTCGAGCCGGTGATCTCGACGGGGTCGCCGATCAGGGCCGAGTCGAAGTAGTCCTTCGCGTCGGCTTCCAGCAGGTTGACGCAGCCGTGCGAGGTGTTGGCCCGCCCGATGTTGGCCGCGTTGTCCTGGTTTTCGTGGATGAACTCGCCGTGGTTGGAGAACCGGCAGGCCCACTTCTTGTTGACGTTGGTGTAGCCGTAGCGCGCGTTGTCGAAGATCGCGCTCGGCTCCTTCGTCATGATGATGTAGGTGCCGTTCGGTGTGTTCAGGTTCACGTCCGAGTCCTTGCCGTTGCTGCACGGGTAGCTCTTGTGCAGGGACCCGCCCCGGTACACGTTCATCTTGTGGTCCGGGGTGTGGATCTTCACGACCTGGTTGCGGCCGATCTTGAACTCGGTGGTGACGTCGGCACGCGGGTAGGCCCCGCCGCCGAGGTCGATGCCGTAGAGCTTCGCCTCGACCTTGACCGTGGTGTTGGCGGGCCAGTACTCCTTCGGCCGCCAGTCCACCTGCTGGTCGGACAGCCAGCCCCAGGAGCCCTCGACGTCGCTGGACGTCTCGATCTTCAGCGCCCGCTCCACGGCGGCCTTGTTCTTCACGGCGCTGGTGAACTTCACGCTCACCGGCATCGCGACGCCCACGGTCACGTCGTCGGCCGGGTTCAGCGTGACGCGCACGGTGGAGGCCGGCTTGAGCGTCGAGAAGCTGCCGGTCAGCGTCACCGGCTTGCCGTCGGTGCCGGTGGCCGTCGCGTGGTAGGTGTAGGTCTTGTCGTAACCGAGGGTCTCGCTGCTGGTCCAGGTGGTCTTGCCGTCGCTGAGCTTGCCCTCGACGGCCTTGCCCTCGGCGTTGGTCAGCTTGACCTCGGTGAGGGTGCCCTTGGCGACCTTCACGGTGACGGGCTGCAGCACGGGGACGTTCTTCGCGTCCGCGGCGGGCTCGGCGGTGATGACCGCGGCAGGCGGCGCCTCGGTCGTCGCCCCGCCCCCGGTCTGCGCGCCGCCGTCGTCCCCGCCGCTGGTGCACGCCGCGGCCATGGTCGCCGCACCCGCGGCGAGCGCGGCCTTGAACACCGTGCGCCTCTCGATCACCTGTTACCTCCGCACTCCGTACTTCTCCCGGACGTCAAGCGACGCCCGGCCCTGCCGCGTTACCGGCGTGTCCCCCGCTGGGAGTATGTGCGGTATGACGACCAAGCGAACCGCAGTGATCACCGGCGCCAGCGCGGGTATCGGCGAGGCGACCGCCCGCGCCCTCGCCGAGGCCGGATTCCACGTCGTGCTCGGGGCTCGGCGCCTCGACCGCCTGGAGAAGCTGGCCGCCGAGTTGTCCGGAACCGCACACGTACTGGACGTCACCGACCCCGGTTCGGTTGCCGCATTCGTCCAGCAGGTTCCAGATTGCCACGTTCTCGTCAACAACGCGGGCGGCGCACGGGGCCTCGAGCGCGTGGAAGACGCCGACGAGGACCACTGGCGCTGGATGTGGGAGGTCAACGTCCTCGGCACCCTGCGCATGACGAAGGCGTTGCTGCCGAAGCTGATCGCCTCCGGTGACGGCCACGTGGTGACCGTCACGTCGATCGCCGGGCACGAGGTCTACGACGGCGGTTCCGGCTACACGTCCGCGAAGCACGCCCAGTCGGCCCTGCACCGAACCCTGCGCTCGGAGCACCTCGGCGACCCGGTGCGGATCACCGAGATCGTGCCCGGCATGGTCGAGACCGACTTCTCCGCCAACCGGTTCGACGGCGACACCGAGCGCGCCGCGAAGGTCTACCAGGGTCTCACCCCGCTGACCGCGGAGGACGTGGCCGACGTGATCGCGTTCGCCGTGACCCGGCCGGCGCACGTGAACCTGGACACCATCGTCATGAAGCCGCGCGCGCAGCTCAACGGCAGCCGCGCCCACCGCGAGTGACTACAGCGCGCAGTTGATCAGCAGTGGTTCGGGACGCAGCGTGACGCCGAAGCGGGCGTGCACGCCGTCCCGGACCTCGCGCGCCAGCGCCAGCAGGTCCGCGGTGCTAGCCGAGCCCCGGTTGGTCAGGGCCAGGGTGTGCTTGGTGGACAAGGACACCCGCCCGCCCGGCCCCGGGTGGCCCTTGCCGAACCCGGCCCGCTCGATCAGCCACGCCGCGGACAGCTTCACGCCGCCGTCGGCCGGGTACCGCGGCATCTCCACGCCCGCCAGCGCCGGCGGGATCTCCGCGACGATCGGGTTGGTGAAGAACGAGCCCGCGCTCCACGTGTCGTGGTCGGACGCGTCGAGCACCATGCCCTTGCCCTGCCGCAGCTTCAGCACGGCCTCCCGCGCCTGCGCCGCCGGGACCCGCGCGCCCTGCTCGACGCCCAGGGTCCGGGCCAGTTCGGCGTAGCGGATCGGCGCGGACAGCCCGTCGGGCCGCAGGGCGAACCGGACACTGAGGACGATCCCCCAGCTCTCCCCCTTGAGCACGCTGGTGCGGTAGCCGAAGCCGAGCTCGTCGGCGGTCATCGTGCGCACCTCGCCGGTGCGCCGGTCGTAGCACTCGATCGAGGTGAGCAGGTCGGCCACCTCGCAGCCGTACGCGCCGACGTTCTGGATCGGCGTCGCGCCCACCGAGCCGGGGATGCCGGACAGGCACTCCAGCCCGCCGAAGCCGGCCTCGACGGTCGCCGCGACGAACTCGTCCCAGTTCTGCCCGGCCGCGACCTCGACCTCGTCACCGTCGATCCGCCAGCCGCCGGTCGCGATCTTGACCACGGTGCCGGGGAAGCCGTCGTCGCCGACGACGAGGTTCGACCCGCCGCCCAGCAGCAGCACCGGTCCCTCGATCGAGCGCACCGCGGCGAGCAGTTCGTCGGTGGTCCCGGCCACCACGAACGCGCGGGCAGGCCCGCCGAGGCGCAGCGTGGTGTGTTCGGCCAGGGTCGTCTGGGTCGGTGTGTCAAGACGGCTCACGAGGACAAACGGTACTGTCTGGCCCCATGGCATCCCGTATCGAGCACCGCGCGGAGTACCCCAACGGCGTCTCCGAGGTGTTCCGGGCCGAGACGAGCGAGGAGGCGCTGACGGCCCGCCTCGCCGAGATCGGCGGCAAGAACAGCGCCCTGCTCAGCCATTCCGCGGACGACGACGGCGCCCGGTACACGCTGCGCCAGGGCATCGAGGCGGACAAGCTCCCGCAGATCGTCCGCAAGCTGCAGCCCGGCGACCTCTACGTCGACCGCGAGCACACCTTCACCCGCGACGGGGACGGCTACACGGGCACGGCGCGGGCCACGGTGAGCGGGATGCCCGGCGAGATCACCGCCCGCACCGAGCTGCGTCCCCGTGGCGACGGCTCGGTGGTCGAGACCCGCGGTGAGGTCAAGGTCAGGATCCCGCTGGTCGGCGGCAAGCTGGAGAGCTTCGTCGCGGGCGAGCTGACCAAGTTGCTGGCCCGCGAGGCCCAGTTCAGCCGCGAATGGCTCGCGGCCCGGTAGGCGCGCCGACCCGAGGAACCACGAACCCCAACCGCCTGCGCCGCGTCGACCGCTGGCTGGCCGGCGCCCCCGAGGTGTCGGCCGCGCTGCGCCGCGCGCCGGACCCGCTCGTCGTGGACCTCGGGTACGGCGCGTCCCCGGTGACCACGGTCGAGATGGCCGCGCGATTGCGGCGGGTCCACCCGCGGGTCCGGGTGCTCGGGCTGGAGATCGACGCCGAGCGCGTCGCGGTCGCGAAGCCCGCCGCGCGGCCCCCTGTGCTGGACTTCCGCCAGGGCGGTTTCGAGCTGGCGGGAACCCGGCCGAACCTGGTGCGCGCGTTCAACGTGCTGCGGCAGTACCCGGAGGACGAGGTCGCGGGCGCGTGGAAGCTGGTCGTCGATCGCCTCGCCCCGGGCGGGCTGCTCGTCGAGGGCACCTGCGACGAGATCGGGCGACTGTCCACCTGGGTCACTCTGGACGCGGACGGCCCGCGTACGCTCACCCTGTCCTGCCACCTGGATTCGCTCGACCAGCCGTCCACTTTGGCCGAACGACTGCCGAAGGCGCTGATCCACCGCAACGTGCCGGGCGAGCGGATCCACGACCTGTTGTCCACATTGGACATTTGCTGGGCGACCGCCGCGCCGCACCAGGCGTTCGGCGCCCGCGCCCGCTGGCTGGAGAGCGTGCGGCTGCTCGCCGCGCGCGGCTGGCCGGTGCTGACCCGGCCGCGGCGGATCCGGCTCGGCGAGCTGACCGTGCCGTGGGCGACGGTGGCACCCGGAAGCAGGTAGGGACAACCCCACCAAAGCAGCGGGGGCGGCACGTACGGGGGTTCCCCGGGATATCCCTGATCTTGCCGGAAGTCCCTGGCTCAGGCGGTGTGCGCGGCGACACGATCGCCCCATGACCGCAACCCTCAGCAGGCAGTACGAGGCCGTCATCACGACGGACTCCGAGATCGTCCAGGCGTGCCAGCGACTGCGGCACCGCGTGTTCACCACCGAGTTCGGCGCGGCGCCGCACCCCAGCGGGCTGGACGCCGACGAGTTCGACGACGTGTGCGAGCACCTCGCCGTGATGCACGGGGGCGAGGTCGTCGGCACCTACCGGCTGCTGCCGCCCGGCCGGTCGGCGCGGCTGTACTCGCAGTCGGAGTTCGACCTGGACGCGCTGGCGCCGCTGCGCCCGCACCTGGTCGAGACCGGCCGGTCGTGCGTGCACCCGGACCACCGTTCCGGCGGCGTGATCAACCTGATGTGGTCGGCGATGGCGCGTTACGTCGTCGGCCACGGCTACCGCTACCTCGCCGGGTGCGCGTCAGTGTCGCTCGCCGACGGCGGCGCCTCGGCGGCCGCCACCTGGGCGCTCGCGCAGGCCAAGCACCGCCCGCCCGGCGAGCTGCGGGTCGAGCCGCACCGGCCGTGGATCCCGCTGCCCCGCACCGAGCGCCCGCCCAGCTACGCCCAGGTTCCGCCGTTGCTGCGCGGCTACCTGCGCCTTGGCGCGTGGGTCGGCGGGCCGCCCGCGCACGACCCGGACTTCGCGGTCGCCGACTTCTTCACCGTGCTGGCGGTCGACGAGATCGGCGAGCGCTACCGCAGATTCTTCCTCGGGGAGAATTCATGAACCCGTGGGACGTGACTTCACCTTGTACCCCTCGCTGCGTCACCCACCGGCTGCCTGAGATCAGCACACTGCTGACCGTGCGACGGTGGCTGGCGCTGGGCTCGGTCCTCGCCGGGGTGCGGCGGGGGGACCTGCGGCCGCACGCCCGCGGGGTGCTCGACGCCCTCGGCATCACGCTGGACGCGAACACCGACCTGCTGCGGGTGCCTGCGGGGACCGGCACGCTGATCGTGGCCAACCACGTGTCGTGGCTGGACATCGTCGCGCTGCTGGCGGTCGACCCGGTGGGGTTCCTGGCCAAGCGCGAGGTGCGCTCGTGGCCGGTCATCGGGTCGCTCGCGCAGTCCTGCGGCACCCGGTTCATCGCCCGGCGCGAGCTGCGGGAGCTGCCCGCCGTGGTGGACGGGCTGGCGGACGCGCTCCGTGCAGGCGAGTCGGTCGTCGTGTTCCCCGAGGGCACCACGTGGTGCGGCGGCCGGGGCGGGACGTTCCGGCGCGCCGCGTTCCAGGCGGCGATCGACGCCGGCGCGCCGGTGCGTCCGGTGACCTTCGCGTACTCGCAGGGCGGGCAGCCGAGCACGGTCGCGGCCTTCGTCGGCGACGACGCGCTCCTGCCGTCGCTGGGCCGGGTCGCGCGCGCCCGTGACCTGCGGATCGAGCTGACCGCGCACCCGCCGCTGGAGCCCGTCGGCGACCGGCGAGAGCTCGCCGCGCGCGCCCAGGACGTCGTCCGGTCCACCCGGGTCCCGGCTCATGCTTGACTTCCTGAACCACCTCGGTGAGCTGCTCCAGGGCACCCTGTCCTCGCCCTGGCTGTGGCTGATCGTGTTCGCGGTGGCGGCGCTGGACGCGCTGCTGCCGTTCATGCCGAGCGAGACCACGGTGATCACGGTCGCCGTGCTGCTCGGCACCGACGTGCCGAAGCTGGCGCTGCTGGCGCTGCTCGCGGCCGCCGGAGCACTCGCCGGGGACTGCCTGTCGCATGCGGTCGGCCGGGGCGCGGCGCCCGCGCTGACCCGGTGGCTGCGCGGCGGGAAGCAGGACCGCTACGAATGGGCGCGCGGCCAGGTCGAACGCCACGCCGGGCTGCTGATCGTGGCGGGCCGGTACCTCCCCGGCGGTCGGGTCGCGAGCGGACTGGCCACGGGCAGCATGGGCGTGCCGTGGGCGCGGTTCGTCGCGCTCGACGCCGTGGGGACCGGGATCTGGGCCGTCTACAGCGTGATCATCGGCGCGATCGGCGGCGCGAGCTTCGACGGGCAGCCCGCCAAGGGGCTGCTGTTGTCGTTCGGCATCGGGTTGATCATGGTCGGTGTCATCGAGGCGGTGCGGCGGTTACGCTCACGGCATGCAGCACGCCGAGTACCTCGCGACGATCGAGGCGCAGTGCCGGGCACTGCGCGCGGCCGCGGTGCGGACGGGACCGGAGGCGCCGGTGCCGACCTGTCCGAAGTGGACTGTCCAGCGCCTCGTCGACCACCTGGCGAAGGTCCACTCGTGGGTCCGGGCGGCGATCGCCGATCCGAGCGGCGCGAACGTGACCCGCGGGCAGCCACCCGCCGACTGGACTGAACTGCTGCGCTGGTGGGACGAGCAGCTGCAGGGGATGCTGGCCGGACTCGCCGATCCCACGACGCCGGCGTGGCTGCCGTGGACGCGCTACGAGCAGACCACGCGGTCCTGGGCGCGGCGGCAGGCGCACGAGACAGCGATCCACCGGCTGGACGCCGAGCACGCGCTGGCAGGCAGCGCGGATGCGTCCGCGGTCCCGTCGCTCGTGTTCGACCCGGAGTTCGCCGCGGACGGCGTCGACGAGCTGCTCGCCTGGATGCTGCCGACGCGCGCGAAGTGGGACCAGTTCGCCCTGTCCGGTTCGGTGCTGGTGCACGCCGCCGACGCTGGTCGCATGTGGCGCGTCGTGCTGCACCCGGGGCAGCCCGGCACGATCGAGCCGGTGACGGCCGCGTTCGAGGCCGACGTGACGGTCGCGGGCACCGCGGACGCGGTGTACCGGCGCGTGTGGGGGCGGCCCAGCCACGCCTCGGTGACCGGTGACGTGCGTCTCCTGGAGCCCCTGGCCGCGCCGTGATCGGGAGCGGCGGGGAAGATGGGGCCGTGTCCGAACGACGTTATGTGATCACCTTCGGCTGTCCCGACCGCACCGGCATCGTCGCGCGCGTGTCGTCCTTCCTCGCCGACGCGGGCGGCTGGATCGTCGAGGCCGCCTACCACACCGACCCGGACACCGGTTGGTTCTTCACCCGCCAGGAGGTCAGGGCGGACTCGCTGCCGTTCGGAGTGGACGAACTGCGGTCGCGCTTCGCCGAGGTGGCGACGTCGCTGTCGGCCGAGTCGAACTGGCGCGTCGAGGACACGTCCGAGCGGCGGCGCGTGGTGATCCTGGTGTCGAAGGAGGGGCACTGCCTCTACGACATCCTGGGCCGGGTCGCGGCCGGTGAGCTGGACGTCGACGTGCGCGCGGTGATCGGCAACCACGACAACCTCGCGGACATCACGCGGGCGCACGGGATTCCGTTCCATCATGTGCCGTTTCCGGCGGGTGACAAGGCGGAGGCGTTCGCCGAGGTGCGCAAGCTGGTCGATGAGCACGACCCGCACGCCGTGGTGCTCGCGCGGTTCATGCAGATCCTGCCGCCGGAGCTGTGCCAGGCGTGGTCCGGCCGGGCGATCAACATCCACCACAGCTTCCTGCCGTCGTTCATCGGCGCGCGGCCCTACCACCAGGCGCACCGCCGCGGTGTGAAACTGGTCGGCGCGACGTGCCACTACGTGACCGCCGACCTGGACGCGGGGCCGATCATCGAGCAGGACGTGATCCGCGTCGACCACGGCGACACCGTGCCCGACCTGGTGCGCAAGGGCCGGGACATCGAGAAGATCACGCTCGCCCGCGGCCTGCGGTGGCACCTGGAGAGCCGCGTGCTGGTGCACGGCAACCGCACGGTCGTGTTCTAGCTCGCGAGCACCGCTCCCGCGATCAGCAGCGTGTAGACCCCGACGGCGGCTTGAACCGCTTTGGTGCGGCGGCGTTCCGGCGCGTGCCGCAGCAGCCAGGCCAGCCCGGGGACCACGAGGACCGCGTGCATCGTGACCGCGTGCACGAGCTTGAGCGAACCCGCGGTCGTGTAGGCGAGCTGCGGCTGTCCGCCGCGGGCGAGGGTGACGCCGTCGGCGATCATGATGGCGCCGACGACCATGGCCGCGAACAGCACGACGAGCCCGAACCGCAGGGCAAGCGTCATGCTCGGGCTGAGGTTCGTGGTCCGCCAGGCCGCCACGGCGAAGGCCAGCACGGTCACGATGATCACCGCGCCGCCCGCGGCGAGGCTGTAGGAGACGGCGGTGTCGAAGCCGGTCTCGAAGTTGAAGTGCGACGGCACCCCGCGCCAGACCTGCAACGTCACCAGGGCGACCTCGACGACGCTCACCGCGGTGAGCGCGCCGAGCAGGAGGTTCCGCCGCCGGACCGCGAGGAAGCCCGTGGCCCAGGCGACGCTGGCCAGGGTGAGGCCGAAGGACAGGCCGAACGTCATGGCCTTGCGGTAGGACAGCGGACCCTCCCACGTGGTGCCGCTCGCCACGAGGACCACCAGGTGCACGAGGCCACTGGCGAACAGGACGGCGGCCACCACGTAGGCGACGCGCTCGACGGGCCGGGCGCGGGTCCAGAGGGTTTCGCGAAGTGCGAGGGTCATGCCGACGATGGTCGGCGTTGGGAGCGTTCGCGGCGTCTGCCCGGCGACGTCTCTTCGCCGTACGTCGGCGGGCGTATCAGACGCGGACGAGCATCTTGCCGGTGTTCGCGCCCGCGAGGAGGTCCAGGAAGGCCTGCGGGGCGTTGCGCAGCCCCTCGACGATGGTCTCCTCGTACTTGATCTCGCCGGAGCGCACCAGCGGCGCGACCTCCTCGAGGAACTTCGCCTGCAGGTCGTAGTGGTCGCTCACCAGGAACCCGCGGCTGTCCAGCCGCTTGCCGATGATCTGCGCCAGGTTCCGCGGCGCGGCGGGCGGCTCGGTGGCGTTGTAGATCGAGATCATCCCGCACACGGCGATCCGCGCGTGCACGTTCGCCGAGTCGATGGCGGCTTCCAGGTGCTCGCCGCCGACGTTGTCGAAGTAGACGTCGATGCCCTCCGGCGCGGCCTCCGCCAGCTGCTTCGCGACCGGCGCGTCCTTGTAGTTGAACGCGGCGTCGAAACCCAGGTCCTCGACGAGGTGCCGGACCTTGGCGGCCGAGCCGGCGCTGCCGATGACCCGCTTGGCGCCCTTCAGCTTCGCCAGCTGGCCGACGACGGACCCGACCGCCCCCGCCGCGCCCGAGACGAACACGGTGTCGCCCGGCTGGAACCGCGCGATCTCGGTCAGCCCGGCGTACGCGGTGAGGCCGGTCATGCCGAGCACACCGAGGTACGCCTCGCGCGGCGCCGCGCCCGCGTCGATCTTGGCCGCCTGCTTCGGGGTGACGACGGCGTGCGAACGCCAGCCGAAGCCGTGCAGCACCAGGTCCCCCGGCCGCAGGGCGTCGGTGTTCGACTCGACGACCTCACCGACCGCGCCGCCGAGCATCACCTTGCCGACCTCGTACGGCGGCGCGTACGACTTGGCAGAGCTCATCCGGCCGCGCATGTACGGGTCGACGCTGATCTCCAGGTTGCGGACCAGGGCCTCGCCCTCGCCGGGCCGCGGCACCTCGACGTCGACCACGTCGAAGTTGTCCAGCGTCGGCGCGCCGTGCGGACGGGAGGCGAGCCGGATCTCGGTCGCGGTGGTGCTCATCATGCGCTCCAGGGGTGTCGGAAGTGTCTCCACGGCTGCCAACACACTAACCGGGGCGCTGATTCCGCTTTGTGGCTGAGGCTACAGCCACCCCGCCGACTGGCGCGGCTAGGCCAGCTCGGCGAGCTTGCCCAGCACCCCGTCGTAGATCCGGCGGAGCCCGCCCGGCGCGAAGGTCTTCTCGAAGAAGCCTCCGATGCCGCCCGCGCCCTGCCAGGTGGTCTCGATCCGGACGACGCTGCGCTCGCCCGCGGGCCGCACCGTCCAGGTCGTGACCATGCTGGAGTTGGCGTCCGTCTCGACGAGGGTGCCCGCTTCCGGCTCGGACACACTCGCCGCGACGTCCCGCACCCGCTTGGAGGTGGCCTGCAGCTTCCACTTCGCCTTCGTGCCGGCGCCGGTGCCGCCGTCGACCACCTCGTAGTCGCGGTAGTGCTCGGTCAGGATCTTGGGCCGGGTCTCGGCGTAGTCCGCGACCAGCGCCCGCACCTTGTCGGCCGGTGCGTCGATCGTCCGTTCCGCGCTTGCGGTGACCTTCGCCATAACCCCTCCTGATCTGCTCGAACGCTGTCGCCCGCGACTCTATCGATCAGAGGAGGCCCTCCTGCGACAGCCAGTCCTTGGCGACGTCCGCCACCTGGTCGCCGTCCTCGTCGACCTGCTTGTTCAGATCCCGCAGCTGGTCGGTGGTCAGCTTCGCGCTCACCGCGTTGACCGCCGCGGCGAAGTCGGGGCCGCGCTCGTCGAGCACCTTCTGGTTCACCGCGGGCACGATGTTCTCGGTCGCGACGATCTTCTGGTCGTCCTCCAGCGCGGTGAAGTCCGGGTTGCCGACCAGCGGGTTCACCGAGTCGAGCGGGATCACCGTGACCGCGCCCGAGCGCAGCTGCTCGACCCGCGGGCCGGACTCCTGGATGCTCGAGAACGTGACGTTCAGCTTGTAGACGTCACGGAACCCGATGAAGCAGTTGGCCCGGGTGCCGCACTCCGGCGGGCCGCCCAGCACGACCTTGTCCAGCTTCTTCAAGTCGCTGATCGTCCGCAGTCCCTGCTGCTGCGCGAGGTCGGACTTGACCACGTAGGTGTTCTTGTTCTCCGCCGGCGCGTAGTCCAGCAACCCGATGCCGGACGGCTTGAACAGCTCGGCGAGCTTCGCGTGCTCGGACGCCGCGTCGTTCGGCGCCTGCTCGTTGAACCCGGAGCTGATCGCCGCGCCCTGGTACTCGGGGATGAACTGCAGCTCGCCCGACTTGAGCGACGGGTACACCAGCTCCCGTGAGCCGATGTTGAACTTCCGCTGGACCGGGTAGCCCTTCGCCTCCAGCGCCTGCGCGTACACCTCCGCCAGGATCTGGCTGTCCGTGAAGTTGAACGACGCCACCACGATCGGCGCGCCGCCCTTGCCCGGCGCCGCAGTGCCGCCGTCGTCCCCGCCGCCGCAGGCCGTGAGCCCGAGGACCGCCACCGCGAGCACCCCGGCCGCCCGCAGGCTCCGTGTCCACCGCATACCTGTTCACCCTCCCAGTGCTGTTCGTCGCCAGCGACCCTATCCGCGGGCACCGACAGAAACCACATAGTGAGATCGTCCGCCCGTCAGTGTCGGTCACCGCCCGTATGCTCGCCCGGTGAGCGAGTACGTGCTGGCCGCCACCGACCGGCCGCTGTTCGAGTGGCGGTGGGTGGAGCGCAACGCGGACGAAATCGTCCAGCGCCTCGGCGAGCACCTGGCGCTGACGGCGGCCGCGCTCGCGATCGGGCTCGTCGTGTCGGTCGCGCTGGCCGTGCTGTCGCTGCGCTGGCGCTGGTTCTACGCGGTCGCGCTGGGCGCGGCCGGCGCCCTGTACGTGATCCCGAGCCTCGGGGCGTTCGCGCTGCTGGTGCCGTTCTTCGGGCTGTCGTTCACCACGGCCGTGATCCCGCTGGCCACGTACACGCTGCTGATCCTGCTGCGCAACATCGTGACCGGCATCCAGCAGGTGCCCGCGGAGGTCCGGGAGGCCGCGATCGGCATGGGCTTCACGCGGCTGCGCCTGTTGCTGCAGGTCGAGTTCCCGCTGGCGCTGCCGGTGGTGATCGCCGGGCTGCGGGTCGCGGCCGTGACGACGATCGGGCTGGTCACGGTCACCGCGATGCTCGGCATGGGCGGGCTGGGCTTCTTCATCCGGCAGGGCATCCAGACGACCACGCCGAACCCGACGGCGATCATCGTCGGGATCGGGTTGTCGATCGTGCTCGCGGTGCTGGTGGACGCGCTGTTGTGGCTGAGCGAGCGGGCGCTGGCCCCGTGGGCGCGGAAGGCGGGGCGGGCGTGAACGCGTTCGAGCAGGCGCTGGACTGGCTGGGGCAGCCGGGCCGGTGGAGCTGGACCGACCCGGCCGGCATCCCGTACCGCACGCTGGAGCACCTGGGCTTTTCGGCGTTGTCGCTGGTGATCGCCGCCGCGCTGGCCGTGCCGCCCGCTCTGGTGCTGGCCCACTACCACCGGGGCGCGTTCCTGGCCAGCAGTGCGGTGAACATCGGCCGGGCCATCCCGAGCTTCGGGTTGATCATCCTGTTCTGGTACCTGGCGAGCCGGTGGGAGGTGGACACGTCGTTCTGGCCGCTGCTGCTCGCGCTGGTGGCGCTGGCCCTGCCGCCGTTGTTCACCAACACCTACGCCGGGGTCGTGTCGCTGGAGCCGGAGGCCGTGGACGCGGCGCGCGGCATCGGGCACACGGAGGGGCAGATCATGCTGCGCATCGAGCTGCCGCTGGCGTTGCCGGTGATCCTCGCGGGCGCGCGGGTGGCGTTCCTGCAACTGGTGGCGACGGTCGCGATCGGCGCGATCGTCAACGACGGCGGCGGCCTCGGCCGGTTCATCGTGGACGGGTTCGCGCAGGGCGCGGGTGGTTACGGCGAGATCCTGGCGGGCGGGCTCGCGGTCATCGTGCTGGCCCTGGTGTGCGAGGGCGTGTTCGCGCTGCTGGAGCGGTTCGCCGTGCCGCGGGGCCTGACGTTGTCGCGCCGGGCGACGATGTCTACGCGACCGGTTTAGCCAGGCCGTCGATCACCTCGGCGCCGGGCAGCGACGCGAGCAGGTCGCCGGTGACCAGGAGTTTCCCGCCGCGGATGCCGCTGCCAATGACGAGTTCCGGCGAGTCGGCGACGGCCTTGTCGACGAGGATCGGCCAGTCCGCGGGCAGCCCGACGGGCGTGATGCCGCCGTAGGCCATGCCGGTGAGGGCGACGGCCTCGTCCATCGGGGCGAAGGAGGCTTTGCGCACGTCGAGGCGGCGCTTGATGACGCCGTTGACGTCGGCGCGGGTGGTGGCGAGCACCAGCGCGGCGGCGAACCGGACCTCGCCTGCCCGCTTCCCGGCGACGACGACGCAGTTCGCGGAGGCGTTCAGCGGCGAGCCGTAGGCCTCGCAGAACGCGGCGGTGTCGGCGAGTTCGGGATCGATCTCGACGGCGCCGACGCTGTCGGCGTCGAGGGCGGCCAGTGCTTTGGCGACGGGCTCGGCGAGCAGGTCGGTGCGTTCGGCGGCCGGGTGGACGGTCAGCGTCCCGGCGATGCTCCAGGTCCTCACGCCGTCAGGATAGGGAATAGCCCGTTCACCAGTTCTTGCCGCCGCGCTGAACCTCGATCAGCCGTGGCCGCACGTCGACGAGGTAGACGAGGACGGCGACGATGCCGGCCAGCCAGAAGAGGCTGCCCGCACCCCCGAAGCCGAACAGCCCCATGGCGGCCGTGCCGGCGCCGGTGATGGCGAGCCAGATGGGCTTGGTCTTGCGGTCCGCGGCGTGGTAGGCGTCCGCGCGCTGGAGAAGGGCGTGCACGAACGCGCCGAGGCCCACCAGCGTGCCTGCCCAGCTGATGACCTGCATGATCCAGTACGCGATGAACGGCACGTTCCTAGCCTACGTCCCTTCGCCCCCGCCGTCGGATCCCCGGTGTCCAGAATGCCACGAACGCCCGGGACCGTCACCGCCGTCCCGGCCTGGGGCCCCCGCCTCCCGCACCGATGCCTCCAGCCGCCCGACAGCGGCGGTCGGCCCGAACACCTCCCATGCCCGCTCACCCCGCGCAGCCTGCGCAGCCTCACGGCACCGTCCCACCCGCCCGGCAGCCCGACAAGCCCACCCGCCACGCCGAGCCTCCGGCAAGCCCCTTGGCGCGGCAGCCCGACACGACAAAGCCCACCGGCCGTGCCGAGCGTTGTTCGGCACGGCCGGTGGGCATGTGTGTTGCCTATACGCCTTGGCTACCTTCAGCGCGCCCCTTCACCACGGTGGGCCCGCTACCGTCGGCGTCCGCCTTGCCTCCAGTGCCTGCCCCGGCATGCGCCTCGCGTATGGTGAGCCACTGACCATCGGCGCCCACCATGCCTCCAGTGACCGCCCACGCATCCCCCTCACGCAAGGCGGCCACCCACCATCGGCACCCACCATGCCTCCAGTCAGTGCCCAGGCACGCACCTCACGCGTCGTGGCCGCCCACCATCGGCGCCCACCATGCCTCCACTGGCAGCCCACACATCCGCCTCATTGCAAGATGACCGCCCACTGCCGGCGCCCACCATGCCTCCAGTCACTGCCCAGGCACGCGCATCGTGGCCGCCCACCGTCGACGTCCACGGTGCCTCCAATGGCCGCCTCGACATGCGTCCCGCGCATGGTGGCCGCTCACCGTCGGCGCCCACCTTGCCTCAGTGGCCGCCCAGGCACGCACCTCACGCAAGGCGGCCACTCACCATCGGCACCCACCATGCCTCCAGTGACCGCCCAGGCACGCACCTCACGCATCGTGGCCGCGCACCGTCGGCGCCCACCATGCTTCCAGTGGCGGC
Source organism: Amycolatopsis thermoflava N1165 (assembly GCF_000473265.1). NCBI lineage: Bacteria > Bacillati > Actinomycetota > Actinomycetes > Pseudonocardiales > Pseudonocardiaceae > Amycolatopsis > Amycolatopsis thermoflava. The sequence goes on from NZ_KI421511.1 coordinate 5,409,791, forward strand.
CCAGGCACGCGCCTCTCGCACGCTGGCCGCCACTATCGGCGTCCGCCTTGGCCTACTTGGTCGTCTTCGGCGTGGTCGCGTTCGCCGGGCGCTTGGCCGGCGTCGTGGTCCGGCGGGCGGCCGGGGCCTTCGTCGTGGCGGTCTTGGGGGCGGGCTTGGCCTGCTCCTCCTTGACCTCGTCCTCGATCTTGTCCGCGACGTCGTCCGCCGCCTCGGCGACCTTCTCGCCACCCGCGCGGGTCCGCTTCGCGACCAGGCCGAGCACGTCCTCGACCTTCTCGCGCGCCTCGGTGCTCACCTCGCCGACCCGCTCCTGCGCGGTGGTCAGCGCCTCCTCGACCTGCTCGACCACGCTCTTCACGCGCGGCTCGGCCAGGAACTTGTCCCACGCCTGCTCACCGGTCTCGGCCAGCTTGTTGTACAGCTTGAGCGCGGCCTCGGTGTACTCGTCGATCAGCTTGCGCAGCTCGGCCGGGTCGAGCTTCTCCCGCAGGGTGGTCACCTCGGTCGGCAGCTCCTCGATGTTCTTCCGCGCCACCTCGCTGCCCTCGACGACCCGCTCGCGGGCCTTGCCCACGGCGTCGACCACGGCCTGGCCGGCCAGGTTGCCGGCGCCCAGGGCGGCCAGCAGCGGTGTGCGGAGCTGTTCGATGGCGGTCTTGGTGCTGGGCATTGTGCTCACTCCTTGGCGATGACGGTTGCTTGTCCTCGATCGCCGCCCGCCGCCGCGTTCTCCCGGCGGAACGACTCGTACACGTCGAGCAGGACCTGCTTCTGCCGCTCGGTGAGCTCGGCGTCCGCGCGGATCGCGTCGGTCACCGGTCCACCGTTGGGCAGGTCGAGGATTCCGGCCTGCACGTAGAGCGCTTCCGCGGAAATCCGCAGCCCCTTGGCGATCTGCTGCAGGATCTCCGCGCTGGGCTTGCGCACCCCGCGCTCGATCTGGCTCAGGTACGGATTGGACACTCCGGCGAGCTTTGCCAGCTGCCGCAAGGAGATCTTCGCGTTGTTGCGCTGCTGGCGGATGTACTCACCGATCCCGGAGGCGATGTCGGCGACCTTCTCCACCGGTCCGCCCGCCGAGTTCTCGTGGCCGTTGTCCTCCGACATGTCAGTCCATCTCCTCGCGACGATTCCTACGGTACGCGCGGGTGCTAGCTATTGCAAGCACCCTGCTTGCAACCATCGGGTGTTACTTGAGTCACCCGTTACGGTGGGGGTGTGCACAGCACGGCACGTCGCCGGCGCCAGCTGGCCGAGTCGCTGCGCCGGGACGGCATGATCACCGATCCGGCCTGGCTGGACGCGTTCCGGCGGGTGCCGCGGCATGCCTTCGTGCCCCGGTACTTCCTATCCCAGCCCGGTGGCTGGCGCGCCGTCGACCGCACGGATGAGGACTGGCTCGACCACGTCTACGCCGACCAGGTCCTGGTGACGCAACTCGACGGCGATCCGCTCGCGTGGGAGCGCGCTCGCAGGCAGGGCGTGGTGCGCGGCAACCCGACGTGTTCGTCGAGCATGCCGGGGATCATGGCGGTGATGCTCGAGGAGCTGTCGGTGCACAGCGGGCACCGGGTGCTGGAGATCGGCACCGGCACCGGTTACAACGCCGCCCTGCTCTCCGAACGGCTCGGCTCGTCGCTGGTGTCCACTGTGGATGTGGACGAGCAGCTGGTGCGGCTCGCCTCGGAACGCCTGTCGCTGTGCGGGTACCACCCGGCGGTCGAGGTCCAGGACGGCGCGGACGGTTTCCCGGCGGGTGCACCGTACGACCGCGTGCTGTGCACGTGCGCGGTGTCGGAGGTGCCGGTCGCGTGGCTGGAGCAGGCGACGCGCGGGGCGATCGTGGTGACCACCCTGAACCGCCCGATCGGCGCCGGCCTGGTGCGGCTGATCGTGATGCCCGGACCGGTTGCCCGGGGCCGCGTGCTGAGCCGCGACGGCCGGTTCATGCCGCTGCGGGCGCACCGCCTCCCGGATCCGGTGTCGCTACCGGAGATCTCCGGGCCCGTGCGTGCCACGGACTTGTCGGCCGAGGTGGTCCTGCACCCGTCGAGCCGGTTCGAGTTCTTCGCCGGGCTGGCGTTGCCGGGGGTGGTGCCGGTGTTCCGCGGCGAGGACGCGTTCCTCCTGCACAGCGACGGTTCCTGGGCACGGGTGACAACGCACGCCGACCGGACGACAGTGACGCAGGGCGGCCCGCGGCGGCTGTGGGACCTGACGGAGGCCGCCCACCGGCAGTGGACCGCGCTCGGCAAGCCCGCCCGGCAGCGGTTCGGGATGACCGTGACGCCCCAGCACCAGGAATTCTGGCTGGACGACCCCGACGGCGACTACCGCTGGCCACTGCACTAGACCCCGCGGCGCCCAGCACCCCACCGGCGACACCGCTTGCCCACCGACCCAGCCGAGATCCGGCGCATTGACGGCGACTACTGCCGGCCGACACTCGCCGCCCCCGCCGGCGACGACCCCGCCCGGCGCACCCCGCCAACGACTGCCGCTGGGCGGTACGAGGCACCCCCAGCCAGCGGCCACCCTGATTAGCTCCCGACACCCTCCCCGTCGGCAACCACCGATGCCCAGCCCCCCACGCACCACGCCAGCACCCAGCGACGCAAGCTTCCCGCACGACACCAGCAACCCACTGACCGGCAACATTCCACGCGCCGAGCCAGCAACCACCGCACGCCAACGCGCCGCGCACCACGCCAGCGACTACCGACACCAGCACTCCGCGCATCGAACCGGCAATTACCGAATGCAAGCGCTCGGCGCACCACGCCAGCAACCACCGACAGCGAGCACACCGCGCATCAAACCAGCAACCACCGCACGCCAACGCGCCGCGCACCACGCCAGCAACCACCGACAGCCAGCACTCCGCGCATCGAACCGGCAATTACCGAATGCAAGCGCCCCGCGCACCACGTCAGCAACCACCAACAGCCACCACCCCGCCCACCGCGCAGCGACCACCGACTGCCAGCGCTCGGCGCACCACGCGCCGCCCCCTGTCCAGCGGTGTGCGCGCCGTCGCCAACGCCTACCGCCCAGCGCCGCGACACAGCGCCCCCGGCCACCCCGCACACAGCCCCCCGGCCGCGAGCCACCATCGGCCGTCGCGCTAAGGCAGCCGGCTTTCGACCCAGCTCGCGACGTGCTCGACGCTCGCGTCGAGTGGCGCGGTCGTCGTGTCGAAGAGGGTGACCGGCGGGTCCAGCGTGTCGGCGTTCTTGCGCAGCCACGTGTTGAACTCGAGCATCTCGGCGATGCGGGGTTCGTCCCAGCCGCGCCAGGCCGGGCGGGCCCGGAGCCGCCGGGCGAGCACCTCCGACTCGGCCACGAGCGCGAGGTAGTGGATCTCGCTGAACAGCGCGCGCTCGGGCAGCGTCTCGAACTCCGGGGGCACCACGGTGCCGCACAGCACGACCGGCCGACCGTTCTGGTGCACCATCGCGGCCATCCGCAGCCAGGTGCCCCGGAACGTCGGGTGCCCGTTCACGTCGTCGCGGAGGCCGGCCACCCACAGCACGTCCTGCTCCAGCGCCGTGACCCGACCGCCGAGCCGCTCGACCAGGGCCGGACCGACCGTCGACTTCCCCGCCCCACTCGGCCCGGTCAGGGCGAACAGCGGCAACCGGCGGAAGGACCAACGGTGACCACACCGGTGGCACAACCGGACGTCGCCCTCCACGGCCGGGACTTCAGCCAGGTCCCCGCATCGAGGGCAGATGCGGGGATCCAGCATCGCTTCCGGCATGTGTCAGTCGAAGAGCTGCTCGAGGAAGCTCCGCTTGCGGTGACCACGGTGCCCGTACGGGCGCGGCGAATCCGAGTAGTAGCCACCACCCTGGTACGGGCGGGGCGAATCGGAGTAGCCGTGCCCACCCCGGTACGGCCGGGGCGAGTCGGTGTGCCCGTGGCCGCCGTACGGGCGGGGCGAATCCCGGTACGGCGCGGTGTGCCCGGCCCCCTGGTACGGCGGTGGAGCAGCGGCGGGCCCGCCGTAGTAAGCGCTCTCCGCGCCCACGATCTGCTCCAGCTCGCCGCGGTCCAGGAAGATGCCCCGGCAGCCTTCACACTGCTCGATGTGGATGCCGTTCTTGTTGACGGTCCGCATCACGTTTTGACACTTCGGACAAATCACGTATGCCACCCTACGCATGATCCGGCCGGTCGGGGGTGAGGTACGCCGGGTTCCCGCCCGGAGCTCGTCATTCCGCTCGCAGCGCCTCCACTCTGGTGACCGCCCGGAGCGCGGGCAACGCCGCGCCGGTCACCGCGAATACCAGGGCCACCGCCGTCACGGCGGCGACACCGATGAAGCCCACGTCCACGTGCAGGCTGATGTCCGCGCCCAGCAGCCGCACGAGGAGGGCGCCGGTGCCGATCGCCACCGCCACAGCGACCACGACCCCGAACACCAGCGGAATCGCGTTCTGCCAGAGCAGCGACCGTCCCAGGACCGGCAGCGGCACACCGGACGCGTGCATCGCCGCGAAGGCCCTCCGCCGTTCGCTCAGCTGCCCGGCCAGCAGCACCAGCAGACTGACCGCCGCGATGACGAGTCCCAGCAGTCCGCCGGTGTAGAGCAGGCCGTTGACCGCGGTCAGGAAATCGTCTCCCCCGCCGTAGTACTCGTCTTCGCTATAAGCCGTCGCCTGCCACCCGAGCGGGCCGAGCGTGGCCCTGATCCGGTCCATTGCACCCGGCTCGCCTGGAGCGAGCAGGAGCTCGATCATCCGCCCGCCGCCGGGCAGGTGCTGCGCGCTCGCGGCCGACGGTGTGACGGCCAGACCGACACCGTGGGCGACGCCCGCGGCACCGGGAGAGGCGGTCGCCGCATCCGCGGGAACCGTGAACCGCACCTCGTCCACCCTCATGGTCGATCCCGGCTGCACGCCCGCCCCGGCCACGACGTACACGGCACCGTCGACACACCCTGATGTTCCGAAGAGGTGCTCCAGCACCGGACACGGCGCGACCAGCAACTCCACCGGCCTGCCGGTCCCGGGGCTCGCCGCCAGACGTTGGATCGGGTACGCGCCGACCAGCCCGGACGTCCCGTCGAGCAGGCGCATCGCCTCCGCTTCGGCATTGTCGGTGACGCTGAGATTCCCGGCGCCGGTGGCGGCCCGAGGGCGGTCCGCGTCCGCGGCGGCCGAACCGATCATCGTCTGCAGCGTGATGACCCCGGCCAGCACGACCACCACTCCTGCCGCGACACGGTTCGGCGTGCCGCTGTCGAGCTGCAGCCGTCGGACGGCCAGTTGCCACGCCGGGCTCCCGCCCCGGATCCGCCGCACCACGAAGTCGGTGATCCAGGGCATGACCGCGGGCACGCCGATCAGCAGCAACGTCGACCCGGCGAGCAGGAACGGCAGGGTGCTACCCGGACGGGACGACACCCCCAGGAGCTTGTCCGGCAGCAGCAGCACGACGCCGAGCGCGATCAGGACCAGCCGCCACCACAGCCGTCTGCGCTCCGACTTCGCGTTGCGCAGCACCGCGAGCGGTTCGACGACGAGCCGCCGCAACCCGAACCACGCCGGCCCGATCGCGAGCATGGGGACGAGCAGGGCCACCACCACCCCCAGTGGCCAGCCCGGCACGAAGTCCGGGCGGAAGACGGTGATCCCTTCGAACTCCAGCCCCGCGGCCGACCCGCGCACCGCGAGGTAGATGGCCAGGCTCAGCGCACCACCGGCCAAGGCGCCGGCCAGTGACTCACCGGCGGCGATCCGGTGCACCTGCCCGCGTCGCGCGCCCGCGAGGCGGAGCGTGGACAGCCGGCGCTCGCGCTCCGCACCGCCGATCCGACCCGCGGCGCTGAGCAGGACGAGCATCGGGATGAGCAGCACGACGACGCCGACGATCAGCAGGAAGATCAGCTGCGGGGACGAGGCGTCCGGTGCCGGGTCCGCCCCGAAACCGGCGACCGCGACTCCCCCGTTCGCGGCTCGGATGCCGGTGGCGCCGACGTAGGCGAACAACTCGTCCGGCCCGGCGAGCCCGTCCGGCGCGATGGCACCGACCACCCGCCCTGGGAACCGCTGCTGCAGCAACGGATCCACCGCGAGCCGCTCCGCGAGCGCCGGCGCAAGCACTGCTTCATCGGCTTGCGGAAGCGTGGCCAGACCGGGCGGAACCGGCGCATCCGGGCCTACAGGTTCCAGCCAGGTGATCGTCAACGTCCGGTCTCCCACCGGGGTGACGTCGGAGGACAGGTACAGCGACGCGGGCCCGTCCACGGTCGCCGGTTCGCGCCCGGCGATGCGATCGCTCCGCTCGCCCAAGGCTTTGGTGGTGCTCGCGAGCAGCAGGAGCATCGCCACCGACAGACCGATGCCGATCGTGGTCAGCACCAGGCGGGGCAAGTTGGCACGGAACGTCCGGCCGCCCCCGACGGCCAGCCGGAAGCCCAGTGCGAAGTCGTTGAGCCAGCTCACGGAACGGCCACCCGCTCCGGTGTCCGGCCGTCCCGGACGATGACCTCGCGGTCGGAGTACGCCGCGACCCGAACGTCGTGCGTGACCAGCACTACCGCGGTGCTCAGCTCCTTCGCCGCCGCCACGAGCAGGCGCATCACGCGTTCGCCGTTGAGGGAGTCCAGCGCTCCCGTCGGCTCGTCGGCGAAGACGACCTTCGGCGTGGTGATCAAGGCCCGTGCGATCGCCACCCGCTGCCCCTGGCCGCCGGACACCTCACCGGGCCGCTTGCCGGCGAGGTCACCGAGCTCGAACCGGTCGAGAGCCGTCCGCGCCGACGCCTCGGCCGGTTTGCGCTTCATCCCGCCCAGACGCAGCGGCAGCGCGACGTTCTCCAGGCACGACAGCTCGGGAACGAGCTGTCCGAACTGGAAGACGAATCCGAACTCGCTGCGGCGCAACGAAGACCGGTCTGCGTCGGACAGGCTTGCGAGGTCGCGCTCGCGGTAGACGACCTGGCCGTCGTCCGGCGGCATGATCCCGGCCAGGCAGTGCAGGAGCGTGGACTTGCCGGACCCGGACGGTCCCATCACCGCGACGATCTCCCCCGCGTCGATCTCGAAGTCGGCGCCCCGCAGCGCCTCGGTGGGCCCGAACGACTTGCGCAGCCCGGTGGCGCTGAGCAGGCTCATGCCCGCACCTGCCGGGCGAGCTCGTCGAGACGGGCCGCGGTCAGTTCGAGCCAGCGCAGGTCCGCTTCCAGGTGGAACAGCGCGTGGTCGCAGATCAGCGTGTCCGCGAGGTCGCCCTCAGCCTTGCGGCGGGTCAGCTCGCGCATGACCTTCAGGTGCGCGGCGCGCTGGGTGTCGAGCACCGTCGCCGCGTCCCGGCCGGACATCAACGCGAGCACAACCTTGGTGTACAGGGTGTTCTGCAGGTACGCCTCCGGCTTCTCCGGAGTGCTCAGCCACTGCTCGACGTCGGTGATCCCGGCATCGGTGATCGCGTAGCTCTTGCGCTCCGGACCACCGCCCGGCTCGACCCCGCTCTCGGTCACCAGCCCGTTGCGGAGCAGACGCGCCAGCGTGGCGTACACCTGCCCGTAGTGCAACGGCCGGTCATGCCCGAAACGCGCGTCGTAGGCGCGTTTGAGCTCGTAGCCGTGGCGCGGGCCCGCCTCAAGCAGGCCGAGAAGTGTTTGTCCGATCGCCATGGACAGAACTATACACACGGTGTACAGTCGCTGTCTATACACCCCGTGCATAGCAAGAACCCCCAGCGTGAGCGGGGTGACACAGGCTGAGGGTTCGAGCGGACGATCCGGCGGTCGCCTCTCGGCGGAAGGTGCGACACGACTCCAGCCGGACTGGTGTTCCGTGACGGCGATGAGGTGAGGCCCGGGGGACACGGACCGGATCGGCCACCCGGTCCAACAGAACCCCTCGACTAGATATTCAGGAGGTCAGCACGCACAGAGACAGAACGGGTGACCGGCCGGATCGGCGTAGACCCGGAACGTCGACGCCTGGTCGAGCATTTTCGCCCCCAGTGACAAGGCGCGACTGTGAGCCGCTTCGAGATCCGTGACGTCCAGGTCGAGGTGAAGCTGCTGCGGAACATCCTGCCCCGGCCACGCGGGCGCACGGTAGGACTCGACGCGCTGGAAGGAGACCCGCACTCCGTCCAGACCGTCGAGATCCACCCAGCTGTCGTCGTCCGCTTTCGGCTGCGGCAGGTCCAGCAACCGCGCGTAGAACCCGGCCAGTTCCACCGGATCCGGGCAGTCGAGAACGATCGCGCCCAGTTTCGGAACGGCACCCATGCGATTCCTCCCAGCATTCGAACGGCCAGCGAGCAGATAACCAGTGAAAGGAGTATGCAAGTTACGCGACACGTCCGCAACCACCGTCCGGCTTACACTGGTGACGTGAGCTCGACGGACGTGTCCCTCGTGGTGGATTTCCTCAACACCCTCGACGTGGAGGACGACACTGATGTGCTCACGAACGCAGCCACCTGGCGCGCCTGGAGTCACGAACGCGGGCTGGAAGCAAGCCCGGTGTCCGCGGCGCGGTCCGCCCGTACAGCCCTACGTGCTGCGGTCGGCGACACCGTGGACCCGCCGCCACTGGCGGTACCGGTCACGATCGAACTGTCGTCCGGTGGGCCGGCTCTGGTCACGCACGACGCGGTCGGTGCCGTGATGGCCGCGGCCGCCAGGTTGGCGGTGCTCGGGCAGTGGGCGCGGGTGAAGATCTGCCCGGCCGACGACTGCCGCTGGGCGTTCTACGACGAGTCCCGCAACCGCTCACGCACCTGGTGCTCCATGCAGGTGTGTGGCAACCGGGAGAAGGCGCGCAGCTGGCGCCAACGCCGGGCCTGAACACCCAGTGGAGTTGCCCACAGCAGGCCTGTGGACAACTGGTCCACCTGTGGACAACCCAGAAAGGTGCAGGTCAGCGCTTAGCCGAACGGCAACGCCACACGATTAGGGGCACCTGCTGTTCAGTTCCGCCTGCCGGTCAGGCCTCCACAGCCCTGGGGCGGCAGCCGGACGCGCTCGGATGCCACCAACGGCCGCGTTGCTCAGCGTCGCGCGTGCGCGTGGGGCGGAACCTTCGGAACGCGATGGGGTCAGAACAGCAGCTGGGCCACGGTGTAGATCACCAGGCCGGCGAGCGCGCCGACCACGGTGCCGTTGATGCGGATGAACTGGAGGTCCCGGCCGACCTGCAGCTCGACCTTCCGCGAGGTCTCCTCCGCGTCCCAGCGCTCGACCGTGTCGGTGATGATGGTGGTGATCTCGGTGGAGTAGTTGCGCACCACGTAGGCAGCGGCGCCCTGGACCCAACCGTCCACCTTGCCGCCGAGGCCCTCGTCGGACACCAGGCGCTCGCCCAGGTGTCGCAGGCCCTCGCGGACCCGGCGGCGCAGCTCGCTGGACGGGTCCTCGGCCGCGTTGAGCAGCATGCCCTTCGCGGTGCTCCACGCCGACCCAATCAGCTTCTGCACGTCGGGGTGGTCGAGGATCTGCTGCTTGACCTGCTCGGCGCGAGCCATGGTCTCCGCGTCGTTCTGCAGGTCCTGGGCGAACTCGCCGAGGAACTTGTCGAGGGCCAAGCGCATCGGGTGGTTGACGTCGGTCTTCACGGCCCACGCGAACGACAGCACCTCGCCGTACACCTTGTCGGCCAGCATCGCGTCGACGAACTTGGGCGACCAGCTCGGGGCACGGTCGGAAACCACGCGCAGCACGGTCGCGTGGTTGTCACGCACCCACTCGTACGCGCGGTCGCACATCAGGTCCACGAGCTTGTAGTGCGCGCCGTCGGCGAAGACCTGCTCCAGCAGCTTGCCCAGCGGCGGGCCCCACGGCTGCTCGACGACCCGCCGCACCACCGCCTGCTCCATGACGGCCTGCACGTCCTCGTCCTTGAGCACCGTCACGACACCCCGCACGACGGTGGCGAGTTCGGACGTGACCCGCTCGGCGTTCTCCGGCTTGGCCAGCCACTCGCCGAACCGCCGGGAGACCTGGACGCGCTGCAGCTTGTCGCGGACCACCTGCTCGGACAGGAAGTTCGTGCCCACGAACTCGCCGAGGCTGCTGCCGATCATGTTCTTCTTGCTGGGGATGATCGCCGTGTGCGGGATCGGCAGGCCGAGCGGTCGCCGGAACAGCGCGGTCACGGCGAACCAGTCCGCCAGCGCGCCGACCATGCCGGCCTCGGCGGCGGCCCGCACGTAGCCGACCCAGCCCGGCCAGCCTGCCGACTGCGCCCACGTCGTCAACAGGAAGATCACGGTCGCGCCGAGCAGGAAGGCGAGCGCCACCAGCTTCATCCGGCGCAGCGCCCGCCGCTTGCCCTCCTGGTCCGGGACCGGGGGAAGGCCGATGTCAGCGGGGGTCAGTTGCTCCACGACCCCATTGTCCGTGAGGATCGGCCATTATGCGCGAACCAGCTCTCGTACCCCGGCTGCGGCCGTTCACGTCGACCATCTTCGCGGAGATGACCGCACTCGCCGTGCGCACCGAAGCGGTCAACCTCGGCCAGGGCTTCCCGGACACCGATGGACCGTCCGGAATGCTCGACGCCGCGAAGAACGCGCTGTTCGGCGGCGCGAACCAGTACCCGCCAGGGCCAGGGCGGCCGGAGCTGCGGGCGGCGATCGCACGTCACCGGGCCCGCTACGGGCTGTCCTACGACCCGGACAACGAGATCCTCGTCACCGCCGGCGCCACCGAAGCCATCTCCGCGGCGCTGCTGGCGCTGACCGAGCCCGGCGACGAGGTCATCGTGATCGAGCCGTACTACGACTCGTACGCGGCGGCGGTCGCGATGGCGGGAGCGACCCGGCGGGTGGTCTCGCTCGTCGAGGGGGCCGACGGGCGGTTCGCGCTCGACCTCGACGCGCTGCGCGCCGCGGTGACCCCGGCGACGCGGGCGATCCTGGTGAACTCGCCGCACAACCCGACGGGAACCGTTTTCACGCGCGAGGAGCTGTCGGCGATCGCCGACCTGTGCCGCGAACGGGACCTGATCGCGGTCACCGACGAGGTGTACGAGCACCTGGTCTTCGACGACGCCGAGCACGTGCCGCTGGCCGCGTTCCCGGGGATGCGCGACCGGACGGTGTCGATCTCCAGCGCGGGCAAGACGTTCAACTGCACCGGCTGGAAGATCGGCTGGGTGTGCAGCAGCCCGGAACTGGTGGCCGCGGTGCGGGCGGCGAAGCAGTTCATGACGTTCGTGTCCGGCGGGCCGCTGCAGCCGGCCGTCGCGCACGCGCTCGACCACGAACTGGCGTGGGTGGAGTCGCTGCGGACCTCGCTGGCGGCCAAACGCGACCGGTTGTCGGCGGGCCTCGCGGCGGCGGGCTTCGCGGTGCGGCCGAGCCTCGGCACGTACTTCGTGTGCGCGGACGTGCGGCCGCTGGGCTTCACGGATGCCGCCGAACTGGCGTGGCAACTGCCGGAGCGGGTCGGTGTGGCGGCCGTGCCGGTGAGTGTGTTCACCGACAACCCGGCGGAGTGGCGGCACGTGCTGAGGTTCGCGTTCTGCAAGCGGGACGAGGTGCTGGACGAGGCGATCGAGCGGCTGCACAAGCTGGCCTGACCGCGGTTCGGTGGAACGGGGCGGCGCATCGGCGCGAAAGGCGAGCCCGGGCGCGATCGCAGGCGGTGGGTGCACCGCGAGGTTGCGGACGGGCGGGGCGCACCGGGGGTCGGGAGGCTGGAGCGCTGGGAGGCCCGCACAACCGGAAGGTTGCAGGGCACCGCAGCGCCGGGAGGCCGCCGCAGGGAAGCCGGAAAGCGGAAGGCCGCAGCGCCGGAGGCCACAGCGCGCAGAGCCGAGAGGCCCCCTGAGCCGAGAGCCGGAGCGTCGGGAGCTGCGGTGTCGGGAGCTAGGGCGTCGGGTTGCAACACCGAGACCCGGACTGCCAGGAGGCGCAGCATCCAGGAGCTGGAGCGCCGAAAGGCGGCAGCACCCAAAGCCGGCCCGCCGAGTGGCGCACCGCCGGGAGTGCCGCAGCGCCCAGAAGCTGTTGCGTCGAAAGGCGGCAGCACCCAGAGCCGGCCCGCGAAGGGCCGCAGCGCCGGGAGGCCCAGCGCCCCGGAGCCAGAGGGCCGAACGGCGGCAACGCCCAAAGCTGGCCCGCCGAGTGGCGGCACCGCCGGGAAGCAGCAGCGCCCAGAGGCGGGAGCGCCGAAAGGCGACAGCCCCCAGAGCCGGCCTGCCGAGCGGTCGCAGTGGCCTCAGCGCACGGAAGCCAGAGCGCCGAACGGCGACAGCGCCCAGAGCCGGAGAGCTGGCGCACCGGAAGGCGGCAGCACCCGTAGCGCCGGAAGCCTGCAACGCCGGGAGCCCACGGCGTCCTAAGGTCAGAGCGCCGCAGCGTCGGGAGGGCGGAGCGTCCGAAACCGAAACGCCGGAGTGCCAGCCGGGCCAGCGCGCGAAGCTGGAGTGCCGGAGCCGGAGTGCCGGCCGAGCCAGCGCGCCGAAGCCGGAGCCAGCGCGGCGAAGCCGGAGCCAGCGCGGCGAAGCCGGAGCCAGCGCGGCGAAGCCGGAGCCAGCGCGGCGAAGCCGGAGCCGGGGAGCCCGTCCAGGCGGTCGGCTGCACGCTGGGCTCCGGCACCTGGCGGCCGGAGTCCAGTGCGCCGCCGGGCCCAGCGAGTCGGCTCGGGTCCGCGCTCAGGCGTGGTCGTAGCCGTGGGCTTCCAGGTAGCGGCGGAGGCGGTCGAGGGCTCGGCGGCGGGTCGGGCCGACGCTGCCGATCGCGATGCCCAGCTCGGCGGCTATTTCGGCGTGCGTCGCTGGTGGGTCTTGCATCAGGAGTTCCACCAGGCGCCTCTGGGGGGCCGGTAGCTGGGCCACCGCCCGGCGCAGCAGCGCGTCCCGTTCGCCGGTCAGCACTTGGCGCTCCGGGGTGAGCTCGTCGGCCCGGTCGCACTCCGCCGGAATCTCCCGCCGCCTCGACTCCAGCACCCTCAGCGCCTGCCGCCGGGCCGTCGTCGCCAGCCAGGCGGGTAGGCGGGCCGGCTCCCGCAGCTCCCGCAGCTGCGCCAGCGACACCCACGTGTTCTGACAGACGTCGAACGCGTCGGCGTCACCGAGCCGGTGCGCCCGCGCCACTCGCAGCACCACCACCGACAACCCGCGCACCAACGCGGACCACGCACTCTGGTCGCCGCGCCACGCCCGGGCCAGCAACTCGATCAGTTCGATTTCGGTCATTGCACCCCTCGCGATCACCGGTCGCGATTCAGATGGCCCAACCCGCGCGAAAGCTCCCGAAAACCGCTGGTAGGCGAGAAGTTGAGTAAAACTACGCACACGTTGCGTGATCGCCCAACCAACAGACACTCGGAAGGCGGAATCAGGGTTCCGCCGTACGGGGCTGGATCGATCGCTTTCGAGGTGAAACACTCGCCACCGGCAGGAGAAATCAGGCTGGGATCAGCACACCTGATGACCAGGCCGGAAGAAACTTTCCGTAGTCGTTCGTGGACGGTGGTGGTGGCGATGCGCGACGCGATCAGCGCGCGCCACTCCGCGCGACCACTTCCGGTCGAACTCAAGCTGCTGCTCGCGGGCGGATTCGTGCTCGCGGGCTGGCTGCTCACCGCGGTACTGGGCGCGCCCTCGGCCGCGGCCGACGAGGCGCCGTCCGAACCGGACACCGTCGCCACGCAACAGCAGCCGAACCTCCTCGGCACGGTGACCGGACTCGTCGACGTCGTCACCGACACGGTGAACACCACACTTTCGGCCGTCACCGATACGGCGGAATCGACACTGACGACCGTCACCGAAACGGCTGACCAAGCGACGCAGCCGATCACCGGAATCGTCGACGAGACCGTCCAGACGATCACCCCCGGGACACCCGAGCGGTCCGAACCGGCCGAGACCGGAGCGGTGGACAGCGAGCCGGCCGTCACCGACCCTGCGCCCGCGCCCCCGGCTCCGGCCGAACCTCCCGCCCAGCCCCCCGCCGAACCGGCCCCCGCGCCCGTGCACGCCGTCACGCACCACGCTCCCGCCGTCAAGCAGGCAGAAGCGCCGGTTCAGGACCAGAACATTCCGGACCCGTCGCGCGCAGACAACGCCCCGCCGGCTCCGGCACCCACCGACCCGGGTGATCCCGGTGTCGTCATCACCGTTTCCCACGATCCCGGCAACGGCGGCCGCGACCTGCTGGCCGTCCTCGGCCCGCGTGCCTCCGCCGACCCGGTTCAGCCGATCGTGGGAGCGCTGACCAGCGGTTTCGTGGGTATGGGCACGGTAGCGGGCCTGCCGCCCACCTCGCCCGACTGACGCGAAACCCGTTCACACAGGCGACCCGCGTCCACAACAAGATCAACTACCGGGTCCACCCGGGGCACATCTCTGCCGCCCGAGGGCCGAATCCCAGACTTCCCGACCGGCCAACCGCGCCTGGCCGGATCGGGCGCTGGTCCCGGCGTCGCGATGCCCCCGCGACGCCGGGGCCCCACCGGGCACGTGTCGAGAGCTTCCGCTCACCGCGCCGAGCAGAAGCCCGATGCGCGCCTAGCCGCGATGACCCGCCGGCACGTCGAGGGGCGGTGCCGGCGGGTCACCGTGGAGCCCGGCCCGGAGCGATCCGGGCCGGGCGTCCCGCAGCCGGTGCGCTGGACGTCTCCGCCGAACTTCCTCCCTGGAGCGGCGGACGGACGACCAGCGCACCGGCTGTTCTTCCGGACCTCGTCACGCCACCGGCAGATCGTCCGCGGGCTGGACTCGCACCGAGGCGGCCGCCAGCGCCAGCCGCGTGACGGCGTCGGCGAGGCGGTCCGCCGGCTGTGCGAACGGGATCCGCAGCCAGTGCTCCAGCCCGCCCTGGGCGCTGAACCTCGAACCGGGCGTGATCTGCACACCGTGGTTGGCCGCGGCGATCGCGAGACGCGTGCTCATCGGTTCCGGCAGGCGGCACCACAACGACAAGCCACCGGACGGCACGCGGAACCGCCAGTCCGGCAGCTCCCGCCGCAGGACCTCGGTCAGCGCGTCCCGCTGGGAACGCAGGACTGCCCGGCGCGCGGCCGGATCCGGGTCGCCCGCGTCGAACAATTCCGCCAGCACCAGCTGCTCGAACACCGGCGACCCCAGGTCCGACGCGAACCGCGCCGAGGTCAGGCGCGTCACCAGGTCCTCCGGCGCCCGGATCCAGCCGATCCGCAGCCCGCCCCAGTGCGACTTGGACACCGTGCCGACCGTGATCGCCCAGTCCCCGGCGAACGCGGCCAGCGGCGGCGGCCCGTCATCACCCTCCAGGTCCAGCTCGACGAACGTCTCGTCCACCACCGCATGCGTTTGCGTCCGGGCCAGCAGCGCCCCCAGTTCCGCCCGCCCGGACGCGTCGAGGCGGTAGCCGGTCGGGTTGTGGAAGTCGACGATCAGGTACGCGAGCCGGGGCGCGGTCTGGCGCACCGCGGCCTCCACCCCCGCCAGGTCCCACCCGTGCTCGCCGAGCGCCACCGGCACCGGCGTCGTGTGCGCGGCGCGGACCGCGTCCAGGGCGTTCGGGTACGTCGGCTGCTCCACCAGCACCCGGTCGCCGGGGTGGGTCAGCATCCGCAGCACCAGGACGAACGCGTGGTGCGCGCCGTTGGTGATCAGGATCTGCCCCGGCGAGGTGGGCAGGCCGCGCGCGGTGTACCGGGCGGCGATGCGCTCGCGCAGGGACGGGAGGCCGGTGCCGGTGTAGCCGTGCCGCCCCAGCTCGTCGACCAGCAGCAGCCGGGCGCGGTCGACCGCGGCCAGCACCCCCGGGGCCGCCGGCGTCGCCGCCCTGACGAGGTCGATCGCCTGCGGCACGTCCGGCGACACGGACTCCGGCGCCCTCCCCCGCGGCTTGGTGATCCACGAGCCCGCGCCCCGCCTGCTGGCCACGAGTCCCGCGTCGCGCAGGCGGTCCAGCGCCGCCGCCACGAGGGTGCGGCTGACGTCCAGCGCCTCGGCGAGCTCCCGCTCCGAAGGCAGCCGGGTGCCGACGGGCAGCTGGCCGTCGAGGACGCCCAGCTCGATCGCCGCCGCGAGGTCCGCCGCCCCGTGACGCGAACCACTGCGACGCCACATTCCCAGCACAAGGGCCAATCTGCGGGCCGAAATCCGGCCGATGGGGTCCATGACAGCCAATTATCGCGGATTGGCTCTGGTTATCCAGTCCAACTGGCCGCAAAGTGGTCGCCGTGACTGCAATCGATCTTCGGCCGGTGCGCGTCTCCGTCAGCCCAGCGCGCCGGCTCACCCAGCTGATGGGCGGTCTCGCCCTCTACGGCACGAGCATGGCGATGATGACGCGCGCCGGGCTCGGCCTGTCCCCGTGGGACGTCCTGCACGAGGGACTGGCCGCACGCACCGGGCTCAGCTTCGGCACCGTCGTCGCCATCGCCTCGATTGGTGTGCTCGCGCTGTGGATCCCGCTCCGGCAGCGCCCCGGCCTTGGCACCGTGATGAACGTGCTGGTCATCTCGGTGACCGTCGACCTGGTGCGAGCCGTCCTGCCCGACCAGCACGCGCTGGGCTGGCAGATCGCGCTGCTGCTCGGCGGGGTCGTGCTCAACGCCGTGGCGACCGCGGTGTACGTCGGCGCCCGGCTCGGCCCCGGCCCGCGCGACGGGCTGATGACCGGGCTCGCCGCCCGCAACACCTGGTCCGTCCGGACGGTGCGCACCTGCATCGAACTCACCGTGCTGGCGGCGGGATGGTTCCTCGGCGGCACGGTCGGCGCCGGGACCGTGCTCTACGCGCTCGCGATCGGGCCCCTCACGCAGGCGCTCCTCCCCCACGTCACCTGGCGCGAGTCACGCTAGCGCCTGCCGGACCCGCCGCGCGTCCACGTCGAACCTGGCGAGCACGTCGGCGGCGGGTCCGCGCAGCGCGGTGAGCGCGAGCAGGATGTGCTCGCTCCCGAGTTCCTTGCCCCCCAGCGAAATCACCTCCTTCAGGCACACCTGGAGCACCTTCTTCGACTCGTCGGCGAACGGGATGTGCCGCCGCTTCCGCCCACCGGCGCCACCGGCGAGCGCGTTCGGTCCGTGCGCCTGCTCGACGCGGTCGAGAATCGCGTCGACGTCGATGCCGAACTCGCCGAGCGCTTCGGCGTCGGCCTCGGTGATCCCGCCCCGGCGGCGGACGCGCGCGGTTTCGGCGGCGACGTCGTCCAGCGCCACGCCGAACCCGGTCAGCAGGCGGGCGGCCTTGCTCTCCGGGAAGTGCAGCAGCGCGACCAGCAGGTGCAGCGGGTCGATCCGCTCCGAATCCAGGCGGATCGCGTCCTGCTGCGCCTCGACGACCACCTCGCGGGCGTCCGCGGTGAACTTCTCGAACATCACTGCCTCCCGTACTTCTTGTGCACGGCCTGCCTGCTCACGCCCAGCTCGGCCGCGATGTCCTGCCACGACCAGCCCTGTGCCCGCGCGCTGCGCACCTGCACGGCTTCGAGCTGTTCGAGCAGCCGCCGCAGCGCGGCCACGGCACGCAGGCCGACCTGGGGATCGCGGTCGCCCGCGCGGGCGGCCAGATCGGTTGCCTTCGTCATGACGTCAACCTACGTTGACACCGCCACCGTGTCAACCACGGTTGACGGCTAGGGTCGGACTGGTGATCCACGTGGCCGAACGGCCCGGCGTCGGCCTCGACGGCCGCCCGCGCCCCACCGAGGACCGCGTCGTGGTGCTCGACCGGGCCGTCGCGGTGCTCGACGGCGCGACTTCCGCCGACCCGGACCAGCCCTCCGGCGGCTGGTACGCCGAACGCCTCGCGGCGCAGCTCGAACGGGAACTGCCCGGCGATCTCCGTCCCGCTTTGGCACGAGCGATCGCCGCTGTGGCAAGGGAACACGGCCTGCGCCCCGGATCGTCCCCGTCCAGCACCGTGGCGATGCTGCGCTGGGACGACGACCGGGTGGACGCCCTGGTGCTGGCGGACAGCCCGATCGTCGCCTTTGGACAGTCGGCCGACGTGCTCGCCGACGACCGGCTGACCACTCTGCGCCGTGCGGGGCGGTTGCGGACGCAGCAGGCCGTGCGGGCGCTGCGCAACCGGCCCGGCGGGTTCTGGGTCGCCGAAGCCGATCCGTCGGCCGCGGACCACGCGCTGACCCGCAGCTGGCCGCGCGCCGCGCTGGACGCCGTCCTGCTCGCCACCGACGGGGTGTCCTGCGGTGTCGACGAATACGGCTTGTTCACCTGGCCCGAAGCCCTGCGGCTGGCCCGCGCCCGCGGTGTGGACGCGGTGCTCGACAGCGTCCGAGCGGCCGAGGACGGCGATCCGGACGGGACGCGGTGGCCGCGGGCCAAGCGCCACGACGACCAGGCGCTGGTGCTCGTCGAGTTCGGGCGACCCTAGGGGAAAGATCGGGGACTTCTCCGGATCTTCCGCGGGCCGCGCGGCGGAAAGCTGCTTCCATGGGGATTTCCGAAAGAGCCCGGCCCTGGCTGCTCGCGGCGAACGTGGCGATCGGCTGGGGACTGTTCACCGCCTTTATCCTGCACGTGGTCAGCGGCCGCAACCCCGTGTCGGACACCCTGTCCAGTTACGCGCTCGCCGAAGGCGGGGTCGGCCTGCTCGGCGCAAGCATGATCGCGATCGCCGTCGGGTCCGTCGCACTGCTGGCCGCGCTCAAGGCCGCGGGCCACCGGCTGAGCCGGACCACCCAGGTGCTGTTCTGGGCCTGGTCCACCGGGCTCGTCGCGGCCGCGTTCTTCCCCGCCAGCTACCCGGAAAGGTTCGACCCGGTGAGCGGGCAGATCCACGAATACGCCTGCGCCACCGCGTTCCTGAGCCTCGCCGCACTGGGCTGGACCCTGCCCGCCGGCCTGCGCACCCACCCCGCGGTCGTGCGGCTGACGCTGCTGACGCTCGGCGGTGTGCTGCTGTTCGGGGTGAGCTACCTGGTTCCGGGCGTGCTGCCCGTCGGGCTGAGCCAGCGGCTCGCGCTCGCCGCGGACGTCGGCCTGCTGATCACGATCGCCCGCGCGGTCGCGGTTCCGGCGCCGGTTCCGGCGAAACCGCGGGAGCGTGTATCCAGCTGACCCCCGGCGCCCTCTGTTCCAGCAAGGGCCGGGATGGTCCGGCCGAACTGGGGGCTTTCTGGGGGGAAAGACTTCATGACCGACGTCATCACGCAACCAGCAGCGACGCTCACCGGGCCGGGATTCGGCCTCACGAAGTTCGCCGACCCGCTGCGGGTGCCGCCGTTGATCCGGCCGCACTCCTGGTGGCACCAGGACGAAATCACCGTCAACATGGTCCGCTCGCGGGTCCGGCTGCACAGCCAGCTGCCGGAAACCGAGGTGTGGGCCTACGAGGGCCAGTTCCCGGGCCCGACGGTGGAAGTGCGCAGCGGCAAGCAGTTGCGGGTCAGCTGGAGCAACGACATCGACGGCGCCATCCCGGTGGTCGCCGTCCAGCAGCACGCCGAACTCGCCGACATCACCGCGCCGGTGCGCACGCCCGGCTGGCGCAACCCGGACGGCACACCGCAGCCGGGCGCCGAGATCATCGACGGCGTGTCCGCGCTGCCCGCGTGGACCGTGGTGCACCTGCACGGCGCGCGCACCGGCGGCGGCAACGACGGCTGGGCGCACAACGCGGTGCTGCGCGGCGCGTCCCAGCTCGCCGAGTACCCGAACGGCCAGCAGTCGGCCACGCTCTGGTACCACGACCACGCGATGGCGGTGACCCGCTTCAACGTGTTCGCCGGGCTCTCCGGGATGTACCTGATCCGCGACGGCGAGGAGGACGCGCTCGGCCTGCCCGCGGGCGACCGCGAGATCCCGCTGATCATCGCCGACCGCAACCTGGACACCGACCCGGCCACCGGCGCGCTGACCGGGCAGCTGCTGTTCAAGATCCCGTTCATCACGCCGGCCGGGCCTGACGGGCCGACGGTGCCGATCCCGTTCACCGGGCCGTTCACGCTGGTCAACGGGGTCATCTGGCCGTATCTCGACGTCGACGCGCGCTGGTACCGGTTCCGGCTGCTGAACGCGTCGAACTCGCGGTTCTACCGGCTCAACCTCGTCGACGAGACTGGCGCGGTGAACAACGACGGCGTCCGGATCATCGGCACCGACGGTGGTCTGCTGCCCGCGCCGGCCGCGTTCCCGGCGGCGGGCCTGGTGCTGGCGCCCGCGGAACGCGCGGACGTGCTGATCGACTTCAGCCGGTACCAGGGGCAGAACCTGATCCTGCGAGACACGCTGGCCGACCGGACCGAGCCGGACGTCATGCAGTTCCGCGTCGAGAACCGGGAACGGCACGACCAGTTCACGCTGCCCGAGGTCGTTTCGCGGTCGTACGTGCGGCTGCACCACGGGACGACGGTGCCGGAGGACCACGACCACGTCTTCGTCGCGCTGGTCCCGCCCGGCACCGCGGGCGAGCCGCACCCGCAAATGTGGGAACTGCAGGAGGTCACCGACCCGGCGGAGCTGCCCGCGCGGTTCCCGGCCGAGGGGTTCATCCAGCTCACCGATCCCGCGGACGGCGCGGTGCGCACCTTCCGGATGGTGGCGAGCCTGTTCGACGACACCACTACGTTCTTCATCGACCACGACCGGTGGGCGATCTGGAACTTCGTCAACCTGGGCGGCCCGACCCACCCGATGCACATCCACCTGGCCGAGTTCCAGGTCCTGACCCGCCGCGCCTACCCGCTGGACGCGGCCGGGAACGTGATCGGGTTCGACACGGCCGCCGGCGGGACGCCCGCGCCGCTGCCGGTGCCCGGTGCAGGCAGGCCGCTGGAGAAGTACGAAGAGGGCTGGAAGGACACGTTCCAAATCCAGGCTGGCGAATGGGTGAGCGTGGCCGGGCACCACACCGGGGCGACCGGCGAGTTCATGTACCACTGCCACATCCTCGACCACGAGGACGAAGGCATGATGCGGCCGTTCGTCGTGCACCCGCCCGAGGTGGCGCGGTTCCACGTCCACCCCGGGGCATCCCATGGGGGCGGTCACTGAGGTGACCGGCCGGCGGCGTCCCTGGGTGCGGGGCGCCGCCGGTTGCCGCGTCAGAACGCGGTGCGCCCGCCGTCGACGACGATCGTCGTGCCGGTGACGTAGCGGGCCTCGGACGAGACCACCCAGGCCACGAGGCCGGCGACGTCCGCCGGATCCCCGGCGAAGCCGAGCGGGGTTTCCTTCACCAGCCCGACGGCGGCGGTGTAGTCCGAGCTGCGGCTGGTTCCGGTGGCGATGTCGCCCGGCGCGACGCCGACCACGCGGACCCCGTGCCGGGCGAGGTCGCAGGCCAGCGCCCTGGTCAGTCCGCCGAGCCCGGCCTTGCTGGCCACGTACGTCGGCACGTCGCGCTGGGCCTGGAACTCCGCGATCGAGCTGATGTTGACGATCACGCCCTGGTTCAGGACGAGCTGGGCGAACGCCTCGCGGGCCAGGCGCAGCGGCGCCTTGAGGTTGGTGTCGACGATCCGGTCGATCAGGTCGTCGCTCGCGCTTTCCACCGGCCCGAAGGCCGCGTAGCCGCTGATACCGGCGTTGTTCACCAGGACGTCGAGCCGTCCGAAGTGGCGCACGCACTCGGCCACCGCGTCCCGGCAGCCGCCGCCGGTGGCGAGGTCGTGCGCGCCGACCTGGATCAGCTCGGCGAACGGGTGCTCCGCGAAGAGTTTCCGGCCTTCGCTCGCGTCCTCTTCGGTCCGCTGGACCACGAAGACGGTCATCCGATCGGCCGCCAGCCGGGAGGTGATCTCGGCGCCGATGCCGGTGGCGCCACCGGTCACCAGCGCGGTCCGTTGCGCACCCATCCGCCACCACCTCTCTGAAACGTGCATTTCAAACTACAAGGAGGGGCGGAAGAGCGTCAACGGCCGCGGGTGCGGGCGTAGTGGGCGCGTGCCTTCGCCCGGTTTCCGCAGCGCGCCATGGAGCACCACTGACGGTTGCGCTTCGGCGAGGTGTCCGCGAACCGCAGCCCGCAGTCGTCGTAGGCGCAGATCCGGACGTCGGCCTCGCCGGTCGCCAGGTCGATCGCGTCGACCGCCAGCGTGCCGAACGCGCCTGCGACGGGGTCCGGCGCGTCGAACCGCCGGTGCGCGACGCCGTTGCCGTCGATACGCAACTGCGGCACCGGCGCGTTGCGCGCGTGCCGGTTCAGCAGGCGGACATCAGCGGGCCGGCCCGCGCCCCGCGCGACGCGGTCGACCGCTTCCCGCAGCGCGATCACCGACGCGAGCGAGTCCGCCGACGCGGTCACCGGCCGGGGCAGCAGACCGGCGAGCACCAGCCACTCGACCAGCGCGGACGGCGAGGTCAGCAGCTCACGGCCGCCGCGGTGCCGGTCCCGGAGCGTGTTCACCAGGTCCAGACACGGGCGGCCACCGTCGAAAACCCACTGCGCCTTCACCACGTCCAGCGTACTCTAACCGTAATAACCGGTTAGGAAGGTGAGACATGGACTCGCACATGGCGACCGTCAACGGCATCCGCATGCACTACCGGCGGGCCGGCGAGGGTCCACCGGTCGTCCTGCTGCACGGCTGGCCCCAGACCTCCTACTGCTGGCACCGGATCTTCGACACGCTCGCGCGGGAGCGCACCGTCATCGCGCCGGACCTGCGCGGCTACGGGCTCACCGACAAGCCGCGGACGGGCTTCGACAAGCGCACCATGGCCGCGGACGTCTCCGCACTGCTGCACGAGCTGGGTTTCGCGTCGGCGAGCGTGGTCGGGCACGACCGCGGCGGACGGGTCGCGCACCGGTGGGCGCTGGACCGCCCGGACGAGGTGGAGCGCTTGGCCGTCCTCGACATCATCCCGACCCGCGAGATGTGGCGGCGGCTCGACGCCGGTGTCGGCCGCGGCTACTGGCACTGGCTGTTCCACCTGCAACCCGACCTGCCGGAACTGCTGGCGGGCAAGGACATCGCGGCCTACCTGGGGTACTTCTTCGAACGCTGGACCTACCAGCGGCAGGGCCTCGCCCCGGAGGCGATCGCCGAGTACGTCCGCGCATTCTCCGCCCCGGGCGCCCTGCGCGCCGGTTTCGACGACTACCGCGCGTCCTTCCCGGACGACGCCGAACACGACGACGCCGACGCCGGGCGCAAGCTCACGATGCCGGTGCTCGCGTTGTGGGGACAGGCCGGTCTGCTCGGCTCACTGCCCACTTTGGACATCTGGCGGGAGTACGCCGAGGACGTCACGGGCGAGGGACTGCCCGAGTGCGGCCACTTCCTCGCCGAGGAACAACCGGAGGCGCTGCTCGCGCACCTCAAGCGCTTTCTGTGATGCGGAAGACCGGGAAACCGGGCGCGATGCCGCGCAGCACCTCGTCCGGCGACTGGTGGTCGACGCCCTCGAAGAACCGGCCGACCTCCCACGCCCACTTCTTCAGGTAGGCGCGCAGGATCACCGGCTTCTCCTCGTCGGCCAGTTCGGCGAACCGGAACGTCTCGACCCGGCGCCCCACCTGCAGCTGCCCCTCGCCCGCCGCGCGCAGGTTGCGCACCCACTGCGTCTGCCCGCGCGGTGCGACGAGGTAGCGCTGCCCGCCGACCTTCAGCAGGTTCACCGGCGTCGACCGGATCTCCCCCGACTTGCGGCCGCGGACCAGCAGCACGCGACTGCCTGCCAGGCTCACGCCCAGCTTGGTCAGGAACTGCACGGCCACGTTGAAGACGCCGTCGCCCTTGCCCGGCTTGAGGTAGCGGTCCATCTGGGTCTCCCTTCGGCGAGAGCGGCGCTCTCTGTTGAGATCAGTGAACACTCAAGCGGGCCCGTTGTCAAGAGCGGTGCTCTCTAATTTGTTCGCCGCTCTCTATCGTGGCACACTCGACGACATGCCAGCCAGCAAGACCGCGCGCGAACGGGCCCGCGCCGAACTGACCCGCGAGATCAAGGACGAGGCACGCCGCCAGCTCGGCGAGGTCGGCCCGCACGGGCTGTCGCTGCGGGCCGTCGCCCGTGAGCTGGGCATGGTCTCCTCCGCGCTCTACCGCTACTTCCCGAGCCGCGACCACCTGCTGACCGAGCTGATCATCGACGCCTACAACGAGATCGGCGAAGCGGCCGAACGCGCCGACGACCCGTCCGCCGCGCCCCGCGACCGCTGGCTGCGCATCTGGGCCGCCACCCGCGACTGGGCGAAGCGGAACCCGCACGAGTACTCGCTGATCTACGGCTCGCCGGTGCCCGGCTACCAGGCGCCGCAGGACACGATCACGCCCGCCGGCCGCGTGGCGCAGGCGCTGGTCCGCGTCATGGAGTCCGCCGACCTCGCGCCCGCGATGCCCGGTCCGCCGCTGCCGGCCGAGCTCGCCGACCAGGCACGCAAGGTCCAGACCGCGCTCGGGACGTCGCTCCCGGAGGCGGACCTGGTCCGGCTGATGACCGCGTGGACCCACCTCTTCGGCGCGATCAGCTTCGAGCTGTTCGGCCAGTACGCCAACACGGCGGATCCCGCGGACGCCTATTTCGCCTACACGTCAGGGCAATCGGCCGCTTTCGTCGGCCTGCCGTGAACCGTTTACACGTTGTGGCAGACTCGTCGCATGGCGGCGGATGACGAGGTGCTGCGGGCCGTCGAGGGAAGCCTCGACCGGCCGTCGGCGGCGCGGGTGTACGACTACTTCATCGGTGGGAACCACAACTACGCGATCGACCGCGCGTTCGGCGACAAGGTCCGCGCGCGGCTCCCCCTGATCCCCGACTCCGCGGTGGCGTGCCGGCAGTTCCTCGGCCGCGCCGTGCGGTACGCGTCGAAGTCGGGGATCCACCAGTACGTCGACATCGGCTCCGGCCTGCCGACCGCGGGCAACGTGCACGAGGTCGCCGACGAGGCCCGCCCGGAGCACGACACCACGGTCGTCTACATCGACAACGAGCCCATCGCGCTCGCGCACTCGCAGCTGCTGCTCGCCGACACGGCGGACCCGGACCGCCACCGCGCGATCGCGGGTGACCTGCTGGAGCCGATCGACCTGTGGGAGCGGGTCGGCGAGACCGGCGTCATCGACTTCGAGCAGCCGGTCGCGCTGGTGATCAACGCGGTGCTGCACTTCATCAAGGACGAGCAGCAGCCGCACCAGGCGCTGGACTTCTACCGCGACCAGCTCGCACCGGGGTCGTTCCTGATCATGTGCCAGCTCACCGACGAGAACCCGGCCGACGACGAGGAGCGCCGGGCGCTGGACGACCTCAAGGCCTACTACGAGACCACCACGAACCCCGGGCAGTACCGCTCGCGGGAGGAGTTCCTGAAGTTCTACGGCGACTTCGAACTGGTCGAGCCGGGGCTGGTCTACGCCCCCGAATGGCACCCCGACGAGAAGGCGTTGTTCGCCGACGCGCCCTCGAAGTCACGCATCCTCGCCGCGGTGGCCCGCAAGCCCTAACCGAGGTACTCGCTGAACCAGGACGCGGCGAGCTGGGCGACCCGCTCCAGCGCGCCGGGTTCCTCGAACAGGTGTGTCGCCTTCGGGACGATCTCGATGTCGTGCCGTCCGCCCAGCTCGGCGGCGGCCGACTGGTTCAGGCGCAGCACGTCCTCGTCCCGCGCGCCGACGATCAGCAGGGTCGGGCTCCGCACCTGGCCCAGCGCGTCGCCGGCCAGGTCGGGGCGGCCGCCGCGGGACACGACCGCGCGCACGCGCTCGGGTTCGGCCGCCGCGGCCCGCAGTGCGGCGGCCGCGCCGGTGCTGGCCCCGAACAGTCCCAGCGGCAACCCGGCCGTCTCCGCGCGCCGGGACAGCTCGGCCATCGCGGCGCGCAGGCGTTCGGTCAGCAGGTCGATGTCGAACCGCCGGTCGCCGTGGTCCTCGTCCGGGCTGAGCAGGTCGAACAGCAGCGTGGCGAACCGGTTGTCCTGCAGTTCGCGCGCCACCGCGATGTTGCGGGCGCTGTGCCGGGAACTGCCCGAACCGTGGGCGAACACGACGACCCCGATCGCGTCGGACGGGACCGTCAGGTCGCCCTGGAGGCCGGGGTCGACGGTGAGCGGAACGGTCATGGCCTCTCCAGCAGTTCGATGACCTCGTCGTCGCCGGTCTGGCGGAAGTCGGCGTACCACTGCCCGACCGAGCGGAAACCGTGCGGCGCCAGCAGGCACAACACCTCGTCCGCGTCGCTCTTCAACGCCGCCGCGGCGTCCGGCGCGCACACCGGCGCGGCGAAGACCAGGCTGTGCGCCCGGTCCGCGCGCAACGCCCGCAACGCGGCCCGCGCGGTCACGCCGGTCGCCAGCCCGTCGTCGACCACCAGCACGTCCCGTCCGGCGCGCGGCTGCGGCGGACGTCCGCGCTGGTAGACCACGGCGCGACGGCGGGCCTCGGCGCGTTCGGCCCGGCAGGCGTCCGCCAGCTGCGCGGGCCGCAGCCCGAGCATCGACAGCGACCGCTCGTCGTAGCAGGGTGGGCCGTCCGGGGTGACCGCGCCGACGCCGAACTCCGGCTGGCCGGGCGCGCCGATCTTGCGCGCGACCGCCACGTCCAGCGGCGCGCCGAGCACACTGGCCACCGCGTGACCGACGACCACCCCGCCACGCGCCAGCCCCAGCACCAGCGGGTCACGCCACTCGCGTTCGGCGAGCAGCTCGCCCAGCCGCAGGCCCGCCTCGTGGCGGTCGCGGTACTCGTGTCGCCGCCTCATGCCACAGGTCTACCCCTGCCGGAGATCGTCAACCAGGCTCGCCGCGGCGCTTGCGGTGCACGACCCAGGCCAGGTCGATCACCAGCCCCACCACCACCAGGCCCATCAGCACCGTCACCCACCACATCTCGATCGTGGCGAACAGGAAACCGGCCCCGGCGGCGAGGAGGATGCCGATGGCGGCGAGCCAGATCCGCAGCGTCAGCGCGCTGTACGCCGGCGCGGCGCCACCGAAACCGGCGGTCGGATCGTGGTAGTCCGGCAGGCCCCGCTGGTACTCCTCGCGGCTGCGAGGCCGCTCACGCGGGATTCGCATGCTTCCCGGATACCCGCCGGACGTGCCCCGGACACGTGGCCGCACTCACCCGGTCCGGCGACGAGCCGTTTGACCCGCCGGGCGCTGGGTTACCGTGGCCGCGAACCCCATTCCGCCAGGAAGGAACACCCAACGCCGATGAGGCCGGCCAAGCACCTGACCCGGCGACTGCTGCTCGTACTGGCCGCCGGAGCCCTGCTCGCCGCGGTGGTCGTCTACGCCGGCGGCGACGAGGCCGAGCAGCAGCCCCCGGCCGCCGCTCCGACCACCGCGCCGCCGCCGCAGCCGCGCATCGCCGCCGCCGCGGGGCCGGACGCGTGCGCCACCGTGATCGGCGAGCTCACACCCCGCCAGCGGCTCGCGCAGCTGGTGGTCGTCGGGGTCGACGCGTCCGACCCGCAGGGCGCGGCCGACCTCGTGCGCAGCGAGCAGGTCGGCGGGATCTTCCTCGGCGGCAACGCCACCGCGCTGCTGGAGAACAAGGCGCTCGACCAGGTCCAGCAGGCCGGGCGGCTGCCGGTGTCCGTCGCGGTCGACGACGAGGGCGGCCGCGTCCAGCGGCTCGACGACCTGGACGGGTCGATCCCCAGCGCCCGCAAGATGGCCGCCACGATGACCACCGGCGAGGTCCGCGAACTCGCGCGGGAGCGCGGCCGGGCGATGGCCGCGCGCGGGGTGACAGTCGACTACGCGCCGGTGCTCGACCTCACCGACGGCGCCGCCGGCGACGTCATCGGCGACCGCTCCTTCAGCGCCGACCCGGACACCGCCCGCCGCTACGCGCAGGCCTTCGCCGCCGGCCTGGAGGACGCCGGGATCCAGCCGGTGCTCAAGCACTTCCCCGGCCACGGGCACGCGACCGGCGACTCGCACAAGGGCTCGGTGACCACGCCGCCGCTGGACGAACTGCGCGAGAACGACCTGGTGCCCTACCGCAACCTCGCCGACTTCGGGTCCGCCGCCGTCATGGTCGGCCACCTCGACGTGCCGGGCCTGACCGGCGGTGAGCCCGCGTCGCTGTCCCCGGCGGCCTACCAGCTGCTGCGTGGCGAGTTCGGGTTCGACGGCCCGGTCCTGACCGACGACCTCGGCGCGATGAAGGCGGTGACCCAGCGCTACCCGTTGCCGCAGGCCGTGGTGAAGGCCGTGCAGTCCGGCGCGGACCAGGCGTTGTGGTCCTCGGGCGGCCGGGTGTCGACCGTGCTGGACGCGATGGAGAAGGCGACCGCCGACGGGACGCTGCCGGCCGAGCGGGTGACCGACGCGCTCACCACGGTCCTGCGCGCCAAGCACGCGTGCTGAGAAGTGGGGCGGCTGCGCCGGCCGGCTTCTCGACGCTGAGGAACCGGCCGGCGCAGCGGGATCTGGGGCGTGTCGCCGCGGCAAAGTCTACGTAACGTTCGCGGCGGCTCAAGGTCTCGTGTTCGGATCGAAATAGTCCCTGGTCAGACGCCCTGCATGATCTCGTGTCGCTGCGGCCAGTGCGACCAGAACGCCCCCGTGTAACCGAGCTCGATCAGCTTGAGCAGGAACGGGTTGTCCGCGTAGTTGTTGTCGTCCTCGGTGATGCCGGGCAGGGTCGGCAGCATCACGCGGTGGTACTCCGACGCCGGCACCAGGTCCCACAGCATCTGCACGCTGTTCACCCACCGGCCGTTCGGCGACGCGATCGTCGCCGGGTCCTCCGGCAGGTCCGGCGACAGGAAGTAGACCGGCCGGAACCGCCCGTCGTCGTCGAAGGCGAACTGGCGCTCGTACTCGACGACCGAATCGCACATCGCCCGCGGCCGGAGCACGATCGGCTCCACCGCCGAGTCCGACTGCAGACCGGGCAGCGTGCGGCGGCCGGCGCACTGCTCCGCCATCCGGATCCCCAGCGGTGAGTAGGGAAACGCCCGGATGCCGAGGCTGTAACCGGCGACCGCGACGTCCAGGTCGAGCGTGCGGCGGACCGCCTCGGTCATCGTCACCGCCGTCTCGCCCGGCATGCCGAGCAGGACCTCGACCATCACCGGCAGCTCGACCTCGGCGATCTTGGCGCACAACGCGCGCACGTCGTCGAAGGTGTAGAACCGGCGGCCGCCGCCGGAGACCTTCCAGCCGTCCAGCACGTCGTCGCGCACGTGGTCGGGCGCGAGGTTGATGCCCGCGCACCCGGCCCGCACCAGCAGGTCGAGCAGCTCGTCGTCGAACGGCGTCGGCTGCGCGTAGATCCACAGCTTCAGGTTGTGCAGCGGCGTGGAGTGGTCGGTGTCGCGGCGCCGGATGATCTCGCGCAGCACGTTCTTGCTGTGCGCGATGACGAGGTTGAACTCGCTGTCGGTCGTGTGCAGGTCGTACACGCCCTGCGCGGTCAGCGCCTCCATCTCGTCGACCACGCACTCCACCGCGCGGCGCGTGAAGTGGGTGCCCTTCGCGTCCGGCTCCACGCAGTGCGCGCACGAGTAGGCGCAGCCGTTCTTGGTGAGGATGTTGCCGAGCCCGCCGCCGCGGTAGTAACGCAGGTTGTCCACCTTCCACGGCTCCCCGGACCGGCGGGTGTAGCTCGTGGTCGTGTTGAGCGGCGAGGACAACGGGCGGCCGCGGCGGCCGAGCTGCGGAACGACCTTCTCCACGCGCCCGCCGCCGCGGTTGACCAGCAGCCCGGGCACGGTGTCCGGCGGTTCCCCGGACCACAACGCATTCGCCAGGCCGACGATGATTCCCTCACCCGGCCCCTTCACCCCGAATGGGATGCCGAAATAGTCGACCAACGCGAACGGCATCGAGGAAAAACCGACGCCGCCCGCGATGATCGGGGCCGCGCTGTGCATTTTGATCTCGTCGATGACGGCGCGGTGGTCGCCGAGGAAACCGCGTTGCTGTTGCGCGTAGATCGTGTCGGTGTTGCGCACCGTCACCCCGACCAGCATCGGCGTGTGGCTCGCGAAGTACTCGCGCAGCACGGCCCACCAGTCGTCCCGCCGGAACGTGAGGTCCACGACGTCCACATCGAACCCGTCGGCCTCCAGCGAGGTCGTCAGGATGTCCAGCGCGTACGGCGTGATCGGGGGATGGACGAGATTCGGGTTGACCAGTGTGACCAAAGACTTTCCCATGGGACTCCCACTCCTGCGCGAAAAAAGAGCAAAACTTTCGCTGCAAAAATGGCAAAAGCGGGATGGGGAAATCAGGGGTTGTGTTTCACTGGCGCCGTCGCCACTGCTTCGCCGTGCGCGCGGCGGCACGCAACTCGTCCGGGGGCACCTCCAGCACCCGGCTCAGGTGACTCTGCCAGTACGGGCCGGGCACGCGCTTGCCCCGCTCCCAGCGCGAGACCTCGCCACGGCCCAGGCTCTCGTTGCCCGAGACCGTGACGAGTTCGTCCGCGAGCTGGTACTGGGTCAGCCCGCGCTCGTGCCGCGCGGACCGGATCAGCCGGCCGATCGGCATCGAGTCGCGGGCGGCCACGGCGGCGTCGGCGCTCATGACGCGGAAGCTACGAGCGCCGCCCAGCCGGCACGATCCGTTCGGCGCACGGTTTTGTCCTCATCACGCACGATTCGCCCCTTCACACTCCAGTAGACGTCCAGACCGTCTGTGCAATGTCGCGTTGGGTGACTCACCGAACCGCTCCCGGTAGGCCGCCGCGAAGCGGCCGTGGTGCATCAGCCCGTACTTGCTCGCGATTTCCCCGACTGTCGTGACCTCGACCTGAGCGGCCGACAACTCGTCGCGCACCCGCTGCAGCCGCACACCGCGCAGGTACTCGCTGGGCGAGCTGCCCAGCTGCTCCCGGAAGGCCTTCTGCAGCGCCCGCACACTCACCCCGGCCTGGTGGGCCAGGCTGCCCGGCGTGTGCGGGGCCTCCGGATGGCTGTGGATCAGATCGAGCGCCGCCCGCAGCGACCGCGATGGCACCGGACGGTCCCGGCCCTCGATCATCGCCGTGTAGTTGTGCGGCTGCGCGAGCAGCAACCCGGTGATCAGGTTGCGCTCGAACTGCTCGACGGCTGCCGGGTGCGAGAGCATCGTGTCCGGCTGGTCCAGCTCCGAGACGCCGTAGGCCAGCTCCCGGTACCAGCTGCGGCCGTAACCGCGGGTGATGTCCATGCCCAGCCGGAACCGCACGGGCTCCGACACCGAACCGTCGATGAGCTCGGCCAGGCGCGCCTCCAGCGCAGGCCGCTCGATCCGGATGACGAACTGGGCGCAGTCGTCGGACAGCCGCATCCGCAGCGGGTCGTCCGTGCCGACCACGCCGGCCGTGTCCGGCGCGGAGTTGATCTGCTCACGTCCGCACTGGACCATGCCCCGGCCGATCACCGGAGCCAGAACCACGTAGAAGGAGCCGAGCTCGCCGGGTTCGACGCGCACGTCGGTGCCGTAGGCGACCACCGCGATCGCCACGTTCTCCAGGCGGCGGCAGTTGACCTTGGTGTTCAGCCGCGGGTTGCGGCCGACGGTGTTCATCGAGTGTGGGCAGAACAGGCGCCCCACCCGCTCGCGGGTCTCGTCGACATCTCGCGAGTGGAAGAGCCGGTACTTGTCCAACGGCAGTACTGTCATGTCCCGGGCAGTCGAAAAGATCAACGTACGGTGGCGCCGACTCCCATACACCTCCAATGCACCACTGTCCGTTGTTTGGCGTTCAATTGCTACCGACGAACGGGCGAATTTGCTATGTGCAATTTGCATCCGACGCGTCGGGCCCCGGTTGATCAGGGGTTTTACTATTCGGCGGCCGGTCGCAAGACCGCCGTGAACTGTCGAAGGGCACCTCCCTGCTCGACGATGCGATAGCCGGTCAGCTGGCCCGCCTTCGACCAGACGCCCTCGGCCACGTCGACGACGTGTTCCAGGTGGCTCAGGGTGTAGACCCGGCGCGGCAACGTGAACCGCAACAGCTCGCGCGGCGCGGGCACGTCCGGCCCGCCGCCGGGGTCCCGCCTGCCGAAGACGAGCGTCCCCAGCTCGGTCACCCGCACCCCGCCCGCCAGGTAGAGCGCGTTGGCGAAGGCGGTCGCGGGCAGCTGCTGCGGCGGGATGTGCGGCAGCATCGCGCCCGCGTCCACGTACACCGCGTGGCAGCCGGTCGGCTGCAGCACCGGCAGGCCGGCCAGGCCCAGCTGCTCGCCGAACCAGCGCGCGCACTCGGCGCGGTACCGCAGGTAGTCCGGCTCGACGACCTCCAGCAGCCCCTCCGCGAGCGCTTCCAGATCGCGCCCGGCGAGCCCACCGTAGGTCGGGAACCCCTCGAACGCGATGAGCTGCTCGCGGGCGCGGGCGGCGAGACCGGCGTCGCGCAACGCGATGAGCCCCCCGATGTTGGCCATGCCGTCCTTCTTCAGGCTGGCCCAGCAGCCGTCCGCGAGCTCGAAGACCACGCGGGCCACCTCGCGCGGCGACAGGTGCCCGTAGCCGTCCTCGCGTTCGGTCACCAGGTACGCGTTCTCGGCGAAGCGCGACGCGTCCAGGTACAGCGGAACGCCGTGGGCGTCGCAGAGCTGGCGCACCTCCTTGACATTGCGTACCGAGACCGGCTGGCCGCCGCCCGCGTTGTTGGTGATGGTGAGAACGACGCACTTCACGCGGTCGGCCGAGGCGCGCAGCAGGTCCCGCAGCCTGCCGGTGTCGAGGTCGCCGCCGAACGGGTTCAGCTCCCCCGGCGCGACCGGCACCGGCAGGTCGACCGCCTCCGCGCCGACCGCTTCCACGCTGGCGCGCGTGCTGTCGAAGTGCGTGTTGCTGACCGAGATGTCGCCGGGTCGCAGCAGCAGGCCGAGCAGGATCCGCTCGGCCGCGCGTCCCTGGTGGACCGGCAGGACCTCGCCGTAGCCGGTCAGGTCCCGCACGACGGCCTCGAACCGCTCGAACGAACGCGCGCCGGCGTAGGACTCGTCGCCCCGCATGAGCGCGGACCACTGCGCGGCCGACATCGCCGCCGTGCCGGAATCGGTCAGCAGGTCGATGGTGATGGCACGGGCAGGCACGCGGAAGAGGTTCCAGCCCGCCGCAACGAGCGCGTCGCGGCGCTCCTCCGCCGTGGGGAACGGGATCGGTTCGACCGCCTTGATCCGGAACGGCTCCATGAAGGGCGGCACGTGCGGCTCCTCGCTGGTCAGTTCGGACAACCAGACCAGCCTGGAGTGACCGCCGGGCGCGGCGGTAGGGGCCAGTTCGCGTCCCGTGGTGAGCTGGGACACAATCGGCGCACGAACGGGCCGCCCGGCCCGGCGACGGCGGAGGATTCACGTGTGGAAGCAGCGGCCGACGACGTAGGCTTCGCCTTTCAACCGCTCTACAGCCTGAACACCGGCGGCGTCGTCGGTGTCGAAGCCCTCGCCCGGCCGGCCACCGGACGGATCCACGACCTCCTGCGCGCCGCCCAGCGCCGCGGACGGCTGGTCCACGTCGACGCCGGCCTCGCCGCGCAGGCGGTCCTCGCCGAGGCCACCCACGAGACGCTGCTCCCCCTGCACCTGAACCTGACCGCGCTGTCGGCCGCGGCGCCGCAGCTGGTGCTCGACCCGCTGCTCGAATCGCTCGGGCGCACCGGTCGCCGTCCACGTGAGATCGTGCTGGAGATCGGCGCGCCGTTCCACGGCGTCTCGCCGAAGGCGCTGCTCGCCGGCCTGGAGCGGTTCGCCGAGCTGGGCTTCCGCCTCGCCTTCGACGGGCTCGGGTCGGGCGACCTGCCGCTGAACCTGCTCGCCGAGGCAGGCGTCGACCTCGTCAAGCTCGACCGTACGACGCTGCGGCGGCTGCCCGGCGAGGCCGCGGCGGTCGCGCTCGTCGAGTCGCTCGTGCACTTCACCTCGCGGACCGGCATCCGGCTGGTGGCGACCGGAATCGAGGCCGAGGAACAGCTGTCGGCGGTGCGGCGGCTGGGGGTGCGGATCGTGCAGGGCAACCTCTTCGCCCCGGCCCGCGCCAACGCGATGCCGTCCGGTTTGGTCACGGCGCCGCCCGAGCCCGTGGCGCCCGTGCCGCTGACCAGGGCGGCGGCGCCGCGCGTGGACGACTTCCGGCACCCCGCGACGACGCTGCCCGACGACGCGACGTGCGACGACGTCCGACGGGTGCTGCTGAACCACGATGCGCCGAGGGGAATCGTCGGGATCGACCGCGCCGGACGGCCGCGGTGGTCGATCGACCGGGCCCGGTTCCTGCTGGACCTGACCGGCCCGTACGGGCACGCGCTGCACGCGAACAAGGCGGCCGCGCGGCTGGCCGACCCGCCGCGCACCATCCGCACCGGCGCGGGCGCGCTGGAGTTGCTCGACCTGGTCGCCGACGCCGACCTGACCCGCACCGGCGACGACATCATCGTGGTCGGCGTGGACGGCGAGTGCCTCGGCGTGGTGTTCGTGACCGAGATCGTGCGCGCGATGGCCGAGGCGAAGATCGAGGAGGCGGCCGCGCTGAACCCGCTGACCCGGCTGCCGGGCAGCGACACCGTCGCGCGCGAGGTGGACCGCCGGATCGCCGCGGGGCGGCCGCTCGTCGTGGCGTGGCTGGACGTCGACTCGTTCAAGCGCATCAACGACACGGTGGGCTTCGCGGCCGGCGACGACCTGATCCGGGCGCTGGGGCGGACGCTGACGGACCTGGCGGCGAAGCTGCGCAGCGTCACGGTGAGCCACGTCGGCGGCGACGACTTCCTGATCGCCTGCGGCATCGACGAGATCCCGGCCGTCGCGGACACCCTGCTGGGCACCCCGTGGACGGCCGAGCACCTGTCGGTCACGGTCTCGCTGGCGACGGTCGTGTGCGCCGGCACGGCGGCGAAGTCCTACCGCGAGGTTTCCCGGCTGCTGGCGCCGCTGAAGAAGCGCGCGAAGGACGTGCCGGGGTCGAGCTGGGTGAACAGCTGGCCGGGCACCGACCGTTTCGAGATACTGCGTGGACAGGGCCACGACTCATTGCGCGTCCCGAATCAAGTCCGCTGACAATTGTGCGCCCGTTCTGGCTAACCCGCTCGGGTGACGACAGTGAACAACTGACGAATTCGGCAACCGTTTCGCATTTCGCCACCCGGTAGGGTGACAGGACAGGTGTCTTCGTGATCAACCCCGTCATAGCGCGCACAGGCGCATCTTGGAGCAACCGTGAAATCCGCCCCTTTTAACGCCGTTCTACCTTCCTCCCGTGACCGTCCCAGAGTTCGATCCCACCGCGAAGCCGGGGTACATCTACGAGATGATGGCGGACCACCTGGAGGCCCGCATCGAAGCCGGTGAGCTGCGCCCGAACACGCCGCTGCCGGCGGAACGACGGCTGGCCACCGAGTACGGCGTCTCACTCGGCACGGCGCGCCACGCAACCCAGATCCTCCGCGAACGCGGCCTGGTGTTCACCATCCGCTCAAAGGGCACCTTCATCGCCGACGAGGCCCGCAGAAGAGCAAACCGGGGGGATTCGTGAACGCCTTTCACCCGTTGTCCGGGCGGAAATCGCGCACGATACCGGAAAAGGACGACTTCCGCTCATCCCACGCCGGCAGCATTTCCCGCCGCCGTCATCTAGAGTGCGGTTGCACGTGCATCAGCATTCGCATGACGCCGAGGAGGGGTCGTGGTTCCTGATCTGCCGGCGAACCCTCTGTCGATCGAACTCGAGCTGAAACACCGACGATTCTGGTGGCAGATCGACGACGAGGAC
This sequence comes from Amycolatopsis thermoflava N1165, assembly GCF_000473265.1. Classification (NCBI taxonomy): domain Bacteria; kingdom Bacillati; phylum Actinomycetota; class Actinomycetes; order Pseudonocardiales; family Pseudonocardiaceae; genus Amycolatopsis; species Amycolatopsis thermoflava. The sequence goes on from NZ_KI421511.1 coordinate 5,445,321, forward strand.
GAGCAGCCGGAACAATGGGACGCCAGAGCGGAGGTGTCGGAACTCGACGTGTGCCCGGACGAGCTCCGGCACGTCGGCGACATCGCACTCGTCATCGCCGATCTGACCAAGGAACGGAATCTGCTGGATTCGGTCGTGCTCGGCGAATGGGCGCTGGAGTTCATCGCGGAAACGGTGATCGACCCGGACCAGGGCAAGCTGCACCCCGAACTGGACGCGCGCATCAGCCAGGGCCCGCCGCGCATGGTGATCCTGAGGCGTATCGAGCTGACCGAGCCGTGGCGCGGGCACGGCCTCGGCGCCGCGTTGATCGCGAGCGCGTTGCGGATCCTGTCGCCGAACGCGCGCCTGGCCGCCTGCCGGGTCTCCCCGCTGGACTTCGCCCTCCCCGGCGCCGACCGCATCACCGCGGAGCTGTCGAGCCTGCGCGCCGGCGCGATGCTGGAGAGCATCGGATTCCAGCGCTGGCGGGGAGTCCACCTGGTCGACCTGAGAAACCCCGCACTGGTCGACGCGCGCATGGAGCTGCTCGACCAGTGGTGGCCCGGCCAGGACGAGGACTGAGTTTGCCGCGTAAGCGGCGTGCTTTCAGTTGTCAGAACAGGGTTTGCGCGACCCCGGTGAGCACATACCTCTCGTCGACGATCGGCACCACCCGCCACTTGTCCCACGTCGTGCAGGGGTGCGAGATGCCGAACCCGATGCGGTCGCCCACCGCCAGATCATTCTCGCCGCGGAAGTAGGCGTGCTGGTCGTTCATCGCCACCACCTCGCCGGGCGGCGGCGCCTCCAGGGACGTCCCGCCACGGCGGATCCGATGCAGCGGCACCGGAAAGCCCGAGTCCATCCCGGTGTCCCGCTTGCCGAAGTCCACAATGGCCAGATCCGGTTCCGGCGTGGACAGCACTCGCGCCCACAGTTCCAGACTGGACCGCAACGGCATCACGGCATACTCCGTCGCCAGCAACCGCCGGTACTGCTCGTAGCCCAGCGCGTCGTGCGTGACGTAGCACCCGCTCCGCAGGACGACGCGGATCGGACGGCCGTTCCGCCAGCTCCGGCTCAACTCGGCGGCGACCAGCTCGGGGTACTGTGTGCCCCCTGCGGTCACGACGAACTCACCGGCCACGTCGTGCCGCGCCAGCACCTGGTCCGCCAGTCCCGCCAGTTCCCGGAGCCAGGCACGCACGTCGCCGAGCAACCGCGCGCCGAGCGACCCAGGAACGACACCCTCGAACCCGCCCACACCGGCCAGCTCCAGGTGGGACGAAGCCACTACCCGCTCCGCGACCGCCAGTGCCGCGCCGGCGCCACGGGCGCCGGTCCGCCCGCCGGGCACGCCGGGCTCCACGATCACGGGCAACGGGCGGGTGCGCGACGCCCTGGCGAGCTCCTTCTCCAGCACCTCCACGCCCTCGATCGAGTCGGCGTAGCAGTAGCAGGTGAACGCCGGGTCTTCGTCCAGCTCGCCGCTGAGCCACTCGATGGCCGCCGGGTCGCACAGCTCGTTGGCCAGCAGCAGCCGATCCGCGCCCAGCCCGCGGAACGCGGCCAGCTGGGTGGGAGTGGCGAGGGTGAGCGCCCAGGCGCCGTGCTCGATCTGCGCCTGCGCGATCTCCGGGGACATCGTGGTCTTCACGTGCGGCGAGAGCGACAGCGCGTGCTGCTCGCAGAACTGCTGCATCGCCGCGAGGTTGTGGTCGAGCTCCGGCTGCCTGAGCACGAGCAGCGGGGTGGGGAAATCCGCGCCAAGCACCTCACGCCCACGCAGGTCGTCGACCCGCGATCCCGCGGTGGACGGCGGGAAACCCTTGTGGTGGCGGGCGATGACGACATCGGGCACCCGAAGCGGCCGCAACAGTCACTCCGATCGGTAGAGGGTGTCGAGCGGGGTCTCGCCGAACCGCCGGGTGTAGTGCAGACGGAACCGTTCGTCGTCCCGGAAACCGCAACGCCGGGCGGCGTAGCCGACGCTCACCAGCGGCGGGCGTCCCACCAGCAGGATCCGCCTGGCCTGCTCCAGGCGCAGCCCCAGCCGGAAGTCCTGCGGCCGGCAGCCCTCGTGGTGGCGGAAGACCCGCACGAACTCCGCCTCGGTGAGCCCGGAGGCACGGGCCAGCTCGGTCACGCTCACCTCCTTGACCGGGTCTGTCGCCCGCAGCAGCACCTTCCCGAAGTCGCTGGCGAGCGGGCCGACCTCGGCGGCGCGCGGGCCGATCGACTCGCTGTACTCGTGCGGCTGGTGCCGCAGCAGCCAGTTCACGAAGATCTCGTCCGAATGGCGCGCGAACCGCGACTTGGACCGGCCGAAGAACTGCTCCGCGCTGGTGATGAGGGGCTGGCCGCGGCCGCTGAGCCGGGTGATGACCGGGTGGAACCGGATCGGGGCGCTCGGCCACCTGCCGGTGATCCGCGCCAGCCGGACGTGCATCGCCCGCTGCTCCACGCGCACGAGCTTCAGGTAGCAGTTCGCCCCGGCCTGGAAGCCGAAGGCGTCGGCGGGGGACGCGGTGACGACGTCGCCGGTGGCCGCCTCGAGGTAAGTGGAGCCGATCCGGAACACGCAGCGGCCGCTCACCACCATGGTGGTCGTGTACGCGGTGCGCGGAACACCGAGGCGCACCACGACGTCGCGGCCGTAGGTGACGGTGGCCGAGTTCAGCTGGTCGCCCTCGTGCCGGTGCATCCGGAGGTCCATCTCCCGCGGACCGCCCTCCGGCAGGAGTTCGTGCAGTCCGAGGACCGGCTCGGCCGCTTCGACGGCGAGGGCGGGGTCGGCGGTGCGGATGTAGGCGAAGTGGTAGCCGCTCATTGCTCGGGGTCTCCGTTCGGGATATCGCGGCGGGACGTTATCGGCGGAGAGTCTGGTCGGGAGTCTCTCCGAATGTCGCGGTGTACTTGCTGGCGAAGCGGTACTGGTCGCGGAAGCCCCAGCACCGGGCCACGTCGCTCAGGCGGATCTCCCCCGGGTGCCCGTCCTGCAGCAGGTGGTAGACGGCACGCAGGCGCTCGCGGAAGAGGAAGTCCGTCACCGGCAGGCCGCGGTACCGCTGGAAGCCGGATTCCAGCCGTCCGGGCTCCACCCCGAGTGCCGCGGCGACGGAGCACGACGTCCACTCCGCCTGCGGATCGGCGCGCACCAGCTCGGTCGCCCGCGTGACCAGCCGGGCGGGCGCGGGGTGGGCGGCGATCCGGGACAGCCGTTCCGAGTAGTTGTTGTACTGCAGCACGAGCAGCTTGGTGACGAGCCATTCCTCGAACTGCGCCGACCACGGGCTCGCGGTCCACTGCCCGTGCTTGCCGAGGGACCCGATCTCCTGGATCAGCGTCCGGTACCAGTACCGCGGCGCCCCGCCGACCACGTCCATGCCCAGTTCGAACCTGATGGGGCGGTCGGGCTCGGCGCCGAGCAGGTCCCGCAGGATCCGCTCGACCGGCCCGGTGCCGATCTTGACGAGGACGAGCTCGGTGTCGCGGGTCAGCGACATCCGCAGCGCTTCTTCCGGGGAGCTCACGACGATGCGCTTCGAGCTCGCGGCGATCTGTTCGCGGCCGGACCGGACGACGCCGCTTCCCCGCAGGTGCGCCTGCACCACGAAGAAGTCGCGCGTGCGGCCGGGATCGACGAGCACCGGCGCGCCGTATTCCACGTAGTTGAGGAGAACCTCGCTCAGGCGTGTCGAATTCATCCGCGCGTCGAGCTGGGCGGTCGGATCGAGCACGTCGAGGTAGTGCTCGCACAGCACCCGGGACATCAGGTCGCGGGTTTGGTCGATGTCGTGGGAACGGAAGATCTCGTACTGCTCCAGGGGTCGGGTCAACATGATCTACGTTTCGTCGCCGGGTTCAATGGTCGACACCACGGGCCCGTCGGGAGATCCGGATGTCGCAGAAACTGAAACCTTCGTTTCAGCGTCGCCCATAGTACTCAGGAGCCGCTTTCAGACAAGTCTGTCTGCCGATCCGGCCGAACCTGTTTCGAGGCGATCACGAGCAGTTCGGCCAGGTGCACGGCCTCCACCCGCGAGCGCCGTTTCCGCAGGCCGGCGCGCAGTTGCCGGAGACAGCCGGGATTCACGGCGACCACGTAGTCCACCCCGGCCGCCTCGATTTCGTCGATTTTCGCCGCCAGAATCCTCGCGCTGTCACGCGGCCGCAAGATCGAGTAGGTGCCCGCCGCGCCGCAGCACGCGGCCGCCGACGGCAGCTCCACGTACTCCGCCACCGCCCGGATCAACTCGCGAGGCTGGCGCCACACGCCGAGCCCGTTGCGCAGGTGGCACGAGTCCTGCAAGGCTACGCGCGCCGGGCGGCCGTCGACCGACAGCGTGCCCAGCGGCAGGACATCGGCTTCGACGAAGAACTCGCTCGCTTCGCGGACCCGCGGACGGCCGAGGTGCGCGGCCAGGTGCGCGGCGCAGCCACCGGACGTCGTCACGATCGTGCCGGGGAGTGCTTCGCCGAACTCCTTCGCCATCCGCTCGCCCGCGGCGGAATCCCCGTTGTGCGCGTGCAGCGCACCGCAGCAGCCCTGCCGCGGCGGCACGGTCAGCCCGGGCACCAGCGTGCGCACAGCGCGCGAAACCCGTGGGAACAAAGCACGTTCCGCACACCCGAGCATCAGCGACGGCCCGCCCGCGCTCGCCGCTGTCCGCGCGTGCCTGCGTACCAGGCCCGGCAACCGGAGCAGCCACGGGCGCGCCACGGCCGCCATGAGCAACCGCGCCCGCAGCGGCCGCCGTCCGCCGCGCCACTGGTGGTCCCGCCACTGCTCCAGCAGGTTCCCGTACTCGACGCCTGCCGGGCACACCGGTTCGCACGCCCGGCAGCCCAGGCAGAACGACGCCTGTTCGGCGAGCGTGCCGTCGTCCTCCGGCAGTTCCCCCGTCTCCAGCGCGCGCATCAGCGAAATCCGCCCGCGCGGCGAGGACGCCTCCTCCCCCGTCATCGCGTACGTCGGGCACGCCGGCAGGCAGTACCCGCAGGAGATGCACCGGTCCAGCAACGGTTTCGCGAAGATCATGAACCGAGCTTCCCGGGGTTGAGGACGCCGGCCGGGTCGAACGCGCTCTTGATCCGGCGCAGCAACCCGAGCTGGGCCGGGCCGAGCCGCTCGGCGAGAAACGGCAGTTTCGCCGCGCCCACGCCGTGCTCGCCGGTGATAGTGCCGTCCAGCCGGATCGCGGTGCGGAAGACCTCGGCGAACGCCTTGTGCGCCCGCTCCACCGCGGCCTCGTCGTCCGGGTCCAGGACGCACGTCGGGTGCAGGTTGCCGTCGCCCGCGTGCCCGAACGTCGCGATCTGCAGGTCGAACCGCTCGGCGATCTCGTCGATCCGGCCGACCATCTCCGGCATCCGCGGCCGCGGGACCGTGACGTCCTCCAGGATCGTGAGCGAGCCGAGCCGGGACAGCGCCGGCAGCGAACACCGGCGCGCGGTCAGCAGCGCCTCGGCACGCGCGACGTCCGCCGCCACCGTCACTTCGAGCGCCCCGGACTCGGCGCAGATCTTGCGCATCCGCACCATGTTCCCGGCGACGACCTCGAGCGGACCGTCCTCGCCGAACAGCAGCAGCGCGCCGGCGTCCAGCCGCAGCCCGAGCCCGGCGTACTCCTCCACCACGGCGACGCACTTGCGGTCCAGGAACTCCAGGGTGGCCGGTACGATGCCGGACGAGATGATGGCGCCGACCGCTCTGGACGCGTCCGCGAGCGACTCGAAGTAGGCCACGCCGGTGTTGCTCTCGGCCGGTGCGGGCAGCAGGGCCACCGTGGCTTCGGTGATGACCGCGAGCGTGCCCTCGGACCCGGTGAGCAGCCGCGTCAGGTCGTACCCGGCGACGTCCTTCCACAGCCGTCCGCCGGTCCGCACTACCTCGCCGGTCGGCAGCACCGCCTCCAGGCCGAGCACGTAGTTGCGGGTCACGCCGTACTTCAGGCCGCGCAGACCGCCGGCGCAGGTGGCGATGTTGCCGCCCACCGTCGCGGTCGTCCGGCTGCCCGGATCGGGCGCGTACAACAGGTTCCGGGCCGCGGCGGCGTCGGCGAGCCGGGCCGTCGTCACGCCCGGCTGCACGCGTGCGAGCAGCTCCTCGGAGCTGACCTCCAGAATCTGCGTCATCCGTGTCAGCGCGAGGATGATCCCGCCGCGCAGCGGGACGGTGGCGGCGCAGAGGTTCGAGCCGGATCCCCTCGGCACGACCGGGACGCGGTACGCAGTGGCCAGCTGCAGGACGCGGGCGACCTGGTCGGTGGTGGCCGGGAACACGACCGCGTCCGGCGGGTGGTGGAACAGCGGCGTGGCGTCGCGCGCGTAGACCGCGAGGTCGCCGGGCGACTGGCGGACGTGGTCGGGGCCGACCACCTCGGCCAGGGCGGCGGCGAAGTCGCGGTCCAGTCCCATCAGGCCTGCCCGCACACGTTGCGCTGGCGGCCGAGCCCGACCACCTCGGTCTCCACGACGTCGCCCGGCCGCAGGTAGCCGAACCGCCCGGACAGCGCGACGCCTTCCGGGGTGCCGGTGTTCACCAGGTCGCCGGGCTCGAGCACGAGGAACTGGCTGAGGTGCCAGATGATCTCGTCGACCGTGAAGACCATGTCGGAGGTCTTGGAGTCCTGGCGCGGCCTGCCGTTGACCCACGACCGGAGTTCGAGCACCTGCGGGTCCGGCACCTCGTCGGCGGGGACCAGCCACGGCCCGAGCGGGTTGAACGTCTCGCACGACTTGCCCTTGGACCACTGCCCGCCGGGCCTGCCGAGCTGGAAGGCGCGTTCCGAGACGTCGTCGGAGGTGACGTACCCGGCGATGCAGTCCCGCGCGTCGCCGAGCGTTTCGAGGTAGCGGGCGCGCTTGCCGATGACGACGCCGAGTTCCACCTCCCAGTCGGTGCGTTCCGAACCGCGCGGGATCAGCACCTCGTCGTACGGACCGACCACCGTGTTCGGCGACTTGTGGAAGAGGATCGGCTCCGCGGGCGGCGGGTCCCCCGTCTCGGCCGCGTGGGCGGCGTAGTTCTGCCCGATGCACAGGACGGCGCCCGGCCGGGCGATCGGCGAGCCGATCCGCATGCCGACGACGTCGATCTCGTACAGGACGCCGTCGTCGAGCGCCTCCCGCACCCGGTGCAGCCCGCCCCGCTCCAGGAAGGCGCCGTCGATGGCGTGGGTCAGCGGAGACAGGTCGTAGTGGCGACCGTCTTCCAGCACCACGGGACGCTCCCGGCCGGGAGCGCCCACCTGCATCAGTTTCATCCGTCTACTCCGGGAATTCCGCTGCTTCGAAGGGGTACAACGGCTTGCGCCGGTGCCGGTAGGTGAAGCGGTCGAGGTTCATCGCGGTGACGCCGTCGGTGTCCACGACGAGCATCAGCCGGGCGATGGCCCCGTATGCCGCGCGCGGCGAGTTCACGCCCTTGGCCACGACGATGCGGTAGCGCGCCGGGTCCACGCCGACGCTGAGCAGCTGCTGCAGGCTGGAGTTCATGACCGCCTTGGAGCCGATCACGAGCGTGTGCCCGTCGACGGTGTCCAGGACGGCCGTCGGGCCCTGGTCGAAGAAGCGGAACCCGCCGTGCGTGGCGGTGGGCTCCTCGAAGCGGCCGTCGGACACGGTGCGGACCGTCCCGTGCACCGGCACCGGCCGCCCGGCGGAGTGCACGTGCTTCGCCCCCACGCGAAGGTGCACCGCGGCGCCCTCCCCGGCCTCGATGCACTGCCGCGCCGAGTCCGGATCCCACAGGGTCTGCACGAGCGGCGGAGCCCCCCGCCGCAGGGCCGCGTCGAGGATGACGGTGGAGTCCCCTGGCGCCCCGCCACCGATGTTGTCCCCGACGTCCAGCAGTACGACCGGCCCCGTTGGTTCCCCCACCGCGAGGTCCAGGGCCTCCTCCACCGTGCGCTCCCGCGCCTGCAACTCAGCGCGGTGCTTCCAGACGTAGCCGGCGAGCTCCTGCGCGGCGACCCCGGCTTCGACCTCGTCGCCGTCGTGGATCGCGACGCACGACATGCCCATGTGCGGGACGTCCGCGTACGGGAAGCCCTCCGAGACCCGGACCGACAGCATGCCGGGCCGGTCACCGAGTTCGCGGGCCCTTGCCACGAGAGCCGCCATTGGCTGTTCGCGGGTGTCCTGCCTCGCGATGTTGACCACCAGCGGCAACTGCACCAGCGCCTGCCGTGGCCTGATCTCCCCCCTGGCCGCGGCCGCGATCAGCTCGGCGCACCGGACGCCCTGCTCCCGTACGTCGACGTGCGGGTTCGTCTCGTACACCAGCGTCACGGTCAGTGCGTCCACCAGGCGTTGCGAGATGTTGGCGTGCATGTCCAGCGCCGCCCCGACGGGCACGTCCGGCCCCACGACCTGCCGGACGCGGGCGGCGATCTCACCGTCCGCGTCCAGCACGTGCTCGGCCACCGCCGCGCCGTGGATGTTGAGCAGGACACCGTCCCACGGGCCGCGCGCCTCCAGTTCGGCCAGCATTTCACCGAGCAGCCACTCGAACGCGTCCTCGGTGACCGGCCCGGCCGGCGTGACGAAGGCGAACAGGATCGGTTCGAGCTCGACGCCGAGCTGCTCGGCGGCCGAGAAGTACCCGCCAAGCGCGGTCGAGGAGTCCGCGTACTCCTCGACGATCTCCTCACCGCGGGTGACCCCGCCGCGCTCGAACATGCGCCGGTCAGCACGGAGCGGGGAAAAGGTGTTTGCTTCGTGGAACAAGCCACAGGTCGCGAAGCGCATCAGTCCCCCGCGTACGCGATCACGTCGAGCTCGAACTTGACGATGCCGCCGAGGCAACTCGTCAGGGTCGTGCGCGCCGGGGTGTGGGGGAAGTACTCCGGGTAGATCCGGTTGTACTCCGGCAGGTCTGCCGGGTCTTCGACGTACGCGCCGACCTTGACCACATCGGACAGCGTGAGACCGGCCTGCGCGAGAACCCGCCGGACGTTGTCGATCGAGCGGCGCAATTCCTCCTCGAAGGTCCCCGGGACGAGCCGGCCGTCCTCGTCGACCGCAGCCTGCCCGGAGACGAAGACGTAGTCGCCGGCACGGACGGACGGCGCGAACACCCCGGCCGGGGACGCGGCGGAACCGGTCACCGTCCGGCCTCCCCGGCGACAGCAGCCGCGAACCTGGTGAGGGCGGCGTCGAGTTCGTCCTCACCGTGTGCGGCGGAGACGTACCAGACACCTCGCCCGGCCACCCACAACCCGTTCTCGAGGAGAGCCTTCGACAACCGCTCGTACCGAGCCAGGTCCAACTGCTGCAGGGAGCGGTAGTCGGTGACCGGAGCATCGCCGAAGGCGACGTGGAACGCGGGTGGCAGTCCGGCCACCCGCAGCGGCAGACCGTACTCCTGGCCGATGTCGCGGAGCCCGATCATCAAGGTGTTGCCGTGCTTGGCAACCCTCTCGTAAGGCGGATCCTCGAAGAGGCTGGTCAAGGTCGCGACCACGGCCGCGGTCGCCATGACCGAGCCGTTGAAGGTGCCCGAGTGGTTCACCTCCCCGGTGCCGAGCCGGCTCATCAGGCTTTCGCGCCCGGCCAGTGCCGACACGGGGAAGCCCCCGGCGATGGCCTTGCCGTAGGTGGCCAGGTCCGGTTCGACCCCGTACCTCTCCGCAGCGCCACCGAGCCCGAGCCGGAAGCCCGAAATCACCTCGTCGAAGATCAGCACGGCGCCGTACCGGGTGCAGAGTTCACGCATGCGCTCGAGGTAGCCGGGCAACGGCTCGATCACGCCGGCGTTGATCATCACCGGCTCGGTGATGACAGCGGCGATCTGATCGCCTTCCTCCTCGAACACCGCGGCCAGCCGGTCCGCGTCGTTCCACGGCAACACGATGAAGTCGTCGAGGTGGCTGGACAACTGTCCCGCGCTGGCCGCGCCCCACTTGCCGTCGCGCACCGCAGTGAGGACGTTGTCGAGCCAGCCGTGGTAGTGCCCCTCGAACCGGACGACCTTGGTTCGTCCCGTCGCGCCGCGAGCGAGCCGGAGTGCACCCTGCACGGATTCGGTCCCGGACACGCCGAAGCGGACCATGTCGGCCCAGCCCAGCGCGCGGCACACCAATTCGGACGCGCGCACCTCGAGCTCGTGCTGTCCGCCGTAGATCACTCCACCCCGGCACGCTTCCGCGACGGCGTCGACGACCTGTTCCGGGGCGTGGCCAAGGAAGTTGGGGCCCTGGCCGAGCAGGTAATCGACGTAGTCGCGGCCGTCGACGCTGTAGAGCCACGCGCCCTTCGCCCTCGCGATGAAGTCCTGGGCGCCGCTCAGCCGGACGTTGGAATGCACACCCCCCGGGGTTCGCTTCAACGCGCGTTCCCTCAGTTCCTCCGACCGCGGCAACAGCCGCGACGAGTCGCTGGACATCGACGAATCCCTCCTGCGGCCGGGCCCGGTCGAGAATCAGCTCCGGCGCCGTTTCATTGAGTGAAACTCAGAGTCTATCTTTCACCCACGGTAGGACTGACCGCGCCCAGCGTCAAGGGGTGTTATCCACCGTCCCGCAACCACGCGTGGCCCCCTGACAAGCGATTTCGATCCCGACTAAGATCTGAAACATCGACATTGCCCGCCGAAACGAGGAGGAGCCGTGGCTCGCGGCCGGAAACAAGACCCTGAAGACAGCCCGTCGGGAGCCGGATCGCCGGAAGAGGAGCGCGATTACTCCGTCCGCGCGGTTGAACGGGTTTGCCTGATCCTCAACCTGTTGCAGGAGTCCGTCGACGGGATCACCCTCAACGAGGTCGCCCAGACGACGGGGCTGCCGAAGTCCTCGGCATTCCGGTACCTCTGGACGCTCGAGAACCACAGGTACGTCGAGCGGGACGAGGAACACGGTCTGTTCCGGCTGGGCCTCGGGTTCGTCGGTATGCAGTCACGGCACCTGGAGATCCTGCGCGAGCGGGCACGGCCGACGCTCGAGAGCCTGCGGGACGAGTTCGGCGAGACGGCGAACCTCGGCCTCCTTGACGGCGACCGCATCATCTACATCGAGATTGTCGAAAGCCGGCGGGGCGTCCGGCTGGCCGCTGCCCGCGGCGATCACGACTACCTGCACAGCACCGCCCTCGGCAAGGCGATCGCGGCCCACCTGCCCGAGGACCGGGTCCGGCAGCTGCTGGAGAACACGGGCCTGCCCGCACGGACCGCCAACACGATCACCTCGATCGACGACTACCTGGACGAACTGGCGAAGGTCCGGCGCGTCGGATACGCCGTCGACAACGGCGAGAACGAGATCGACGGCCGGTGCGTCGCCGCGCCACTCCTGGCAACCCACCTCCCGGCGGCGATCAGCGTCAGCGGGCCGGCTTCACGCTTCACCATGCAGGACGTGAAGAAGGTCGCCAAGACCCTGATCGACATGGCGGCGGAGATCGCGACCAACCCCGTTTCCGCAGACTTGGAAGCGCGGAAGTCCTGACCACGCGATCACCGGCCGCGAAGCAGGAACCGGCCAGCACGGGCACCCGTTGTCCGTCCGTCAGCCACAACCTGCCGACCGTTGATCCAGACGTGCCGCACGCCCTCCGCGTAGCGGCACGGATCGGTCCAGGTCGCCCTCTCCCTGACCGCGGCTAGGTCCAGCACCGCGATGTCCGCCTTCGCGCCTGACGCGATGCGGCCACGGTCGATCAGGCCGAGCCGCTCCGCCGCGGCCAGGGTGCTCTTGTGCACGGCAGTGGGGAGGTCCACCACGGATCGCGCGCGGACGTACCGTTCGATGAGACGTGCGTGCGCACCGAAGTTCCGCGGGTGCGGTTTCCCCGGCGCGTCCTCGGTCATCGCACTGCCGTCGCTACCCACGATCGACAGCGGATCCGCGAGAAAGAACTCGACGTCGGCTTCGTCACGGTAAAAGAGGACGACCTGAACCCGGTTGCCATACCGGGCGCAGAGGTCGAGGCACAGGTCCTCGGGGCCCGTATCGAGGGCCTCGGCCGCCTGCGCCACGCTCCGGCCCGCCAGTTCCGGCCGCCCGGTATCCACGAACGAGAACACCACACGGCTCCAGTCCCAGGGGATGGCGCCGAAGAGGCCGCGCGACAGCTCGCGACGCGCCCGGTCGTACAGGCGCCCCGATGACAGCTGTTCACGAATGCCCGTCTCTCCCGACTCCTGCAACCAACCTGGCAAATACTGCGTGAGGGCCGATGCCGAAGCGTGGTAGGGATACACGTCGTACCGGACGTCGAGCCCGCGGTCCGCAGCCGCTTGGAACAACGCGACCACCTCCGGTGCCCGTCTCCACATCTTGGGGTCGTTCAGAGCCACGTGCGAGAATTGCAGCTTGACGCCGGCAGCACGGCAAACGGCTATCGCCTCCTCGAACGGCTCCGTCCCAGGGGTCGCCCTGGCATGGGTCGCGTACATGGCACCGTGCTCGGCCAGCACCCGGCCCAGTCGCACGAGTTCATCGAGGTTTGCGAACTTCGAGGGGACGTAAGTGAGGCCGCTCGACATGCCGAATGCGCCTTGCTCGAGCGATTTGCCCAAGCTCGCCGCCAGCCGTTCCAGGTCCGCCCGGTCGAGGTGGACGTCAGCCGAGCCCGTACACGCTATTCGCAACGCACCGTGTCCCACGAGCGGCACGACGTTCATCACCGGCCCGCTCGCGGTGACTGCCTCAGCGAATCCCGCCAGGTCATCCCACCAGACGCGCTGCCGGGGGAAACCGATCCCGGTGATGAACTCTTCGAGTGCATCTCGCCGAGACCGCGCGACGGGAAAGGGTGAAAAGCCGCAGTTACCGATGACTTCGGTGGTCACGCCCTGCGCAACCTTGCTTCCCGCCCCCGGCTCGTGGAGGAAACTGACGTCCGAGTGCGTGTGGATGTCGATGAACCCGGGGACGATCGTCAGTCCAGTGCAATCGATGCGGTCACTCTCGTCGACCTCAGCTACCGGAGCGGAAACCGCCTTGATCTCATCGCCCGCCAACAGCACGTTTCCGAGGAACGGAGGACGCCCGGTTCCGTCGACAACCGTGCCGTTGCAAAGCCAGGTTCCATTTTCCGCAGCTCTCACCTGCGAGCCATCAAACGATCCACGCATGCCACTGTTCCTCGCCTTGCAGGCCCGGCCCGGTGCGCAAGCGGTCGAGCGATGTCTCGATCTCCCGGACGAAACCCCAGTGTTCGCGCACCACCAGGGGAGCGAGGTAAGCCGGCTTTGTCGTGGCCGCGGTCTTCAACAGCTCGCGCCCGTCTGCGGACAACCGTTCGACCTCCTGGCTGGTCAATGTCGGCCGCCGGGCCGCTTCGATGACAGCGAGGAAAAGATCGGCGGTCGCCGCGAGCCGGCCCGACTCGGCTTTCCACTGCGTGACGGGCTCGGGCCAGAAGCGAACCACCCGCCCTTCGGGCATGATCGAAACCGCGTCTCGCAACGTCGCCGCGACCTGCCGGAGGACGTCTGCCATTGGCGGCTGGATGATCGCGAACGAACGCAACAAGTCGTCCGGGTACTGGGTGCTTCCCGCAGCGGCGGTCGAGAAGTAGGGCAGCAGGTGGTGGACGATGTACATCATCAACGGATAACTGGCGGTCACCGATCCGGCCGATCGGATGGCCTGGAGAGCGACGTCATGTTCGTCGTTCGCGATGTACCTGGCCCACCTCTGCTGGAAGCCCCCGGCGCCACCTGAGTGTTCGAGGTTCCACGACAGATCGGCGAAACACGCGTAGTTCGCGTGATCGGCGGGATCCGGCAAACTGTAGGCGAGGGCACCCTGCGCGCCGGCATTATGGCCACGGCGCAACACAGCCTCGATGTTCCCGGAAAAGTCCTGCTGGAACAGGTGCGGGAAGAGCCCGGTCGTGGGACAGCACCACGTCTCCGCGCGATCGGCGTTCGGTCTCGGGGCCGGATCGTTGTACTTCCACCAGGCGATCACCGGCACCGGGAGATCACGCTCTTCAACCGCGTCGAGATAACGGTCGAGGACACCCTCACGCACGAGCGTGTCGTGCCAGTGCACCATGGCAACGCCTTCGCCCGCGAGCACTTCGCCCACGCACAGGAGGTACTCGATGAGCATGTCTCCGGGTGACAGCGACCGGCAACCTACACAACGGCAGTACGGGCTGACAACGCGCCGACGATCGGCTGGATCGACGTTCCGTATCGGATAGTACTCGTCGCCGGCGACGTGCAGCCGGGACAGCCCGTTGGGGCGCAGGTGTTCTGCGACGAGGCAGCGCACCAGGCGCGCCAGCTCCGCACGAGCCTCCGGTCGCGAGACGCAATACCCGTAGCCGGTGGGCGCTCCCTCGTCGTCCAACGCGGACAGCGCCGGTAGGGCGCGTGGTACCAGGGTGGAGTGACCGGGGCCACCGAGATGGGGGATGATCTGGACGCCCAGGCGGTCCGCGTACCGGACCACCTCGCCGAAGAATCGGCCGGCGAACATCGCCGGCAGGTAGTCCAGGTCGACCTCGCGTTCTGTCTCCGCGCTCCAAGTGGTCACGTGTTGTGGTGACTCGAGTTGCGGGTACCCCGGCAACGGGGTGAAGAGGTATTCACTGGGACTTCCGTCATGACGGATGTCCCAGCAGCCGTAGATCGACACGCCGACCGTGTTGATCTTCAGCTGGGACATCCGGTCGAGGAATTGACGCCAGTCCTCGATCGACATGCGGTCCGTTCCGGCGAAGGATTCGACGAACACACCCCGGACGGCGAAGGTCGGCCAATCCGCAACCTCGCCTTCGGGCAGTGATCCGTTTCCGCCCCAGTCCCAGACGTCGAGCAGCGTGCGCACAGCGTGCAAAGCGCCAAGGCTGTCACCGGCTGACACGCGCACTCCGGTCTCGTCGAGCTGTATCTCGTAAGCCTCCCTCCTGAGTCCTGCTCGATGGAAGGTGACGGGCAGAGCGGGCAGTGACGGATCACCGGACACGAGCCCGGCGATCCTCCGGATGTGGTCTTCGTACTTTCGCAACCCCTCGTCGAGCTCAGCGACCAACAAGGTGCTGACGCGCACAGTCCGTCCGGTCCAAGAAGCGCGCCTGGGTTGTGGCACCAAAGCCGGCCCCGCCACGGAACTCACCGCCAAGTCGTCAATCCGGATCCAGGGACACAGGTGGTGGAGAACGTAATCCAGTTTCCGGCACGCGCCCCAGAGGATGACTTTCGCTCGAACGAAGCTCTGCGCATTCGACCTCAAGCCGGATCGTCTTGCTGGCACCAGGAGCAAGGACGAGCTCCGGTGCGGGAGCCGGGGGCGGCACACCGGGCAGCGGAGCGGTGGCCGGCTCCACCGCCAGAACCCCACCGTGCGGCGTGTCGCAGCGCCAAAGGTGGCCGAAGGGCAGTTCATCGCCGCTCCAGGCGATCTTGATCTCCAGCATCCGCCGGTGATCTCGGAGTACCGCCTCGGCGCGCTCCCCGGCTGGCGGCTGGGGTAGCGCCGTGGTCTGGTACGCGCGCTCGAGGTGTGGGTCACCGAGCCTCTGCCCATGCAGGAGGAACAACATTTCCGGACCGGGAAGCAGGAGGTTCACGTGGTACAGCAGGCGGACCCGCTCGGCCTGGCAACCGCGGTTCGTGATTACGTCGGAGAGCAGGAACCGGCCTCGACCCCCCTCGGTGCTGATCTGCCGCTCCACCTCGAGCAACGACCCGAGCCCGTCCGCTTCGCTGATCCGAGCGCGAGCCGAACCTTCCGGCCCGATGGCGACCAAGTGCGCGCGCTGATGCGCGAAGGTCCCGTGCAGACCACGTTCGTGCACCGGCCGGCCGATGTGAAACAGCCCGCACGTAGTGACGAGGCCACCACTGAACCCGCTGATCCAGGCGTTGTCCCTCAGCACCGCCAGCGGCGGGACGTCACGGCTCTCGTCGTACCAGGCCAGCGGCTTGCTCCGCCACCACGCCTGGCCCACGTCGAACCCGCGGTCCGGGAGAATCCGGATGTCCAGTCCGTCTTCGACGCGAATCTCCAACTGGCGCGTCCCCGTGGCGGGGCCGTTCGTCACGACGGACTCGCGGACCTCGCACCACCTCCCGGCGGAGTCACGAGCGCTCACGTCAACGTCCAGCCACCGTCCACACCGATCGCCTGTCCTGTCATGAAACGGCTGTCAGGGCCGGCCAGGAAGCTGACGACACCTGCCACGTCGTCAGCAGTGCCACGCCGCCCGATCACCTGGTGCCGGAGCGCGGCGCGATCGGTCTGGGCACGATCAGCGAAGCTTTCCTCTTCCTCTTCAGTGCGGATGGCGCCAGGCACCACGCAGTTCACCCTGATGCCCCGAGGTCCCAGCTCGCGGGCGAGCGACCGGGTGAAACCGATGACTCCAGCCTTGCTCGTCCCGTAGTGCAGCGCGCTCGGAGCGCCGGTACGTGCCAGGACACTGCTCACAGTCACGATGCAGCCGTCTCGAACCTCCGCGGAGCGGAACGCCCGTTGACTACACAGGAATGCGCCGCGGAGGTTCACACCGATGATCCTGTCCCACTCTTCCGGGCCGATCTCGGTCCAACTCCGGCGGACGGTCGCCGCCGCGTTCAGGACGAGGGTCCCGACCCGGCCGAGTTCACGTTCGCATTCCTCGAAGAGAAACTGCACGTCCGCGGGCTCCGCGACGTCTGCCGGGATGACGAGCGCGGTGCCGCCGGCGTCCACGATGTCCTCGGCGACCTGCTTTGCAAGGGTGACCATACGTTCGTCAGGATGACTGTTCAATGCTACGGCCATCCCCTCCGCCGCGAGGCGGCGGCCGATTGCTGCCCCGATGCCCCGTGAGGCACCCGTGACGAGCGCAACGCGCCTTTCCCCAGCAGCCACCATCACCCTCCTCGACTGCGTTTCAGTAAATGAACAGGATATACCATTTCAGTCCGAAACCGGCCGTTCAACCCAACGCCAATTCCTCCTCGCCGGTCCCCAAGCCCAGTTCGGCATCGCGGGAGGCGCTCACGAGGCCGGTCACGTAGGGGTCGTGCGTCAGATTTACGTCGAGCAGGTCGTCCACCGGTCCGTAGAACAACGACTTGCCGTGGCGCAGCACCAGCACGTCATCAGCGAGTACCTTCGCCACCGCTAGGTCGTGGGTGACCACGACAGCAGCGAACCCGTGCTCCTTCTGCAACTTGAGCAGAAGGTTGATGATCTGCGCCTGCACGGACACGTCGAGCGCAGAGGTCGGCTCGTCACACAGGAGAACCGATGGCTCGGGCGCCAGCGCGCGGGCAATGACGATCCGTTGTAGCTGACCGCCGGAAAATGAACGAGGACGGTCTTTGGCGCGTGCTGGGTTGATGCCGACGAGGGACAGGAGCTCGGTTACCCGGGCCCGCCTCGCGGCGCGCGACCTGCCGCGCAGTGGTTCAGCGATGCTCGAGCCGACACTGCGCATCGAATCGAGCGCATCGGACGGGTTCTGAAACACCATTTGCACGGGACTGACCCGGCCCGCCCGGCATGCGTGCGGTGCGCCGTGGATGAGAGTCTCGCCACTGGTCGGGGTCTCGAGCCCGGCTATACACCGCACCAGCGTGGTCTTGCCCGCACCGCTTTCCCCCACGATCGCGAGTGTCCGGCCTCGTTCGACCGAAAACGTGATCTCGGCAAGGGCTTCGCGTTTGACGCGTCCACGGCCCCCGAAGGTCTTGCCGAGGCCAATCGCTTCAATGGCGGGGGCAGTTCCGATCACTGAGGTAGTCACGTCAATCCTCCAGATCAGCGAAGTGGCATGCTGCGCCGCGAGCGCCGGCCGTGACGTAGACCGGCGTCTGGTCCCTGCATTTCTCCCGAGCAGCAGGGCACCTCGGGTGGAAGTAGCACCCCGATGGCCAGTCACCCGGTAACGGCGGTTCACCGCCGACCGTGGGTAGCAGGACCCGGTTCGAACTGTTCAAGCGCAGAGAGCACGAGACGAGCGTTCGAGTATAGGGATGCGCGGGTTTGCGGAGAACGGTAGATGTCGGTCCCAGTTCTGCCAAGTGCCCGGCGTACAAGATGCCGATCTCGTCGCAGAAATGGCTTACCAATGCGAGGTCGTGGGATATCAGCAGCATGCCAGTGTTCCCGTCACCGGCGATGTCGCGTAGCAGCCTGAGCGCATCCACGCGTAAGTTGGCGTCCAGCGCGGAGGTTGGCTCATCGACGACCAGGAGTTCCGGAGCCGGCATGAGCGTCATCGCCAATGCGACACGCTGGCTCATGCCGCCGGAAAGTTCATGCGGGAACAGGCGGAACAAACTGGCCGGCTCGGGCAAACTGAGCTTCGCACAAAGCTCCTCGGCACGAGCCACGGCTTCCGGCTTGCTCATCAGCCGGTTCCGCACCACCGACTCGACCAACTGAGGCCCGATCCGCTGAACCGGATCGAAGGCGCTCGCGGGGTCTTGCAACATGAGACCGGCCATCCTGCCCAGGAGCGGTACAACGGTGTCCGGCTTCGACAGGTCAAGCCACTGTCCACGTCCGAAACGAACGCGTCCGGCCGCTTTGAGCCCCCGCGGCAACAGACCGAGCATCGCGCGAGCAGTGACCGTCTTCCCCGCCCCCGTCTCGCCGAGGAGTCCCACCATCCGCCCGGCTTGAACCACGAGGTTCACCCCGGACACCACTTCCGCTCCGCTCACCGTCCTGACGGCCAGGTCCTCGACGACAACCGCTGGAGCGTTCATCAATGGCCTCCGTTGTCGACGTGGAAACGGTCGCGCAGACCGTCCCCGATCAGGTTCGCAGCCAGGATGAGCACAACGATGAACAACCCGGGCACCGTTGCGATCCACCAAGAACTGCCGAGCTGGTCGCGCCCCTGCGCGATCATGTAACCAAGACTCGGCGTAGGCGGTTCCAGGCCGAGACCGAGGAACGACAAGCCCGCTTCGTACAGCATCACACCACCGACCTCCAGCGAACTGAACACGACGATGGGCGTCGCCGCCGCCGGAACCAGGTGGCTGATCAAGATGTTGCCCTTCCGCGCGCCGGCCAACCGCGCTGCCGCGATGTACCCGCGCTCGCGCTCGACGAGCGTGTGCGTCCGGAGGAGTCTCGCGAACGGCACCCAAGCGACGGAGGACAGCAGCAACACCATCGTCACTACGTTCCTCGGCACCACCATGGCAGCGGCGAGGAACACGAGAATTGGCGGCACGGCAAGCTGGAGATCGACGATCCGCATGAGCAGCGCGTCCACCCAGCCCCCGACGTAAGCGGAAAGAGTGCCGATCGTGACGCCGACAACCGCGCTGAGCAGCGTAACCGTGACGCTGATCATCAGTGACGTCACGATCCCGTGCGCGCACCAGTTCAGGAGATCTCGGCCGAGGACGTCCGTGCCGAGGGGATGCCCCGGGGAGAACGGGGGGAGGCCGCCCTCCGACAACTCCTGCGTGTTGGGGTCTTCGAGCCAGAACACCGCGAACAATGCGAGGGCGATCATGGCACCCAGCAGGGTTACACCGGCCCGCAGAGAAGTGGCTCCCGCGCTCGTCCGAGGCCGGCGAGGGATCCTGTCCGCTATGGCTATCATGCCGTCCCCTTCCGCGTCCGAGGATCGATGAGCAGGACGACGACATCTGCCACCAGGTTGAGCAGGACGTAGAAGGCGGCGACGACGATGATGATCGCCTGCACCACAGCGAAATCCCGCGCCTGTACGGCCGACACCACGAGGTTGCCGATCCCCGGCCAGGAGAACACCGTCTCCACGACCAGGCTGCCGCCGATCAGGTAACCGAGTTGCAGGGCAGTCAAGGTGACCGCGGGGCCCACCATGTTGCGCAGTCCGTGCCGATAGACGATGCTTCGCTCGCTCAAGCCCCGGGCTCGCATCGCTTCGACGAAGTTCTTCCCCATCACGTCGAGCAGTTGTCCCCGGAAGATGCGGAATTGGATCGGCACGATCGGGATAGCCATCGCGAGCATCGGAAGCACCAACGCGGCCGGTTCGTTGAAGCCGAAGCTCGGCAGCAGTGGAACCTGCACAGACAGGAGCAAGATCAGCATCAGGGCGAGCCAGAAGTTCGGCATGCCCTGGAAGACTCCAACTGAACGACGCAGCGCGCGGTCCGCCACGCCTTCCCGGTGCCGCACGCTGAAGATCGCCAGGACCAGCGAGATCGCCGACGCCAGGAGCAGCGCGGAGAGAACCAGTACCAGGGTGTTCGGCAGGGACTCCATAACAACCGTCATGGCGTTCTCGTTGGACCGGTATGAAACACCGAAATCACCGGTGACGAGGTTGACCAGGAAATTGCCGAACCTCGGAAGTACCGGCTGGTCGTACCCTAGCTGGGCGTTGAGCGCGGCACGCTGGTCGGCGGTCATGAACGGGCCACCGAGAACGTCCGACGGCTTGCCGATCAGGTTCGTCAGGGCGAAGGAAATCGCCACCGCGCCGAACAAAACGATCAGGCTCTGCCCAAGCCTGCTACCGACGTATCTGTACAACATCTGACCTCCTAGCCGGTCACAGGTTTCAGGCGCTGAGGTACACCTCGCCCAGTCGCGGCAGGAACCCGTCACGGGGAACGGAGTAACCCTGGACAGCGGACCTGTGCACGTCGATCTCGGTCACGGTGTAGAGCGGGATCATGGGCAGTTGCCGGGCGAACAGCTCTTGCATGTCCGCGATCACCTGCAACCGTTCCGGCCCGTCCGGCGTGCTTACCATTTTTTCCTTGAGAGGCTTCAACTCCTCGAACCCGGAGACAGTCTCGAAGTACCCGGTGGTGAGGAACAGCGGAGCTCCGTTCAGCCAGCCCATGTCCCCCATGACCGACTGGTACGGCTTCTGCAGAGTTGTGTCCATGATCTGTTTTGCGATCTCACCGATGGGCTTTTGGGTGACCTTCAGCTCGACACCGATTTTCTTCACCATGCCGCTTATCGCGAACGCCATCTTGTCGAGACTCGCACCAAGTTCTGGCGCCCAGATTATCTCAGCCTGGACAGGGGAGGACAACCCGCATTCGGCGATGATTTGCTGTGCTTTTCCGAGGTCGTACGAGTACTTGGTGGCGGGCGCATGATAGCCGTACACCCCCGGGGGAAGAACACTTTCGGCAGGCGTGCCAACACCGTTCTGGATCGACTTTATCAGTGCGGCTTTGTCGATCGCGTGGGCGACGGCCTGCCGAACCTTGAGGTTGTCCGAAACCGGGCTCTTCAGGAAGAAGATGACTTCGCTTTGCGACCAGGTCGGCGCCTCTTGGACCACCAGGTTCCGATCGGAGCGCAGCGCCACCGCATCAGCTGGCGCGACCTTGGCAACCAGGTCGATGCTGCCGGATCGCAGGGCGGAAGCACGGGCCGACGCATCAGGGATGATCAGGAACTGGACCTCCTGCACGTACGGCCCCGGGCCGCGGTAGTCCGGGTTGGCGGTGAGGACGATCGATTTCGCTGCCGTGTAACTGACGAACCTGAAGGGGCCAGTTCCGACCGCTGTCGCCTTGACGACGTCGACCCCCTGGGCGACGAGCTTCGGCGAGATGATGCCGACCAATGTGGCGTTCCGCGCCATATCCGGTGCAGGTTTAGGCGACTTGACGCGGAAGACGGCGGGGTCGGAGTCGTCGAAGACCGCATCGGCCGGGATCAGCAGCGAAAGACCGGCGTCCTCCCGGCTGTAGTACTCGAACGTCTTCCGCACGGCCGTCGAGTTCAGCACCTCGCCGTCATGGAACTTGACGCCTTCCCTGAGCCGGAACGTCCACTCGCGAGCATCAGGGGAGGATTCGTAACTTTCCGCCAGCAGTCCTTCCACGTCAGAGGTCCCTTGCTTGAAACGCAGCAGCCCCTCGTACACGTGGTTGGAGAGCACCGAGAGGGTCGCACCGTCGAAGGCGACCGACGGGTCGAGGCTCGATGGATCCGCCGGGTGCCCGACACGGAGCACGCCGGTCGGGGTTGCCGGCGGGCTGCCCTGCCCGCCACCCGAAGACTGCTGACTACCGATGGAACAACCGGACAAGACGGGAAGACCCACGACCAGACCCGCCCCCGCGCCGATCCCCCAGCGCAACGCCTCTCGCCTGCCGATGCCACGCCGTTTTGCTGCGAGAGCCGGCGGAGCGGTACGAGATGCGGAATTGCTCATGATGTCTCCTCTGAACCGTGGTCAATGCCCCCGGGAGCGCAGTGTCGCCAACAAGCTCGGTTCTACTGGGTGAGATTGCTGTTTCAAACAAGGTACCCCACGGGTTGGCGTCCAACAAGAAGCGGAACCTGGGCACAGCACGCGACCGGCGCGAAGCTCCAGGTCACTTACCGCTAACGGTGGACAACGGCTGGACCAGTCGTTTTCCTGTCCGCACGCACCGCGGCGAGGCGGTGATTGTGGTGCACCGTAGGCCATCCGGGGCGGTAGCGGTTCTCGCCATTATGAAACTGTTGTATCGTTGTCCGGAACCAGCGGGCGTCGCGCCGGCAGCGGTGACGATTCGCCTGGCCGGCCGAGCCCCACAGCAAGCGCGGCGCCGCCCGCCCGTTCGAGCAAGGAGCCGACAGTGGACGTTCTCGCCCCCGTGTTGAGACACCCCAATGAGCCACAGAACGTCGAACTCGTTGCACTCGGCGAACCTCGGACTGGTGAGGTGCTCGTGCGGATGGTCGCGGCCGGGGTTTGCCACAGCTGTCTCAGCGTCGAAAAGGGGGCTTACCCGGACGTGCCCCTGCCCATGATCCTCGGCGACGAAGGCGCCGGCGTCGTCGAAGCCGTGGGACCAGGATGTGACTCACTGCAACCCGGCGATCACGTCATCCTCTCCTGGGCCCCGGTGTGCGGTCGATGTCGTTCATGCGCAGCCGGGCTTCCCGCCCTGTGCCCGAACACCTCCCCGTTCCAGATGCGGGACGGGACCACCCGCTTCGAAGCCGGCGGCACCCCCATCCAGCACTTCGGCCCCTCCACGTACAGCTCGTACGTGGTGGTGGACGCGACCGCTGCGGTCAAGATCCGCGCCGACATGCCGCTCGACAAGGCAGCGCTCATCGGCTGCGCCGTGACAACGGGCGTCGGAGCGGTGTTGAACACCGCCCAAGTACGGCCTGGCCAGAGTGTCGTCGTCTTCGGGTGCGGGGGCATCGGCCTGAACGCCGTGCAGGGGGCTGCGCTCGCAGGAGCTCAACCGGTGATCGCTGTCGACCTCGCCGAGCACAAGCTGGAAGCCTCCAAAGTCCTCGGCGCAGAGGTTCAGATCAACGCGCAGCAAACGGACCCGATCAATGAAGTCCTCGCCCACTCGGCCGGCGGAGTCGATTGCGCAGTGGTGGCGGTCGGCTCGACGCAGGTCATGGAACAGGCGCTGGCGGTTCTCCGGCCACGGGGCGTGTGCGTCCTCGTAGGTGCGCCCCGTCCTGGTGACCTGGTCCGCGTCGACCCCGGGCTGCTCACCTCGGGCGAGCGGCGGATCGTCGGGTCGAAATACGGCTCGTCAAACCCGCACGAAGCGTTCCCCGAACTGGTCGAGCTCTACCTGGCGGGCAAGTTGAAACTCGACGAGCTGATCGGTCACCGCTACCGCCTCGACCAGATCAACGAGGCCTCCGCAGCGCTCGACGAGGGCCGGGACCTCCGCGGGCTCATCGTCTTCGACTGACTCTGCGGGCCCGCAGCGTAACTCGCTCTCTGGGAGCGCCGCGGCGACGGTTGATAGCAACGTAGGTGTGACTGAACGGTCTGCACATACGAGAAAAGAGCCGTTGCCGACGCGAACAGGGGGTGGCCATGCGGCCACCCTCCTGAACCGCCAGGTCCTGGTGACCGGTGCCGACGGATTCATCGGGAGCCATCTGGTCGAGCGCCTCCTCGCCGAAGGCGCGGACGTCCGTGCGTTGTGCGTGTACAACTCGAACGGGTCGTACGGCTGGCTGGACGAGCTCGACCAGGACCTCGCGGAGCGACTGGACCTCCGGCTCGGCGACATCCGGGACGGGCGGTTCGTGCACGAAATCGTCGAAGGCATCGACATCGTGTTCCACCTCGCCGCTCTGATCGCCATCCCATACAGCTACCAGGCCCCGGCCTCTTTCGTTGAGACGAACGTGACCGGCACCCTCAACGTTCTGGAAGCGGCCAGGGCTCTTGGCGGCGTGACGGTTGTGAACACCTCGACCAGCGAGGTCTACGGAACCCCCAGTACGGTGCCCATCCGGGAGTCTCACCCGCTGCGGGCTCAGTCGCCTTATGCGGCATCGAAGATCGCTGCGGACCAGCTCTGCGAAGCGTACGCGCGGTCATTCGACCTCGACGTCCGGACCCTGCGCCCGTTCAACACCTTCGGCCCCCGGCAATCGGCGCGCGCGATCATCCCCACCATCCTCGGGCAGTTGCTCGCCGGACACACGCGAGTACGGCTGGGTAGCCTCACCCCCCGGCGCGACTTCACCTACGTCTCCGACACGGTCGACGGCTTCGTCCGGATGGGCCTCGCCGATCTTGCTCCAGGCACCTTGGTCCAGCTCGGCACCGGAGAAGACATATCCATCGGTGAGCTCTTCGACGTCTGTTGCCGGGTCACGGGCGCCGACGCGGTCCCGGAAACTCAATCGATACGCGTCCGGCCCAGAGCCAGCGAGGTCGAGATCTTGCGATCTGATCCCGGGAACGCACAGTCGGTACTCGGTTGGCGGGCCGAAACCGCGCTGATGGACGGCATCAAGAGAACAGCCGCGTGGCTGCAGCCGAGAACCGATCCCCACCGCGCCGTGAGGTACGCCAGATGACCGGTCAAGCAAATCGAATTCCCCTGGCGGAACCCGAACTCTCCGGCAACGAGAAGCGTTACGTACAGGAATGCCTCGACACGGGTTACGTGTCGTCGGTGGGACCGTTCGTGAACCGGTTCGAGCGCGAGTTCGCGGAGAGCATCGGTGGGGCGCATACGGTGGCGTGCGCGAGTGGCACCGCGGCACTCCACGTAGCGCTCAGGCTGGCCGGAGCGGGCACTGGCTCGCTGGTCGCCGTGTCGACGCTCACCTTCATCGCCTCGGCGAACGCCGCCGCGTACACCGGTGCAGATCTGTGGCTCGTCGACAGCGAGCCACGCACCTGGAACATGAACACCCACCTACTCCACGACGAGGTCGTGCGAGCCGCACGAGCAGGCCGTCGGTTCCCCGACGTCGTCGAGGTGGTCCACCTTCTCGGCCATCCCGCTGACATCGAGCCGCTCCTGGACCTCCGCGAACGGTTCGGCGTGCGCATCGTCGAGGACGCCGCCGAGGCGCTGGGGGCGGGATGGAGCACAGGACCGCTGGCTGGCCGACATGTCGGCACCGTCGGTGACTACGGCTGCTTCTCCTTCAACGGCAACAAGATGATTACTTCCGGCGGCGGTGGCATGATCGCCGCCACTGACGAGCGTGCCGCGGCGAAAGCACGGCACCTCACCACGCAAGCGCGGTCACCCGAACGCGGCTACTGGCACGACGAAGTGGGCTACAACTACCGGATGACCAATGTCGCTGCAGCGATCGGTCTGGCTCAGCTGGAGCAGCTCCCGAAGAAGCTCTCGGCGAAGCAACGAATTGCCGCGCGCTACAACGCGCGTCTCGAGCAGCTAGCCGTGGAGCGTTGCCCGCACGAACCATGGGCGACCCCATCCCACTGGATCTATTCGATCCTCACAAGCGATCCCGATCCGCTGATCGACGCCCTCGCCAAGAAGAACATCGAAGCGCGGCGCCTGTGGCCACCAGTTCATCGGCAGCCTCCGTACCTCTCGTCGCACCAGGTGGGCCGGGGTGTCGCGGATTCCTTGTACCAGCGGGCCGTCTCCCTGCCCAGCTCGGTGCATTTGAGCGAGATCGACCAGGACCGCGTTCTCCACGAGGTCATCCAGACCATCAACCGAGGCCGATGACTCAGCTGCGGAAAGTGTGTGCGTTCACCGGATCCCGGGCCGACTACAGTCCGATGATCCCCATCTTGGAATGCCTGGACACCGATCCCGAGATCGACTTGGTGTTACTGGTGTCCGGCGGTCACCTGGTGCCAGACCAGGGAAAGACTGTTGACGAAGTCCGCGAAGACGGCTTCACGATCGCCGACGAGATCGATGTCGTGCTGTCCGGAGACCACCCCGCCGCCATGGCGAAGTCACTCGGCCTGGGAGTGATCGGGATGTCCGACGCACTGCGCAGGATCAGGCCTGACGTGCTGCTCGTTTCCGGCGACAGGTACGAAGCACTCGCCGTCGCGGTGGCAGCACTTCCACAGGACATCGTGATCGCTCACTTCGGTGGCGGTCAGCTCACCTACGGGGTCGTGGATGAACGTATCCGCCACGCCCTCACGAAGATCGCGCACCTCCATTTCGTGCTGAGTGCGACCGACAAGGGCCGCTTGGTGCGCATGGGCGAAGATCCAGCCCACGTGCATGTCGTCGGCGGCGCTCTTCTCCGCGGGCACGTCACCGGCCGAACCTTGGGCCGGGCCGAACTCGCGCAGCAATTGGGTATCTCACTCGGGCCACCGGTCTTCACCATCACCTACCACCCGGTCACGAGTGACCAACTCGAATCCGCCAAAGGGCTCGCGGCGATGCTGGACGCTCTGGATTCCCATCCCGATGCCACGCTCGTGTTCACCGCACCCAACGTCGACCGCGGTGGGCAGCAGATTCTCCTCCAGATCCGGGATTACGTGTGGCGGAACGGAAAACGAGCGCTCTTGGTGCCCTCACTCGGCTGGCGGCGGTACCAAAGCCTCCTGGCCTGCAGTGCCGTCGTGATCGGGAATTCGTCCAGCGGTCTGGTCGACGCACCGGCCGCCGGAGTCCCGAGCGTCAACATCGGCTCTCGTCAGGAGGGGCGCGATCGGGCAGCTTCGGTTCTCGACTGCCCACCAGAGCGGGCCGCGATCGCTGCGGCGATCACCAAAGCCCGTGCCGTCCAGCGCAAGGCGCCACCCGAACCCGGGAGGCCGGCGGACAACGACCTGAGCCGCCTCGTCGCAGCACCGGTGAAAAGTGCCGATTTCCCTGATTTCCAGAAGAAGCGATTTTACGAGAACGACCTCGGAGGCGTTGACAAATGACATTGGTGTGTGTGACAGGGGCTGCCGGCCGGGTGGGTTCGACGCTCGTGCGGAGGCTCAGCACCGGCGGCTACGACGTGCGTGCGGTGGTTCGCCCCGGCAACAAGAAGTTCCCGATGCCGTCCGAGGTCGAGACGGCCGAGGCCGACCTGACTGACGGCCGTGCGCTCCGAACGGCAGTCGAAGGTGCCGACGTGGTGATCCACCTGGCAGCCCAGATGCCCTTGGGCGACAGCACGGTCGAGGAGTACTACGACATCAACGTCCTGGGAACGCTGCGCGTCCTGGAGGCGTCAGTCGGCGCAGGCCGCACGGTCCGGCGTTTCATCTACGCCAGCACCGACAACACCTACGGTCCGGCGGACCCGAACGTCATGTCACTGACCGAAGAGTCCGAGCAGTTTCCCGGCGACTACTACGGAACTTCAAAGGTCTTGTGCGAGCACCTCGTCCGCAACTACCGCAAAATCCACGGGCTCCAGTACACAATATTGCGGTACGGATCGGTACTTGCTCCGAACGAGGCGGGGTCGCTCTTCCGGATGAGCTGGGTGAGAGGTTTCCTCGAAACACACTCGGCGCTCGGGCCGCGGAGCAACCTCTGGCCGCTGTTCAAACTTGCGCACGGCCTCGCCACCCTGCTGCCCGCGCCGGACCAGGCGGACGACCCGGCCGTCTGCCTCGTCGGGCCGGACGGTGCACCTTGGTCCATCCACCTCACCGACGTCCGCGACACCGTTGAAGGGACGATCCGGTGCATCGAGTCCCCAGCGGCCGCGAACGAGGGCTTCAACATCGTGGGGCCGCGGGCGACCAGTTTCGCCGAAGGTGCCAAGGTGATCGCTAAGCACCGCGACACCACCCTCCTCAACGCCCACATGCCGGTTCGGCTGGCGTTCGAGCTGTCGAACGCGAAGGCTGAACGGCTCCTCGGCTACCGTCCGCGGTACGACTTCGAGTCCACATTGCTCGCCGGCTCCGGCGACACGCGGGCTACGGACTACGTTCCGGTAGGAGCCGGCTGGACCGCACCGACATCCTGAGCAGATGGGGCATCGGCACGGGCGCTTGCCGGTGCCGATGCCCCATCAAACTCCCAGCCCGTACCCTCCGTCCACTCCGAGGACCTGCCCGTTGACGTAGGCAGCGGCGTCGCTGGCGAGGAACCGCACAACACCCGCGATGTCCTGCGGCTCACCGAAGCGGCCCAGCACGGTGCGGGCGATCACCTGGTCACGAAGGCGCTCACCGGCCTCGAAAGCGGCTCCCATTCCGAGGCCGAAGAACCCGGGAGCCACGGCGTTCACGCAGATGCCATCCTTCGCCCAGTCCGCGGCAAGTGCGCGGGTCAACCCTTCGACCCCGGCTTTCGATGCAGCGTAAGCACTCAAGCCGGGGCGCGGTTGCCGCGCGATCACCGACGACGTCAGGACGAGGCGTCCTCGCCCGGAGGCCGCGAGATAGGGGTGGGCGGCGCGGGCGGTGAGGAACGGTCCCGTGAGGTTCGTCTCGAGCGTGCGGATCCAGGTCTCTGTCCGCACCTTGTGGGCTCGCCCCGATTCCAGCGCGACGCCCGCGTTGGCGACTACGGAATCGATAGTGCCGAAGTGGTCTGCCACCTTCCGGCACGCCGCTCCGAGAGCCTCCTCGTCACGGATGTCACAAGGTACAGGCAGTGCATCCGAAGGCAGCTCGCCGGCGAGTTCGGCGAGCGCCTCGATGTTCCGCGCGACCAGCCCGAGCCGCGCTCCGTGCGCAGCGAAATCACGCGCCAGTTCGGCACCGATCCCCCGGCTTGCGCCGGTGATGAAAACTACGCGGTCCTTCAGGTGCATGAGGGGTCCTTCCGGTGTCGCGCCGGACCATGCCAGTGCAGAGCCGCTCCTGCCCAGGTCATACCTCCGCCGAAAGCGACGAGGAGGACGGTGCTGCCCGGCGTCAACCGTCCGTTCCGCGCGGCGTCGTCGAGCGTCACCGGAACGGATGCCGCCCCTGTGTTCCCGTACTTGTCGACGGTCACGTGCATGAGATCTCGTGGCAGTTCCAGCGACGCCGCCATCGCCTCGAGAATGACACCGTTGGCCTGGTGGGGCACGATGAGCCCGACATCGCGCAGATCGATACCTGCGGACTCGGTGAGGCGGACGACGACCTCGGGCAGCACCTGCTCAGCCATCTTGCGCACCTCGCGTCCCTTCATCGCGAAGTAGTGCTCACCGTGATTCACCGTCTCGTGACTGGCGGGGCGGCGGCTACCGCCGGCGGGAACCTGGACGAAATCAGCGGCGGCGCCATCCGCGCCGAGCAGGCTGGCCATCAGCCCGCGGCCGTGCGGAGCTTTACCCAGCACAACGGCACCCGCACCGTCACCGAACAGAACCGCGGTCTTTCGGTCTGTGTAGTCGAGCACCCGTGAATAGGTGTCGGCCCCGATCACCAGTGCCGTGTGCGGGCCGGCGTCTGCGACCAGCATCGCGTGCGCGATCACCAGCGCGTAGACGAAGCCTGAGCACACAGCTTCGACATCGAATGCCGCCGCCCGCCAGGCTCCGAGATTCGCTTGGACGAGGCACGCCGACGCCGGCATCGGCTGGTCGGGGGTCGACGTGGCGACGATGATGAGATCGATGTCGGCGGCGGTCAACCCGGCGTCCCGGATCGCCTCGTGTGCAGCCTGCGTCGCCAGGTCCGAAGTGGCTTCGTCCGGTGCGGCCACGCGGCGCTCACGGATCCTCGTCCGGTCCATGATCCACTGCTCCCCGACGCCCAGCCGATCTCCCAGTTCGGCGCTCGTGAGCACTTCCCGGGGCAGGTACGAACCGGTTCCGAGGATGGCGGTATTCATTTCGCGCGTTTTCCTTCCGCTGTGCTTCATCCGTGCCGCGTCACCGTTCGCCGCGGGCGAGGGAAAGCTCCTCCGGGCGACCGATGTCCTGCCAGTCGCTGGCCATGTCCCACAAACCGACTCGCTCGCCCCGGTTCAGGCAGCTCTCGATCAGCTTCGTGATCGGGTAATCGCATCCCTTCGGGATGCGCGAGAAGAGCAACGGATCGAAGACGTAGATGCCGGCGTTGACCGGCCACCGGTGCGTCGGCTTCTCGATGATCTGGACGAGGCGGTGGCCGCTCTCCTCGAGGACCCCGAACGGAACCTCGTGCTTGTACTCGGCTGTCGCCACCGTCGCGACGGCCGACTGCTGCGCATGTGCTTCGAGGATCGCCCGGACCGAGAACTGCGTGATGAGATCGCCGTTCATGACCAGCACGGGATCGACCGGCTCGTACCCGAGGTCCTCGATCAACCCGAGGGACCCACCGGTGCCGAGCGGCTGGTCAGGGTCCTCGCGCAGGTAGTCGATCGTGCACCCGAACTGCGCGCCGTCACCGAAATGTTTCTCGATCACGCTGGCCATGTAGTTGACCGACAGGAAAACGCGATCCACGCCCGATCCGACGAGGTGCAGCAGAATGCGTTCCAGAATGGGGCGCCCCGCGACCGGCAACATCGGCTTCGGCGTCGATTTCGTCAGCGCACCCAGCCTGGTTCCCTTCCCGCCGGCCATGATCACGGCCCAATTCGGGAGGCGCCGCACTCCGATCACCTTCTGGTCGGAGTGCAGGCCGACCACCCGGCCGTTCTCGTCGACGATCGGCACTTGGCGGATCCCCAGGGCCTGCATCAGGTCGACCACTTCGGCTCGACCGGACCCCGGTGTCACCTTCACCCGCGGTTCCCTGCACAGCGGCTGGACATCGTCGTCCAGCGAGGCGCCACTGAGCAACGCGCGGCGGAGGTCCTGCTCGGTGACCACGCCCAGGAGACGGTCGCCGCCGTCCACCACCGGCACGTTGTCGAGACCGTGCATGTCGATGACCGTCAAAGCGTCCCGGAGGCGGGCTCCTTGGGTGATCAGGAAATCTTGAAGACACATGGCTCACTCATTCATCAGCTTCTCGGCCAGGAACGGTGATCTCAGACTCGCCCAATCGGAAAAACCCCAACCAGGGGACGAGTTCACCCAGCGGCGGGCTCAGTGCGCCGGGGGCGCAAAACAGATGAAAGCGTGCGCGAAACGTACGGTGCGGGGGCCGGCCGCGGAGCTACGGTCGTGGCCCAATCGGCGGAACTAGGAGCCCTGAAGATCATGGAAGTGGACCTGAACCAGCCCATCTCGCACCTGATCCGGGCCGCTCGGCGGGAGCGGAAGCTCAGTCAGTACACCCTGGCCCGCGAACTGGCGACCGTTTCGGGGCGGCCGACCGTCACGCGTGATCTGGTGGCCCGGTGGGAACGCGGGCACCAGATCCCGAGACTGGGCACGCGACGATGGCTGTCCGTCGTCCTGCAGGTGCCCCAGGAACGGCTCGACCAGGCGGCCGCGGCTGCCCGGCGGCGAAATCGGCTCGGGCACGCCGTCGTCACCGACAACGCGCCCGCCTCCCCCGGGCCCGCGCGTCGCGCGCAGGGCACTCCGGCCCTCCTCCCGGTCTTCCGCTCCCGCGTGCAGGCCGGCATCCTCGCGGCCACGCTGCTGAACCCGGACCGCTCGTTCAGCCTCACCGAACTGGCCGAGCACTCCGGCAGCTCCCTCGCCTCCGTGGACAAGGAGAACAAGCTCCTCGAGAAAGCCGGCATCCTGACCAGCCGCCGCGAGGGCACGATCCGGCTGATGCGCGCGTCCGGGGACGGGCCGCTCGCGCGCCCGCTCGCCGAACTGCTTCGCCTCACCTACGGCGTCCCCCAGATCCTCGGCGAGGAATTCGGCAGCGTGCGCGGCGTGCTGCGCATCCTGGTCGGCGGCGTGTGGGCGGACCGGTTCGCCGGCCTGCCGGGCCCGGCCCCGGAGAGCATCGAACTGCTGGTGTCCCTGCAGCCCGGCGCACCGGCCGACGAGCAGGGCCTGCACACCGCCGCGCGGCGCGCCGAGCAGCGGCTCAAGCGCCCGGTGAGCTTCTCGATCGCGGCGCTCGAGCGTGGTCTGGACGGCCTGCAGATCCCGCGGCAGCGGCCGGGCCACCCGGTCGTCGAGATCGCGCCCATCCCGCCCCGGCAGGTGCCACCGGCCTCCGGCGTCGTCCTCAACGGGCACGACGTCGTCATCCAGCTGGTGCGGGCCGGTCACCTCGACCTCGTCGGCGGGCCCGCCGCCAACGGGCAGCCGTTCCTGGACCTCGCGGCCAAGCACATCTCCTCGGCCGAGCGGCTCGCGGAGGTGTCGCCGGACTCGGCGTTCCTGCTGCTGGCCAAGGCCGCGCAGCTGATCGGCTCCGGCCTGCTCGCCCGGCAGGGGCTGCGGCCCGCGCTGTCCGCGCCGGAGCAGGCGGTCGGGACGGCCGTGGCGGCCCAGTTCGGGCACCAGTTCTCGCAGATCGAGCTGCTCCGCCAGCGGGCGCGGGAACTGGACATGCCCACCAGCAGGGACAGCCACATCCTGCCCTCGGAGGCCAAGACCTACCTGGGCACCGTGCGCACCCTGCTCGCGGCCGCCCGCGAGGTCGCCGGGAAGCTCGCGTTGTTCCACTGATCGGGGTCGAAACGAAACCGATACCGGGGCGGCGAAACAAAAATGTCGGTACCCACGGCTAACCTCGCAGCAAGTGAACGACCACCTCGACGGGGAGGTGTGCGATGACGGTTCTGCGTACGGTCGCGGGTGAGATCGCGAGTGTGGTGACGCACGCGGTCCGGTACCCGGCGGGCATCGGGCGGCGCTGGGCGATCCACCCGGTCCGCCGGAGCGTGCCGGTGCCGGGCCGCCCGCTGGTCGTGCTGCCCGGCCTGGCCGACAACACCGCGATCTTCACCGACCTGAAGCTCGCGCTCGACCGCTGCGGCGCAGGGCCGGTCGTCTCGTTCAGCTACAGCCTGCTGCTGCGGGACGTCCGGTCCGCGGCCGCGCGGCTGGCCGAGCAGATCGAGCAGCTGTGCGAGGTCACCGGCGCGGCGAAGCTCGACCTGGTCGGCCACAGCCTCGGCGGCCTCATCGCCCGGTACTACGTGCAGCGGCTCGGCGGGCACGAGCGGGTCGACACGGTGGTCACCGTCGGCACGCCGCACGGCGGCACCGTCGCGGCCTGGCTGTTCTCGCCGATCCCGCTGGCGCGCCAGCTGCGGCCCGGCAGCGACCTGCTGGCCGAGCTGGACCAGCCGGCGCCGGACTGCGCGACGAAGTTCGTCGCGTTCTCCAGCGACGGCGACGAGCTGGTGCTGCCCAGCCGCCACGGCCGGATCGAACACCCCGACCTCGACGTGCGCAACGTGGTGCTGCCCGGGGTCGGCCACCTGGCGCTCGCCGCGCACCGCCAGGTCGTGGAGGAGATCTGCGCGCTGTCCGCGCCCGTCGCCGCTCCGGACGACGACGGGGAGACACTCACCCAGTCGGCCTGACGGGGGCGACGATGGAACAACGACGAAACCTCTCCCGCCGCGCGATGGCGATGCTGCGTGCCGTGAGCGCCGGCCGCGCGGAGATGACCTGCAGCTCGGAGCCGGACCTGTTCATCGACGGCCTCCCCTGCTGCGACCAGGTCACGGCCCACCTGCTCGCGCACGCCGGGTTCGTGTGCCCGTCGCGGCCCGGCCTGCTGGGCCAGCGGGTGGGCGTGCGGCTGACCGACGCCGGCCGCGAGATCCTCGCCGCCCCGCCCGAAGCGGCCTGAAAAACCGCTGGCCACGGCCGACACAATCGGGGACATGACCGGACCGTGGATGCTCGACGAGCTCGCCCATGCCGGGCCCGAACACCTCGACCCCGGCTTCGTCGCCGGTTTCGACCGCAAGCAGGGCCGGCCGGACCCCTCGGAGGACCTCGCCCTGCTGGACGGCCACACGGTCGTCGACCTGGGGGCGGGCACCGGCCGCTTCGCCATGGCCGCCGCGAAGCGGTTCGACCGGGTGGTGGCCGTGGACGTGTCGCCGGCGATGCTCGCCGTGATCCGGTCCGCGGGGCTGCCGAACGTCGAGTGCGTGCAGGCCGGGTTCCTCACCTACGAGCACCGGGGCGAGCCGGCGGACGCGGTGTTCACGCGGCACGCGCTGCACCAGCTGCCGGACTTCTGGAAGGCGATCGCGCTGCACCGCATCGCCGGGATGCTCCGGCCGGGCGGGCTGCTCCGGCTGCGGGACCTGATCTACGACTTCCAGCCGGGCGAGACGGAAACAGTCCTGCGGGACTGGTTCGACCAGGCGGTCACCGATCCCGAGGTCGGCTACACCCGCGACGACCTGGCCGAACACGTGCGCACCGAGCACAGCACCTTCCGGTGGCTGCTCGAGCCGATGCTGGACGCCGCCGGCTTCGAGGTCCTGGACGTGCAGTTCACCGGCCGGGTCTTCGGGGCCTACACCTGCCAGAAGCGGGTCTAGGCGGAGCGCGCCGAGGCCTGCTGTACCCTTCTCAGCGGAGGATTGGCCGAGCGGCCTAAGGCGCACGATTGGAAATCGTGTTGGGTGTAACAGCCCTCACGGGTTCGAATCCCGTATCCTCCGCTCTTCGCACGACGCCGGGCACCCCACAGGGGCCCGGCGTTCTGCGTTCGAGGGCGCACACGGCCGTGTGAACCGGCCCCGCGCTTCACCCGGATGCACCAGTGACCAGGCTCATGCTCCGGTCCGCTCTACCGATAGTTTGTTGACAGGCCGCACACGCGGCCGTACTAACCGCTAGCTCGAGGAGAACCCGCGTCACTATGGCCGGAGTGGAAGAGATCCGCGCTGGGATCGCGATGGCGAACGAGAAGTGCAACGCCAGCGTCGCAGCCCTCCAGCAGGCCGCTCAGGCACTCGAGGAGGCCCAGCAGATCCTGGGCCAGGTCACCTCGGGAAGCACGCAGCCGGAGGTGACCCAGGCGAACAGCATGCTCGCCGAGGCGTTGCAGGGCATCAGCGGTCAGCAGAACACGATCCAGGCCGCGGTGTCGTCGGCCGAGTCGTACGCCGCCCGCCTCTAGATGTTCTCGCTCCCCGAACTGCAGGCGCAGCTGACCGCGTTCCGTGCGAAACTGGCCGAGGCAAGCGAACACACCAACCGTGCGGTGGAGCTGTTGGACGAAGCGCGCGAAGTGATCGTGAACGCCCATGAACAGGCCGACGCGTGGGTGCCGCCGGAACTGGCGGCGGCGGTCGACCGGCTCGGCAAGGACGCCGACCGGCTGCGCGCCGCCGACGATCTGGTGAACACCTACCTGGCCCGGCTGTAGGCGCGCCATGGCGAAGGCCAACGAGCAGAAACGCCGGGTCGTGACGGCCCTGGGCACCATGCGCGAGAAGCTCGGCATGGTGCTCGGCGCCGCGCAGGCGGGCCGTCAGATCGCCGAGACCGAGCTGGCCCGGCTCCAGCTGGAACAGCAGATCGTGCGCGTCGGCATCGACAACGCGGCCGGGGACGAGGAGCTCACCGCCGCGCTCCGCAGCCCGGTGATGGCGGGGGTGCGGGACAAGCTCAACGCGCAGCACGCCGCGTTCTACACCGACGCCGCGACGGTGCCCGCGCGGCTGCGGGACCTGGTCGCGCGCGTCGCGCCGGGGCCGGCGAGCCTGCCGCCCAGCGCGTGGCTCGGCCGCGCGGGCCGGGAGCCGCTGAAGCCGCCGCCGCTGTGGCGCATCGGGTCGTCCACAATGGACGATTCCGGCCCGTTTCCGGTGATGGTGCCGCTGCTGGACGACTCGCACCTGGCGATCACCACGGCCGTGCGCGGCCGGGCGGCCGTCGAATCGCTCATCGAGGGGCTGTTGCTGCGCGTGCTCAGCACGATGGAGCTGGGCTCGGTGCGGATCCACCTGTGGGACGTGGCGCAGCTGACCGCCGTGCTGCCGAACCTGTACCCGCTGTCCCGCACGTCCGCGGTCACGCTGTACGACCCGGACCAGCTCGGCGTGCTGCTCGACGAGGTGACCGGGCACATCCGCCGCATCCACGCGCACACCATGCAGGCGGGCCACACGTCGCTGCGCGGCCTGCGCGACCAGCTCGGGCAGCGTGTCGAGCCGTGGCGGATCGTCGTGTTGTTCGGCAACGGCGAGACGTGGGCGCCGGAACCGCTGCGGGAGCTCAAGCGCATCGCCGGCGCCGCGCTGGCCGCCGGGATCTCGCTGATCACCGTCGACATCCCGACAATCCTCGGCGGCGCGTTCGAGAAC
Source organism: Amycolatopsis thermoflava N1165 (assembly GCF_000473265.1). NCBI lineage: Bacteria > Bacillati > Actinomycetota > Actinomycetes > Pseudonocardiales > Pseudonocardiaceae > Amycolatopsis > Amycolatopsis thermoflava. Next base: position 5,481,469 of record NZ_KI421511.1, read on the forward strand.
ATCCGGATGCTCGACGAGCACCACGCGGCGACCAGCATGACCGGGCCCAACCTGGTCGTCGACCTGGACCCGCCGGTCCCGTCGGCCGAGGTCAGCGCCGCGGCGAGCAGGCTGGCCGACGCGATCGTGGAGAAGCAGGGCGGCCCGCGGTCGTTCCGCGACCTGCTGCCCGCCGAGCTGGGCCAGGAGAACTCCGCGCGCGAGCTGCGGGCGCCGGTCGGCTTCTTCGAGGGCGATCCGGTCGAGGTCGTCATCGGCGACGCCAGCCCGCACGCGCTGATCGGCGGCCCGAGCGGCTCGGGCAAGACGAACTTCCTCTACGCGCTGCTCGGCAGCCTCGCCGCGCGCTACCCGCCGGACGAGCTCGCGCTGTACCTGCTGGACTTCAAGGAGGGCGTGTCCTTCGCCGGGCTCGCGCCGGGCCGCCGGGACGCGAGCTGGCTGCCGCACGCGCGCCTGATCGGGGTCAACGTCAACACCGACCGCGAGTTCGGCCTGGCGCTGCTGCGGTTCCTCGCCGACGAGCTGCGCCGCCGGTCGGCCGCGGCCAAGGAGCACGAGGTCACCGACCTGGCCGGGTTGCGCCAGCAGGACCCGGACGGGCACTGGCCGCGGATCGTCGCGGTGATCGACGAGTTCCAGTACCTGTTCGCGGGCCGTGACGGGGTCACCAACCAGGCGACCGCGTTGCTGGAGGACATCGCCCGCCGTGGCCGCGCCCAGGGCATCCACCTGATCCTGGCGAGCCAGGACATCGCGGGCATCGACGCGTTCTGGGGCAAGCCCGCTGTGTTCGAGCAGTGCACGCTGCGCATCGCCATGCCCAAGGCGCGGCGCGTGCTCGCCGAGACCAACAACGCGGCCGTCGCGGCGCCGAAGTGGCACGCGGTGATCAACCACGACTCCGGGGTCGCGCACGGCAACCAGCTCGCGCACGTGCCGGACGCCAGCAGCAAGGACATCTTCTCGTCGTTGCAACGGGAACTGTGGGAGCGCTACGCCCAGGAGCACCAGCGGCCGCGGCTGTTCGACGGCGCGCACTCGCCGGTGCTGGAGCACTCGGCCGCGTTCGCCGGGCTCACGCCGGGCGGGCCGCCGCGGGCGCTGCTGGGCCAGTCGATCGACGTCGAGGACACGGCGTGCGCGGTGGAGCTGACCGGGGCGCCCGGCCGCAACCTGGCGATCATGGGCACCGCGATCGCCGAGGCACTGTCCATCATGGACGCCGCGGCCCGGTCGCTGGCGAAGCAGTACCCGCCGCACGAGGTGGAGTTCCTGGTGGCGTGCCTGGTCGACCGGTGTGCGTCCGCGGTCGGCGAGCTGGCCGACGGGCTGGAGTCGGACGGGCACCGCGTGGTGCGGCTGAGCGACGTCGAGCTGGGCGAGCACATGGCCAAGCTCGCCGAGGAGCCGCCCGAGCACGCGCGGATCCTGCTGCTGTACGGCGTCGACGCGGCGCTGCCAATCCTGGAGCAGAAGCAGCCCGGTCAGCTCAAGAGCGGGCTGGACCACTTCCGGGTGGTTCTCAAGCAGGGACCGGGCAAGGGCACTCACACGATCGGGTGGTGGCGCAGCACGGCGCGGCTGAAGGACACGCTCGGGTTCGCGGGCACCGACGACATCGGCGCGTGGGCGGCGCTGGACGTGCAGGGCGCGGAGCTGAGCCAGTTCGCGGCCGGGCAGGTCGTGCACTGGTCGCCGCGGCCGGGGCGGGCGCTGTTCTTCGACCGCAGCACGCACGTCTCGCCCGAGGTGATGATCCCCTTCGACCGGCCGGAGCACCAGGCATGAACGCGGCGATGGAGTACAAGCAGATCGTCGGGCTGGCCGGCAAGGCGGCCGAGGAGCTGCGGGCGTGGGAGCGGCGCCGGGCCGAGGAGCTGGACGCCGAGATCGCGGCCGCGGAGGCCGCCGTGGCGGAGGCGAAGGAGCGCGAGGCCCGCACGGTGCAGGGCGCGCAGCACTGGTGGCGGATGGCGCAGGACAACGTCAGCAGGCTGCCGTGGCTGGAGGTCGGGGCCGACCCGGCGCCCGCGCCGCACGCCTACGCCGGACGGCTGGATCTTTACCTGCGCGAGGTCAAGGAGACCTACCAGGCGCTGGTGGACGCGGTGCTGTCACTGGGGTGGCGCGCGCGGCGCTGATTCAGCCGGCGGCTGCGACTAGTTCGCGGGCCGCAGCCAGCTCTCCGGCTCCAGGGTGTCCGGCTTCGGCATTTCCCGGCGGACGTACGCGCGCGCCCAGCTCAGGTCGCTGCGCAGGGTCGCGGGCACCACGGGTGAGACCTCGCGGCGGGACAGGTGGTCGACGGTCGCGCGTACCCAGTTCATGATCTTGGGACGTTGCGCGCCTGTGGTTGGTTCCCCACGGAACCGGTGGGGAGTCGGTCACGTCCCAGCAGCCAGGTGAGAGGAAGAGGATCCGGTGAACCGCGAGCTGACCACCCAGTCCGAAGGTGTGGAGGAGCGTCCGGCCGCCCGGCGGCGCCAGGCCGCCCAGCAGGTCGTCACCGCGCAGGACGACTGGGGTCTGGTCGAGGTGGGGGTCGCCGGCAACGGGGAGGTCCTCGAAGTCGCGATCAACTCCGCCCTCTTCGAGCACGTGAAGCCGTCCGACCTGGCCGAAGCGATGCTGCAGGCCGCCCGCGCCGCTCAACGCCGCGCCCGCCAGCTGCACCGCTGACCGCCGCCGCCCGGGAGGGAGGCGGCGGCGGCCCAGGCGTCAGAGGATCGGGCGGTACCGGATGATCTGCGGGTCGTGGTCGCTCGCCTGCTCGGCGAACTCGGCGTTGATGTGCACCACGTCGTAGTCGACCCACCACAGCGCCCGCGAGGTCAGGATGTGGTCCAGCACCTGCGAGTTGCCCTCGTAGACGTAGCTGTACCGCTCGTCGGCGGGCAGCCGGTCGATCTGGTCGGTGAGCGCGCCGCCCGCGGTGAGCGTCTTCAGCGCGGGCGAGAACTGGTAGTCGTTCAGGTCGCCGGCGACGATGACGTCGGCCAAGGGATCCGCGTTCAGCAGCTGGTCGACGAACCCGCGCAGCACCTGCGCCTGCCGCCCGCGCTGCACCTCCGAACTCCGCGCCGGCGGCTGGTACCGGCCGTGCGTCGGCTGGTCGCCGCCCTTCGAGTTGAAGTGGTTGGCGATCACGAACACCGTGTGGCCGTGGAAGACGAACTCCCCGGCCAGCGGCTTGCGGCTGTTCGCCCACGCCGGGTTGCCCGGGTCGACGCGCCCCGGCGACACCGACAGGTGCGGCTTGCCGCGCTCCGTCCCCACGGACACCGCCGTGGTCGCGTCACCGCCCGGACGGTCCACGAAGGACACGCGGCGCGGGTTGAACAGGAACCCGACGCGGATGTTGCCGCCCGGCTCGCCGCCGTCGGTGAGGTCCTGCGGGTCGATCTGCCGCCATTCGTAGCGCGGCCCGCCCGCGGCGGCGATCGCGTCGGTGAACCGCTTCAACGTCTGGTCCGCGGCCACCACGCCGTCGCCCTCGCCCTCGGGGCCGTTGTTGTCCTGGATCTCCTCCAGGGTCACGATGTCCGGCGACGCCAGGTTTTCCACGATGCCGCGCGCCAGCTGGTCGAACTTGGCCTGGTCGTCCACGGCGGACAGGTTCTCGACGTTGTAGGTGGCGACGGCCAGCTCGCTCGGCGACTGCTTGCGCGTCACCTCCCGCTGGATGCCGCCGTCCTTGACCTCGCCCAGCGTGGTCGCCTGCAGCGTGTACCCGCCGAAGCTGTCGTACTCGACCGGGCCCGCGGTGAGGCCGGTCAGTGTGTCGCCGGTGTTCGCCTGCGGGAACGGGCGCTGCGCGAACGGGATCAGCGACTCGATCTTGAGGATGCCGGTGTTCGGGCTGGCGTAGCCGGTGTAGATCGTGCCGCCGCGGTCGGTCCGGTTCTCCCCCGGCTTGGTGGTGACGTACAGCTCGTAGTACTCGGTGGACGGCCCGACCACGCGGACGTCCTGCACGCTGACGACCTCGCCCTCGTGCGACTCCCAGAAGTCCAGCGAGTACTTCGCCGGCTCCAGCGGCAGCGCTTCGATGTTGCCGCCGGCGTCGGGGGCGAGGGTGCCGGGCACGGTGGCCGGCGTGATCGCGGTCCCGGCGGGCAGCGGGTTGCCGCTCGACTGAACCGTCCACTTCGGACCGGTGATCTCGGTGGTGGACTGGTAGATCGAGCCGGTGGGGCTGTCCGGGTAGTACTCGGTGACGGTGCCGGACACCGTGACCGCGTCGCCGACGGCCACCGCGGGCGTGGTCGAGCCGGTGAACACCAGCACGCCCTCGCTGGTGCGCGGGTCGGCGTCGGGCCGCGGGTCGGTCATCCAGAACCCGCGCGCGGAACCGAAGGTGCGCAGCGCGGTGACGATCCCGGTCACGTCGGTGACCTTCTTGCCCGCCAGGGGCGACAGCCGGGTCGTGCCCTGGATGTCGTGGATCTTGGCCGGGGTGCCGCCCGCGTCGCCGCCGGTGGTCTCGCCCTTGGTGTTGACCGGCGTCGGGGCGCCTGCCGCGAAGTCGGCGGAGTTGCTATCGGTGTCGGTCAGCGTGGCGCGAGCGACCGACGTGGTGTTGCTCGCCGCCGGCGCCGGGCTGCCTTCGCGGACGGTCGCCGAGCCGTAGCCGACGAGGTCGCGGACCCGCGGGTCGGCAGCGCAGTCGGCCGCGGTCAGGCAGGTGAGCGCAGTGGTGCCCTGGACGAGGGCGACCGTGCCGGACCCCGCGGCCATCGAGATCGACCCGGCGGCGTCGGCGGTGGGCAGCGAGACCGTGCCACCCGATCCGGTGGCCTCGGCGACCAGGTACCGCCCGCCCGCCTCGACGGAGCCGGACAGGGCGGTCACCTGCCACTTGCTCGACGTGCTGGGCGAGCCGGGCAGGTACTGCACGCTCCAGCCGTCCAAGGCGACGGTGCCGCCTGCCGTGGCGATCTCGATGAAGTCGCTGGTCAGCGTGGCGCCGCTGTTGCCACCACCACCGTAGACCTCGGCGATCACGACGTCCGGGCTCGCCGCCGACGCCGGTGCGGCAGCGACGGTCGCCCCCGCCAGAACAGCAGCGGCGAGCACGCCGATTCTTCGACTGGTCGTCACCCTGAGTCCCCTCGTCTGATCAACAGTCGAGGCATCTTCCCTCTATGAGGTGAGGCGAAGGAAGACTCAGCGGCAACAACCGGTAACGGTTCGTCCGCCCGGCCTACGACTGACGGAGGGTGCCTCAGTGGTCGTTGACGTACGTGCTCCTGGTGGCGTAGCCGGTGCTGACGCCCTTGTAATAGAGCTCGATGAACGCGCCCTCCGGCAGGTTGTAAGCACCGCCCTCGCTCGCCGAGTGCGTCACGCAGCTCCCGGAGCCGCCGCTCGCGACGGCCTTGTAACGCCACCCGCCGTCAGCCCAGACGTTGACCTGCGCGCTGGAGCCGTTCGCCGCGCTGTCGCAGACGGAGATCCGGTCGCCGTACTCCTCGACGTAGACGGTGACACCGGGGGCCGTGAAGGTGTGGTCCCAGCTGTCGCCCGGCGGGTCCGGCATGGCGGCCGCGGTGCCGGCCGGCACCAGCACGCCGGCGGCCGCCACGGCCGCCGCCGCGGACAGGGTGCGGACGTTGAGCAGTCTCATCGGTACCCCCAGCAGAAGAAGTGACCAAGAGGGTGAACCTACGACCTGACGCTGGCGGATCCCACGCACGCCGGCGGGCTGTTCCCGCAGGCGGGAGCGGCCGGTACGGATCGTCTGCGGGGACCCGGGCGGGCGAACCGTGCCACCCGTCCGCGTGAGCGGGCCGCCACGGGGGGCCGGGCGCGCCGAGACTGGACTCCCCGACGATGCGGAAAGGCAAGCAGATGAGGCGGATGCTCGGCGTCCTCGCGGGCGCGCTCGCCGTCGCGGCGCTCGCCGCGCCGGCGCAGGCGGACAACGGCCACTTCGTCACCGGCGCCGCGTGCGGCGACACCGGCGCCGGGTTCGAGTGCACCGGCGAGGTGGCCGGTCTCGGCGGCACGACCTTCGAGGTCACCGCCGAGGCGACCGGCACCGCGCGGGTCGAGTGCGTCAACCCGGCCGGGCACCGGGTCACCGGGCAGGACACCGAGGTCGAGGTGACGGCGACCAGCGGGCGGCAGCAGACCCCGCACCACGGGCGGTCCGCCTTCCGGCTCACGAGCACCCCGGTGGGCGTCGGGCCCGTGCCGGCCTGCCCGAACCCGATCTGGACGGCGAAGGTCCTCGACGTCACCTTCGGCACCGCCACCCTGACCCTGTCCGCCGACGGCGGCACCGCGGCCGAGATCACCGTGGACGTGCGGTAGCGGAAACGACGAACGCCGGGCCTCCCTGGGGAGACCCGGCGTTCGTTCCGGCGGTAGCGGTGGGATTTGAACCCACGGACGGGGTCAACCGTCACACGATTTCGAGTCGTGCTCCTTCGGCCGCTCGGACACGCTACCGCCGACTAGGTTACTAGACGCCCAAGAGCGACTTGCAGGCACTCCTCACCTGGAGCGGAAGCGGCGCTGCGCGTCCCGCGCGGCGGTGGCCGCCCAGTCCGCCACCTCGGTCGTCGTCTCGCGCACGACACCGCGGATCCGCTCGGCGCGGCCGGCACTCTGGTGGCGGCGCTTACCGGTGAGGCGGCCGAACAGCTCCCGCGCCCCGCCCTTGGCCTGGCGGGACCGGCTCGTCATCCGGTTCTTCACGACGTTCATCGACCCTCCTTCGACGCGGTCAGAGACGGGCTACCCCGCCTCGCGCGGCGTCACACGTCCCGGTGACCGGTGAAGAACTCGGCGAGCAGCGCGGCGCACTCGGCCTCCAGGACCCCGCCGCGCACCTCCGGGCGGTGGTTGAGCCGCCGGTCGCGCACCACGTCCCACAGCGACCCGACCGCTCCGGTGCGCGGCTCCCACGCCCCGAACACGACCCGGGCCACGCGCGCGAGCACCAGCGCCCCGGCGCACATCGTGCAGGGCTCGACCGTCACCGCGAGCGTGCAGCCGTCCAGCCGCCAGCCGTCGCCGAACTCGCGGGCCGCCTCCCGCAGCGCGATGACCTCGGCGTGCGCCGTCGGGTCGCCCAGCTCCTCGCGGGCGTTGTGGGCGCGGGCGAGCAGGCGGCCGTCGGGTGCGAACACGGCGGCGCCGATCGGCACGTCCGGGCCCGCCTCCCGCGCCGCGGCCAGCGCCACGGACACCAGGTCGGCGTCGGACACGTCAGATCTCGTCGAGCAACGCGGTGAACTCGCCGCCGAACCCGCAGCGCTGCGCGATCATCTGCAGCTGCTCGTCCGGGTAGAGGTCGACCTCGCCCGCGATCACCTCGAGCTCGGGCCCGGGCAGGCCGACGTCGGCGAGGATGTCGAGGTCGCCCTCCGGCCAGATCGAGTCGTCCTCCTCGTCCGGCGGATCGACCCGCAGCACATCCAGCACGTCGGCGGCGATGTCGTAGTCCAGCGCCGCCGCCGCGTCCGATAGCAGCAGGGACGGTCCGCGCGGGCTCGGCCGCACGATCACGAAGAACTCGTCGTCCACCGCGAGCAGGCCGAACACGGCCCCCGTGGACCGCAACTTGGCCAGCTCGGTGATGGCGGCGTCCAACCCCGTGAGTGCGCCGGCGTCGAGCGCGCTGCAGCGCCACTTGCCGTCCTCCCGGACCACGGCCACCGCGAATCCCGCAACCGGCTCCTTCACCGACATAGCGCACACCGTATACCTGGACCGATCATCGGTGCAGTCGCTCTGCGAGGATCGGAAGATGACGGGACCCACGGAGTTGCCCCCATTGCCGGACACCCGGCTCGCCGCGTTGCTCTCCGAGGCCGAGGCCCTGCAACCGGCCACCGTCGCGCTGCGCCGCGAGATTCACCGGAGGCCGGAGCAGGGCCTGCACCTGCCGCACACGCAGGCCGCCGTCCGGCGGGCGCTGGAGGGCCTCCCGCTGGAGATCGTCGAGGGGAAGTCGACCTCCGCGCTGACCGCCGTGCTGCGCGGCGCGCAGGACGGGCCCGCGGTGCTGCTGCGCGGGGACATGGACGCGCTGCCGCTGCAGGAGGACACCGGGCTGGAGTTCGCCTCCGAAGTGGACCGGACCATGCACGCGTGCGGCCACGACGGTCACACCGCGATGCTCGCCTCCGCCGCGCGGCTGCTCGCGGCCCGCCGGCACGAACTGGCCGGGTCGGTCGTGTTCATGTTCCAGCCCGGCGAGGAGGGCTACCACGGCGCGCGGCACATGATCCACGAAGGCGTGCTGGACGCCGCCGGGTCGCGGGCCGAGAAGGCCTTCGGCATCCACCTGCTGTCCCACGTCGAGTCCGGGCTGATCACCACGCGGCCCGGGCCGTTGATGGCCTCGAACGACACGTTCACGGTCCAGGTCACCGGCAAGGGCGGGCACGGGTCCAGCCCGCACAACGCGATCGACCCGGTGCCGGCGGCCGCGGCGATGGTCGGCGCGCTGCAGACGATGGTGACGCGGCGGGTCAGCGTGTTCGACCCGGCGGTGGTGTCGGTGACCCGCATCCAGGCAGGCACGACGACCAACATCATCCCGGAGACCGCGGAGGTCGCCGGCACGATCCGCACGCTGTCCGAGTCCACGCGCGCCCTGGTGAAGGCCGAGCTGCCGAAGGTGTGCGAAGCGGTCGGCGAGGCGCACGGCTGCCGCGTGCTGGTCGACATCGAGCCCGGCTACCCGGTCACCGTGAACGACCCGGACCAGGCGCTGCGGGTGCTGGACCTCGCCCAGCGCGTGCTCGGCCGGGCAGAGCTGATGGCAGACCCGATCATGGGCGCCGAGGACTTCTCCTACGTGCTGCAACGCGTTCCGGGCGCGTTCGCGTTCCTCGGCGCGTGCCCGCCGGACGTCGACCCGGCGGAGGCGCCGACCAACCACTCCAACCGCGTGCGCCACGACGAAGGTGCTTTCCCGGCGGGTGTCGCGATGTACGCGGCCTTCGCCCTCGACGCCCTGGCAGGATGACGCCCCGTGCGAGACGTATGCGTGATCGGGCTCGGGTTGATCGGCGGGTCGGTGCTGCGCGCGGCCGCGGCGGTGGGGCGCGGGGTGTGGGGCGCCTCGGCCTCGGCGGCCGACGCCGAGGCGGCGGCCGCCGACGGGTTCGACGCCTCGACGGACGTGGAAGCCGCCCTGCGGCGCGCCGCCGAGCGGGACGCGCTGGTGGTGCTGGCCGTGCCGCTGACCGCCGTCGAGGAGGTGCTGCGGACGGTCGACGTGTGCGCGCCGTCGTGCCTGCTCACCGACGTGACCAGCGTGAAGACGGGTGTGCTGACGGCCGCGCGGGCGTTCGCGCCGAACGCCCGGTACGTCGGCGGGCACCCGATGGCGGGCACCGCCGAGTCCGGCTGGCGCGCCGGCAACGCCGCGCTGTTCGGCGGCGCGGCGTGGGTGGTGTGCGTCGAGGACGACACCGATCTCGGCGCGTGGGCCGAGGTGGCCCGGCTGGCGATCGACCTCGGCTCGCACGTGGTTCCGCTGACCGCGGCCACCCACGACGAGGCGGTCGCCCGGATCTCCCACCTGCCGCACCTGCTGGCCGCGGTGCTCGCGGCCGTGGGGGCGGACGGCGGGCCGGTCGCGATGGCGCTGGCCGCCGGCTCCTACACCGACGGCACCCGGGTGGCCGCCACCCGGCCGGCGCTGGTGCGCGCGATGACCGAGGGCAACCGCGAAGCGCTGCTGCCCGTGATCGACGAGGCCCTCGGCCGGCTGGGCGCCCTGCGCGGGTCACTGGCCTCGACCGGCGGCCTCGCCGTCAGCATCGACTCGGGCTACGAGGGCGCGCAAGCGCTTGCAGCCGCCAGGCAGGCCACGCTGTCGGGCGTCCGCGTCGCGCTGGACGCGCCGGACGCCCGGGACGGCCTGCGTGCGCTCGGCGAGCGCGGCGGCCGCATCACCTCCCTCACCGAGGACACCGCCATCGGCGAGGTGCCGTAACGGTTACGGCTGACTGGTCGGCCCGGTCGGCCCGGTCGGGCCACTCTGGGGTCCGGTCTGGGGTCCGGCCGGTCCGGGTCCGCCCTGCGGGCCGGGCTCGCCGTGCCCGCCGCCGGTCTGCTTGTGCAGGAAGTCCTTCGCCTTCGACGTGACGTTGTCGATCTTGCTGGAGTGCTGGCCGAACTTCGACTTGGCGAAGCCGCTCGCCTTGTCCAGGCCGTGTTCGATCTTGCCGGCGTTGTGGCCGAGCGCCTCTTGCGCCTTTTTCTTGATCTCGTTGAAGTCGATGCCCATGAACCCATGAAACCCCAAGGTCAGGCCCCCCGCATCCGGTAAGCCCCTGGTTTACTGCCCGGTAACCCCTACCCGAGCGGAAAGGCCACCGATGCCCGCCAGGACGTTCTCCTTCGAGGTCACCCGCACCAGCAGCGCCCCGCCCGCGACCCTCTTCCGCCTGGAGACCGACGGCGCCCGCTGGTCCGATTGGGCGAAACCGCTCATCGTCGTGTCCCGTTGGGACCGGTGGGCCGATCCGGCGGGCGGGGTGGGCGCGATCCGGGCCGTCGGGGCGTGGCCGCTGCTCATGCGCGAGGAGACGCTCGAGTACGAGCAGGACCGCCGCCACGTCTACACCTTCGCCGAGCCCGCGCCGGTGCGCGGCTACCGCGGCGAGGTGACCTTCGAGCCCGACGGCACTGGCACGCGGCTGACCTGGCGCGGCTCGTTCCAGGAGAAGATCCCCGGCACCGGCCCGGTCGTGCGCGCCGCGCTCGCGGGAGCGATCAAGTTCCTGTCCGCGAAGCTGGTCAAGGCCGCCGAGCGCTAACCGGCGCCGAGGCAGAGGAACGGGCGGCGCAGCGGATCGGCGGCGGTCGCGTGCGCCAGTGCCAGCGCCGGGGAGATCCCCGACGCGAGCCGCTGGTGCAGGTCGGTCATCGCCTCCGCCGCCGCCCGGTCGCCGACCCGCGCGATCGCCCCGACGATCGTGCGGGACCCGCTCGCCAGCAGCGCGCCGGCGAACCCGAGCGCCTCCTCACCCGGCCGGATGTGGCTCATCGCCAGCTCGCAGGCGGCCAGCACCACCCGGTCCGGCGGGCGCCGCAGCCGCGCGGTCTCGTGCGCGAACAGCGGCCCGTCGACCAGTTCCAGCCGCGAGAACAACGCGTTCGCCGGTTCGTGCGCGCCGTGCGCGACCAGGTGCGCCAGGCCCGACCCGTCGAGCGCTTCCAGCACCGCGGAACTGGTCGCCGCCGAGCCGTCGACCAGCGTCGCCGACGGGTAGACCGCGCGCAGCTGCCGCACCTCGCCGATCGCGCCGGGCACGTCCGGCCCGCCGACCAGCACGACCGGGTCGATCAGCTCGCGGCGCATCGCGGTCACCCACGCGGTCGCCGACGGCGCGATCGACAGCGGACGGCCGCGCAACGACGGCAGGGCGGGCCACGGCAGCGCGTACAGCGGCCCGGTCGGCACGATCACCAGCTCGCGGTCGCCGATCGCGTCCGCGAGCGGCCGCACGACCCGCTCGTCGAGCAGGCGGGCGCGCTTCTCCGCGGACGCCGTGACGGCCGCGACCAGGGGCGACGGCAGGTGGTCCGGGGCCAGCGCGTTCAGGTCGGCGTGCAGCTGCTTGGTAATCTCCACGACCTCGTCCAGCCCGCCCAGCCGCACCAGCCGGAACCGGCCGTCCCGCACGACCACCGCGGACAGCTCGCCGTCCTGGCCGATCAGGCTGACCAGCACGCGCTCGCCCAGCTCGGCGGCCACCTCCTCGGGTGAGCTGACCGGGCGCGGCCTGCCCCACGGGCTGGTGTACCAGCCGAGGCGGCCCGCCTCCCGCTGCAGCCGGGCGTAGCGCTGCTCCAGCGCCGCCACCGGCCTGCCGTCCAGCCGGTTCTGCTGAGCGAGCCGCTGCACCTGCCGCATCTCGGTGATGAGCCGGGCCAGCACCGGATCGTCGATCGCGGGCAGCGGCTCGTAGCGGTAGACCTGCGCACGCGTCCGCTCCTGCCACGCGAACAGCCTGCGCGCGCCGGCGTGGCCGCGGGTGGTGCCGAGCACCAGCCCGACCGCGAGGCGGCCCAGCTCCTGGCCGTGCACCGCGGTCCCGCACACCAGGTCCAGCCCGCCCATCCGGTCGCGCACCCGGCTCAGCTCGGCGAAGCCGCTGCGCGCCTGCGCCAGCGCCGCACGCGGACGGCCGGTCGCCACGGCGAGTTCGGCGCGGCACAGCCGCAGCAGCATGACGTGGTCGATCGGCGTGGTGCGGCGCGGCCGCGGCACCCGCGCGAGCAGCTCCTCGGCCGCCGTGACGTCCCCGCGGCGCAGCAGCAGCCGCACCGCGAGCAGCCGGGCCACCGCCGCTTCGTCGCGCAGCCCCAGTTCCGCGAGGCGGTCGGCGTGCCCGGTGAGACCCGTGACGAGCCGCGCCGGCGGCCGTCGCGTGCCGCCGAGGACCTCGGTGGCGTCGGCGCGCAGCCGGGTCAGCGCGGCGACCGCGGCCCATCGTTCGTTGCCGCGCCGGAGGAACCGCCGCCGCGCCAGCTCGGCCAGCTCGCGGGCCCGGCCGTGGTCGTTGTCCAGGATCGCGGCCGCCGCGCGGGCCACCTCGGCCTCGGCGATGTCCTGCACGTTGCGGCTCGAATACAGCTCGGGCAGGACCTCGTCGAGGTGCCGCGCCGCGTCCTCGGCGAGACCGGCGACGAGCAGCGCCCTGGCCTGGTCGACGCGCAGCCGGGCGAGCCAGCCTGGAGCCGCGTCCTCGTAGATCCGTGCGGCCTGCTCGTAGTGCCGCAACGCGCCGGGGACGTCGCCGAGTAGCTGCCCCTGCTCGCCCAGCAGGTGCCGGACCTTGCCCTCCAGCCGGGTCAGCCCGTGCTCGGTGGCCAGTTCGAGGCAGCGCCGCAGGTCCGCCAGCGCCGCCGCGGGCCGCTGCAGCTCGACGTTGATGTTGGCGCGGTTCATCAGGTTGCGGGTCAGCGACAGCGCGTTGTCGTCGGCCTCGTTTTCCAGCACCGGCAGGATCTCGTCGAACAGCGCCAGCGCTTCGGACAGCCGGCCGATCCGGCCGAGCACCAGCGCGCGCTGGGCGCCGACCAGCGCCCGCAGGACCCGCTGCGGCGGCCCGGGCGGCAGCCGATCGGTCAGCTGCCGGGCGTCGTCGAGGTGGCGCAGGCCCGCCGCCGCCGAGCCGGTCTCGGCCTCGGACATCGCGAGGCCGAGCAGGACCCGAGCCCGCAGGGTGATCCACTCGACGTCGTCCGGCCCGTCCGCGAGCACCCGCAAGGCGCGGTTGAACAACCGCACCGCCTCCACGTTGCGGAAGTTGCCCGCGGCGTCCGCGGCCCGCCCACGCAGCTCCGATGCCCGGCCCAGCGCACGCCGGGACTCACGCTGAGCTGACACGTGGTCTATCTGAGCACATGCGGGGGCCGGGGTGAGCAGCCGGTCAGAGGACGACCGCGGGCGTGACGACGGTGCGGCGGCTGCTGGCCCCGCCGACCGAGATCACGATCTGGGTGGTCCCGCGCGGCACGTCGTCGAGCACGAACCGGCCGCCCTCGTCGGCCACCGTCGACGACGACCCGTGTTCGGCCACCCGCACCTCGACCCCGTGCGCGGCGGCGGGCACCAGCCAGCCGTCGATGCGGTGGCAGTGCCCGACCCTGGTCAGGTTGATCATCACCGTGAGATCGCTGACCGTGAACGTGATCGTGCCCTCGTCGGTGATGCTGCGGACGCCGGCCAGCGCCGGGTCGGCCCGCTCCCACTGGGCGATCTCGAAGTCGAGGTTCTCCAGTTCGAGTGCGAACTGCACGCGCTCGACCAGGCCGTCCGGGGGCGGGTCGACGGCAGCCAGCACCCGGCCCAGATCGGCCAGCAGTTCTTCGTCGCCGGGGTGCGCCCCACCCCCTGGCAGATTGTCGTTCATGCGCTGCCCCCTTCGATGTCCAGCAGTTCGCGCATCGTCTTCAGGCAGCGGCCGCGGTTCGGTCCGATGCTGCCGCGCGGCATCTGCAGCGCTTCGGCGACGAGCCGGTACTCGGCGCGACCGGCGAGCACGGTGAGCCGCAGCAGTTCCTGGCACCGCTGCGGAAGCCTGCGGAAGGCGCGCCAGAGCCGCTGGTCGCGCTCGGTGCGCAGCACCTCGGCCTCGGGCGCGGGGTCGGTGCTCGCCACGGTCTCGGCCAGTTCGTCGGTCAACGGCACCGGCGGCGGTTTCCGCCCGCGCACGCGCTGCGATTCGTGCCGCGCGGTGACGACCAGCCAGCCGGCCAGCGCCTTCGGCTCGCGCAGCCGGTCGAGGTGGCTGACCAGCGCCAGCCACACGGTCTGCACCACGTCCTCGGCCGAGTGGCTGTCCAGCCCCTGGCCGCGCGCCACGTTCCACACCAGCGGGGTCAGCTCGGCGACCAGCCGGTTCAGCGCGCGTTTGTCCCCCGCCCGCGCCGCGGCAAGGCACGCCTCGAACAGCTCCGGTCCGCGGAGTCCCTCCCAGGACGGATCCGCCTCGGCGGTCCTCGCTTCCGTCACCGCGTTCGCCCCCACTTCGCGTGGTTCTCCTCGGGTCAGCGCTAGGCAGTATCTCCGGCTCCGTCACCGTGCAGAGCACGAAGGCGAACGCCAGATACACAACATCACTCGTTCGGAGCAGTCACGGCGAGCACGAACGTGACGGAGCGGCGCGGCTCCACCTCCCACGGCCGCGCCAGCTCCGCCCGGAGCAGGTGCCGGCCGGGCTCGACGACGTCGAGCGCCAGCCGGCGCACACCCCCCTCGCCCGGTGGCCCCTCCCCGTGGGCCACCCCCCTGGACCGGACGTGCTCGTCCGCCACCACGCGGACCGCGTCCGGCAACCGCCAGCGCCACCGGTAACCCGACGCGCGGACCTCCGGCAGGCGCAGCTCCACCGTGTCCCCCACGTGGAGCCGCGCCGTCTCCCCCGAATCCGCCTGCGCGAGCCGGATCTGTGTCACTGGAAGCTCCCCAGGGTGGCGGTGGCCGGCGGCCCCCTCGGCTGCCGGCCACCGCCGGTCTGCGTGCCGCCGTCAGACCAGGATCTGGTCGATCTGCCCGGCGGCGTTCTCGTGGAAGGACACCGGCAGCCCGTGGTTGCGGGCCAGCAGTGCCAGCGTCGTCAGGGAGCTGCGCCCGTCCGCGGTGGCGGCGAGCCGCTTCCAGCCCAGACCCGCGATGTCCACCCAGACGCCCGGGTTGGCGCTCGTCGACCACAGCCGCGCGACCTGCCTGCCGTGCACCCAGACGCCCTGCGCCTGCGGCACCGGCTGGACCGGCTGAGCCGGCGTGCCGTTGCCGTTCGGCGGGGTGTTCGGGTCGTACACACCGCTCGGGGGCGGGGTGTTGGGGTCGTAGACGCCGGTGGGCGGCGGCGTGTTCGGGTCGTACACGCCAGTCGGCGGCGGCGTGTTCGGGTCGTAAACGCCCGTCGGCGGCGGCGTGTTCGGGTCATACACGCCGGTCGGCGGCGGGGTGTTCGGGTCGTAGACGCCGGCCGGGCCGTCGGATCCGGGCGTCTCCCTGGTCAGTTCGGCGAGTTCGGCGTTCGGGTCGTCCTGTGGGCCGGTGTCCGGCGTCTCGCTCTTGCTCGTGGTCATGCTCCGCTCCCCATCAGTAGGTGGTGGCAACCTTGGTCAGCACGCCCTGGTCGAGGAACGGGCTGACGGGATGCCCGCCCGCCCGAGCCTCGGCGAGCAGCGCGAGCTGACGGCTCACGCCCGCGGCGTCCCCCGCGAGCCGGACCCAGCCCAGCTGCTCCAGGCAGACCCATTCACCGGCACCGGCCGAGAACAGGCGCAGCGCGCGCTGCGGCGGTAGCCACGCGCGCAGGGTGACCCCGGTGCAGCCGAGGGTCGTCGGCCGCGGTTCCGGGTAGTCCTCGATGAAGGCCTCGCCGTAGGCGATCCGGAAGAACCCGCCCTCGCCCCAGTCGGTGCCCCAGGAGTTCTTGGCGATCCAGCAGCTCTGCTCGTCGTCCCAGCCGATGAGCGCGACGCAGTGCCCGCCGTTGCTCTCCGTCGTGGTGGCGCGGTAGATGCCGCCGGTGTAGTGGAAGAAGTCGTCGTAGATCACCATGCACGCGGTGACCGGCCCGTAGCCGTAGATGTGGTGCTTGATCGCGGCCGGGTCCTGGGTGAGGTCGACGACGCCCTCCGCGCGCGCGACGCGGTTCACCCAGTTCGGGTGCAGCGCGCCGGTGCCCTCGTCCGAGTAGGGCCAGTAGTCCTCGAAGGTGACGCCCTTGGCCGCGCAGTCCCCCATCAGGTCGTCCGGCCAGGACCCGGTGTCACCCGGCTTGCGGTGTGCCGGCGCGAACCCGAAGAACAGGTGCGCCTCCGACAGGTCGAGGCGCATGCCGGTGTTGCGGCGCGTGTACGCGGCGGTCCCCTCAAGTGCCGCGATGGTGCCGAACGCGCTGCAGGACCCCGATTCCCCCTGGTCCTTCACCGGCGTGACGTAGCTGCGGCCGCACACGTCGCGGAGGTCGAACTTGGCGGGCAGCGTGCTGCCCGGCGCGTGCAGCGCGGTGCAGGGCTGGCCGGCGGCCCCGAGCGCGACCTCGAGCATCCGCCCCGGCAACTCGGCCCGGGCTTCCACTTCGGCCACGCTCGGGGCCGGCACCCCCAGTCGCACCCTGCGCGACTCGCCCGCCAGCCGGCTGAGCACCGTCTCCCCCGCCTGCCACGGATCCCCCATCGTGGCAAGGGAATCCCGCACGGCGCGGATTTCCTCGGCGAAGGGCCGGGGAGAGCTCATGCGTTCCTCCAGTCGGTGTGCAACCAGCCAACGCCCCCTATGACGCGGGGAGGCCCTCGCCAGATACACAGCGACAGAAGTTTTTCCAAAGCACCTGGTCGGCGGCGGCCGGTTTCACCCGATCAGCCCAATGCGACGGCCTCCGCGAGCTTGTCCGCCCACAGCCGGTAGCCGGCCGGTCCGGGGTGGAACCCGTCCGCCGCGAACAGCTCCGGGGCGACCACCGCGCGCGGCACCGGGCAGTGGGTGACGCCCGGTAGGTCCGCGAGCGTCGCCGCCGCCGCGTCCAGCGCCTCGCCCCGCAGGCCGAGCACGAGGCGCAACGGCTGCGGCAGCGACGGGAACGCGGCGAGCGGCGGGACGCCGGCCAGCAGCACCGGGACCGGCCCGAGCGCCCGTCGCGCCGTCACCACCAGTTCCAGCAGGTCGCGCCGGTAGCGGGTGGGTGAGCGCATCTCGATGGTGTCGTTGACACCGAGCGCCACCGCGACCAGGTCCGCCCGCTCCCGGCACGCCTCGTCGAGCAGCTCCGTCCGGACCGTGCGCGCGTTGGCGCCCGTCCGCCCGGCCACGCGCCAGTCGATCCCGCGCCCCAGCCGCCGGGCGAGCGCCGCGGCCAGCTGCCCGGTCAGCGCCTCCTCGTGCGTCCCCGCGCCGACGCCATCCACAGTGGACTCGCCGACCACCAGCAGCCGCAGCGGGTCCGGTCCGGGCGCCGAACCCCGCAGCGGCCCGGACGCGCCCGGCAGCCGCGGTGTCGTCCGGCGCACGTGCAGGCCCTGGGCGACCAGCACCGGGGCGAGTCCGACCGTGGCCGCGAGGGTCAGGGCAGTCCGCGAAGTTGACACCCGTTCACATTAGCCCTTGGCGATCGACACGGCCATCCTCGTCAGCTCCGGATCCGCGGCCGCGCGCAGCACGTAGTCGGCCAGGTCGGCGCGGGAGATGGTGAAACTGCCGCGCACGTTCCCCCTGGTCTCGCTCGCGATGCGGCCGGTGTGACGGCCGTCGTTGAGCTTCGGCGGGCGCACGATCGTCCAGTCGAGCCCGGACTCGATCACCCGGCGCTCCATCTCGCCCATGTCGGCGTATCCCTCACGCAGCATGCGGATCAGCAGCGGCTTGACCACCAGGCGCGTGAACCACCCGTCGCCCTCGGGGTGCATGCCGCTGTTGCTCACCACGACCAGCCGCCGCACGCCGGCCGCGGCCATCGCGGTCATGATGGCTCTCGTCCCGTCCCGGCAGATCACGCTCGGCCCCCGGTCGCGGGGCCCCAGCGCGGACAGCACGGCCTTGCGGCCGGTGATGGCGGGCACCAGCGAATCCGCGTCGAACACGTCCGCGGTCACGACCTCCAGCCGCGCCTGCGGTGGCACGTCCAGCCGCGCCGGATCACGCACCACGGCCGTCACCTGGTGACCCGCGGCCAGCGCCTGCCGCACGATCTCCACGCCCGTCCCGCCGGTCGCGCCGAACACCGTCAGCTTCATGGTCTTCCTCCCTGGTTAGTGTTCACTCACCTGCTATGGTGGGTGAGCACTCACTAACCGTCAAGCGAGCACTGAGAGAACGCTGAGGACGCATGGGAACTCGGGAGAAGATCCTCGCCGCGGCCGCGGAGGTGATGCGCGAGCAGGGCTACGCGCGCGCCACCACCAAGGAGATCGCCCGCGCCGCGGGTTTCTCGGAAGCGGCGCTGTACAAGCACTTCGCGGACAAGACCGAGATCTTCCTCGGCGTCATGACCTCACAGCTGCCCGGGCTGGAGGCAGTCCTCGGCGACATCGCCCCCGGGCGGCACACGGTGCGCGGCAACCTGATCCGCATCACCAGCACAGCGATCGACTTCTACACCGAGAGCTTCCCGATCGGCGCTTCCCTGTTCTCCTCGCGGGAACTGCTGGCGGCCCACCGCGCCGCGATCCACGAGCACGGGGCCGGGCCGCGCACACCCGTGACCAGGCTGGCGAACTACCTGCGCGCCGAACGGGACCTGGGCCGTCTGCCGTCCACATCGGACCCGGACGCGATCGCGACGCTGTTGCTGGGCGCCGCCTTCCAGCAGGGTTTCCTGCGGCACTGGGACACCGAGGCCGGGGACCCGACGGCGCTGGCGCGCAAGCTCGTCAAGGCCGTCCTGCCCTAGCGACTCGCCCGCTCCTTCTCCCAGCGCTCCAGCAGCAGCGGCAGCTCCCTGATGATGAACGACAGGAAGTCGCGCATATCGGCGAGCCGCCTGCCGGCCGGGGTGCCCGCCCCCACCGCGTCGACGCCCTCCTCAGCGGCGTCCCGCCACATCTCCATGAGCCGGTCGCGCTTGCGCAGGCTGGCGAACCACATGTCGTCGAGCACCCGGAAGTGGTCGCGCCGCGAGCCGGGCTCCCGCTCCCGCTCGACCAGCCCCACCTGCTCCAGGTAGCGCACCGCCCCGGATACCGCGGCCGGGCTGACCTGCAGGTTCTCCGCCAGCTCCGCCGCGGTCAGGCGGCTGTCGTCGGTGACCACGAGCGCGGCGAACACGCGTGCGGCCATGCGCTGGATGCCGAGCTGGTTGAGCACGAGAGCCAGCCGCTCGACGTACCGCCGAACCGCCTCTTCGTCCCGCATGGAGATCATCCTTCCTCACCCGTCCAGCGCTTCAGCCAATCTATACGTTTTCCTAACTTCACAACTTTGTGAAATGACTGTAGCTTCGGCCGCATGGACAACGCCATCTCCATCGAGGGCCTGCACAAGTCGTTCGGTGCGACCAAGGCCCTCGACGACCTGAACCTGCAGGTCAAGACCGGAGAAGTGCACGGCTTCCTCGGCCCGAACGGGGCCGGGAAGTCGACCACCATCCGTGTCCTGCTCGGTCTGCTGCGCGCGGACCGGGGCACCGTCCGCCTGCTCGGCGGCGACCCCTGGCGCGACGCCGCGAGCCTGCATCACCGGCTCGCCTACGTCCCCGGAGACGTCAACCTCTGGCCCAACCTGTCCGGCGGCGAGGTCATCGACCTGCTCGGGCGGCTGCGCGGCGGGCTCGACAAGCGCCGACGCGACGAGCTGATCGAGCGGTTCGACCTCGATCCGAAGAAGAAGGGCCGCACCTACTCCAAGGGCAACCGGCAGAAGGTCGCGATCGTCGCGGCCCTGTCCTCCGACGTCGAGCTGCTGATCCTCGACGAACCGACCTCGGGCCTCGACCCGCTGATGGAGGCCACCTTCCAGTACGCGATCCAGGAGGAACGCGACAAGGGCCGCACGGTGCTGCTGTCCAGCCACATCCTCGCCGAGGTCGAGGCGCTGTGCGACCGGGTCAGCATCATCCGCAACGGGCACGCGGTCGAGACCGGCACGCTGAGCGAACTGCGGCACCTCACCCGCACGTCCATCGTGGCCGAGCTCGCCGGCCACCCGAACGGGCTCGGCTCGCTGGCCGAGGTGCACGACCTCAAGGTCGACGGCAACCGGGTCCGGTTCGACGTGGAGACCCAGTCGCTGGACCAGGTGCTGCGCAAGCTGACCGAGGTCGGCGTGCGCAGCCTGACCAGCCAGCCGCCGACGCTGGAGGAGCTGTTCCTGCGCCACTACACGACCGAAGCGAGCGCGCGATGACCGCGCTCGTGGGCACCCGGCACCTGGTGCGTCTCGCGCTACGGCGGGACCGGGTCGTGCTGCCGCTCTGGGCGCTGGTGATCGGCGTCCTGCCGGCGAGCAGCGCCGGCGCCTACGACCAGCTGTACCCGGACGCCGCCAGCCGCGCGTCCCTGACGACGGGGATGAGCGCGAACCCGTCGATCACCCTGCTGTACGGGCCGCCGTTCGACCTGTCCACCGCAGGCGGGTTCACGGCATGGCGCTTCGGCGTGTTCCTGCCCCTGTTCGCGGCGCTGGCCTGCATCTTCACGGTCACGCGGCACACCCGCCAGGAGGAGGACACCGGGCGGCAGGAGTTGCTGTCCTCGACCGTGACCGGGCGCTACGCCGCGTTGACGGCCGCGCTGATCACCGCCGCCATCGGCGCGGTGGGGACCGGGCTGCTGGTGGCGCTCGGCCTGATCGGCGCGGGGCTGCCCGCGGGCGGGTCGGTGGCATTCGGGCTCGGGACCACGCTGACCGGGCTGGTGTTCGCCGCGGTCGCCGCCATCGCCGCCCAGCTCGCCGAGTACTCACGCACCGCCAACGGCATCGCCTCGGCGGTGCTCGGGGTCGCGTTCCTGCTGCGCGCGGTCGGCGACTCGGCCACCGACATCTCGTGGCTGTCCTGGCTGTCGCCGCTCGGGTGGTCGACGCAGATCCGGCCGTTCGCCGGGGACCGGTGGGCCGTCGCGCTGCTGCTGGTCGCGGTGGCCGTCGTGCTGGGGGCGGTGGCCTACCGGCTGCTGCCGAGGCGGGACGTCGGGATGGGCATCTTCCCGGCCCGTCCCGGCCCGCCGGTGGCGGCGCCCGGGCTGCGGTCGCCGTTCGCGCTGGCGTGGCGGCTGCACCGGGGCGTGCTGATCGGCTGGACCGTCGGCTTCGCGGTGCTGGGGGCGATGTTCGGCTCGCTGGCCGCGGGCATCGGCGACATCGTCGGGGACAGCGCACAAGCCCAGCAGATGTTCGAGCGGCTGGGCGGCGCGCAGAACCTGGTCGACACGTTCCTCGCCGCGATCGCCGGCATCTTCGGGATGGTCGCCTCGATGTACGCGGTGCAGGCGACGTTGCGGATGCGCTCGGAGGAGACCGCGTTGCGACTGGAGCCGCTGCTCGCGACCCGCGTGCGCCGGTTGCAGTGGGCGGGCAGCCACCTGGTGTTCTCGCTGCTGGGGACCGCGCTGCTGCTGGTCGTGTCCGGGCTGTCCGCGGGGCTGCTGCACGGGTTGCGCGTCGGTGACGTGGCCGGCCAAGTGCCGGCGGTGCTCGGCGCGACGGTCGCGCAGGTGCCCGCGGTGTGGGTGGTCGTCGGGATCGCCGTGGTGGTGTTCGGGTTCGCGCCGAAGTTCGCGACGGCGGCGTGGGGGGTGGCCGCGGCGTTCCTCCTGTTGTCGCTGTTCGGACCGGTCGTGCAGGCGCCGCAGCTGTTGCTCGACGTCTCGCCGTTCACGCACGTGCCGAAGCTGCCGAGCGCGGACTTCGTGGTCGCGCCGTTCGCGTGGCTGCTCGGGATCGCGGTGGTCACGCTTGCCACGGGTCTGGCACGTTTTCAGCGGCGCGACATCGGGTAGCACCTGGTCAGCCGAGTGGCAGCGCCCGGGCTCGTCGGGGGGTCCGGGCTCTGCCGCACGACGGCCGGGGCAGAGGCATACGAGGCCCCGCGCACGGGTAGTCACGCCACATGACCCTCGATGGAGTACCGCGTCAGATCTTCCTCGCCGGTCAGTGGCGTGACGCCGCGGACGGCAGCCGCTTCGGCGTGCAGGACCCGGGGACCGGGCAGCAGCTCTGCGAGGTCTCCGACGCGCAGGACGCCGACGTCGGCGAAGCCATCGAGGCGGCCGTCGCGAAGCAGGAGGAGTGGGCCGCGACGCCGCCGCGGGAGCGGGGCGAGATCCTGCGCCGAGCGTGGCAGCTGATGACCGACCGCGCCGACGAGCTGGCGCGGCTCATGACGCTGGAGATGGGCAAGAGCCTGGCGGAGTCGAAGGCCGAGGTCACCTACGCCGCGGAGTTCTTCCGGTGGTTCTCGGAGGAGGCCGTGCGCATCGACGGGCGGTACGCGCGCAGCCCGGCCGGTGGCGGTCGCGTCCTGGTGTCGAAGCACCCGGTGGGTCCGTGCATCCTGGTCACACCGTGGAACTTCCCGCTGGCGATGGGCACCCGCAAGATCGGGCCCGCCATCGCCGCCGGCTGCACCATGATCGTCAAGCCCGCGCAGCTGACGCCGTTGTCGATGCTGAACCTCGCCGGGTTGCTGAAGGAGGCCGGGCTGCCGGACGGTGTGCTGAGCGTGCTGCCGAGCACGTCGGCGAGCCGGGTGGTGAACCCGGCGCTGGCCGACCCGCGGATCCGGAAGCTGTCCTTCACCGGATCCACCGAGGTCGGGCGCAAGCTGGTCGAACAATGCGCGCCGAACCTCCAGCGGATGTCGATGGAACTGGGCGGCAACGCGCCGTTCCTGATGTTCGAGGACGCGGACCTCGACGCCGCGGTCAAGGGCGCGGTCACCGCGAAGATGCGCAACAACGGCGAGTCGTGCGTGGCGGCCAACCGGTTCCACGTGCACTCGTCGGTGGCCGGGGAGTTCGTGCGGCAGCTGACCGAGGCGATGTCGTCGCTGCAGGTCGGGCACGGCACCGAGGACGGCGTGAAGGTGGGGCCGCTGATCAGCGCCGAACAGCGGGACAAGGTCGTCGAGCTGGTCGAGGACGCGTTGTCCCGCGGCGCGCACGCGACCACCGGCGGCAAGGCCTTGGACGGCGACGGCTTCTTCTACGCGCCGACCGTGCTCACCGACGTCCCGCCGGACGCGCGCATCCTGCGTGAGGAGGTGTTCGGGCCGGTCGCGCCGGTGACCACGTTCGAGGACGAGGACGAGGCCGTCCGGCTCGCCAACGACACCGAGTTCGGGCTGGTGGCGTACGTGTTCACGCGGGACCTCGACCGCGCGATCCGCGTCGGGGAACGGATGGCGACCGGGATGGTCGGGCTCAACACCGGGCTGGTGTCGAACGCGTCGGCGCCCTTCGGCGGTGTCAAGGCGTCCGGGTTCGGCCGCGAGGGCGGCGCCGAGGGCATCGAGGAGTACCTCGACGTGAAGTACATGGCACTGTCGCTCAGCGGGACTCCGTAGCGATCCGCAGCCCGAGTCCGATGAGGACTGTCGCGGTGAGACGGTCCAGCCACCGACGCATGTTCGTCCTCATCCACGTGTCCGTCGGCTGGCTGTGGATGAGCGCCGTCCTGCTGTTGGTGGCCCAGGCGCGCCGTTCCTGTTGCGGGACGCGGTGGGCAGCGAACGGTGATGGCGGCGGCTGGCGCGCTGAACAAGTGACTGTGGTGGCGGCGCACCGTTGGCGGTGGCCGCGGCACCTGGCGTCGTAGCGGCCCCGGTCGCAGTGGCGCGCCGCAGCGGCCCGGGTTGGCAGTTCGCGCGATGGCAGTGGCACGCCGTAGCGGCCCCGGTGGCAGTGGCGCGCCGTCGCAGCGCCGGTCGCAGCTCGTGCCCTAGCGGGTCCCGGTCGCAGCTGGTGCCGTAGCGGCCCCGGGTGGCAGCTCGCGCGGCGGCAGTGGCGCGCCGCAGCGGCCCGGGTTGGCAGCTCGCGGGGCGGCAGTGGCACGCCGTAGCGGCCCCGGTGGAGGTGGCGCGCCGTCGCAGCACCGGTCGCAGCTGGTGCCGTAGCGGCCTCGGTCGCAGCTCGCGCGGTGGCGGTGGCGCGCCGCAGCAGCTGGTGCGGTCGGCACCGCAGCAGCGCCGGTGCGACCGAGCGGTGCGCCCGCGGTCAGTCGTCCCCTTGGAGGTGTGCGCTGATCGGCACCACGAGCGGCGTCCCGGAGACCGGGTCGGGCAGGACCTTCGCCGACAGGCCGAAGATCTCGTCCAGCAGCGGCTCGGTCAGCACCGCCGACGGCGGGCCCTGCGCGATGATCCGCCCGTCGCGCATCGCGACCAGCGTGTCGGCGTAGCGGGCGGCCAGGTTCAGATCGTGCAGGACCATCACGACCGTCGTGCCGCGGTCGCGGTGCAGGCGGTGCACCAGGTCCAGCACGTCGATCTGGTGGGCCAGGTCCAGGTACGTGATCGGCTCGTCCAGCAGCAGCAACCCGGTCTCCTGGGCCAGCGTCATCGAGATCCACGCCCGCTGCCGCTGGCCGCCGGACAGCTCGTCCACCACCCGGTCCGCCAGCACGTCCATCCCGGTCAAGCGCAGCGCGTTTTCGATCGCGGCCTCGTCCGACGACGACCACTGGCGGTACCAGCGCTGGTGCGGGTGCCGCCCGCGCGCCACCAGGTCGCCGACCGTCAGACCCTCCGGCGCGACCGGCGACTGCGGCAGCAGCCCGACCACCTTCGCGACCTCGCGCGTGGGCAGCTTGTCGATCCGCTCGCCGTCCAGCAGCACCGCACCCTCCCGCGGCGCCAGCAACCGCGCCAGCGCCCGCAGCAGCGTCGACTTGCCGCAACCGTTCGGGCCGATGATCGCGGTGATCGTGCCGTCCAGGACGTCCAGGTCCAGGCCGTCGACAACCAGCCGCTCGCCGTACCCCAGCTTCAGCCCCTCGGCCCGCAGTCGTGACGTCATGCTCGTGCCTCCCGGCGGCTCCGGACGAACAGGAAGATCAGGTAGGGGGCGCCGAGGATCGCGGTCAGCACCCCGACCGGCAGGTCCGGCAGCAGCAACCGGGTCAGCAGGTCCGCCCCGACGGTCAGCAGCGCGCCCAGCACCATCGATCCGAACAGCGGCGGTTGCGCCGTCTTCGCCAGCCGCACCGCGATCTGCGGCGTCGCCAGCGCGACGAACGTGATCGGCCCCGCCGCGGCGGTCGCGATCGCGGCCAGCGCGGCCGCCAGCAACAGCAGCGCGCCACGCGCGCCGTCGACCCGGATGCCGAGCCCGCGGGCGGTGTCGTCGCCGAACTGCAAGCCCCCGACCGTGCGCCCGCAGATCAGGGTGACCGGCACCAGCACGGCCAGCGCGATCGCGACCGGGCCGACCGAGTCCCACCCGACGTCGGCGAGGTTGCCGACCAGCCACGTCGTCGCGCGCGCCGCGTCGTTCACGTCCCCGGCGGCCAGCAGCCAGTTCACGATGTTGTAGCTGATCGCCCACAACCCGATCCCGATCAGCACCATGCGGTAGCCGTCGATGCCGCGCCGCCACGACAACGCGTACAGCAGCACACCCGCCAGCAGCCCGCCGATCAGCCCGGCGACCGGCACGCCGAGCGCGCTCACCATGCCGCTGACCTGGCCGCGGTACCCGCCGGCGACGATCGCGGTCACCGCGCCGACCCCCGCGCCCCACGTGATGCCCAGGATGTCCGGGCTGGCCAGCGGGTTCCGCGCGACCGACTGGAACAACGCGCCGGACAGCCCGAGCGCAGCGCCGACCAGCACACCGGCGAGCGTGCGCGGCAGGCGCAGGTCGAAAATGATCCCGCGTTCCCGCCGGGTTCCGCCGCCGAGCAGGGTCTCCAGCACGTTCCAGATCCCGATGCGGGAACTGCCCATCCCGATGTTGATCGCGGCGACGAGCACCAGCAGCACCGCCGCGATCACGACGACCGCGACCAGCCGCGGCTTGACCGTCCACGCCACCGGCCCGGCGGCCAGCACCTTGCGACTCATACCTTGCTCAGCCCCCGCCGCCGCACCAGCACGATGAACACCGGCGCCCCGATGATCGCGAGCAGGATGCCCACCTCGAAGTTGTCGCCGGTCAGCACCCGCCCGAGCACGTCGGCCGTCAGCAACAGCACCGCGCCCAGCAGCCCGGCCACCGGCACCAGCCAGCGGTAGTCCGGGCCGGTGATCGCGCGGGCCAGGTGCGGCACGACGAGCCCGAGGAACGCGATCGGCCCGCACGCGGCGACCGCCGAACCGGTCAGCAGCGTGATCGCGACGACGCCGAGGACTCGGGTGCGCAGCACGCGCTGCCCGAGCGCGGTCGCGACGTCCTCGCCCAGCGCCAGCGTGTTGAGGCCGGGCGTGTTGATCAGGGCGAGCAGCAGGCCGACCACCAGGAACGGCGCGATCTGGCCGGTGATCGCAAAGTCACGCCCGGCGATCGACCCGATCCGCCAGAAGCGGTAGATCTCCATGCCCCGCTCGTCGCCGAGGATGATCGCCGACACCAGCCCGTGCAGCAGCGCGCTCACCGCGGCGCCGGCGAGCGCGAGTGTCACCGGGGTCGCGCCCTTGCCGCCGACCGCGCCGAGCAGGAACACCGCGACGCTGGCCAGCAGCGCGCCGGCGAACCCGAACCAGATGAAGCCGTAGAGGCCGTCGATCCCGAGCACCACGACCGCGAACACGACCGCCAGCGCCGCGCCGTGCGTGACGCCGAGCAGACCGGGGTCGGCGAGCGGGTTGCGCGTGTGGCCCTGCATGAGCGCGCCCGCGACGCCGATCGCGAGCCCGACGAGCAGGCCGAGCACGGTGCGCGGCAACCGCAGCGACCGGACGATGATGTCCGATTCGGACCCGGACGGCTGGGTGAGCGCCGTCCACACTTCACCGAGCGGGATCGACTTCGTACCGAGCGCGACGCTCGCCGCGCAGATGAGGACCAGCAGGACGGCGAGCCCGCCGATACCGGCGAGACGACGCTGCCTCCGCGTCCGTGGCCGGGCTGTCGCCACCACCGTCACTGATGTCGCCTATCCAACTCGAGCTTCCAAACGGGACAAACCGCATCCTATGCTCCGCGTTAGGCAAGGCTAACCGAAAGAGAGATCACGATGACGAGACCGTGGCGAGCAGCACTGGCGCTGGCCGTGACCGCGAGCCTGACCCTCACCGCTTGCGGGGGCGGCAGCGACGAGGCCACGCAGCAGAGCGGGGCCGGCCAGGCGGGCTTCCCCCGCACGATCCAGCACGCGATGGGCTCGACCGTGCTCGAGACGCAGCCGAAGACGGTCGCCGCGCTCGACACCAGCTACGTGGACGCCGCGCTCGCGCTGGAAGCCCAGGTCGTGGCGTACACGAAGTACCGCAACTTCGACCAGCTGCCTGAGTACCTGGGCGAGGACCGCAGGTTCGGCGAGGGCGCCAAGGTGATCGGCCCGCTGGAGACCCCGGACGTCGAGCAGCTCTACGACATCAAGCCGGACGTGATCGTTTCCGCGAAGGTGCGGCACGAGAAGTACTACGAGCAGTTCACCGGGGTCGCGCCGACGGTCTTCTCGACGACGACCGGCGGGATCTGGAAGGACAACATCCGGCTGCTCGCGCAGGTCCTCGGCAAGGAGCCGCTGGCCGAGCAGAAGATCGCCGCGTACGAGCAGCGGGCGCAGCGGATCGGCCAGGAGATCGCCGCGAAGCTCGGCCGCACGCCCACGGTGTCGATCGTGCGGTTCGTCGAGGGCGAGCCGACCGTGCGGCTCTACAGCAGCGCGTCCTACCCCGGCGTCGTGATGGCCGACGCCAAGCTGTCCCGGCCCGCCGGGCAGCCGGACTCGACCGACAAGATCTCGGTGAACCTCAGCCAGGAGGACATCGCCAAGCTGGACGCCGACGTCATCTTCGTGTCGTCGTACTCCGACGAGACGAAGACGGCGGAGGACCCGAAGGCGAAGTTCCAGGCCAACCCGCTGTGGGCGACGTTGCAGGGCAAGATCGTCGACGTCTCCGACACCACGTGGTTCAGCGCCGTGAGCCTGCAGGGCGCCTCGGCGATGCTGACGGACCTGGCGAACCAGTTCGGCGTCACGCCGTGACCCGCGCGGGGCCGCGGCCGGTGTGGTCGCGGCCCCGCGGCTCTACGGTGGACCCATGATTTTCATCACCGCGAAGTTCCGGATCCTGCCCCAGCACGCCGACGACTGGCCCGACATCGCGCGGGACTTCACGCTCGCCACCCGCGCCGAGCCGGGCTGCCTGTGGTTCGACTGGTCGCGCAGCGTCGAGGACCCCAACGAGTACGTGCTGGTGGAAGCCTTCCGCGACGGCGACGCCGGCGCGGCGCACGTCCAGTCCGAGCACTTCAAGGAAGCGCAGCGCACGCTGCCGCCGTACCTGGCGGAGACCCCGCGGATCGTCAACTTCGAGGTGCCGCAGGAGGACTGGTCCGAGCTGGGCGAGATGGCTGTGCAGCGCTGATCGCTCCGGGCTGGCGGTGACGTCGCGCGGGCTCGCACTGATGGCCCTACGCCGACTTGGGAACGCCTCCGAGGCGTAACCGCAGTGCGAGCTCGGCACACCGTTCGGCCGGGACGCCCGAACGGAAGTGCTGCAGCAAGGACTTCCCCTGCCAGCGCCGCCCGAGGTCGTCCGGGCGCACGCCCTTGAGGTGCAGCTCCCACACGCTGTCGTCGAACGGGCTGATCCCGCTCGCCCACCACTCGCGGGCCGTGTCCAGCCTGCCACCGACCAGGACGACCCAGTTCTCCGCCGCGATCCGCAGCACGTCACCCGGAACCGCGGCCCCGCCCAGGAACTCCGCCAACGCCGACTCGAAGCGCTCGACGCCGGCCGCACGGCTCCCCTGCCGAGTGGGCCGGCGCGAGTCACGCCGCCGCGGCCGGAGGCGGTTCGCCTCCGCGCGCCACTGCGCGGCCACCGCTTCTTCCTCGGAAGCCGCCTTCTCGGCCCTCAGCTCCGCAAGCCACCGCATCCGCAGAACATCCGCGTCATCCGTCATCTCGCCCCCTGTCGGCCGGCGAGTTCATCGTCGCAGGGGGTACCGACAAAATCGGGCGCTAGGCGCGCAGGCCGTCGGCGATGATCTTCGCCAGTGGGCGGCCCGCCGGGGCCTGGCGCTGGATCGCGAGGTAGCCCGCGAGCAGCGCGGTCAGGTCGCCGGGCTCGACGTCCGCCCGGACGGCGCCCGCAGCCTGCGCCCGGCGCAGCAGGTCGGCGAACGCGGCGCGGAACTCGGCGCGTTCGTCCGACGCGGCCTTGAACGGCAGCCCGGTGCTCGCCTCCAGCGCGTCGCACAGGGCCTTGTTCAGCAGCGCCTGCTCGGCCACCACGTCGAAGAACTCGAAGAACGCCGCACCGGGGTCGGCCGCTTCGAGCCGCTCCCGCGCCTGCCCGGCCAGCCACTCGATCCGGTCCAGCACGACGGCCTCGAACAGCATTTCCTTGCTGGGGAAGTGCCGGTACACCGTGCCGGCGCCGACCCCCGCCCGCCGGGCGATCTCGTCCAGCGGCACCGACGGGCCCTCGTCCGCGAACGCCTCGTGCGCCGCCGCCAGGACACGGGCGCGGTTGCGGCGCGCGTCGGCGCGCAGTCCGGTGCGGCTCGCGGGGGTCGTCATCGTGTCCGATTCTAGCCGCCCGCCGTCACCGCCGGTTCCGCGAACAACCCGACCAGACCGGGCCACGCGCCGGGCACCAGCAGCACCGCCAGCACCGTGAACACCGGCACGACCAGGAACTTCTCCACGCCCTTCCCGGTGCGGAACCGCAGGAACGACGGCGGCCGCAGCTCGTACCAGGTCTCCCCGGCGATCGGCACCGGGAACAGGAACGGGCAGCCCGACTCGGTCAGCGCGTCGCCGAGGCAGTGCACGAAACAGCCGGCCGCGACCGCGATCCCCAGCCAGCCGGTGAGCTGCGACAACTCCGCCGCGGCGCTGGCCGTCAGCGCCCACCACACGACCCCGCCGCCGGCGACCAGCAGCAGCCAGTCCCCCAGCGCGTCCGCGGCGAGCAGCAACGCGAACAACACCACCCCGGCCACGACGTACCAGCCGCCTGCCCGGGTGCCGTACGTCGTCGCCACGCCGAGACCGATCGCGAACAGCAGCGTGTGCGACAGGTGCCGGTGGCTGCCCCGGCCCCGCTCGTCGCGCGGGCCCTTCGTGACCTTGTACAGCGCCGCCGAGGTGTGCCGGAGCAGCCAGCACACCAGGCCGGTGATCGGCCCGAGCAGCTTCGATGCGCGGGCGTGCGGGTGGTCGAGGTCCGGCAACAGCGCGAAACCCGCGGTCGTCGCGGCGAAGGCCAGCGCCTGGTGCACGGAGCCGGCGCCGATGGCCGGGGCGAGCGCGAGACCGGCGCACCAGCCGGTGAGCGCGTGGGTGGAGCCCATCATGAAGAAGATCTTGGCAAGATGGACACCGACCGACGCGAAGGGACGCGCATGACCAGGACCACCGAGGCGCCCAGCGACGAGCTGCGGGCGTTCTGGGCCGAGCGGCACCTGTGCATGCTCACGACGCTGCGTCCGGACGGGAAACCGCACGTCGTGCCGGTCGGGGTCACCGTGGACCAGGACTTCACCACGGCACGGGTGATCTGCCGCCGCGGCAGCGTCAAGGCGCGCAACGTCCGGCTCGGCGAACCCGCGCGTGTCGTGGTGAGCCAGGTGGACGGTCGCCGCTGGTCGAGTTTGGAGGGATCGGCGGTGGTCCGCGAGGATCCGGAGTCGGTGGCGGACGCGGAAAACCGTTACGCCGTGCGGTACCACCGGCAGCCGACGCCCCACCCGGAGCGGGTCGTGATCGAGATCAGCCTCGACCGCAGACTCGGCATGAGGTAAAGCACACCGTTGGCGGGTTGCGGACAAACGGGAAGATAAGGCAGTAATTCAGAGTGCGGACCGCGAAGACCCTCAAGATCGACAGTCCGTTCGCGGGCGGCACGACGTGGGACGTCGTCGACCGGACCGTGATCGGCGCGCTGGCGCCGTCGATGATCAGCACCCTGCGCCGGGGGTCCGAGGACTTCCTGTGGTTCGCCGAGCGCCGCATCGCCGGTCACCAGCTGGGCCGCCCCGGCCGCTGGGACCACCCGGTGGAGCGGGAGCTGCTCGGGTGGCGCTCGCGGCTCGCGTTCGAACTGGACCCGCCGGTCGTGATCCCGGAGATCGACCTCAAGCTGTCGCACTGGGTCCGCAACACGCACGAGGAGTTCCTGCGGCGGCTGCCGGAGACCGGCGGGATGGTGCAGCTGGAGAGCGTCCGGGACGTGGACGCGTGGCTGCACACCCTCATCGACCACTACAAGGCCGTGAAGGCCGCCGGCGAGGAGCAACTGGACCCGGACGCGCGTGCGACGTTGATGGCGTGGTTCCGGAACACGTTCTTCAAGATCCGCCGCGCGGCGGATCGCGTCGGGCTGACCCGGGTGCGTCCCTGACGCGCTACCCGATGGGCTGCCACCACGGGTCGACCGGCTTCGGGGCGTCCACGTCGATCCGCTCGCCCGGGCGCGGGACCGCCAGCGCCACCTCGTGGGCCTTCGCTTCCCGCCAGACCCGCTCCGCCGGCTCGGCCCAGCCGTGCATCGCCAGGCGGAACGTGCCCCAGTGCACCGGGATCAGCAGCCCGCCGCGGACGTCGAGGTGCGCGGCGACCCCCTCCTCGGGCGTCATGTGGATGTCCGGCCACGCCGGGTGGTACGCGCCGATCTGCACGATCGCGGCGTCGAACGGCCCGTACTTCTCGCCGATCGTGCGGTAGCCGTCGAAGTAGCCGGAGTCCGCCGTGTAGAACACCTTCCGCCCGGAGCGCGCCACGATCCACGACGCCCACAGCGTGTTGTTCCGCGTGAAGGCCCGCCCGGAGAAGTGCTGGGCCGCCGCCGCGGTCACGTCCACCCCGCCGACCGAGACCGTCTCGTCCCAGTCCAGCTCGATGATCCGCTCCGCCGGGATCCGCCACCGCCGCAGGTGCGCGCCCACCCCGAGCGGCACCACGAACGGCGCGCGCTGCGTCTTGGCCAGCCGCACCACCGTCGGCCGGTCCAGGTGGTCGTAGTGGTCGTGCGACACGATGATCACGTCCAGGTCCGGCAGCTCGGACAGCTGGTGCGGCGGCCGGTGCATCCGCTTCGGGCCGACGAACCGGGACGGCGACACCCGCTCGCCCCACACCGGGTCCACCAGCACCTTCCGGCCGTCGATCTCGATCAGCGACGACGCGTGGCCGTACCAGGTGATGTGCAGCCCCTCGTCGGCAGGCGCGGCAGGCGGCACCAGCGGCACCGGACCGGTCGGCTTGCGCTGCTGCTTGCCGAACACCATCTCGCCGACCAGGTCGCGTGCCCTGGCCGGCTGCACGAGCGGCGGCGCGAGGTTGCGGAACCGGCCGTCGTGGAACTGCGGGGAGCGCCGCATGCGCTCGGGGTCGGGCCGCCCGCCGAACGCGACCGGGATCTCCCACAGGGCCGCCACCGCCGTGCCGAGCAGCGCGGGCAGGGCCCACCGCAACGTCTTCGCCATGTCCGGACAACTACGGGCGGCTCCCGGATGTTCCCAGCGGCGCGAGCGGCCCGGACGGGTCGGCAGGCGACAGGCAACTGCTCAGCGGCGCGGTCAGCGAGCACAGCGCGGGCCCCTGGACCAGGCGGTACGACGGCCCGACCCCGCCGCGCGCGATCACGTCCCGGTACGCCGCGACGCCGTCGGTCGGCCTGCGGGCCAGCTCGGGGTCGCCGAGAGCGTCCACTTCGTACAGTCCGAAGCGCGGCCGGTAGCTGCCCCACTCGTAGTTGTCGGTGATGCTCCAGTGGTTGTAGCCGATGACGTCCATGCCGTCGGCCTTCGCGCGCTGCACCCAGAACAGCGTGTCCTGGATCGACGCGGCGCGGGTGTAGCCGTCCTCGCGCGGGTTCCCGTTGTCGGTGGGCAGGCCGTTCTCCACGATGTAGAGCGGCAGGTCCGGGTAGCGCTCGTGGTAGTAGCGCAGCGCGTAGTAGATGCCCTCCGGCTGCGGCTTCACCTTCCAGAACTGCTCGAACGCCGCGTAGATCGCGGTCAGGTTGGTCAGGCTGATGCCGTAGTAGTAGTCCAGCCCGACGAAGTCCACCTTGTCCTTGATCCGGTCCATCACGACCAGGTCGGTCAGCGGGTTGAAGCCGGCGTAGAAGGCCTGGTTGCTGGTCACCTTCGCGCCCGGGTCGAGCCGGTGGATCTCGTCGTACGCACGGCGGTGGGCCTGCACCACGTTGGCCTGCCAGGCGGGCACCTGGAACGGGTTGACGGCGCCGATCCGCAGCTCCTGGGTGAGGAACGCGACCGGCTCGTTGAACGTCACCCACAGCACGTCGTCGTAGCGCTCCGCGATGCGCGTGGTGAAGGCGAGGAAGTCGTCGACGGTCTTGGCGCTGGTGAACCCGCCCTGGTCGGCCACCCACCCCGGGTACACCCAGTGGCTCAGCGTGATCATCGGGGTCATGCCGGCGGCGCGGACGTGCCGCACCACGTCGTCGTAGTAGGCCAGCTCGGCCTCGTCCCACACGCCGGGCGCGGGCTGCACGCGAGCCCATTCGACGCTGAACCGGAACGTGTTGACGCCGAGGTCCTGCGCCAGCCGGATGTCCTCGGCGTAGCGGTGGCGGAAGTCGGTCGCGTTGGCGTACGGGTCGACACCGCCCTTGGCCACGTACCGCGACCAGTTGCTGTCCGGGGCGCTGCCCTCGGACTGGAAGCCCGCGGTGGCGACTCCCCAGTAGAACTTGTTCTCGGCGGAGGCCGGTGTCACGGGGACCATCGCAACACAGAACAGGACGACGAGCGCGATCCGGACCAGGCGCGACATGTGAAAGAAATTTACGTTTACGGCGCCGGGCCGTCAACGATCAACCGGCCCTGGTCTCCTTGACCAGCCACTCGAGGTACTCCGCGCTGCCGCCCTCGATGGGCGTCGCGATGATCTCCGGAACCTCGTAGTTGTGCTGCTCCTTGATCAGCTCGACCAGCGGCGCCACCCGGTCCGCCGCGGTCTTGATCTCCACCCGCCACTCGGGATCGGCGTGCACCTCGCCGTCCCACCGGTAGACGCTCAGGATGGGTCCGACGATCTGGGCGCACGCGCCCAGCCGCGCCTCGACGGCCTGCGCCGCCAGCTCCCGGGCCGTGGACTCGCTGTCGGTGGTGGACGACACGATCACGTGTTCGCGCATGTGCCCGATTAGAGCACTGCGCCCGGGCTCAGACCCAGCCCGCCTGCTGGTCCTCACGCTGCTCGTCCGCGTCGGCGCTCGCCTTGTGGGTCAGCGCGGCGACGGCCTGCTCCATCTCCGAACGCACCTGCGCGGAATCGGTGCGCCGGGTGTGCACGGTCATCGCGATCTCGCACTGTGCGGGACCGCGCTCGATCACCCGCAACTCCCCGCAGTCGTCACCGCCGCTCTCCGTGCCCCACGCCAGTTGTCTGCTCGCCGCGTCCGCGCGTAACCAGCCTTCGGCCAGGTCCTGCGGCAGGAACCGGGGCAGGTTGGGTGCGTCGGAGATGAACGCGAACGCTTCGTCGGCGGGCAGGTCGGCGGTCGCGGTGTAATTGAACGTCTCCATGAGATCGGAGGTATCCGTGTGGCGCAGGGCTAAACGGGGTACCTAGGCCCTTATGCGACTTGGCGTGCTGGACATCGGATCGAACTCCGCGCAGCTCCAGATCGTGGATGCCCACCCGGGCGCACCGCCATTGCCGGCACTGGCTGTGAAAGAGCCCACACGCCTCGCCGAGCAGATCGACGAGCACGGCGCGATCGCGGAGGAGGGCGTCTGCCGGGCGGTGGACGCGGTCGAGTCCGCCCTCACCGCGGCCCGCCTGCACCGCGTCGAGCAGCTGTTCCTGTTCGCGACCTCAGCGATCCGGGACGCGACCAACCGGGACGAGATCATCAACCGGATCGAGGAGCGCACCGGCGTGCGGCCGCAGTTCCTCACCGGCGAGGACGAGGCCCGGCTGACCTACGCCGCCGCGCACCGCTGGTACGGCTGGTCCGCCGGCCGCCTGCTGCTGCTCGACATCGGCGGCGGCTCGCTGGAGATCGCGCTCGGCCGCGACGCCGAACCGCAGCTCACGCTGTCCCTGCCGCTCGGCGCGGGCAGGCTGACGCGGATGTTCCTGCCGGACGACCCGCCGTCGGTCAAGCAGGTCAAGGCCATGCGGCGGCACGTGCGGGACATGCTGCGCGAGGTCGCGGACCGGCTCAGATGGGAGGGCGTGCCCGCCCGCGCCGTCGCCACGTCGAAGACGTTCAAGCAGCTCGCCCGGCTGGCCGGGGCGCCACCGCAGCGGCGCGGCCCGTTCGTGCGGCGCACCCTCACCGTCGACGCGCTCAACGCGTGGATCCCCCGGCTGGCCGAGATGAAGACGTCCGAACGGGCCCGCCTGCGCGGGGTGTCCGCGCCGCGCGCGCGGCAGATCCTGGCCGGCGCGATCGTCGCCAAGGCGACGATGGACACGCTCGACATCCGCAAGGTCGACGTGTGCCCGTGGGCGTTGCGCGAGGGGATCATGCTGCACCACCTGCAAACCCTGCAGGTCTACGACGGTCTGCCGCTGCAGGCGATCAGCACCGCCGTGCCCGAGGTGTCGGGCCGCGGCGGTCCGGGTAAGTCACTGGTGGGACTGAGCCGAGGAGCGTGAGGAGTCTTCCATGTCGGAAACGGTCGGTGACCACCTGCTGAAGCGTCTGCGGGAGTGGGGCGTCGAGCAGGTTTTCGCCTACCCCGGCGACGGGATCAACGGCATCGTCGCCGCGTTCGGCAAGGCGGACAACGAACCTCGCTTCGTCCAGGCCCGTCACGAGGAGATGGCCGCGTTCGAGGCGGTGGGGTACGCCAAGTTCAGCGGGCACGTCGGGGTGTGCATGGCGACCTCGGGGCCGGGAGCCATCCACCTCCTCAACGGGTTGTACGACGCCAAGCTCGACCACGTGCCGGTGGTCGCGATCGTCGGGCAGACCGCGCGCAGCGCGATGGGCGGGTCCTACCAGCAGGAAGTGGACCTGCAGCCGCTGTTCAAGGACGTGGCCAGCGAGTACCTCGTCGAGGTCAACGTTGCCGAGCAGCTGCCGAACGCGCTCGACCGGGCCATCCGGACCGCGCTGGCCAAGCGCGCGCCGACGGCCGTGATCATCCCGAACGACCTGCAGGAAGAGCCGTACTCGCCGCCGAAGCACGCGTTCAAGCACGTGCCGTCCAGCCCGCCCGGCTTCCCGCACCCGGTGGTCATCCCGCCCGAGGACGAGCTGGGGCGCGCGGCGGACATCCTCAACGAAGGCGAGAAGGTCGCGATCCTGATCGGGCAGGGCGCGCGCAACGCCGCCGCCGAGGTCCGCGAGATCGCCGAGCTGACCGGCGCCGGCGTCGCGAAGGCGTTGCTGGGCAAGGACGTCCTGCCGGACGACCTGCCGTACGTGACCGGCTCGATCGGGCTGCTCGGCACGCGGCCGAGCTACGAGATGATGCAGGACTGCGACACGTTGCTGATCGTCGGCTCCAACTTCCCGTACAGCCAGTTCCTGCCCGAGTACGGCAAGGCGCGCGCGATCCAGATCGACATCGACGGCAGCATGATCGGCATGCGCTACCCGACCGAGGTGAACCTGGTCGGCGAGGCGAAGGGCACGCTGCGGGCGCTGCTGCCGATGGTGCGGCGCAAGGCGGACCGCGCCTGGCGGGAGAAGATCGAGAAGAACGTCGCGTCCTGGTGGGAGACCGTCGAACAGCAGGCGATGGTCGAGGCGGACCCGGTCAACCCGATGCGGGTCGTGCACGAGCTGTCGCAGCGGATCCCGGAGAACGCGATCGTCACCGCCGACTCCGGCTCGTCGACCAACTGGTACGCGCGGAACCTGCGCATGCGCGGCCGGATGCGCGGCACGCTGTCCGGCACGCTGGCGACGATGGGGCCGGGCGTGCCGTACGCGATCGGCGCGAAGTTCGCCTGCCCGGACCGGCCGGTGATCGCGCTCGAAGGCGACGGTGCGATGCAGATGAACGGCATGGCCGAGCTGCTCACGATCCAGCGCTACCACCACCTGTGGGCCGACCCGCGGCTCGTGGTGTGCGTGTTCCACAACAACGACCTCAACCAGGTCACGTGGGAGCTGCGGGCGATGGGCGGCGCGCCGAAGTTCGAGGAGTCGCAGTCGCTGCCGGAGTTCTCCTACGCCGAGTTCGCCCGGTCGCTCGGCTTCGAGGCGGTCGCGGTGGATTCGCCGGACCAGCTGGGCCCGGCGTGGGACCGGGTGCTGTCCGCGGACCGGCCCGCGCTGCTGGACGTGCGCTGCGACCCGGAGGTACCGCCGATCCCGCCGCACGCGACGTTCGAGCAGATCAAGAGCACGACCGAGGCGATGCTCAAGGGCGATCGCGACGCGTGGCACGTCCTCGTCGAGGGCCTGAAGACCAAGGCCCAGGAGTTGCTGCCGAACCGCTAGTCGGTGTCCTTCAGCCAGGTGCGGATCTCATCGCTGTGCTCGCCGAGCTTCGGCGGCGGCTGGCGGTAGGCCGGCGGCGTCTTCGTCAGGCCGATCGGGTTGCGCACCACGTCCAGCCCGCCCAGCGGCACGCGCGGCGCGAGCCCGAGCCGGTCGGCGAGCTGGAACGCCTCGGCGAGGTCGTTGACCGGCCCGCACGGCACGCCAAGGGGCGTGAGCAGCTCGAACCACTCGTCGGCGGGCCGGGTCCGCAGGCGTTCGCCAAGAAGTTCGGCCAGCTCGGCGACGTGCGCGACCCGCTGCGCGTTGGTGGTGAAGCGCTCGTCCACGGCCAGTTCCGGCAGGCCGAGCGCCTGGGTGAGGGCGGCGAACTGGCGGTCGTTGCCGACGGCGATCACGAGCGGCCGGTCGGCGGCCTGGAACACCTCGTACGGCGCGACGGACGGGTGCCGGTTGCCGAGGATGCCCGGCACGACGCCGGCCATCACGTGGTTCGCGCTCTGGTTGACCATGCTGGACAGCAGCGAGCCGAGCAGGCTGACCTCGATCAGCTGCCCCTCGCCGGTCGCGTCGCGGTGGCGCAGCGCGGACAGGATGCCGACGGCCGCGTGCAGCCCGGTCAGGACGTCCACGAGCGCGACGCCCACCTTCGTCGGCTCACCCGGCGCGGGACCGGTGACGCTCATCAGCCCGCCGACAGCCTGCAGCAGCAGGTCGTAGCCGGGCAGCGCCGCGCCCGCGCCGCTGCCGAAACCGGAGATCGAGCAGTAGACCAGGCCGGGGTTGTCCACGGCGAGGTCCTCGTAGCCAAGGCCGTAGCGGGCCATCGTTCCCGGGCGGAAGTTCTCGACCACCACGTCGGCGCGGTCCGCCAGCGCCTTCGCCGCGACCAGGTCGTCCGGATCGGCGAGGTCGAGCGTGATCGAGCGCTTGTTGCGGTTGACCGACCGGAAGTAGACGGCCTCCCCGTCGGCGTGCGGCGGGCCCCACGCGCGGGTGTCGTCCCCGGTTCCGGGGCGCTCGACCTTGATCACCTCGGCGCCGAGGTCGGCGAGCAGCATGGTCGCGTACGGCGCGGCGAGCACCCGGCTGAAGTCGGCGATGACGACGCCGGACAGCGCCCCGGTTCGATCGGTCACACCGTCCCTTCTACCTCATGGGGGCCAGCTTCCGGACCACGTACCGCGCGTCGCGGCCCACGCCGCGCAGGCTCGCGGACACCAGCGTGCTCTGCCACTCCAGCCCGACGTACCCGAGGCCGGGCACCGCCGTGGACACGCCGCGCCGGTGTTTCGGCATGCCGTGCTCGTCCAGCGCGCCGAGACCGGCGAGGTAGGGCATGTCCGGCCGGTACCCGGTGGCGAGCAGGAGCGTGTCGACCGGTTCGCGGCGGCCGTCGGACCACACGACGTGGTTGCCGTCGAGACGGGTGAACATCGGACGGCGGTCCGGCCGCCCGGCGCGGATCAGCCCGCGGTAGTGGCCGGTGTCGATCACCGGCACGGTCGGCGGCTCGCCCTTGATGCGGCGCGGCAAGTACGCGACACCGGTGACCGAGAACCAGAACTGCAGGTCCTTGCCCAGCGGCCGTTGCGGCGCGTACCGCACCGGCTTGCGGGTCGCGAGCGTCACCGACGACACCTCGGCCAGCTCCGCGGCGATCTGCACGCCCGAGTTGCCCGCACCGACCACGACGATTCGCTGCCCGGCGAACGCGGTCGGCTCGCGGTAGTCCGCCGCGTGGATCACCTTGCCCGCGAAGGAATCCAGCCCGGGCAACGCCGGTGTGTGCGGCTTGCCGAACCACCCGCTGGCCGCCACGACGACCGGCGCCTCGAACTCCTCCCCGGCGCGCACGACGAAACTCCCGTTGCGGCGCACGGATTCCACGCGGTGCCCGGTGCGGATGTCCACGTCCAGTCCGGCGGCGTAGTCGCGCAGGTAGGCGACCACCTCGTCGCGCACCGGATAGTGCCGCGGATCGCCGGGAAAACGCTTGCCCGGCAGGGAACTGTAGCCCGCGGGCGAGAACAACGTGAGGCTGTCGTAGTAGCGCGGCCAGGACCCGACCGGCTCCGCACCCGCCTCCAGCACCACCGGCTTCAGCCCGGCCTCCCGCAGCGCGTTGGCCGCGGCGAGGCCGGACTGGCCGCCACCGATCACGATCGCGTCGGGCATCACGCCTCCCCAGGTCCGAAATCGCCACCGTAGTCGGCTCCCGGGGAGGCGCGAAGTTGTTACTTCCCTACGAGAACGCGCGCAGCCGCAGCGAATTGCTCACCACGAACACCGAGCTCAGCGCCATCGCGGCGCCGGCGATCATCGGGTTGAGCAGGCCGAGCGCGGCCAGCGGGAGCGCCGCCACGTTGTAGGCGAAGGCCCAGAACAGGTTGCTCTTGATGGTGCCCAGCGTGCGGCGCGCGAGCCGGATCGCGTCGACCGCCGCGCGCAGGTCGCCACGCACCAGGGTCAGGTCGCTGGCCTCGATCGCCACGTCGGTGCCGGTGCCCATCGCCAGTCCCAGGTCGGCCTGCGCGAGCGCGGCCGCGTCGTTGACGCCGTCGCCGACCATCGCGACCCGGTTCCCCTTGTCCTGCAGGCGTTTCACCGCGTCGACCTTGTCGGCGGGCAGCACCTCGGCGATCACCTCGGTGATGCCGACCTCGCGGGCCACTGCCTTGGCGACGGTTTCGTTGTCCCCGGTGAGCAGGACCGGCCGCAGCCCCAGCGCGGTGAGCCTGCGCACCGCTTCGGCGGACGTCGGCTTGACGGTGTCGGCCACCACCAGCAGGCCGCGCACCCGGCCGTCCCAGCCCGCCGCGACGACCGTGCGGCCCAGCTCCTCCGCCTCGGTCTTCGCCTGCGCGAGGCCATCCGGCAGGTGCAGGCCCCAGTCGGCGAGCAGCGCGGTGCGGCCGACCACGACCGCGCGGCCGTCGACGACGCCCTGCACGCCGAGGCCCTCGACGTTGCGGAACTCCGAGACGGGCGCGTGCTCGTCCACGGCCGCGGCGATGGCCTTGGCGACGGGGTGCTCGGACGCGTGCTCCAGCGAGCCGGCCATCCGCAGCAGCTCGTCGCGGTCCTGGCCGTCGGCGACCCGCACGTCGACCAGCGACATGCGGCCGGTGGTGACCGTGCCGGTCTTGTCCAGCACGACCGTGTCGATCCGGCGGGTCGACTCCAGCGCCTCCGGGCCCTTGATCAGGATCCCGAGCTGCGCGCCCCGGCCGGTGCCGACCAGCAGCGCGGTCGGCGTGGCCAGCCCGAGCGCGCACGGGCAGGCGATGATCAGCACCGCGACCGCCGCGGTGAACGCCGAGGTGGTGGGCTCGCCGAGCGCGAGCCAGGTGACCAGGGTGCCCAGCGCGAGCACCAGCACGATCGGCACGAAGATCCCGGACACGCGGTCGGCCAGGCGCTGGACCTGCGCCTTCCCGGTCTGCGCCTCCTCGACGAGCTTCGCCATCTGCGCGAGCTGCGTGTCCGAGCCGACACGGGTGGCGCGCACGACGAGCCGCCCGCCCGCGTTGACGGTGGCGCCGACGACCGCATCGCCCCGACTGACCTCGACCGGCACGGACTCGCCGGTCAGCATGCTCACGTCGACCGCCGACGAGCCCTCTTCGACCTCGCCGTCGGTGGCGATCTTCTCGCCCGGCCGGACCACGAACCGGTCCCCCACCACCAGTTCCGACGCCGGGATCCGCACCTCGGCGCCGTCCCGCAGCACCACGACGTCCTTGGCCCCCAGCTCGAGCAGCGCACGCAGGGCGGCGCCGGCGCGGCGCTTGGCGCGGGCCTCGAAGTAGCGCCCGGCCAGGATGAACGTGGTCACCGCCGTGGCGACCTCGAGGTAGATGCGGCTTTCGCTGCTGCGCTCGATGGTGAGCTCGAACGGGTGCCGCAGCCCGATCTCGCCGGCCTCGGTGAACACCAGCGCGTACACCGACCACAGGTACGCCGCGAGGGTGCCGACCGAGATGAGCGTGTCCATCGTCGCGGCGCGGTGCTTGAGGTTCGTCCACGCCGCCACGTGGAACGGCAGGCCGGCGCCGAACACGACCGGCGTCGCCAGCGCGAGGGAGATCCACTGCCAGTAGTCGACCTGCCAGGCCGGGACCATCGCCAGCACGACCACCGGCAGCGACAGGACCGCCGCCGCGAGCACGCGGTCCCGCAGGCCGGTGACGTGGTCTTCCTCGTCCTCGGCCGGTTGCGGCAGCGTGGCCGAGTACCCGGCGGCCACGACCGTGTCGACCAGCTTCTGCGGGTCGACGCCCGACGGGAAGCTGACCTTCGCCTTCTCGGTGGCGTAGTTGACCGTGGCGGTGACCCCGTCGAGCTTGTTCAGCTTGCGCTCGATCCGGTTCGCGCACGAGGCGCAGGTCATCCCGCCGATGGCCAGTTCGACCTCGGCGCGCTCGGGGGCGGCGGTCATCGTGTCACCGGGACGCGAGCTCGTACCCGGCCTCGTCGATGGCGGCGCGGATCGCGTCATCGCTCAGCTCGGCGGCGCTCACGACGGTGACCGAACCGGTCGGCAGATCGACCTTGACGTCCTGGACGCCCTCGATCTTCGTGACCTCCTCGGTGACGGAGGCGACGCAGTGGTGGCAGGTCATCCCGGTGACGGTGTAGACGGTCTCAGTCATGGTCCGGACTATACCCCCTACCCGTACCGGGCGTAACCCAGCGTTCCTCGATGCGGCCGAAGCGCCACACCATCCAGGCGATTACCCAGGTCAGGACGAACAAACCCACGATCAAGAACCCGGCGTGGTCGAGGTTTGTTCCGGCGATCCAGGCCAGCGGGCCGCTCGTGATCCCGGCCTGGTCGACGAGCACGGAGATCAGCTCGATCACGCCGATGACCAGGGCGACCACGACGGAGAGGGCGGTCACGACGACGTTGTAGAAGATCTTGCGCACCGGCCGGGCGAAGGCCCAGCCGTAGGCGTAATTCATGAAGTAGCCGTCGGCGGCGTCGAACAGGGTCATGCCGGCCGCGAACAGGATCGGCAGCACGAGCACGGCGTACCAGGGCAGCGCGAACGCGGCCGCGCCGCCGGCCAGTACCAGCAGGCCGACCTCGGTCGCGGTGTCGAACCCGAGGCCGAACAGTACCCCTACCGGGTAGATGTGCCACGGTTTGCGCACGGCGGCGGTGGCCTTGCCGAGGACGCGGTTGAGCAGGCCGCGGCCGGCGAGCTTCGCTTCGAGCTCGGCCTCGTCGAACTGCCCACGGCGCATGTCGCGGGCGACACGGAGGATGCCGACCAGCACGACCAGGTTGATCACGCCGAGCAGGCACAGGAACGTCCCGGACACCGACAGGCCGATCACGCCGGTGACGTCGTGCAGTGTGGAGGAGTCGTCCTCGACCTCCCCGGCGAGCGCGCGCACGCCGAGTGACAACAGCAGGCACAACCCGAACACGATCGTGGAATGCCCGAGGGAGAACCAGAAACCGACGGTGAGCGGACGCTGCCCGTCGGCGATAAGCTTGCGGGTGGTGTTGTCGATCGCCGCGATGTGGTCGGCGTCGAACGCGTGCCGCATGCCGAGCGTGAAGGCCGTGACCCCGAGGCCGACGCCGAACACCCCGGACGCGCCGATCTCGAAGTGCTGCGGCACGACCAGCAGGAGCAGAACCCCCCAGCCGACGACGTTGAGGGCGAGGATGACGCCGACCATCCCCGCCACCGACACCCGTTCCCGCCTGCCGAGCGGGGGCCGAACACCCACGGGATAACCTCCCTCACCTGTTCAGGTAATCAGATGAACAGACGGCCCGATCGGACGCAAGGGTGCGGATACGGGGAGCGGGTATGATGGCGGGAGTTTTTCGAGAGCGGAGGCGGACATGGCGAGCTACAGCGGAGACAAGGACGCCTACCTCAAGCGACTGCGCCGGATCGAGGGCCAGATCCGCGGCCTGCAGCGGATGGTCGAAGAGGACAAGTACTGCATCGACATCCTGACGCAGGTCTCCGCCGCGACCAAGGCGCTGCAGTCGTTCTCGCTCGAAC
Source organism: Amycolatopsis thermoflava N1165 (assembly GCF_000473265.1). Classification (NCBI taxonomy): domain Bacteria; kingdom Bacillati; phylum Actinomycetota; class Actinomycetes; order Pseudonocardiales; family Pseudonocardiaceae; genus Amycolatopsis; species Amycolatopsis thermoflava. The sequence continues at coordinate 5,524,982 of NZ_KI421511.1, forward strand.
TGCTCGACGAGCACCTGTCGAGCTGCGTAGTCGACGCGGCGCGCGCCGGAGGCCGCGAAGCGGAAGTCAAGGTCCGCGAAGCAAGCGACGCCATCGCGCGCCTCGTGAAGTCCTGACCCGCGAAGTCAGACAGCCACACCCGGCGAGCCAACTCCACGCAGCGCCCCAGAATTCACCCGAGCAGTGCCTCCGCCACTGCCTTCGCCCTCAGGGCCGGCTCCGCGCTGCGCTCGCGTAGCGCCGTCACCAGCGCCCCGTCGATCAGCAGCATCAGCTGCTTCGCGAGCGTCGCACTCGAGGCGTACCCGGCCTTCTCCAGCAGCCCGGCCAGGTACTCCGTCACCGCCCCCTTGTGGGCCCGCGCCAGCCGATACACGGCCGCGTCCGCGTCGCCCACCTCGGCCATCGCGTTGATGAACGCGCAGCCCCGGTAGTCGGCCCGCGCGAACCGCTCGGCGAGGAAGTCGAACACCGCCAACGGGTGGTCACCGCGCGCCGCGACGCCCTCTGCCAGCGCCTGCCGCCACTGCTGGTCGCGCTCGGTCAGAACCGTCTCGACCAGGTCGTCCTTGCTCGCGAAGTGCCGGTAGAACGACGCGCGGCCGACGCCGGACACCTCCAGCAGCCGCTCGACGCCCACGGCGCGGATGCCCTCCGCGTAGAACAGGTCCTCGGCGGTCTGCACGAGACGTTCACGGGCTCGGGTCGGCATGGCTCCACAGTATCGGATCTTGACCAGAAACGGAACCGATCAGTACCGTTCAGACGGAACCGATCAGTACCGTTTGAGGAGCCATGGTCACCACCACCCACCGCCTGCCCGCGCGGATCGGCGTCCTGACGATCGCGACGTTCGCGGTCGGCACGGACGCCTTCGTCGTCAACGGCGTCCTGCCCGAACTCGCCCGCTCGCTGGACGTCAGCGTCGGCGAGGCCGGCCAGCTCGTGTCCGTCTTCGCGATCGCCTACGCCGTGCTGTCCCCGGTGCTCGCCGCCGCGACCGGGAACTGGCCACGGCGCACCGTCCTGCTGGCCGCGCTCGGCGTCTTCGTGCTGGGCAACGCCATCACCGCCCTCGCGCCGGACTACGGCCTCGCCCTGGCGTCACGGGTGATCGCCGCGGCCGGCGCCGCCGCCATCACGCCGACCGCCTCCACCGCCGCGGCCGCACTGGCCCCACCGGAACGACGTGGCCGCGCGATGTCGCTGGTCACGCTGGGCCTGGTGTCGTCGACCGCGCTGGGCGTGCCGATCGGGACGCTGCTCGGCTCGGTCGCGAGCTGGCGCCAGACGATGTGGCTGGTCGCCGCGCTCGGCCTGGTCGCCGCCGCGGGCGTCGCGCTCTGGCTGCCGCCGGTGCCGAACCCGCCTGCCACCACCCTGCGGGCGCGCCTGGCCCCGCTGCGGGACCGGACCGTGCTGCTGATCCTGACCGCCACCGTGGCCATGTTCGTCGGGATCTACCTGGTCACGATCTACCTCAGCGTGATCGTCGAACAGGCGACCGCGGGCGACGGCGTCCGCCTCACCGTCCTGCTGTTCGCCGCCGGGGTCGCCGGCACGGTCAGCAACGTGGTGACCGGCGGGTGGACCGACCGCGTCGGCCCGATGCGGGTCATCACCGCCGCGATGGCCCTGGGCACGCTCGACTTCGCGCTCATGCCGTGGACGTCCTCGACGTTCGCCGGCGCGCTGGTCGCCGTCGTCGCCTACGGGCTGGCCTCGTGGTCGGTGATGGTGCCGCAACAGCACCAGCTGATCGCCGCCGCGCCTGCGACGCCGTCGCTGGTCGTGTCGCTGAACGCGTCGGCGATCTACCTCGCCGTGTCCCTGGCCGGGGTGCTGGGCGCCGCCGCGCTCGAGGTGGTGCGCGGCGCTTTCCTGCCGTGGCTCGCGGCCTTCTTCCTCCTCGCCGGGCTGGCCGCCGCGTGGGCGGCGGTGAAGTTTAAACGTTGAACAGCAGGCAAACCTCCTCCACATGAGCGCGACCACCACACTGCCGAACGTGGCGCGCGGACACCTGGACACCCTGGACGAGACGCTGAGCGCGCTCCGTCGGCAGACGGGGCGCCTCACACGCTGGGGCCGCGTGCTCGCCGAGCGGTTGAGCGACGGCGGCCGGCTGCTCGCCGCGGGCAACGGCGGGTCCGCGGCCGAGGCCAGGCAACTGACCGCGGACCTGCTGGGCCGCTACCACGACGACCGCCCGCCGTTCTCCGCGATCGCCTTGCACGCCGACGCCTCCAGCCTCATCGCGGTGGGCGACGAGTACGAGTACGACCACGCCGAGATCTTCGCCCGACAGGTGCGGGCGCACGCCCGGCCGCGCGACATCCTCCTGCTGCTGTCGGCGAACGGCCGCAGCCGCAACCTGACACGGGCCGCCGAGGAGGGCGTCCGCGCGGGGGCGAACGTGTGGGCGCTGACCGGGCCGAGCCCGAACCCGCTGGCGAACGTCGTCGAGGACGCGCTGTGCCTGCCCGGCACCGCGGCCACCGTGCAGGAAGCCCACCTCGTGGCGGTCCACATCCTGTGCGCGGAGGTGGAAACCGCACTGTCCACAGGGGACACCGAGCGGAGGGCCTCCTGAGGCGCCACGACGAAGCGCCCCGAATTGTCAGACCCCACCCCTATCGTCCACCCCATGCCCACCCACCCCACCCCCGGCGGCAGGCCGCGGGAGAAGTCAACCCGGAGCAGGCAGCGGATCGTTGCCGTAGAGCCGTCTGCTCTCGATCGACCCGTCGCGCCGCTGGATCCTGAGCACGCTCGGGCGGTCGGCGCGCGCCAGCTTCGCGGCCGCGCGCACCGCGTCCCGCTTGCGCTCGTGGTGCGACAGCACGGCCTCGCCCCGCTTCACGTCCCAGCTGCCCAGCATCGGCGAGACCCAGTACACCGTTCGCGACATGATCCCTCTCCCTCCTCGGGTGTTGCACTGGAGCAACACTGTTCCTATAGTACATCACCGTTGCACCTCCGCAACGGTTCGGCAAAACTGCGACGGAACGGAACGCGGAGGTGTGCCACATGGGCGGACGGCTGGACACGGGGAGGCTCTATGCGGCCCTCGACGCGGAGCGCGAGTCACGCGGCTTGTCGTGGCGGCAGCTTGCGGCCGAGGCCGGGGTGAGTGCGTCCCTGGTCAGCCGGATGGGCAACGGTCACCGGCCGGACCTGGACGGGTTCATCGCGCTCGTCCAGTGGCTCGGGATGCCCGCCGAGACGTTCATGGTGTGGCCGGAGGGCCAGCCCGAGGGGCGCCGCCGGCCCTCGCTCGAAGCGCAGCTCGCGCCGCTGCTCCGGGCCGAGGAAGAACTCAGCGAGTCCGACCAGCAGCACCTGCTGGACGTGGTCGGCCTGACGATGCGACACATCCGCGCCAAGAACAAGGAGTCGAAATGACCCTCCGCCGGGGTTTCAAGAAGGAGGCCAGGGAACTCGCCCTCGAGGTGCGGGCCGAGCTGGGCACCGACGTCTTCGCCCCGCTCGACCCGTGGGCGCTGGCCGAGCTGTACGGGATCGAGGTGTTCGACCTGCGCAGCCCGTTCCTGCCCGCGGAGTCGGTGCGGCACCTGACGGAAGAACGCCCGCACGTGTTCTCCGCCGCGCTGGTCCCGCTCCACCCGAGCGGCGCCGTGATCATCGAGAACCACGTGCACCCCATGCGGCGTCGGCGGTCCACGATCGCGCACGAGATGGCGCACGTGCTCCTGGAACACCCGTTCGGCCCGACGCTGACCGACGAGAACGGCTGCCGCTCGGCTGCCGCGGGCATCGAGGAGGAGGCGGCCGAACTGTCCGGCGAGCTCCTCGTCCCCACCGACGCCGCGCGGGTCGCCGCGTTCAAGGGCTGGTCGGATCACTCGGTGGCCAACCATTTCCGGGTCAGCGTCGCGATGGCCACGTGGCGCATGAACATGAGCGGCGCGCGCCGGATCGCCGCACGAACGCGGTTCAAGGCCGAAGCGCGGTACGCCACACCTGCCTGAGTGGTTGTCCACAAAGCGATCCACAGGTGGACGAATCTGTGGACAACTCGACTGTCCATTGCGGACTGATTGGAGGCGGCTAACACACGACGCGACGAAACGGGTTAACCACAGGGGAGAACTCGTGGATCCTGGCGCCCGAACCGGTGTCGTCAAGCGGCCTGGTCGGTTTCCTCGCCGAACAGCTCGGCCACCGCGCGTGCCCGCAGGCGTTCGAGCCGCGTCGCCTGACTGCGCCCGTTCGCGATCAGCTCGTCGAGCCGGTCGGCGTCCAGGCGCGGGTCGACGGCGGCGCGGGCACGCAGGGTGCGCCAGGCCGCGACCTTGCCCTCGACGCCGAGCCCGAGCCCCTCCAGCTCTTCGACGCGGCTGAGCGGCGAACGGTTCAGCAGGCGGCCGTTGGCTTTGAGCCTGCCCGCCTTCTCCAGGAGCCACCCGGCCCAGTGGCCGGTGGGGCGGGAGGGTTCGCCGAGGGCGCGCATCATGTCGACGAGGGCGTCGCGGTCCTCGGCCATCTCCTCGGCGAGGCGGTCGAGCTTGCCGTTGCCTGCCCAGTCGGCCTCGGCGCGCGCGAAACGCCTGGCCAGCTCGACCCCGGCGGTCACCACGGCCACGTGGTCGTTCAGGTAAATCCCGAGCAAGGTGCGACGCATACCGGCGAGTACCCCACGAACGAGGGGCTCAATCCAGGTCACCCCAGCCTCCCGACGCGCTGCGAGCGCTGCTTCCGCCGGCCCAGCACCCCGCCCCGCCACGCCACGACAAGCGGTGGCAAAGGCCGGCGCAAGGTCAGGCCCCTACGCCCGCCCGGCGATCAGACCAACGCCGGCACCCCAGCAAACGACCCACCAGCGGCTCTCACCACTCCCGCAGAGCCGCCCGAGGGCGGCAGCGTTGCCGTGTAACAAGCAACCCACCGGGCACCACAACCTTCCGCATGCAGCCGCTCAGCAGCATCGCCGCCCAGCGGCAGGGCCACCCAGCGGACAGAACAGCCCCCGCGGCTCGAAAACCGACCCCGCGGGTCAGACCACACCCTCCGCACGCAGCCGCTCCACCGCCGCCGCCTCGTGGCCGAGCTCCTGGAGGATCGCGTCGGTGTGCGCGCCCACCTCCGGAACCGGCCCCATCCGCGGCTCGAACCCGCCCATGATCACCGGCGGGAGGAGCGCCTCCATCGTCCCGCCGGGGATCGGCACCGTGCGCCACCGGTCGCGCTCAGCGAGCACCGGGTGCGCCAGGAACTCGTGCACCGAGTTCACCCCGGCGTTCGCCACCCCGATGTCGTCCAGCAGGGCCATGATCTTGTCGCTGTCTAGCTCCCGGAACCGCGCCGCCACGATCTCGTTCAGCTCGTCCCGGTTGGCCACCCGCGCGGAGCCGGTCGCGAACCGCGGGTCGTCGACCAGCTCGGGCCGCTGCAGGAACCGCGAGCACAACGCGACCCACTCCGGCTCGTTCTGGATCGAGAACAGCACGTCCTTCCCGTCGGCCGCGGTGTAGGCGCCGTAGGGCGCGATCGTCGCGTGCTGGGTGCCCACCCGCGGCGGCTGCGTGCCGCCGTAGCGCGTGTAGTAGGCCGGTTGTCCCATCCACTCGGACAGCGCGTCGAACAACGACACCTCCACCGGCTCCGCCCGGCCGGTCGTGGCCCGCGTGAACAGGGCCGTCAGGATGCCCGAGTAGGCGTACATGCCGCCGGCGATGTCCGCGACCGACACCCCCACCCGCGCCGCGCCCTCCGGTGTCCCGGTCAGCGACACCAGGCCGGTCTGGCACTGGACGAGCAGGTCGTAGGCCTTCCGCTCCGCCCACGGCCCGTCGGTGCCGTACCCGCTGATCGTGCACGGGATCAGCGACGGGTACCGCTGCGCGAGCGTCGCCGGATCCAGCTCCAGGCGGGCCGCCGCACCGGGCGCGAGGTTCTGCACGAACACGTCCGCGCCGGCGAGCAGCTTCGCCAGCACCTCCCGGCCGCGGGGGTCCTTGAGGTTGAGGGTCAGCGACTCCTTGGAGCGGTTGAGCCAGACGAAGTAGCTGGACTGGCCGTGCACGGTCGTGTCGTAGCGCCGCGCGAAGTCACCGCCACCGGGGCGCTCCACCTTGATCACCCGGGCGCCGAGATCGGCGAGCTGGCGCGTCGCGAACGGCGCCGCGACGGCCTGCTCCAGGCTGACGACAGTGATCCCGGCGAGCGGCAGGTTCACAGCGCGCCCAGCTTGCCGTCCCCGTCCGGGAGCGGGGTCAGCAGCTGCACGTCCAACGGCTTCGCGAGCAGCCCGTCGAGCGCTGCGTTCAGTTCGGCGAGCGCCGCGCCCTTGCCGTGGGCGCCGAGCGCGGGGCCGGAGGCCCACTTCTCCACCATCACGAACGTCGTCGGCGACTTCGCGTCGCGGTGCAGTGCGTAGCGTTCACAACCCGGCTCGGGGTGCACCGCCCGCACCGCGGTCCGCAGCGCCTCCTCGACCTGGGCCTCCTTGCCTTCCGCGGCCTCGATGGTCGCGATCACGACGACAGCGTCCGTCTGGTTCATGCCGCCATACCACCGGATGCGGGCCGCGACCGCAAGGTCACGGACGCCATTCGGGCTCGATCACGAGCTCGGTCGGATGCGTGTTCCGCGGCGCGTCCAGCACGGATCGCACCGCGTCCGCGACCGACGACGGATCGAGGTACCGCTCGGGCTCGTACGGCCCGCCCTCCATCCGGCGGACGGTCTGCTGCATCGGCGTCGCGACCCGTCCCGGGTAGATGCTCGTGACGCGCACCCCGTTCCGGAGCTCCTCGCGGCGCAGCGCCTCGGCGAACACGCGCAACGCCGTCTTGCTGGCGGCGTAGGCGGACCGGTTGGCGGGCGAGCCGAGGACGGCCGTCGAGTTCACCAGGATCACCCGGCCCCGCGCGGCTCGCAGCGCGGGCAGCAGCAGCCGGGTCATCCCGATGACGCCGAACAGGTTCACGGCGAACAGCTCATGCCACACGGCGGGATCGGTTTCCGCGACCGAACCCAGTTGGAAAACACCCGCACAATGCACGAGCACGTCGACCGACGACAATTCCGGGAAATTATCGTAAATGTCCGGATCGGCCGCCAGATCTACCGTCCAGCAATGCGCGTCCGGCAACGTCCCGGCCAATTCCTTCAACCCGGTCTCGTCCCGTCCGGCGAGCCAGATCGTGTACCGGTCGCCCAGCGCAGCAGCGACTTCCGCACCGATCCCGCCGGTAGCGCCGACCACGACAGCAGTTCCACGCGTGTTCATCGATCGCCACGATAGGCGGCACATCGCACAAAAGAACAGGGTCCGTCGACCCTGGACGGACCCTGTTTCCGGACAATTCAGCCCTGACGGGCGTTCACCCGGGGGTTGTTCTTGTTGATCACGAACGAGCGCCCCCGGCGCCGGACCACGATCGAGCCCGGCTGGCGCTTGAGCGACCTGAGCGAATTCCTGCTCTTCATACCCGCTCCTTCCTCGCACATTCGTCAACGATCCGAGGGCTCGCGGCATTCCACGGGGTGCAGCGGGGTGCCGGCCACCGCGCAGTGGACCTTCACCGGGCTGACCGGCGTCGGCTTCGGGCGGCCGGGCACGAGCGCGAACGCGATCAACGCGCCCGCGACGAGCATTCCGGCGCACACCAGCATCGCCGTCCGGTAGGCGGGCGCGAGCGCCGCGGGATCGGTCAGGCTGCCCGCGCCGATACCCGCGACCAGCGGCAGCACCGCGACCGCGAGCAGCCCGGCGGTGCGGGCGATCGCGTTGTTCGCGCCGCTGGCGACCCCCGCGTACCGGTCGTCGAGCGCGCCGAGCGCGGTCGCGGTCAGCGGCGCGACCGTCAGCGACAGGCCGAGCCCGAGCACCACGACCGCGGGCAGCACCTCCGTCAGGTACGACGGGCTCGCCGAGATCCGGGACAGCAGCACGAGCGCCACCGCGCACACGATCGGCCCGACGGTCATCGGCAGGCGCGGCCCCGTCCGCTGCCCCAGCGCCCCGGCGCGCGCCGACAGCACGAGCATCAGCGCGGTCACCGGCAGCATCGCCGACCCCGCCGCGACCGGCGAGTACCCGCCGACGACCTGCAGGTTCAGCACGACCAGGAAGAACACGCCGCCCAGCGCGGCGTACACCGCGAAGGTCACCAGGTTCGCCGCGGTGAACGCCCGCGACGCGAACACGCCGAGCGGCAGCATCGGGTGCCGCGACCGTCGCTCGGTCAGCACGAACGCCGCGATCCCGGCGACTCCCACGCCCAGCGCCGCCAGCACGGTCGGCGAGCCGGCGCCGAGCGACGGCCACGCCGTGAAGCCGTAGCTCAGCCCAGCCAGCCCGAGAGCGCCCATCGCCGCGCCGGTGAAGTCCAGCTGCCGTGCGGCCTCCGGGTTGCGGGTCTCCGGGACGTGCCGGAGCGCGACCAGCGCGACGACCGCCGCGAGCGGCACGTTGATCAGGAACACCAGGCGCCAGCTCGCCACCTCGACCAGCCAGCCGCCGAGGAACGGTCCGAGCGCACCGGCGATCCCGCCGAGCCCGGACCACGCGCCGATCGCCTTCGCGCGGTCGTCGGGGTGGAACGACGCCTCCAGGATCGCCAGCGACCCTGGCGTGAGCAGGGCGCCGCCGACCCCCTGCAGCACCCGGGCGGCGACCAGCGTCCAGATGTCCGGCGCGAGCCCGCAGAGCAGCGACGCGATCGCGAACCACGAGACGCCGAGCACGAAGATCCGCCGCCGCCCGAATCGGTCGCCGAGGGAGCCGCCGAGCAGGATCAGGGCGGCGAGGCTGAGCGTGTAGCCGTTGATCGTCCACTGGAGACCAGCCGTGCTCGCCTCGAGGTCGCTGCCGATCTTGGGCAGCGCGATGTTCACGACCGTGGCGTCGAGGAACGTGATACCGGACCCGAGGACGGTGGCGAACAGGACCCAGCGCCCGGCGGCCTGGCCGTACCGGAGCGAGGTTTCCGCCGTAGTCACGAGGACCGATCGTGGTTGGCCGCGGCGGCGGGCGCAAGTCTCCCCGCTGACACCGCGTGGCAGGCGCCGAACCCGTCGGCGCGCGCGACGATCCGGCCGCCGGCCACACGCACCGCCACCTCGGTCGCGTCGCTGACCGCCGCCACGCCGGCCGCCGCGGCCAGCTCACCTCGTTCGTCGCACACGACCCGCAGGCCGGGCCACGCGGCCTCTGGGAACGCCTGCCGGAGGCACGCGGCGACCTCGGTGATCACCAGGCGTGCGAGCGGCCCCAGCTCGGCCGGTTCCCCGGTGACCGCCACGAGCGTGACGTCCGCCCCCGCCCGGACGGCTTCCTCGACGACGGCGAGCCGGTGCAGGCCGAGTATCGCGACGACGCCGTCGGACGGGAGCCGGACCGGCTCGCCGCGCACCAGGTCGACGGCCTCGCCGGGCGCCCACGGCTCGTCGGCCGGCCGCGGCTGCGGGGACACCTGCGGCGGCGCCCACCAGTCGTTGAACGGCAGTTCGGCGAGCTGTTCGCACGTGCTGATCACGTCGAACGGCTCGACGAACCCGGGCGCCGCGACGGTGAGCTGCCGCGCACCGTGCAGCGACGTCAGCACCGCGCGCGCCCGGCGCACGTACCGCGCGGGCGGCGCGCCCGTTGGGGACTCCGGCGGGTCGAGCCGTTCCACCGCCAGCGCGAGCAACAGCGCGCCGAGTTCCATGAGCTGCGCGTACGGCAGCCGCACCCGCTCGTCGGCCATCACCTCGGACGGCAGGTCGCGGGCCAGGCCGGCGTCCCGCACGATCCAGTCGCGGGCGAACGAGCCGACCGTGGACCGGGCGTCGGCGCCCGGCCTGCTGTGCGGGGACGGCTCCGCTCGGGCCGCGAGGTCGGCCAGGACCGCGAAGTACAGGGCCCGCTTGCCGGGGAAGTTCGAGTAGACCGCGCCGCGCGTGAGCTCCGCCCGCTCGGCGATGACGTCCACCTTGGCGTCCCGGAACCCCCGCTCTGCGAACTCCTCGCGGGCCGCGACCAGCACTTTCGCGCGGTTGCGCTCCTGCGTCTCCGCCCTGGTCAGCCGCGCCACGAAGCCTCCTCGTTGCCATCCGGACGAAGACCAAGATATCTTGCCCATTCAAATGATATGAACATCTGGACTGAACATCTGGAGTGCGAGTGATCCCCGAGATCTCCCTGACCGACCCCGAAGTGCTGACCGATCCGTTCACCGCCTACGGCCGGGCGCGGGAGCAGTCGCCGCTCGCCCGCGTCGGCGCGCCCGGCTTCGGCCCGGTGTGGGCCGCGACCCGACACGAGACCGCGCGAGCGGTCCTGTCCGACCCGCGCTTCGAGCTGACCGCGAACAGCTACCAGCGCCCGGACGTGCCCGAACACTGCCGCGCGTACATGCGCACGATGTCCGAAGTGGAGGGTGCGGAGCACGCCCGGCTGCGGCGCCTGGTCTCCCCCGCGTTCTCCGCGCGCCGCGCGCTGGACTTCCGGCCACGCGTCGATCCGCTCGTCGGACGGCTGCTCGACGACCTGCCCGCGGAGGCCGACCTGCTGCGGGACTTCGCCCGTCCGCTGCCGATGGACGTGATCTGCGAACTGGTCGGCATTCCCGGCGAGGACCGCCCGCGCTGGCGCGAGTACGGCATGGCGGTGGCCGGCGGCCACGGCCCGGCGTTCGCGGCGGCGATCCGCGGCGTCATGGCCGGCGCGCAGGCCGCCATCGCCCGCCGCCGGGAGGAGCCCGGTGACGACGTGCTCGCCGACCTGATCCGGGCCGAGGACCGGCTCAGTGACACCGAGATGGTCACGCTCGTGTGGCACCTGGTGCTGGCGGGGCAGACCCCGGCGAACCTCATCGCGAACGCGGTGGCCGCACTGCTGGAACACCCGGACCAGCTCGCCGCGCTGCGCGCCGACCCGGGACTCATGCCGCGCGCGGTGGACGAGCTGATCCGCTGGTGCGGGCCGACGTTGATGACGATTCCGCGCTACGCGCGCGAGGCCGTGGAACTGGAGGGCGTGCTGATCCGCGAGGGCGAGGCGATCGTCGCGGCGGTCGCGGCGGCCAACCGGGATCCACGCGCCTTCGAGGATCCGGACCGCTTCGACGTGACCCGGCCCGGCGGTGGGCACCTCGGCTTCGGGCACGGCCCGCACTTCTGCCTCGGCGCCGCGCTGGCCCGGGTGCAGACGGAGGTCGCGCTGACCGCGCTGCTGGCCCGGGAGTTCGAACCGGTCAAGGTCGAGCGCATGCCGGATCCGGGGACCTGGCGGCTGTCGAGCCTCGTCGTCCGGTTTGGTTGACGTGTCATCCTCCGCTGGTTAGCTTGGGAGTCATGGAACTCGGCATCTACAGCTTCGGTGACCGCCCGGCCGACCCGGTCACCGGCGAACAGCTGTCCGTCTCGGCGGCGCTGGCCAACACGCTGGAGCGGATGAAGCTGGCCGACGAGCTCGGCTTGGGGTTCTACGGCCTCGGCGAGCACCACCTCGACTCGTACGCGATCTCCAACCCGGCCACGGTGCTGGCGGCCGCGGCGAGCGCGACCTCGAAGATCACCTTGTCGACCGCGGTGTCCGTGCTGAGCACCGAGGACCCGGTGCGGCTCTACCAGCAGTTCACGACGCTCGACCAGCTCAGCGGCGGCCGGGCCGAGCTGCTGGTGGGGCGCGGGTCGTTCATCGAGTCGTTCCCGCTGTACGGCGCGGACCTGGAGGACTACGACGCGCTGTTCGAGGAGAAGCTCGACCTGTTGCTGGCGCTGGACCGCGAGGACCCGGTGACGTGGTCGGGCAAGTTCCGCGCGCCGCTGCGGGGTGCGCGGGTGCTGCCGCGGCCGTACGGCGAGCACCTGCGCATCTCGGTCGGCACGGGAGGCAACCAGGACTCCTCGATCCGCGCCGGCGCGCTCGGGCTGCCCGTCGTGTACGCGATCATCGGCGGGCCGCCCGGAGCGGTTCGCGCCGCTGGTGGAGCTGTACCGCCGGGCGAGCGAGGTGTCCGGCAACGCCCCGGCGACGCAGCACGTGACGATGAGCGCGATCGGGCTGGTGGCGCGCCGGTCACAGGACGCCAAGGACACGTTCTACCCGTACTGGCTGGAAACCATGAAGTACGGCGCGCGGGCCCGCGGCTGGGCGGTCCCGACCCGCGCCGAGTACGACGCGTACACCGCCGGGGCGTCGTCGCTGTTCACCGGCAGCCCGAACGAGGTCGCGGACCGGCTGATCACGGTCGGGAAGCTCGTGGGAGCCGACCGGTACGCCATGCAGATGGACTGGTCGGGGGTGCCGCAGAAGCACGTGATGACGGCGATCGAACTGCTGGGCACCGAGGTGCTGCCCCAGGTACAGGCGGAGTTCGGCTCTACCGAGTGAATTGAAACTGAGGTATCGTCTACCGGAACGCGGTCACCGACGCCCCGCGCCAGGAGGACGAGACTCGTGACTTCGGCCAGCTCCCGCACGCCACTGGTGGACGCCGTCCGGACGGACCTGCCGAGCCTGCTGCGCAAGCACGTCGCCGCGCAGCCGGCACAGGTGTTCGTGGAGTCCTTCGACGGCACGACCTGGAGCTACCGGGACGTGTGGGACCGGGCAGCCGCGGTCGCCGGCTGGCTCTCCGCGGCGGGCTGCGGCAAGGGCGATCGCGTCGTGTGCGTCACCGGGAACCGGCCCGAGATCCTCGCGGTGCTCTTCGGCGCCAACCTGATCGGCGCCATCTTCGTGCCGCTCAACCCGGAGCTGAAGGGGCAGTTCCTCGGCCACCAGCTCGCCAACTCGGAGCCCGCCGTGGTGTTCGTCCAGGCCGACCTGCTGGAAACGGCGCGGGACGCGGGACTGCCCGCGTCGGTCCGCGAAGTCGTGATCTTCGGCGAACCGCAGTGGGACGAGGTCGTGGCGCACGCCCCGGTCCCCGAACCCGCCGAGCTGGCGCCGTCGGACATCTCCACGATCCTCTACACGTCCGGCACGACCGGGCCGGCGAAGGGCGTGCTCCTGCCGCACGCGCACTGCGTGCTATTCGGCGCCGGGATCGCGACGCACCTGCGGATGACCGCGGCGGACAAGGAGTACGTCGCCCTGCCGCTCTTCCACGCGAACGGCCTGTTCATGCAGGTCGGCGCTGTGCTGTTCGCCGGTGCCCAGTTCTACCTGGCGAGGCGGTTCAGCGCGTCGGGGTGGCTGCCGGACGTGCGCCGCACCGGCGCGACGATCACCCACCTGCTCGGCGTGATGGCCGATTTCGTGCTGCACCAGCCGCCTTCGGACGGCGATCTGGACCACGGGCTGCGGGCGGTGCTGTCGATCCCGGTCTCCGACGAGGGCGCTCCGGAGTTCGAGCGGCGCTTCGGCGTCGAGGTGCTGCACGGGTTCGGCATGACCGAGTGCAACATGGTGGCGTACTCGACGTCGGGCCGGAACTCCGGGACGGCGCTGGACGCGTTCGAGCTGGCCATCGTCGATGCGGAGACGGGGCAGCTGCTCCCGGCCGGCACGGTCGGCGAGATCGTCGTGCGGCCGCGGATTCCGGGCGCGTTCATGGCCGGGTACTTCAAGATGCCGGAGAAGACCGTCGACGCCTGGCGGGACCTGTGGTTCCACACCGGGGACACCGGTTTCCTGGACGAGCAGTCGCGGCTGCACTTCGTCGACCGGATCAAGGACTGCATCCGCCGTCGCGGCGAGAACATCTCGTCGTACGAGGTGGAGCAGGCCGTGTTGCACTACCCGGGGGTCGCGGAGTGTGCCGCGGTCGGCGTGAAGACCGACGACGCCGGCGGCGAGGACGAGGTGATGATCTGCGTCGTGCCGGACCCGGGAGCGGAGGTCGACGCGTCCGCCCTGACCGAGTTCTGCCGCGAGCGCATGCCGAAACACATGGTGCCCGGCTTCGTCAAGCTGATGACGGAACTACCGAAGACCGCGACGGGCAAGCTGCAGAAGGCCCCCCTGCGCGCGTCGACGGACGGCGCGATGGACGTGCGGCGGCGGCACGCACCTCAGCCCAGCTGACGCTCACCTCGGCCGCAGGGCCCGGGCGGGTACGCCCACGACGGTGGTCTGCGGCGGGACGTCCTTGGTGACGACCGCGCCGGCTCCGATCACGACGTCTTCGCCGACCGTCACGTCGGGCAGGACGATCCCCCCGATGCCGATGGTGGTTCCGGCCCCGATGCGGCTGCGGGCTCCGATCACGGCGTGCGGACTCGCGGTGACCTGGGGACCGACCACGGCCTCGTGGCCGATCAGGACGTTCACGTTCGCCAGGACGTGCCGCCCGACCGAGGCGCCTTCCTGAAGGTTGACACCGGGCATGAAAACACCACCCGGCCCGATCGCGACGCGCTTCTCCACCCGTGTGCTCGGGTGGAGGACGATGCCGGGTTCCTTGCCGAGTTCGGTCGCGAACTCGTCGAGTTTGCGCCGCACCAGGACGTTGCTGACGCCGAGGACGTAGTCGGTGTCCAAGCCCTTGAGCACGTCGTCACCGCCGAGGACCGGGGTGTCGTTCTCCCGGCTGTGCTCGTCGGGGTCGCCGGTAAGGCCGAGGAGGTTGATGTCCTCGAGGTCCTCCACCACCCCCACGATCTGACGTGCCAGCCCCCCGGCTCCCAGGACGACCAGATTCTTCGACATGCGGCGCGGCTCACCTCCGGTTGGCGTGCCCCGAAGCCAACCCGCCCGCGCTCCCGCTGGTAAGCCCGGTGATTTTCACCCGCGGACCGCCTAGAGTGGCCCCGGCCGAGGCACGCCGCGAAGACAGCCGCCCCTGGGGAGATCCGTGAACCTGCAGCAGCACGACCAGTTCCACGTCCACCAGCGGGTCACCATGATGGTGAACCGCTACGAGGTCTTCACCGACGACGGCAACGGCGGGCCCGGCGCGCTGGTCGCGTTCGTCGAGCAGAAGCGGATGACCTTCCGCGAGCAGGTCACCCTCTACGCGGACGAGAGCAAGCAGCACGTGCTCGCCGCGTTCCGCGCCCGCAAGGTGATCGACCTGGCGAGCGCCTACGACGTGACGACCGGCGAGGGGCAGCCGATCGGCGTGTTCGGCAAGCAGTTCGGCAAGTCGCTGCTGCGGTCGACGTGGCGACTGGAGCAGCCGGGCCTGCCGCCGGTGGAGATCAGCGAGCGCAGCATGGCCCTGGCGCTGTTCCGCCGCGTCTGGGATTTCCTTCCGTGGGTCGGCGACGTCCCGTTCCCGTGGAAGTACCACTTCGACTTCGCCCGCGACGGCCAACTGGTGGGCAGCTTCGAGAAGAAGACCCGGTTCCGGGACCACTACCTGGTGCGCGTCACCGACCCGGCGCTGGACCGCCGGCTGGTGCTCGCGCAAGCCGTGGCGCTGGACGCGCTCCAGTCCCGCTGACGCGCCGCGGGTTTTCCGGGGAGTGCACAGAGGACTGTGACGCGGCAGCGTTGGCAGCAGCGACTTCCATGAGTTCGTAGTGATCAACCGGACCGCGGTGCTGCTCACACTGGTTGTGGCTTCCGATGATTAGGCACTTCAAGGGTTGCCGGAGGCCGCGAAGCGCCCTTGATCGGTGCCGGCCGGGACCGCTGCCCTTCGGGCACGCCAGGAGGAGGTCACCGGCCATGGAGTGACGAGCCACAACTTCCGCAAGACCACGACCTCCTCGACGACGCGGTGCTGACCGTCCGGGAGATCGCGGACCAGCTCGGCCACAAGCGGGTGATCGCCGAGGAAGCGCCTCATAAAGTGTGGGAAAGGTGGGGTGTTGATCATCGGCGGGCACACGACCCCGAAATGCAGAAAACCCGCCGTCTCCGGCGGGTTCTCTGGTCTTGCTGTCTCAACCAGACGCGCGCCCGAAGGGATTCGAACCCCTAACCTTCTGATGCAGGTTCCGCACTCTCCGACACTTGCCGTTGATCCTCGACACACTCTCTTAGCTGCAAGAAGATGGCCTCAGCCCCTGTCGTAGCCAACGGTCTCTTGCCATCGGGTGACGACGATAGTTGGCAGTAAGTTGGCAACCAGGCCCACCTATGGGTGCAGCCTCCGGCGTACCGGCCCCTGTCCGTGTCCACCTGGCGGCCGGTGGCGCGAGGACGACACACCACTTGAACTACAAGCCTGTAGGTTAAAGTTTGGAAGTCTAAACTTCAATCTATCTACTTCCGGGTCTACTAGACTTGAACCTCGCCGCGACAGACTCAAGTTTCAAGCGCCAGACTTGAGACGCTGGAAGGTGGTGCATCCTAGGTTTAACCCCCACCTGTAAGGCTAAAGTTTTCTCGGCTAAACTTGCATCTCCACGCGTCCAGTTGAAGTAACTTCGTCTAGACTTGAGCCATGGACTTGGACTCACTCGGGCGGTCTCCCATCGGGGATCTGGTTCACATCGACGTGCCGGCCTCGGAACTGGACGGGCAGCCGGCCACCTACTGGGCCTTCGCGCCAGCACCACTCCCAGATGAGCCCAGCCTTGGCCTCGCCGCCCTCAACGTGTCGACGCAAGCAGCTATGGCTGTAGCCCGCCTAGACCAGGCCATGGCGCAACTCCCTAACCCTGGCCTGCTTCTGCGTCCAATCATTCGACGAGAGGCGGTGAGCACGTCGGCGCTCGAGGGGACATATGCCGCGTTCGACGAAGTTTTGGAGTCTGATTTTCTCGAGGAGAAGCAGATGTCGGCCCCTCAACGAGAGATTCAGAACTTCGTACGAGCAGTTGACCTCGCGACTGAACTACTAAAAACGCGACCAATAAGCCGCGGTGTCGCGGGTCAATTGCAGAAAGTAATCGTTCGCGGAACACCCGGAGATACCTACGAAGCCGGAGATCTTCGCAAGAGGCAAGTTTACATTGGATCTAGAGGCCGCAACATATCATCAGCTCGCTTCGTTCCCTGCCCACCCGGAGATCGCCTCGAAGAAGGATTTTCCGACTGGGAAAAGTGGCTAAACGAAAGAAATGATATTCCAATCGTGGTCCGCATGGCGCTTGCTCATTACCAATTTGAGACGCTACATCCATTCAACGACGGTAACGGGCGCCTCGGCCGCCTCATCTCAGTGCTGCAATTATTGGAAGACGGCGTCCTGAAGATGCCAGCACTGAACCTCTCACCATGGCTTGAGGCTCGCCGGGACGCATACATCGATGGCCTACTAGAGGTTAGCAAGACTGGCAAATTCGATCCCTGGGTCGAGTTTTTTTCAACTGCAGTACTGGAGCAAGCAAACGAAGGCGTCCAGGTCATTTCCGATCTGCTCAATTTCCGAGAACGAACAATCACTAAACTACGCAGCGAAAACGTCCGGGGATCGGCCCTGCAAATCGTCGAAAACCTCATAGGTTATCCAGTGATCGACGTACCAACAGCCCGACGACTGACAGGGAAGACTTTCCAGGCGGCTAACAACGCGATAAATAGTCTCGTTGATCATGGAATTCTTCGGGAAGTGACCGGAAAACCAATAAATAGGCTCTTCGCCTGCATGGAGGTCCTCAGGATCATCAACCGCCGTCAACCCGCTTGACCTTGGTTAACCGACAATAGGTAGCTCCGCACAGTGAATCGAGCGGGGAATAACTTGAACGACCGTGACACCTCCTCGATCACCACGAAAGCCAAGTGAGCCGATTTGCTCGCCAGCCCGACGGCGGGCCAGTTGACCTTATTAGTCCGGTCCTCTGACCTGCTCTCCGGCCGTTGCCTCCGGTTGTCACGCCCCAAGGCGGCATACGGCATCCGTCGTACGAGCGGCCAGGCACGCGACGGCTCGCCCTCGAAGAGCGAGTAATCGTACGCGGAGATAAAGCGACGCACAGTAGGTGAAACGAATAAGATCACACCGAGCCAGCCACTCGGCTCAACATGCCTTTAGAAAGCCACGCTACAAGCGTTGATGCGAGGAACACCGCCGCTTGCGCTTCTTCAAGCGTTACGTCCTCATAGTCTGCTCGCCCATGCCGGTCCGTTTGACTGTGCCACAGTAGTTGCATCATCCCGAGTACCTTCTCCACCGAAGAGCCACCCCGCGACCCCCTCATCACGAACTGCCAGTCTTCCGGCTTATTGCGCAGTACGTTTATATCTTTTCCTAGGGTTGCGTTTCCATCGTTTGGCGACACGAGAGGACACGAGAGCACCTCAACCGAACGTACCGCATCGTAATAGGCATGACTAGGACTGGCCTTGACCCCGAAAGCGAACTCCCAGGCGGAACGAAGTAGTTCGCTGGCCTTTCCAGCCGAAGACAGAGCCGAATCTACAACGTCGTAGACAGCTCCAGGTAGCGCCTCAACCAGTCGATATCGCCCGTGAATTGCCTTGACCGTCCAACTCGAACCGGAGTCACGAAGTATCTTCTCCAAGTCTCGAACACGGCTAGGACTTTTATGTCCAGGATTACTTGCGGCTATCTTGGAAAGCTCGAAATCTACCAGCCATGTGCGATGGGCCTCGTTCAGTTTCCGGAACACCTGGAATGCTTGTTGAACCGAGACAAGCTTCACGGCCTGGAGGCCAAGATCTACCCGGGCGGCTTGTTGGAATTCCAGCATGAAGTCCCAATATATGTAGTCACGCTCGCCCTTTTTTCCCACCAGCCAACTATGTATCGACTCGTTAGCGTGCGAAGGCAGGCCTTTGCGAAGAGCAAGGAAGGATTCAAGCTCGGCTGCACCTGCACCGGGAGGAGTCCATACGAAATCGTCGTTCACAAGGGGATCATGCCAGATTCGACCGTGACACAAAAACCAACCCGGATAGTAGATGGCGCGCAGGTGCGGAAGTTTCCAACAGTATGAGCTTGGTGGTCATCCCGTCGCCTGATGGCGTCTCGATCACGCCGTGCCGGGGCCGCAACCTCCGTGCGCAACCGCCGGCCGAACTCGCCAACCTTGCGGCCCCGGCACGGCGTGATAGTCGTCAGATCAGGCGACGGGATGACCACCAAGCGCCCACCCTGCCAGCGCAACCCGGCCTACGGTCCCCGGTCATCCCGGAGCCTGCCTGCCCGGCGAGGGCATCATTGTTCTTCCTCTTGCGGCGGCTGTGGGGCCGCCCGGCCTCCGTCGAACCGCCACGCGGGACCGGCGCCAGCCGCACGCCCGCGTCTGGCGGTTCGACAGGATGAGGGCCGGATCAGCGGCCCCGCAGGGGCCGCCTTGAACAAGTAAGGAAACTCTGAACACGGCAGTTACGCTCGGCTAGGAACTTGGTCGGCCAGCAAACGGCATGCGATGTCCGGCGGAGCGCGCCCGAGCGAATCTAGGTTGACGTGTTGCGTCCCGCCGCGCTCAACCAGGCGAGGCAGTCTCGGCACTGATTGAGCTGACCGCCAAACGCCGGCCTCTCCGGTGGGATGTACGTGATCTCTGCGTCACACACAGCGAAATCAGTGATCGGGTCGACAGCATGTGCAGGCCCGACCGGCAGCGTATTCACGTGCTTCAGCGTCTTGAACCCGCCTCTCGCCGGTTTTCCGTCCCGAACACCGCCGTAACCCAGGATGTACTCCATGTTGCTCGGTCGGCGCAGCATTGTTGATCGTTACTGAGGGAGGTCGCGAAAGCAGGGGCCCCCGTCTAAGCTTTGATCAGCCTTACCCCGGATGAGTGACGAAAGTGCCGCGACCGAAGACCACGGTCACCAGGCCCTCGTCCCGTAGTGCCTTGATCGCCCTGGCAGCGGTCGCCTTCGCGACGCCGTAGATCTCGGCCAGCTCCGGTCCTCCGGGAAGCTTCGCACCAGCTGGTAGAGCGCCGCTTTCGATGTCATGGCGGATGTCGTTCGCGATCTGCGCCCAGACGTACTCCGGCCCGTGGTGGTCGATCCGGCCGGAACGGTCTCCCCATGACATGCCGTAACGCTATGCACCAGCAAGAGCCCGCATCCTCATAGCGGTACCTGTGGGTTCCTATAGGTACCTAGGGCGCGCTACTCTCGATCCAGTCGCGACCGGTCGTTCTCGGTCGCGGATTGACGGAGACGAGATCCACGGGGGACCTATGACCTTCTATGAGGAGCTGGAGCCAGACAAGCCGGGCATGCTCTACGAGAAGATGGCCGACCACCTCGCCCGACGCATCAAGCGCGGGGACCTGCCGCCGGACACGCGGCTGCCTGCGGAACGCCGGCTCGCACAGGAGTACGGCGTCTCGTTGGGCACAGCTCGCCACGCTACCGAGCTGCTCCGTTCCAAGGGGCTGGTGATCACGGTGCCATGCAAGGGGACCTACGTGGCTGGGGTCGGGCGATCTTCGGAACCGTCCACGGCTCGGTCAACTCTTCTCGCTCTCCGCCCGTAACCTGGACCCGGATCACACGACGGGAGGCTTGATGACGGACACCGCGCCAGCGTTCACCGCCGATTCCACTCGCGCTGTGCTCGACAGTGCTTGTCGTGACGCAGGCCTGGACCCCAAGGGCGCAACGCTGATGCGACTGGGCGAGAACGCCCTCTACAAGCTCGCCTCAGCCCCCATCGTGGTGCGGATCGCGCGGACCATGGACTACTGGCCGAACGTTGAAAAGGAGGTCGCGGTAGCACGCTGGCTCGCCGACCAGGGGTTCGCCTCAGGTCGACTGTCGAGGCCGGCCGATCAACCGCGCGCGGCAGGGGGCCACCCGGTCACGTTCTGGGAGTTCATCCCCGGCGAGGTCGCGATGCCGGACGACGTCGCGCTTCTTGGCCGTGAGCTTCGGGAACTTCACCGGCTGCCGTCTCCTACGACGTTCACGCTGCCACGCACAGACATCCTCGCTCGGATCCGGCCGCGAGTGGCGTCCTCACCCGTCTCGGACGACGACAAACAGTTGCTGCTGGAGCGGTGTGAGGAGCTGGAAAACGAGGTTTCGCGGCTGAGCTTCCCGCTGGACGAGTGCGCAATCCACGGCGACGCTCATATCAAGAACCTGATGATCACCGATTCCGGGCCGCTGCTCATCGACTTCGAGAACTTCTCTTGGGGGCAGCCGGAGTGGGATCTCTCGATGACCGCGACTGAGTACGTCACCGCTGGGTGGTGGACGGACAAGCAGTACAACGACTTCGCCCGTTCCTACGGCTACGACATCCGGAACTGGGAAGGCTTCCCAACGCTCCGAGCGACCCACGAGATCAAGATGACGACGTGGATCATGCAGAACGTCGACCACTCGCCGGAGATCAAGGCGGAGTTCGACACGCGCATGCGCACTATCCGCACTGGTGAGGCGAACGCTCGCTGGCGGCCGTTCTGAACCCGGTCACGCCGCGACCGGCGGGATGGCAAGCTTCGGGTACCGCGACCGCAACAGGCTGGTGAAGTTCTGCGACAGCTCCCGGTCGGCCTTGAGCTCGTGGAGCGCCTTGCAGAAGTCAGTGAGGTAACGCAAGTACCGCATGGACTGCAGGCCGTCTGCCAGCTCGACCGCCTCAGTCGCAAGCGCTACGGCCTCGTGCGGTTCCCCGTTGGCCAGTGAGCCTGCCGCGGAAACCATCTGGATGAACGCACGAGTCCGCGGCGGTGTGAGGACCGGGTCGATGGCCTGAGCAGTGAAGAGTTTCGTCCTGTTGCCATCGCCAAGGTCCTTGAAGCAGTGGGACGCCTCCCCGGCCAGCTCCAGCGCGTCGAAATAGTTCATCCATTCTGGTTCGACGGACGGATCTCGGGTCTCGAAGGCTTGCTCGGCACGATGCAGTGCGGCAGCCGTCCCACGTTTGTCGCCAAGACTCGCGAGCGCTCGCGCCTCCATTGCCAAGAACATCGAGGAGACCGTGCTTGTCGCTCGGCCAAGCGTCGCGGCCTGGGCCGCTCTGGCGAAGCTGACAGCATCGTTGAACCGACCGAGGTAGTTCGCCTGGTGGGACAGACTCGACAGCATCCGCGCACCAAGCATGTGGTCGTCGGCCTCGCGCGCGAGCTTGAGTCCCTGGGTGAAGTACCGCATGGCCACCCCGTGCCGACCGGCGTCGTAGGCGCTCCAGCCGAGCAACTGTGCGACCTCTGCTGCGGCGCTGAAGATCTCGCGTCGAACGGGCTCCGGGTGGTGCTTGCGCAGGAGCGGCACGACCTGATCGCGGAAGAACTGGATGAGCATGCGCCGGGTGTGGCCGCCGCCGAACTGGAAGTCCATGTCCATCAGGTGCGCCGTCGTCCGGCGGATGCGCTCGGCGGCCGTGGCGCCCCTCAGGGGTCCGTCATCCTCGGGCGTGAGTACGACGGGTGCAGAGAACATGTACCCGGTGATGATCTGCGGAGCGACGTCCTCGCGCCACGTCGCGTTGACGACTCGCCGACGGTCGCCGAGATCGGCGTCGGTGAGCTGGTGCAGGAGGTTGACGGCTTGGCCTGGTTCGGCTTGGTACGCCAACCCCTCGGTGACAAGGGCGTCGTCCTCGGGCGCGTCCGCCTCCCCCAGCCCGATGTCCTCCAGGCTGACAGGCCGGCCGAGTTTCGCCGACAGCACCTGCGCGATGACGCGAGGCTTGGGGTCCCTCGGCACCATGCCGTCAAGCCACTTGCGGACGTCGTTGTGGTCGGCGCGCAGTGGCTCCTTCCAGGCGGCTGTCGCCTCGACGATGCGGCGGGCGAGCCCCTTGTTGCTCATGCCCGCTTCCTGCATCACCGCTGCTAAACGCCTGTTTGGCTCCTTCTTTCCTGCCGCCATCGTCACCTCCCTGCGACCAGTGAAGCACAAAGAGTTGCGCCTGGACGCGCCCTTGCGCATCTCTATGCGCTCAAGTGCTCCCCCATTTGCTCCCGTGCTCCCCCTGTGCTCACTGCCGTGCTCCCGGCCGCCGCGGGTTTCATTTGAGCCATGAACAACACGGGTTGGACAGAACCGGGTCAGACGGGAGATGCAGCCGATATGGCGGTACCGCGAGAGCAGCGGGGTGCATCCGGCGCGCCCCACGGGTTATCCGAAGCTCAACTCCGGCGGATCGCCGGTCGCCTCCGGGCGCTGACTGCTGAACTCAACGAGGTGCGTCAGCGGGTCGTGCGACTGGAAGCCGGGGAGCGCCGAGCGAGCCTCAGTCGGACT
Organism: Amycolatopsis thermoflava N1165; assembly: GCF_000473265.1. Taxonomy (NCBI): domain Bacteria; kingdom Bacillati; phylum Actinomycetota; class Actinomycetes; order Pseudonocardiales; family Pseudonocardiaceae; genus Amycolatopsis; species Amycolatopsis thermoflava. Next base: position 5,547,957 of record NZ_KI421511.1, read on the forward strand.
GCTCTTCCAGCCGCTCAAGACGCTGAGCCAGGTCGGCGACAGTCGCGTTCAGAGCGTCGATCTGCCGGTGGATGGCAGCGAGGGGATCGTCGTGCGACTCGCCGGGCTGGGTCACGAAGTAGCCGAGGCCGGCAGTGACTTCGGCGTAGCCATCCTCGGCGAGCTGAGTCAGGGCCTTCTGAGCCGTCATCGGCGACACGCCGCGATCGCGAGCGAGTGCGCGTACTGAGGGAAGCTTCTCGCCCGGTTTCAACTCGCCAGCATCGATCTTGGCCGCGATAGAGGCAGCCACTGCCTGGTAGGGGTGCCCTGTCACCTGCTGCGGCTGCTTCATGAACCAACTGTACCGAGACGCCATATAACGCGCTAGTTCACCCGAACAGACCATAGCACTGTCCTAGCACTGTGCTACCTTGGTTCTAGTACGACATATAACGTCACAAGACAGGAGTGGATAGATGAGGAACATCCCCGTCAACCTCGGCGGCTACCGGCTCCGGATCGCCGAGGCTCCGACGATGAAGACGCGGAAGGACAAGGACGGCCGCGAGGAGGTCGTCACCGTGGATGGGGTGACTCGCTACACGGTGTCCTTGTTCGCGAAGTCGGATGGCGCGAAGGGCGAGGAGATCCGGGTAACCCTGGAGACCGACCCCGGCGAGGGGTTCGAGGAGGGCCAGTTGGTCGAGCTGATCGACGCCCGGGTGTCGCCGTACTCCTTCCGCAACGACCGCGGCGAGACGGTTTCGGGCATGGCATTCGCTGCCATGGGCCTCAAGCCCGCTGGCTGATCCAACCGCGTGTCCCGGTAGCCCTTCCTATTCCTGGTTAGCCGCCCGTTCGAGTCGGGCAAGGGCACTTATCTGCTGTTTGAGAATTGCACAGTGGGCCGATCCATGCCTAAATTCGCGCCTTTTGTGGTGGCGCGCCTTGGCTCCCGGCATTGTTTCCGGGGGTCTTGGGGTTCTACCACAGAACAGATTGGGGTGCCGCATATGTGCAATCGGGACTGGATTGACGGTGATTACCGGCACGGCGACGACGAGCGCCCGGACGGACTGTCCACCTTCAACCCCCACGGACCAAAGCGGAATGCCTGAGGGGAGGAATGTCATGAGCCTGAAGGTCGATTCGGACCGGATCGCGAGCACGGTGACCGAGCATCACGCGGTCAACGGGCCGGACGGCTGGCTGGTCACCTGGCTCCCGGGACGGACGTTCGATCGGAACGCGGCAATTACGGCGATGCTGCTGGTCGAGATCTACGTAATCGACCCGCCACCGAAAAATCCGATGTGGAAACTCGCGGCGAACTGGGAACGGGAAATCGGCGTAGACCGCCAGCAGGACTGGCAGGGGTAACAGACCTAGGAGGGAAACAAGTTGGTGAGCGAGATTCAGGACATCATCAGAGCGGCGACCGCAGCGTACGAAAAGTTCGCGGCTAGTCGGCCGGACCAGGAAACGCGGGTGACGGTAGGCAACGCGGTGCGATTCCTCGTGGCTGACCTGACCTCGGCAGCGGAGTATGTGGCAGGAAAGGGGAACTGATGCAAATCGATGCGATCAACCGGCGCGCTCGGGAACGCTACGGCAACTTCGTGGTCGCGATGGACCTGGTGCTGGAAGCACTGGAGGGCCTGACCGGCCTGATCGAGAAGGTCGACGACAAGCACGCTGGGTCCGGTTGGACCGTCGCTACCCAGGACGAACTCAAGGGCTACCGCACTCAAGCCACCGACGAGCTGGAGCGTCTGCGGACGGTGGCCAAGAAGTACGAGACCGAGCTGGTCTCGCGCGATTGGAGGGTCTGAGCAATGGCAGGGCATCAGGTGGACCGGGCGCTGGATGCGGTGGACGCCGCGATGCGGCAGCTCCGGCAGGCGATCAAGGGCATTCCGGTGCGGCGGGAGGGCTTCAAGGGCCACCACGACCGCATGGCCAAAGCCGTCGCCAAGCTGACCGTCTCGCTCTCCGACTCCCGCTCCGCAATCAAGGACTGACCGAACAGCAACCGCCTCAGGACCGGCCTGACCACCTTGCAACGGGTGGCGGGCCGGTCCTTTCGTTTCTCGGAAGGAACACCATGGCTTCGGAATTCTCCAAGCGCACCAAGGGCGCAGAGGTCAAGGTCGCCGCCTGGCTCAGCCGACACCCCGGCAGCATCCTCGCTCCCGCTGCCGTCACCACCGCCGGGCTCGAACTGGGCTGGACCACCACCGGCGGCATCCTCGGCGGCACCGCAGCGAGCCTGGGTGCCTGGTACCGAGCGCATCCGGACACCTTCGACCGGTTCGCCGCTCCACGGATCCGGGCGTGGCGTCGCCGCTGGATCACCTACCTGGGGCCGCGCTGGCGCAACGCCCTGATCGCCTGCGACCTGTTCACCACCAACCGCAAAACCGGCGAACTGCACGTCCCCCGCCTGCTGCGCATCCGCTCCTACTCCCCGAGCGTCGACACCCTCTACGTCAAGCTCCACCCCGGGCAGCATCTCCGGCAGTTCGAGGCCAAGCTCCCCGAGCTGACCGAAGCCCTCAAGGTCGAGCGGATCGCCATCGAGCGGGTCAAGCCCCGGGTGATCGCCCTGGTCGTCGAGCGGTCCGAGCCGTTCACCGAGGTCATCGAGGCCCCGGAGATGGTCTACGACTCCGACGCGATCGAGCTAACCAACCTCTACGTCGGCGAGACCGAGTACGGCGGCGACTGGCGGTTGTCCGCGGTGGGGCAGCACCTGTTCGTTGCGGGCGCGACTGGTGCGGGAAAGAACTCGGTGGTCAACGCTCTGCTCCGCGGGCTGGCACCGTTGATCCGGGACGGCGCCGTGCGGTTGTGGATCTGCGATCCCAAGCAAATGGAGTTCGCCAAGCTCGCCGGCATCGCGTACCGCTACGCCTGCGAGGAGGGCGACTGCGCGGAGCTGGTCGAGGAGTACGTGGCCGACATGCAGGCCACCCAACGCTGCCTGGCCGACCAGGGCAAGCGCAAGATCACCCCCTCCTCGGTCACGCCACTGAACGTGCTGATCCTCGACGAGATGGGCGCACTGCTCGCCTACGGCGACGCCTCCGCGGCCCGCGGCCTGAAACGGCAGCTCGCCCTTGTTGGCTCTCAGGGCCGCGCAACCGGGCACTCGATGGTCGGACTGGTGCAGGAACCCACCAAGGACACCGTGCCGGTGCGGGATCTGTTCACCACCCGCGTGTGCCTGCGGGTCACCTCCGCGGCTCACGTGGACATGGTGCTCGGCGAGAACGCCCGCCTTCGCGGTGCGCTGGCTGATGAGATCCCGAACGCCCCGGAAACGTCGGGGATCGGCTACGTCATCCGGCAGCGCTCCCGCGTCCCCATGCGCGTGCGCGCTGCCTACGTCGACGACCGCGAGCTGGACGAGCTGGTCGAGTTCGTGCGGGCCGGATGGCGCGGTGCTGAGCTGCGGGTGGTGGCCTGATGCTGACCCTGCGGTTCGTGTGGTCCTGGACCAAAATGACCGGCCTCGCCTTCCTCGCCCTGCTGATCGAGCGGGCGGTGATCCACAGCTTCTGGGGCTTCGCCCTCGCTGCCGCCGCCACGCTCGTGACCTGGGCCGTGATCACGGTCGGGCTGTACCGGGAGTGGCGGGCACACGGCACCGGCTACCGGCACGAGGTCAACGAATGGCTCACCGGCCGACCGGACCGGAGGCCGTGATGGCGGACGAGTTCGGGCTGTTCAGCGCTCCCGCTGCTGGCACGCCTGCTCCCTCCCGGCAGTGTCCGCCACCGCGGCCGCGTAAGCGCTCGAAGGCGGTCATCAGCCCGGCGTTGGCACAGGACGTGCTGGCGGAGGTGCAGGACGGCCGGTACGGGCTGCTGGACGACTCCGACCGGGTCGTGCTGTTCGAGGACACCGACCGGGTGCGCATCGCCACTGACGAAGACACCGTGCACGCGCTCATGCAGGGCCGCTACGTCGAACGTTGTCCCGCCCGCGACACGGTCTCCTGCTTGCACGGTGTTGTCCGGCGTCCGGTGTCCCCGCTGCGGCTTACCCGGCAGGGACGGAACCTGCTCTCCCGCTGGTCCGCGCTCAAACCCTACTGACGAAAGGAGAAGGCCGTGTCCAAGGTGGACGTCCTCAAGGTGACCGGCACTCGGCTGGTGGAGGTGGTGCGGGTGCTGGTCACCGTGGTGCTGGGCGGGATCGGCGCGGCCGCCGGGTTCACCCACACCCACGATTGGGCCGTCCATCACGGACAAACTGGCTGGCTCGCCTGGGCGGACGCCGTGGTCATCGAGGGCATCGCGATCGTGGCCGGGTTCGAGGTCCGCCGTGACCACCAACGCGGCAACACCCGGTTCCTCACCTTCCCGATGGTCGTCCTGGTGGCCGGGTTCGGGATTCAGATGACCGCCCAGGTCGCCCTGGCCGAACCGACCCCTGGCGGCTGGCTGCTCGCCGCGATGCCCGCTCTGGGCTTCCTCGTGGTGGTGAAGCTCCTCATGCGCCGCGCACCCGCCGACACCGCGCCTGAACCCCCGCCGATACCCGCACCAGCCGAACCCGCGGAAGCGGTTCCGTCCTCGACACCTGCACCGGTGCGGGGATCAACGCTGGCGAAACTGCCGGCCGGAGTCCGCGACACCGTCACTCGCACCACCGAGACCGCCCACGCCGCGGGACGCCCCGTCACCGCCGACGAGCTGTCCACCGCGGTGAGGCTGCCCGACGCGATGCTCACCGCCCTGCTCGACGAGCTGAACACCCGCGTCAACCACCACCCCGTCACCACCTGACCGGGGGCTTCCGGGGGCACGCTGTTTGGCCCCCGAAAGCCACAAGATCACTACCCGACCGGCTCGGCGCTAACCGCGCCACGCACCACGAAGGGCGGGCCACCGGCACCCCGTCGCCGCTGGCTCGCCCTTCCTCACGTCTGCACGACCTCTGGAGGCTGTCCATGCCCCATGCATCCCTCAACGTTGACCTCGCCGCCCGCATCCAGCAGCGGCTCACTGCCCCGGACTACCGGCGCTGGCGGGCACGGGTCGAGGCCACCGGTGGATGCCTCAAACCCGTCCACCTCTCCGGCTACCGCAAACTCATCGACCGCACCACGGGTGCTGTCCTGGACCGGCACTCGGGCACGATCTACGCCCCCTGCGGCAACCGCCGCGCCTCGGTCTGCCCGGCCTGCTCCGACCGCTACGCCGGGGACGCCTTCCAGCTCATCCGCGCCGGAGTCGCCGGAGGCAAGTCGATCCCGGCTGAGGTGGCCGACAAGCCGCGCCTGTTTGTCACCCTGACTGCTCCCAGCTTCGGCGCGGTGCACACTCGGCCGACAACCCGGCACGGCAAGCCGCGGCCGTGCTCGTGCGGCACCTTCCACCACCCCGACGACCCCCGCCTGGGCACCGCGATCGACCCCGACGCCTACGACTACCGCGGCGCGGTGCTCTGGCAGGGCCACGCCGGGGAACTGTGGCACCGCTTCACCATCCGCCTGCGCCGCGAACTCGCCACCGCGGCCGGCATCCGGGTCAAGGACTTCCCCCGGCATGCTCGCCTGTCCTACGCCAAGGTCGCCGAGTACCAGCGCCGCGGGCTCGTGCACTTCCACGCCGTGATCCGCCTCGACGGCCCGGACGGACCGCACGACCCGGCACCCGAGTGGGCCGACACCGACCTGCTCGACCACGCCGTCCGCGCTGCGGCGCAGACCGCGCAGGTCACCAAGACCCTCGACCTCGACGGCCGGACCGAAGAGCACACCTTCACCTGGGGCCAGCAACTCGACGTCCGGGTGATCCGCCGGCCCGGTGAGGTCGAGGACGGGCACGGCAACTTCAGCGATCAGGCGCTGGCCGGCTACATCGCTAAGTACGCCACCAAGGGCACCTCCACCAGCGAAACCCCCGACCGGCGGGTGCACTCCGAACGCCACATCGAGCACCTCAACGTGCACCCGCACCACAAGCGCATGATCCGCGCGGCCTGGCAGCTCGGCGGCAACGAGGACTTGGCCTTCCTGCGCCGCTGGGCACACATGCTCGGCTTCCGCGGCCACTTCCTCACCAAAAGCCAGCGCTACTCGCTCACCTTCACCCAGCTCCGCGGCGACCGCCGCACCTTCCAGCACCACGCCGCCCTACAAGCCCTCGGCGTCGAACCCGGCTCCGTGGTCGTGATCAACCACTGGAACTACACCGGCAACGGCCACGCCGACGACGCCGAACGCGAACTCGCCGAAGCCATCTACCAGCGCAAACGAACCAACCGTGCGACCAAAAAGGAGGACCAGCCATGACCCGCAAACTCCTGTCCATCGAGGACTTGTCCGACTACCTCGGCATCCCCAAAGGCACCCTCTACCAGTGGCGCAGCAAGGGCTACGGCCCGGACGGCATCCGCATGGGCAAGTACGTCCGCTACCGGCAGGAGGACGTGGACGCCTGGATCGAGCAGCAGGGAGCCGCGTGATGGGCCGTCTCCCGCTATCCCCGGGCAGCCACGGGGAAATCAAGGTCAAGCAGGTGGGCAAGTCGTGGGAAGCTCGCTGCCGCTACCGCCACGAGGACGGCACCTACTCGGACGTCCGACGTCGCGCCGGCACGAAGGAGAAGGCCAAGCAAGCAGTCCGCGATGCGATGAAGGACTTCGTGTCGCACGCTCCGGGGGCTGGACTGACCGGACACAGCCGGTTCTCGGAGGCAGCGGAACAGTGGCTCGCCGAGTACCGGACGGATGCTGAAAACGGGATCTACTCCCTCACATCCGTGGACACATACAGTGATCACCTGCGCAATCACGTGCTGCCGCGCCTGGGCAACCTCCGGCTGTTCGAGGTCAAGACGCCCGTGGTCAACGCGCTGTGCCAGGCCAAGCTCAAAGCCCACAGCCTGAGCCTCGCGAAGCACACCAAGGCGGTGATCAGCAACGTGATGACCTTCGCCGTGCAGGCCGGCGCGATCGAGCGGAACCCAGCCCGGGAGATCGCTCCCCTGACCGAGCGCAGGGCGAAGAACAAGAAGCAGAAGGCCAAAGCACTGACGGCCGATCAAGTCATCGACTTCCTCGCCAAGCTGGACTCGGATGAGGAGGCTCGGACCCGAGATCTGCCGGACCTGGTGCGATTCTTCATCGCTACGGGTGAACGGCGAGGCGAGGCGCTGGGGGCGCACTGGTCGGACTTCGATCCTGAGGCGGAGAGCCTGACGATGACGGGCAACATCGTCCAGGTCCGCGGCAAAGGCACCATTCGGAACCGCGGAAAGTCGGAGACTTCGAACCGCACGATCCCGCTACCGGCCTGGTGCGTGGAGATGCTGAAGGAGCGACAGGCCAAGGTCGGGGTGGTCGACCCCGACAAGCCGATCTTCCCGAACAGCCAGGGCGGCTACATCAACGCCTCGAACCTGACCAACCGCTACTGGGTGCCCTTCCGAGAGCGGGCGGGGTACGAGTGGGTCACTTTCCACACGTTCCGCAAGACGGTCGGGACCCTCCTCGATGAAGCCGGCCTCACCGCCCGGCAGATCGCAGACGTCTTGGGGCACTCGCACCCGTCCATGACCCTGAACAACTACATGGGCCGCGGGCAAACCACCCGGGCGAGCGCGAATGCTCTCAACGTCGTGATCGTCGACAAACCGGCGTCGTGAGGCAAAGTTGGCGATAACTTGGCAACCCGGCCTGAGACGCCTTCCACCTTGATCTACCCGGAACAGCAAGAAACCCCCTGTCACCAGGGGGTTTCTTGGTCTTGCTGTCTCAACCAGACGCGCGCCCGAAGGGATTCGAACCCCTAACCTTCTGATCCGTAGTCAGATGCTCTATCCGTTGAGCTACGGGCGCTTGTTCAGTTTTCACTCTAGCACTCGGGGTCCGAGTGCCTTGCGGAGGCTCCGGGATTTGAACCCGGGAGGGGGGGTTACCCCCAACCGCATTAGCAGTGCGGCGCCATAGACCAGACTAGGCGAAGCCTCCCGGATCACGACCACTGCTGAGATAGCGTACACAGCCCCTCAGAGCGTCGGCAAAGGACCCCCTCATCTCCGCAACAACCGCCGCAACCTGGGGGAACGTCCGGCCAAGCCTTCGGCCTCGAAGACGGCCACCCCGACCCGTGGCAGTTCGCGCACGCCCGGGTACACCAGGTACCTCGGCACCCACGCCGGCTGGAACTTGGCGTTGAACCGGTACAGCGTCTCGATCTGCACCCAGTGTGACATCCATCCCAGTACCTTCGCCGAGGCGCGGGCCACGGGACCCGCCCCGATCCGCCTGCCCTGCTCCAACAGCTTCCGGAACGCGGCGAAGTTCAGCGAGACGTACCTCACACCGTAATCCTTCGCGGCCAGCAGCAGCTCCGAGATCATCAGCTCGTTGATGCCGTTGTCCGCGGTCCGATCACGGCGCATCACGTCCAGCGACAGCCCGTCGCCGCCCCACGGCACGAACTGCAGCAGCCCCCGCACCACACCGTCCTGCTCGGCGGTCACCAGCACCGACCCGGGATCGCCCATCCGGCCCAGCGCCATCGAGAACCCGCGCTCGGTGTCGCTCCCCCGCCACTTCGCCGCCAGCGCCTCCAGCTCGGCCAGTTCGCCCTCGGCCAGCTCCTCCGACCGCCGCACGCGCACCGCATACCCGGCCCGCTTCGTCTTCGCCACCGCCTGGCGCACCCCGCGCATCACGCGGCCCTCGAGCGTGAACGTGGCCGCATCGACGACCGCCTCGTCGCCGATCTCCAGCACGTCCAGGTCGTACCGGGCCCACGCGGTCGCGCCCAGCTCCGAGCACCCCATTGCCGCCGGGACCCAGCCGTGCCGGCGGCAGACCGCCAGGAACTCCTCGATCGCGCCCGGCCAGGCCTCGTTGTCGCCAAGCGGATCGGCCGACGCGATCGCCGCGCCGGCGATCACCCGGTACGTCACGGCCGCCTTACCGGTCTTGGAGAACACCACGAACTTGTCGTCGCGCAGCGCGAAGTACCCGAGCGAGTCGCGGGCGCCGTGCTTGTCCAGCAGCGCCTTCAGCCGGGCCTTCTCGTCCTCGCTCAGGTGCGGCGCCGGCTCAGCCGAGCGCAGCAGGAAGTACGCGGCGAGCAGCACCGCGCCCAGCCCGAACAGCAACCCGACCGTCGCGGTCAGGTCGTCCATCCACTCGACGTGGAACTCGGCCGGGCCGCTGACGCCGAACAGCGCCAGCGCCGCCTCGGCCATCCGGTCCGGGAACGACAACGGCGCCATGAACCGGGACGGCGCCACCGACAGCAGCGCGACGTTGATCACGAACCCGGCCACCAGGAGCTGCAGGAACACCCGCACGGCGACCCACTTCCCGGTCACCGGGTCGGGCAACGCGACGAAGTGCCGCCGGTTCAGCACCAGCGTCACGGCCAGCGCGACCGCAACCATCCCGGCGCCGAACACGTGCTGCATCCCGAGGTGCGACACCGCCAGCACGACGCTGGCGGCGAGCGCGAGCTGCCAGGCCCGGCGCTTGCGCCGCTTCAGCCCGGACGCGAGCATGATCAGCAGCACCCCGACGGCCAGCACGACGGCGGCCGCGGCCGTCGTCGCATCCTGGGGCAGCCCGAGCCACACCGCGACGTGCCCGCGCATGCCGCGCCGCCCGGCAGGCAGGACGACCGAGATCACCGCCAGCAGTCCGACCAGCCTGGTCACCCAGGTGATCGCCGCGACCGACGCCGCGCCCGTGACGCGCCAGACGGCCGGCCGCTCCCCGGCCAACGCCCTCCCGGACACCCTGCCCCCTAACTCCCCCTGGCCATGTCGACGAACGGTTCGAGCGCCCCCGGGTTGGCGAGCGCGTCCCGGCTGACCGCCCGTTCCGGCGCCACCCCGGTCAGGATCTTCTTGACCGGCACCTCGCACTTCTTACCGTTCAGCGTCCGGGGCACCTCCGCCACCTCGATGAACCGATCGGGTACGTGTCGCGGCGAGAGGCCGCGCCGCAGCTGGGCGCGCAGCTCCGGCTCCACCGCGGCAAGATCCGCCCCGGGCGCCATCACGACGAAACACAGCAGCTCACCATCGGTATTCCCGGCCCGCGTGGTGTCGATGACGAGCGAGTCGGCGATCTCGTCGAAGCCCTCGACGATGCGGTAGAACTCGGCGGTGCCCATCCGCACGCCACCGCGGTTGAGCGTCGAGTCGCTGCGGCCGTAGATCACCGCCGACCCGCGGGGCGTGATCCGGATCCAGTCGCCGTGCCGCCACACGCCCGGATACATGTCGAAGTAGGCCTCACGCAGTCGCGACCCGTCCTCGTCGTTCCAGAAGAACACCGGCATCGACGGCATCGGCTTGGTCACCACGAGCTCGCCGACCTCGTCGACCACCTCGCGCCCGTCCTCGTCGAACGCCGTCACCGCGGCTCCGAGCGCCCGGCAGGACAGCTCACCCAGCCACACCGGCACGTCCGGCGCGGCCGCGACGAACGCGGCGCACAGATCGGTGCCGCCGGACACCGAGCAGATCTGCACCGACCGGCCGACCTCGTCGGCGATCCAGCGGAAGCCGTCGTCGGACAGCGGCGCGCCGGTCGATCCGAGTGCCCGCAACGCCGACAGGTCGAACGACGCGGCCGGGCGGATCTTTGCCTTGAGACAGCTCTGCACGAACGGCGCGGACGTGCCGAAATAGGTGATCCGCTCCTCGGCCGCCAGCCGCCACAGCGTGTTCAGATCGGGATGCCCCGGGCTGCCGTCGAACATCACGATCGTCGAGCGCGCCAGCAGCCCGCCGATCAGGAAGTTCCACATCATCCAGCCGGTGGTGGTGAACCAGAAGAACTTCTCGCCCGGCCCGAGGTCCATCTGCAGCACCGTCGCCTTGAGGTGCTCCAGCACGATCCCGCCGTGCCCCTGCACGATGCCCTTCGGCAGCCCGGTGGTGCCGGACGAGTACAGCACCCACAGCGGGTGGTCGAACGGCACCGGCTCGTACCCCATCTCGGCGCCGGCGTGCCGGTCGAGCAGCTCGTCCCAGGCGAGCGCGCCGTCGACCGTGCCGCCGCCGGCGTAGTCCACCAGCACGGTGGCCGTCAGCGACGGGATCCGCGTGCGCAGCTCCTCGACCGTCGGCCGGACGTCGAAGGACCGTCCGTTGTAGACGTATCCGTTGATCGCGACCAGGACCTTCGGCTCGATCTGGGTGAACCGGTCGCTGATCGCGCGGACGCCGAAGTCCGGCGAGCAGGACGACCAGATCGCGCCGAGGCTCGCGGTGGCCAGGAACGCGACGAGCGTCTGCGGGCAGTTCGGCGCGAGCGCGACCACGCGGTCACCGCGGCCGACGCCGAGCTCGACCAGCGCAGCCCGCGCCGCGGCCACCTGTTCGCGCAGCTCGCGGTAGGTGAGGCGGGCGGACAGCCCGTCCTCGCGACGGAAGATCACCGCGAGGTCGTCGTCTGCGCCGGTCAGGGCGTGCTCGGTGTAGTTGAGGGTGCCGCCGGGGAACCACTGCGCGCCCGGCATGCGCGCGTCGCCGAGGACCGCGCTCGGCTCGGCGTGCCAGCGGACGCCGAGGAACTCCGCCGCCGCGCCCCAGAAGTCCGCGGGCCGGTCGACGGAGAACCGCCACAACTCGTCGTAGTCGTCGAGGGACACGTCGCGCTCCGCGCGCAGCCAGTCGCGGAACGCCTGGATCCTGCTCGCGGCGACCCGCTCCGGGTCCGGCCGCCACAACACTTCCGGGGTGTCAGCAACATCGGTGGTCACCCCGGGAGCGTATTAGAAATTTGCCGCGATCAGCCTGTACAGCGGTGCGGGTAGCAGAACCTGAGGCGGCCCCTGGCTGTGGGATCGCCTCCTCATGAATGCCAATTCACCACGTCGGCGCTGTCCTCGCCAGGAACCACCTCAGAACCCGCGGCGGTGCCAGTTGGCGCTCACCACAAGCGGCTCCGCCGCTTCGCAACACACCTAACGCAAGTGGGCGTCGAACCAGCTCAACGTCCGCTGCCAGGCCTCGACGGCGGCCTGTGGGTCGGCATCGAACCGGTGGTTGGCGCCCGGGTAGCGGACCACATTCGTGGCCACGCGCGCCTCGGCGGCGGCCTCGCGCAGCTTCTCGACCTCGGCGGCGCCCAGCTCGTCACCGGCGTCGCCGTACAGGCCGAGCCACGGGCTGACCAGCTCTCGCGCGATGTCGACCAGCCCCGGCTTCTCGGCGACGCGGTGCCCGCCGACGCTGACCGCCGCGCCCAGCTTCCGGTTGGCGGCGACCAGCAGCGCGGCCGTGCCGCCCAGGTCGAAGCCGACGACACCCAGCAAATCGGCCTGCACGCCGCGCTCGACCAGCCAGGCCAGCGCGATGTCGGTGGCGGCCAGGACGCTGTCCGGCGTCGGCGTGTCCTCGATGTGCGGTGCGGCGGCCAGCCAGCCCTCCGCGGCCAGGCTCGAGATCAGCAACCGCACCCCGTCGGTGATCCCGCCGACCTCGTGCAGCACCACGAGCCCACCGCGGACGACGTTCTCGGGTTCGGCGAACGTCAGCTCGATCGCCCGGCCGTCGGTCCGCTCGTAGTGCGAGGTGTGCGTCTGCGTCATCGCACTACTCAACCATCCCCGGGTGAACGGGAGTCAACACCGATCGCGATCAAGTGTTCGGGATAACGTGGCAGCAGCGCGTTCGACCGAAGGAGTGCCCGCCATGTCCGTGCGTACCCGTCCCGATCTCGGCTCGCTGCCCGCCTACGTCGCAGGGCGGACCGTGCCGGGTGCGATCAAGCTCGCCAGCAACGAGGTCCCGGGCGGCCCGCTGCCGAGCGTGCGCGCCGCGATCGCCGACGCCGCCGCGGACGTCCACCGCTACCCGGACATGGGTGTGACGGCGCTGGCGAACCGCCTGGCGCGCAAGTACGACTTCCCGGTGGAGCGCGTCGCGGTCGGCTGTGGCTCGGTCGCGCTGTGCCAGCAGCTCACGCAGGCCCTGTGCGCGCCCGGGGACGAGGTCCTGTTCGCGTGGCGCTCGTTCGAGGCGTACCCGATCGTCACCCAGATCGCGGGCGCGACGTCGGTGAAGGTGCCGCTGGACGCCACGCACACGCACGACCTGGACGCGATGCTCGCCGCCATCACGCCGCGGACGAAGCTGATCTTCGTCTGCAACCCGAACAACCCGACGGGCACCGCGAACCGCCACGAGGAGCTGGTGCGCTTCCTCGACCAGGTGCCGCCGCACGTGGTCGTCGCGCTGGACGAGGCCTACCGCGAGTTCGTCACCGACCCGGACGTGCCGGACGGGATGGAGTTCGCGCGCACCCGTGACAACGTGGTGGTGCTGCGGACCTTCTCCAAGGCCTACGGCCTGGCCGGGCTGCGCGTCGGCTACCTGGTCGGCCCGGCCGAGCTGGCCGAGGTGGTGCGCAAGGTCTACATCCCGTTCAGCGTGAACTCGCTGGCGCAGATCGCCGCGCTGGCCTCGCTCGACGCCGAGGACGAGATGCGCGAGCGGTGCGCGGCGATCGTCACCGAGCGGCAGCGCGTCGCCGACGAACTGCTCGCCCTCGGCTACGAGGTGCCCGAGACGCACGCCAACTTCGTGTGGCTGCCGCTGGGCGAACGCGCGCTCGAGTTCGCCGAGCACGCGCTGGCGAACAAGGTGGTCGTGCGGGCCTTCGCGGGCGACGGCGTGCGCATCACGATCAGCACGCGCGAGGAGAACGAGGCCTTCCTGCAGGCGGCGCGCGGCTTCAGCCGTTGACCACCAGCTGCACGATCGCGGCGATGCCGACCACGACGATCACGCCGCGCAGCACCGGCGCGGGCAGCCGGCGCCCGATCTTGGCGCCGAGCTGCCCGCCGAGGGTGGACCCGACGGCGAGCAGCGCCACCACCGGCCAGCTGACCGGGGCGATGAACGCGTAGACGATCCCGGCGACCACGTTGACCACGGCGGCGAGGACGTTCTTGATCCCGTTCAGCCGCTGCAGCGGGTCGGTGAGCAGCATCCCCATGAACGCCATCAGCATGACGCCCTGTGCCGCGGTGAAGTACCCGCCGTAAATGCCGACCAGGAAGATCAGGAACAACACGAGCCCGCCACGCGAGCCGCCCTTCCCGGCCTCGCGGCGGCGCGCCACCCACAGGGACACCCGCGGCTGGATGATCACCAGCACCACGGCGAGCCCGACCAGCACCGGCACGACCGTCTCGAACGCGTTGGGCGGCAGCGAAAGCAGCAGCACCGTGCCGCACACCGCACCGAGCGCCGACGGCACCGCGTATCGCGCGACCCGCCTGCCCTGGCCGGTCAGCTCGTGCCGGTAGCCGATCGCGCCGCTGATCGTGCCCGGCGCGAGCCCGATCGCGTTCGACGTCGTCGCGGTCACCGGCGAGTAACCGAGCGCGACCAGCACCGGGAACGTGACGAGCGTGCCGGACCCGACGACCGTGTTGATCGTGCCCGCCCACACCCCGGCCAGGAACACGACCAACGCCTCCCACCACTCCATGGCCCCATCAAACCGTGGCGTTTCACGGCGCGAACCGACGGGTAAGAAGCGGGCATGGACACGACGACCTTGCGCCCGCTGGTGACCGCGACCGGTCCGTTCACGTCCGTCTACTTCGAGGACTCGCACGACACGGAGGACGCCGAGAAACAGCTCGAGCTCAAGTGGCGCGAGCTGAAGGACGCGCTGACCGCGCAGCACGCCCCGGACGGTGCGGTGAGCGCGCTGGAGAGCGCGATCCTGGACGGCCCGCGCGCCACCGGCCGCAGCGGCCGCGCGCTGCTGGCCGCAGGCGAACGGGTCCTGGTCGACGAGCACCTGCCGAGCCCGCCCGCGAGCACCATCGCCCGGGTGTCCGACCTGCCCTACCTGCTGCCGCTGGCGCGGTACGGCGAGCTGGCGCTGCCGCACGTGGTCGCCGAGGTCGACCAGGTGAGCGCGACCGTCAAGGCCTTCGACGAGCACGGCGACGAGATGGCCGCGGAGGAGGTCAGCGGCCAGGACCACCCGGTGCACCACACCCGCGGCGGCGGTGAGGCGCACCACCGCATGCAGCACCGCACCGAGGAGGTCAAGCGCCACAACGTCGCCGACATCGCGGGCGTGGTCGCCCGCCTGGCCGAGCAGGCGCACGCGCAGCTGATCGTGGTGGCAGGCGAGGTGCAAGGCCGCAAGGCCGTGATCGACGAACTGCCCGAGGCCGCGAAGTCGATCGCGCGCGAGGCCACGCACTCCGACGTCGCCGACGAGCTGGCCGAAGCGGTCCGGCAAAGCCGCCTGAACGATGTCGTCCAGCAGTTCCGCGGCGCGCTGAACCAGCCGGACGGCCTTGCGGTGCAAGGACTCGAGGCGGTGACGGCCGCGCTGCGCGAGGCCAATGTGGAGACTCTGCTCGTCGGCGATCCGGGCGAGGACATGGTGTGCACGGGTCCGAGCCCGGCGCAGATCGCGCTGGGTGAGGAGGAACTCAAGGCCTACGGCGCCACGGAGATCCACCGGTGCCGGGCCGACGAGGCGGTCCCCGCCGCGGCGATCGCCGTGGACGCGGACCTGGTGCACGTCGACGAGGAGCTCGTCGAGGGGTTCGGCGCGATCTTGCGCCATCGGTGAGGAGAACGGCCATAACTGCAGCTACGGAATGCTTCCGGACGGTAACCGTACCGAGCGAACTTCCCTCGTTCGAGGCATGATGGTTCCGAAGCAACACTCGAACGACGGTGAGGTGAACGTGACGGACTGGGAGCCACCGTCCTTGCGCGCGCAGAACGAGATCGAACTCTGGCTCGGTGCCGACCTGGCACACCTGCCGATCGTCCGGTCGGTGGTGGCGACGCTCGCCACCCGCGCCGACTTCGACCTGGACTCGATCGCCGACCTGCGGCTGGCAGTGGACGAAGCGTGCTCGACGCTGATCACCCGGGCACTGCCGGGCTCCACCATGCGCTGCCGGTTCGTCGTCGAGGACGACGAACTGCGGTTCCAGGGCACGGTGTTGTCGGACAACGACAGCGCGCCGAGCACCAAGTCGTTCGGCTGGCGGGTCCTGAGCACGCTCACGGATTCCGTCGACGCGCACGTGAAGTCGAACGGCCAGGGCCACCAGGTGGACATCGAACTCGCCAAGCGACGTGTCGTCGTGGACGTCCCAGGGGCAGGCGCGTGACCGGTTCCCGGACCGAGCCGACACAACCCACATCGTCGAACGAATACGGCCACCTGGCCCCGCTGTTCGACGAGCTGGCGAGCCTGCCGGCCGATGACCCCCGCCGCGCCGCCCTGCGCGACGAGCTCGTGACGGGGCACCTGCCCCTGGCCGAGCACATCGCGCAGCGGTTCTCCGGGCGCGGGGTGGCGAAGGAGGACCTGGTCCAGGTCGCCACCGTCGGGTTGATCAACGCGGTGGACCGGTTCGACGCCAGCCGCGGCTCGGACTTCCTGTCCTTCGCCGTGCCGACGGTGATGGGTGAGGTGCGCCGCCACTTCCGGGACACCGGCTGGCTGGTGCGGGTGCCGCGCCGGCTCAAGGAGCTGCACCTGTCGATCTCCAGCGCGAGCACCGAGCTCGCGCAGCGGCTGGGCCGCGCGCCGACGCCGAGCGAGATCGCGAGCCACCTCGGCGTGAGCCAGGACGAGGTATACGAGGGCCTGGAAGCGGGCAACGCCTACCACTCGATGTCGCTGGACGAGGTGCTGTCCGGTGACACCGAGAACCTCGCGCTCGGCGACACGCTGGGTGAGGAGGACGCCGGCCTGGAGGGCGTCGAGAACCACGAGGCGCTGCTGCCGCTGATCCAGGAGCTGCCCGAGCGCGAGCGCAAGATCCTCGGCCTGCGGTTCGTGCACAACATGACGCAGACCCAGATCGCGGAGCGGATCGGGGTTTCCCAGATGCACGTGTCGCGGCTGCTCGCCCGCACCCTGCAGCGACTGCGCGACGGGCTCACCGAGCAGGACGGAGAGCTGTGACCAGCGGTTTTGCGAGCGCTTCGCAGGGTAACCGGCGATCATGGCTGATCCCGGGTGGCGCGCGCCGATGCTGGCGACGCTGACCCAGCAGCCGTTTTCCAGGGAGAACTGGCTGTTCGAGCGCAAGCTCGACGGGGTTCGCGCCATCTGCTCGCGCGACGGCGGCACGCCCGTGCTGTGGTCGCGCAACCACAACGACATCAGCGCCGGATACCCGGAACTCGGGGAGGCGCTCGCCGGATCGGGTGCCTCCTCGTTCGTCGCCGACGGCGAGATCGTCGCCTTCGACGGCAACCAGACCAGCTTCGCCCGGCTGCAGCAACGCATCCACCTGACCGACCGGCGGCGCATCGAGGCCACCGGCGTCGCGGTGTACCTGTACCTGTTCGACCTGCTGGCCTTCGACGGCCACGACACGACCGGGTTGCCGCTGCGGCAGCGGAAGCAGTTGCTGCGCAAGGCTTTCGACTGGGGTGGGGTGTTGCGGTACGCCACGCACCGCAACACCTCCGGCGAGGAGTACTTCGCCCACGCGTGCGCGCGCGGCTGGGAGGGCGTGATCGCCAAGCGGGCGGACGCGCCGTACCGGTCCGGGCGGACGACCGACTGGCTGAAGTTCAAGTGCGTCAAGGAACAGGAGTTCGTCGTCGGCGGGTTCAGCGCGCCGGGCGGGGCGCGGACCGGGTTCGGCGCGTTGCTGGTCGGCTACTACGACCGCGGCCGGTTGCGGTACGCGGGCAAGGTCGGCGCCGGCTACAGCGAGGCCACGCTGCGTGAGCTGACCGGCACGCTGACCGGGCTGGAGCGCCGCCGGTCGCCGTTCGACGAGCCGGTCCCCGAGCGCGGGCCGCGCTGGGTCGAGCCGGAAGTGGTCGTGCAGGTGCGGTTTTCGGAGTGGACCGGCGACGGCAAGCTGCGGCATCCTCGGTTCACCGGCGTACGTGTCGACAAATCGGCTACCGAAGTGGTCCGGGAGGCGTGATGGCGCGAGCGATCTGGAGCGGTGCGATCAACTTCGGCCTGGTGACGGTGCCGGTCGAGCTGTACTCCGCGACCGAGGACCACACCGTGCACTTCCGGCAGTTCGAGCGCGGCACGTCGGACCGGATCCGGTACAAGCGCGTGAACGAGCGGACCGGCGAGGAGGTGGCCTACGAGGACATCGTGAAGGGCTACGACCTCGGCGACGGCGACTACGTGCTGGTCGAGCAGGAGGAACTGGACCAGATCGCGCCCGGCCGGTCCCGGTCCATCGACATCGAGTCGTTCGTCGACCTCGGCGAGATCGACCCGCTGTACTTCCAGAAGAGCTACTGGCTGGCACCGACGAAGGAGGAGTTCGGGCGCGCGTACGGGCTGCTCAGGCAGGCCATGGCGGACACCAACAAGGCCGGCATCGCGCGCTTCGTGATGCGCGGCAAGGAGCACATCGCCGCGGTCCGCGCCGGCGACGGTGTGCTGGTGCTGGACACGCTGCTGTTCGCCGAGGACGTGCGGAACCCGGCGAAGGAGCTGAAGAAGCTGCCGGAGAAGGCGGAGCCGCGGGGCCGTGAACTGGAGATGGCGGTCGCGCTGGTGGACTCCATGGCCGACGACTGGCGCCCGGACGACTACCACGACCAGTACAACGAGCGCGTCCTGAAGCTGATCGACGACAAGAAGGCCGGCCGCACGGTGACGGTCGAGGACGAGCCCGCCGAGCCGACGAAGGTGGTCGACCTGTTCGAAGCGCTGTCCCGCAGCGTCGAGCGGCACAAGGGCTCCGGCGGGAAGGACGGTTCGGCTGCCCCGAAGAAGTCCCGGAAGGCGGCGGAGCCGGACCTGTCCGAGCTGAGCAAGTCGGAGCTGGACAAGATGGCCCGGGAACTCGACATCAAGGGCCGCTCGAAGCTCAACCGCGCCGACCTGGAAAAAGCCATCCGCGACGCGCGGCCGGCCCGTTCACGCAAACGCGCTTCCTGACCCGGAGCAGGACGGGTCCACCGCCGAACGCATCGGCAGCGCCGCCACCGTCCCGAACGCACTCACGCTCCCGTCGCGAACGCCCCGGCGCCGACCGAACCGAGCCCGACCGCCACTCCCCACCTTCTCGCCGGCGGTCCGAGCCTCACCGCCGGCCCATTTCCACCGAACCGCCAGGCCCGCCCGCCGATCCACTCGCCACAACAACGCGCCTTTCCCCCGCCGCTGGCAATACGATCACTCCGTGCCGAAGTTCGCCCAGCTCGCGAAGTTCCGCGTGGTGCTGCGCACCGGGCTGGGGTTCGTCGTCCTCGGCGTCGGGTCGAGTGTGTGCGGCGCGGCGGCCGTCTGGCTGCTGCTGTTCCTCCAGGGCATCCCCGCCGACATGGGCGACCGCAACTGGGTCCTGCTCACCTGCGCCGGCGCGTACGTCCTGCTCTCGGTGCTCGTCGGCTCGGTGTGGACGGCGATCCTGCACCGTCGCACCGCCGTCTGGTTCGCCCAGGGCCGCCGCCCGACGCCGCCGGAAGCTCGCCGCGCGCTCCGCCTGCCCCGCGACCTCGCGCTGGTCAGCGGCACCCTCTGGCTCGGCGGGACGATCATCCTCGGCACCCTCACCAGCATCCTCGGCTCCGCGCTCGACACCCTCGGCGTCACCCTCGCCGTCGGGCTCGGTGGGCTGCTCACCGTCGGCCTGATGTACCTGGCCGCGGAGTGGGTCGCGCGGCCGATCCTGATCCTGGCGCTCGAGGTGAGCCCACCGCGCAACGCGGTGTCGGTCAGCGTCCTGTCCCGGCTCGCGATCACCTGGGCCGTAGCGAGTGGGGTCCCGCTGCTCGGCGTGCTGATCGTCGCCGCGCCACCGAACATCGGCAGGGCCGACGAGACCTCCAGCCTGATCATGCTGTCGATCGTCGGGCTCGTCAGCGGCGCGATCGGCACGGCGCTCCTCGCGCGGGCGGTCGCCGCGCCGCTGCGCCGGTTGCGGATGGCGGTCGGCCTCGTCACCCGCGGCCGCAAGGACGTGTCGGTGCGCGTGGACGACGCCAGCGAGATCGGCTCGCTCCAGGTGTCGGTCAACAGCATGGTCGCCGGACTGCGGGAACAGGACCGGCTGCGGGACCTGTTCGGCAGGCACGTGGGCATCGACGTCGCCCGGCACGCCCTGGAACACGGGGTGTCGCTGAGCGGTGACGTGCGGGAGGTCGCCGCGTTGTTCGTCGACGTCGTGGACTCGACCGCCCTGGCCTACCGGCTGCCGCCCGAGGAGATCGTGCGCAAGCTGAACCGGTTGTTCGACAGCGTGGTGTCGGCCGTCGACGCCCGCGGCGGGCTGGTGAACAAGTTCCAGGGTGACGCCGCGTTGTGCGTCTTCGGCGCGCCCACGCGGCTGGCCGATCCGGCGACCGCGGCCATGTCAGCGGCGCGCGCCATCCGGGACGCGGTTCGCGAGGAGGGCGAGCTGGACCTGGGCATCGGCGTCGCGTGGGGACCGGTGTTCGCGGGGCAACTCGGCAGCCGCAGCCGGCTCGAGTACACGGTCATCGGCGACGCGGTGAACGAAGCGGCGCGGCTGACCGAGCACGCGAAGCACGTGCCCGGCCGCATCCTCGCCAGCGACACCCTCTGGTCCCAGGCCGCATCCGGCGAGCAGGCCCGGTGGACCCGGCACGAGACGGTCCAGCTCCGCGGGCGGGACACCCCAACGAAGACCTGGACGAACTAGGCCTCGCCGCCCGGCTTCACGTCGGGCCAGGTCAGCAGCGTCGAACCCCACGTCAGGCCGGCGCCGAACGCGGTCAGCAGCACCCGGTGGCCGGGCTGGAGCTCACCGTCGTCGCAGGCGTCGGCCAGCGCGAGCGGGATCGAGGCGGCGCTGGTGTTGCCGACGCGCTCGATGTTCGCCACCACGCGGTCGTTCGGCATGCCCAGCTGTTTGGCGGTGGCCTGCAGGATTCGGATGTTCGCCTGGTGGCCGACGAACCGGTCCACGTCGCCGACCCCGAGCCCGGACCGCTCCAGCACGGCACGGGCCGATTCGGCCATCCGCGCGCAGGCATGACGGAACACGGCCGTGCCCTGCATGGTCAGGTAGTGGTCGTGCGGGTCGGCCGACTGGCGCTGCTTCGCGCCACCGGCCGGGACGATCAGCAGGCCCGCGTTCTCACCCTCGCTGTGCAGGTCGAACGGCCCGAGCGCGCCCGGCTCGTCGGCGGTCCCGGCACGCAGCACGACTGCGCCCGCGCCGTCACCGAAGATCGGGACGGTGGTGCGGTCGGCGGGATCGCAGTAGCGGCTGAACGCGTCCGCGCCGACGACGAGCACGCGGCCGGCGACGCCGCCCGCGATCATGCCCGCGGCCGTGGCCAGTGCGTAGATGAAGCCGCTGCAGACGGCGTTGACGTCGAAGGCGGCGACCCCGCTGAGCCCGAGCCCCGAGGCCACCTGCGGCGCGCTGGCCGGGCAGAGGTAGTCGGGCGTCGCCGTCGCGAGCACCACCGCGTCGATCGCGTCCGACCCGGCGCTGCGCAAGGCGTTGCGCCCCGCGGCGATCGCCATGTCTACAGTGGACACATCGGGGTCGGCGATGCGGCGCTCACCGATGCCGGTGCGCGCGCGGATCCAGTCGTCGGAGGTGTTCAGGTGCCGGGCGAGGTCGTCGTTGTCCACCACCCGCGGCGGCAGCCAGGCTCCCAGCCCGGCAAGGACCGCGTGGTGTCCGTCATGCATGGATTCACTTGTAGGGGCTACCCCTGGGTAGACCGGTGAGTTGTGTTCCAGGTCACAAAACGCGGCCACGAAAGGACTACGCGGACCGGAACTGTCACCGGTAAGTTCTAGGGTTCGGCCATGCCGGACACGCTGGGGCAGCGCGCCCTGAACCGGGCTCTGCTCGCCCGTCAGCTGCTGTTGCGCAGGACGAAGCTCACACCGCTGGAAGCCGTCCGGCACCTGTGCGGACTTCAGGCGCAGGCGCCGTTCCCGCCGTACTACGGGTTGTGGTCGCGCCTGCACGGTTTCCGGCCGGAGCAGCTCGGGCAGCTCCTGCTCGACCGGCAGGTGGTGCGGATCGCGTTGATGCGCGGCACCGTGCACCTGGTGGCGGCGGACGACTGCCTCTGGCTGCGCCCGCTCCTGCAGCCGCTGTTCGACCGCGACATGCGCACCAACGCCGCCTACAAGAAATCGCTTGCCCCGGTTGACCTGTGCGCGGTCGCGGAGCAGGCGCGCGCGTTGCTCGCGGAGGAGCCGCGCACCCCGGCCGCGCTGGGGGAACAGCTCGCGCGGGTGTGGCCGGACACGCCGGCGTCGGCGCTCGCGCACGCCGCCCGCGGCCTGCTCCCGCTCGTGCAGGTCCCGCCGCGCGCGGTGTGGGGCCGCAGCGGGCGGACGACTCTCGCGACGGCGGAGGACTGGCTCGGGCGTCCGCTGGAGCGGAACGCCTCGCTGGACGATCTCGTGCTGCGCTACCTGGCGGCGTTCGGGCCGGCGAGTGTCGCGGACGTGCAGGCGTGGAGTGGCCTGACGCGGCTCGGCGAGGTGGTGGACCGGCTGCGCCCGCGGCTGCGTGTGTTCCGGACCGAGCAGGGACGCGAGGTGTTCGACCTGCCCGAAGCGCCGCGTCCGGACCCGGCCACGCCCGCGCCGCCGCGGTTCATCGCCGAGTTCGACAACCTGCTGTTGTCGCACGCCGACCGGACTCGTGTGCTGCCGGACGACGCGCGCAAGCGGGTGTTCGGGGTGCCCAACGGGGTGTTCCCCGGGACGGTCCTGGTCGACGGGCTGGTGCGCGGCAGCTGGCGGATCGTGCGCTCGCGGGCCGGGGCGACGCTGGAGGTCGAGCCGTACGGGCGTGTCTCCAAAAAGGACCGGGATGCGCTGGAGAGCGCAGGGGCGCGGCTGGTGCGTTTCGCTGTCGGCGAAGATGCCTGCGACATCCGCTTCGCCGCCGTTGCGTGAGCCGCGTCGCAGACCCGGTTTTGGTTACGATGCGGTTGTGCCCGCCGCTGACCTGGACAAACTCGACTACGAGATTTTGCGACGCCTGCAGGACGACTCGCGAACGATCGCGGAGACGATCGGCGCCGAGGTGGGTCTGTCGGCTGCCGCGGTGCAGCGCCGCATCAAGCGGTTGCGGCACGCCGGCGTGATCTCGCGGGAGGTCGCGGTCATCGACCCGCCATCGGTCGGGGTCCACATGACGTTCATCGTGATGGTGGAGATGGAGCGCGAGCGGCTGGAGGTGCTGGAGGCGTTCCGGAAGCAGGTGCTGGCTGATTCCGCTGTGCAACAGTGCTACTACGTTACGGGTTCGGCGGACTTCATCCTGGTCGTGCAGTGCCGGGACATGGGCGAGTTCGAGGCGTTCACCCGCCGGATGTTCTTCGACAACGGCGAGGTGCGTCACTTCACGACGAGTGTCGCGATGGACCGCGTCAAGGTGGGCCTGTCCGTTCCCCTGAACGGCGGCTGATCGCGACGCTCCGGCGTGTTACAGGTTCGAAGATTTTGCAACCGATCGCGTGAAACTCGTCCGCGACGCATCATTTTCGGGCTCCGCTTAC
Source organism: Amycolatopsis thermoflava N1165 (assembly GCF_000473265.1). Classification (NCBI taxonomy): domain Bacteria; kingdom Bacillati; phylum Actinomycetota; class Actinomycetes; order Pseudonocardiales; family Pseudonocardiaceae; genus Amycolatopsis; species Amycolatopsis thermoflava. Next base: position 5,571,413 of record NZ_KI421511.1, read on the forward strand.
ATCTCATCGCTGTCCGACCCGTTCGCGCCGGGAGCGCGAACAAGACCGCGAGAGGTGGCACGTGAACACCGATACCGTCACCCAGAGCCAGTTCGTGTCACTCAACGGCTCCAGTGCTCCAGTCCTGTCTCGACTGTCGTACGTCGCGAGCGAGCCGTTCGCCGTGAACATCGCGTTCCGGACGGAGCGTGGCCGTTGGGTGGAGTGGACCTTCGCCCGGGAGCTGCTCGTCACGGGCCTGCGGGAGCCCTCCGGCATCGGCGACGTGCGAGTCCGGCCCGACCTGTCGACCGACGAGGGCATCCTCATCCTGGAGATCGAGTCCCCCGACGGCTACGCACTGGTCGAAATCGAGCGCGAGGACGTCGAACGCTTCCTGGACGCCGCTACGGAACTCGTCCCCCTGGGCACGGAGAGCGACTGCTTCGACGTGGACGCCTTCATCGACGAGATCACAAACGTCTGACCCTGGCACCGCAACCCCTCGCGGCGCCGGGGTCACCCCCCGGCTGCCTCCAGGAGCCAGGCTGACTAGGCCCACACCACCCCGGCGCCCGGCTGGTCCCCACGGTCAAGTTGCCCCGTTGGCACCACGACTCGACAGCCAGCAACTCGACACCGGGCACGCCCCGCGCATCGGCAACTCGAGGTCTCGGCATCTCGGCATCTCGGCATGTCGGCGCGTCCCCACACCGACATCGCGGCAGCCCCGCCGCCGCGCCACGTCGCTGCCCCGCCACCGCGCCACGTCGCTGCCCCGCCACCGCGCCACGTCGCTGCCCCGCCACCGCGCCACGTCGCTGCCCGCTACCGCGCCACCTCACGACGGCACGGCGGCACGGCGGCATGCCGCCCACCACGGCACCGGCGGAGGTGTCGAACCGGCGGGCCATCTCTTCGTCGACCAGCGTCGGCGGCTCGGCAGTTGATGCCGGCATCACGACATCGTGTCACCACACGTCGCGCCACCGCGCCACCGCAAGACGCCAGCGCGGCATCGCGGCGCTTCGGCATCGCGCCATCAGGGCAGGGCGCCAACACGCCATCACGACCACGCCATCGCCGCATCACGCCATCACGCCATAGCCGCATCGCCGCATCGCCGTCACGGCATCACGGCATCACGGCATCACGGCATCACGGCATCGAGCCTGCCCGCCCGGCCCAGTCCGAGCCGCGCTCTGCCCCGGCCCGTCGCCGATCCGGCCGACCCGACTTCTCCACCAGCCCAACCGCGGCGGACACCCGGCATCGACCCTGCGCAGCCGATCCCAGCACGGGCACACCCGCCCGTCCCATCAGCACCAAGGACCAACCGCCACCCCGCCGGCGGCGTGCGCAGACGGTTCCTCGACCGACGGCGAGCGAGAGGGCTCAGCGACCGAGCGGCCCGAAGGACCGCGTCGACCGGTCCTGCTCCTCGTCGAAGTCACCGCGCGGGTCGATCTGGTTCCACGTCCAGACCTCGAACAGCTGCTTGATCTGCTCGTCGATCGCCTGGCCGAGCGGCTTGTCCTGATCCCTGGTCTCCTCGACCGGACCAGTACGCGCCTCACCGCGGTCGACGGTCGTCTTCTTGGTTGCGGTCGGCTTCTTCTGCACCGGCGCAGAGGCCTTGGCCGTCGGCGGAGCCGCTGTCGGCGGGGTGGTCACCGGCGCCTGAGGAGCGGAAGTCGTGCTCGGAGCCGGTTGCACCGGCTGGGCAAGACCGGCGTTCGGCACCACCCCGGCAGCCACCGCAGGTGCCGTCCCCGCATCGTTGCCGGAACCGAAGGTGCCACCCGCCACCCAGCCCACACCCAAAAGGACGACCGCCGCAGCCGCGACCAGCAGGTTGCGACGCACCCGGCGGAGCAGCCGCCGCTTCTCCATGGCACCGGGCAAACCAACCACCACCGGGGTGGGCGCGAGCTCGCCAGACACAGGCGGGAAGTCGGTAACCGTGGGCTCGTCGTCTTCGCACGTGTCGACGGGCTTGGGTGCGCTCGCGGCAACGATTCCCGTACGGTCCGCCAGTTGCACGCTCCACACGAGGTCATCCGACCTGTCACGCAGGATCGTGCGCGCCATCAACACCCTCCATCGGCACGGCGTGGACTGTCCCCGGTACGTCGCCGCTCGCCGGGCGTCACTCGACCACCCACAGAACCAGCTGCGGCTCGGGAAAAGCTACCAGCGCGATGAGTTCATCGATGCCGAGAGACTCTCACTTTCCCTGATCATGGAGAAAGATAACTCCATCGGGTGATGATCAAGTGCACAATCCTGCGGTCCGTAGTCACTGCCCTCCCGCTCGCTGGACCTCTTGTTACCTTCTGACTCCTCACCTCCCCTCAACGCTGGTTTCCCACGCCCAGGCAGCGATCGCGACCCGATTACGCAGGCCCAGCTTCCGCTGGACGCTCCTCAAGTGCGTTTTCACCGTGCCTGCCGTGATTCCCAGAACCTGGCCGATCTCCAGGTTCGTCTTCGCCTCCGCGACGAGACGCGCTATCTCCCATTCCCGTTCGGTCAACGCCGCCGGCCGGTGATCATGGACTGCGGGCAGGCCCATCTGCTGGAAGAGGCGCATGGTCATCTGCGGACTGATCAGCATGTCGCCCGACACGGCAGCGCGGACACCTTCGACCAGCAAACCAGGCCCGGACCTCTTCAACAGGAACCCACAAGCGCCGTTCTGGAGCGCGACCCGCGCGTACTCGTCGAGCTCGAACGTCGTGATCACGATGACCCGCAGTGGATCCGCCACCTCCGGTCCAGCAAGCTCCCGGGTCACCGACAACCCATCGCGTCCCGGCATCCGGACGTCGACCAGCACGACGTCCGGCTTCAACTCGCGAGCCCGTTGCACGGCTGAATCACCATCGGCCACCTCGCCGATCACCTCGAGATCATCCTCAGCCTCGAAGATCTGCCGCAAACTCCGGCGAACCACCTCCTGATCGTCCGCGACGAGAATCCGGATCGCCGTCACGAGACCACCGGCAACACCACGTGAACCGCCCAGCCCGCCTGACCCACCGGACCCGCCCACGCGGTCCCGCCCAGCGTGGCCACTCGTTCTGCCAAGCCGCGCAGACCCGACCCGCCGGCCCGAGCCCGCTTGAGCAGCCCCTGCCTTCGCACGCCGTCGTTGGCGACCCGGACGACCAGGTGTGCACCGTCGCGGCGCACCGCTACCGACACTTGACGCGCCTCCGGGGCATGCCGTCGGACGTTCGTGAGAGCTTCCAGCACCACGCGATGGATGGTTCCCGCGATCTCGGGACGCACGTCCTCCGCTTGGTCATCCAACTCCAGCCGCACTCGCGTCTGCCCGAGCGCCTCGAACCGTTGCACGAGAGCTGGAAGGTCCGAGGCCCATGGAGTCCGCTCGACGTCGACCATCCCGGGCGCACCATCGCCGTGCCGGAGCCAACACAACGCCTTGTCGATCGAGTCGAGCACGCGGACGCCGGCCTCTTCGATGCGCTCCAGCGCACGGTGCGCGTCCCCCGGGGCACGGCTGGGAAGCCGCGCAGCCTGCGCCTCCAGCACCAGCCCGGTCACCTCGTGCCCAAGCCAGTCGTGCAAGTCGCTCGCCAGTTGCACGCGTTGCTCTCGGCGAGCCGCGTGAACGGACTCCTCGCGCTTCTCGTCGAGAGAACGCAGGTACAGACCAACCGCTACGGCGCATGCTGCCAACAACGCCCAGCCGAAGCACCACTCGCTTGCCGAACCGGTCGACGGAGACGCACGCGAACCCGCCGTGAGCCGCAGTGGCGCCAGAACTACTGCACTCATGAGCAAGCCGACGGAGAACGGCGCACCTCGCCCTCTTGCATGTCGGACTGCCTGCACGAGAACGCACAGCAGGAAACCGGTCTCCACCAGTAGCCACGAGGCAAGGCTCCGACCCGCCGCTTCGCCGCCGCAGAACGTCGCTATCAGAGAGCTCACGGCTGCAACCCCGGACGCAGCGGCAATGACCGCGTGCCTGCGGGTGCGTTGCATCGCGATGCCCAGCGCCGCAAGAAGAACCACCAGCGAAGACGCGGTGGTGAGCACGGTGCCGAGGGGCATCGCCACGAGCACCGCGCACACCGCACCGAGAACTGGGACAGGCCAACCCAGTTCTGCCTTGATCCTTCGGCCGGCGCCGGTCGTGGTGCTCATGTCTGTTTCTCCTCGCTCGGAAGTGGCGGTGATAGGAGAATGCACGAACTGGTTCGCGAGCACCATCTACCAAAAGACAGATATTGGGGAGATCGCCGGAGAGATTCGATCGATTGGGTTAGCGACTGAATTCAATTTTGGTGTACCGTCGAAGACACCGCAGCCCGCGAGAACCACCGGATCTGCTGCGGTGCAAGCAAAACCGCTGACGAGGAGCTCCTATGCGATACACCCTGCGCGCCATCTCCACCTACATCTCGCGTCCGCGCGAGATGACCGGTGGCCGGTTCACGACAACGCCAGGTGGTTCACCCGCGAAACGCTCGATTTCGACCAGCACGTGCTGCCCCGTGCACCCTTGGGACAGTTGTGACGACGGGACATCGGCGGTGAGCACGTTGGGGTTGCCGTGCACACACAGGGATCCCGCCGGATCGAACCACGCGCCGGTCGGCAGCTGTGCCACGCCAGGGCGAAGATCTGTGCAGAGCACGGCTCCAGCCAGACAAGCGCCCCGGTCGTTGAATATCCGGACGACGTCTCCGTCGTTGATCCCGCGCGGGCCCGCGTCGTCGGGATGCAGGCGCACGGCCTCGCGGCCCGCAACCTTCGCCGCCTGGCTGACCGCACCGCCGTCGAGCTGGCCGTGCAGCCGGGTGTGGGGCTGATTCGCGATGAGGACCAACGGGAAACGAGCCGCACGCTCGCCGCCGGCCCACTCCATCGGCTCCAGCCAGGCCGGATGACCAGGGCAGTCGTCGTAGCCGAACGAAGCCACTGTCTCGGAGACGATCTCGATCCGGCCGCTCGGGGTTGCGAGCCGGTTGGCTACGGGGTCGGCCCGGAATTCGGCCCAGAGCGTCCGGTCGGTCTCCGTGTTCGGCAACCGGAGGCCGCCCTCCTCCCAGAATTCCTCGAACGAGGGAACGAAGATTCCCTTGCCGGCCAGGCGCTCTCGCCAGGTGCCGTAGAGGTGCTCGAGCCACTCGCGCGCCGTGCGGCCCTCGGTGAACTGTTCCTCGATCCCCAACCGGGCAGCCAGTCCGGCGAGGATCGCGTAGTCGTCCCTGGCCTGTCCCCGGGGTTCGGCGATCCGGTGCATCGCGACGAGGTGGGTGTCACGGCGGCCGGAGCCGAAGTCTTCACGCTCCAGTGCTGTAGTGGTGGGCAGAACGATGTCGGCGTGCCGCGCGGTGGCGGTCCAAAAGGGTTCGTGCACGACGACGGTGTCGGGCCGGGCGAACGCTTCGCGCAGGCGGTTCAGGTCCTGGTGGTGGTGGAAGGGGTTGCCACCGGCCCAGTACACGAGATGGATGTCTGGATAGGTGCGTTCGGTGCCGTCGTACTGGTAGCGGGTGCCGGGATTGAGGAGCATGTCCGCGATCCGGGCCACCGGGATGAACTGCTTGACCGGGTTGATCCCCTGGGACAGGTAGGGCACCTGGAAGTTCGGGCCGATGTCGCCGCTGTCTCCCATGGAGCCATACCCGTGGCCGAAGCCGCCCCCGGGTAGCCCGATCTGACCGAGCATGGCGGCGAGGGCGATGGCTGCCCACACGGGTTGCTCACCGTGTTCGATGCGCTGGAGGCTCCAGGTGACAGTGATGAAGGTGCGGTGGGCGGCCATGCGTCGGGCGAGGTCGACGATGTCCGCGGCCGAGATGCCGGTCAGGGCACTGGCCCAGGCGGCGTCCTTGACGGTTCCGTCGTCGGCACCGAAGAGGTAGCGCTCGAACGCGTCGTAACCAGTGCAATAGCGGTCGAGGAAGTGGCGGTCGTGCAAGCCTTCTGCGGCGAGGGTGTGCGAGAGCGCGAGCATAAGCGCGGTGTCCGTCGCAGGGCGGATGGGGTACCACCGCGCGGCCAGCCGTTGCGGGAGATCAGCGCGGAGTGGGCTGATCAGGGCGACCTCGACGTCCCGGTCGGCGAGCTGGGCGAGGAACCCGGGGGTGTGGTGCCGGGTGACTCCGCCGGGAGTGACGAAGACGTTCTTCTCGGGGACTCCGCCGAACGCCACGAGGAGTTCGGTGTTCGCCACGATCGTCGGCCAGCTCGAACCATTGCGCAGGACATCGTTGGCGGTGCCGACGATGTGTGGCAGCACCACCGAGCTGGTGCCGTTGCTGTAGGTGTTGCGAGAGGAGGTGAAACCACCGAAGACGTTGAGGAACCGGTGCAGCTGGCTCTGGGCGTGGTGAAAGCGGCCGGCGCTCGCCCAGCCGTAGGAGCCGCCGTAGATCGCCTCGTTCCCGTGGTCGGCGCGGACCCGTCGGAGCTCGGCCGAGAGCAGATCGAGGGCCTCGTCCCAGCTGACCTCGACGAAGTCCTCGTGACCGCGTTTCGGATCCGGACCCGGCCCGCGCTCCAGCCACCCTCGTCGGATCGCGGGCGCAGCGATCCGGTTGGGGTCCGTCAAAGCGCTCGGCAGGTTGCCGAGTAAGGGTGACGGCGCCGGGTCTTCGGGGTGCGCGGCGACCTGGAGGCGCCCGTTTTCGTCGAGTCCGGCTGAGAAGGCTCCCCAGTGCGAGGTGCTCGGCCGCAAGCGCATACGTCTACAACTACCAGGAAGGAAGGTGCGCGAACGTGTGATGACAAGTGACCGTGGACATGGCCGGGTACGCGCTGCCCGGGCTGGACTCCGTACGTGAGGCGACCGACCCGGGCAGCACGTGATCGCTTCGCTACGGGTTCGGGCCGGTCGCCGCGGGGCGGTCGGGCTGGTTCGACCACTGCGACCACGAACCGGGATACAGGGCGGCGTCGATGCCGGCGATGGCGAGAGCCGCGATCTCGTGAGCTGCCGTCACACCGGAGCCGCAGTACACCCCGACCGGGCCTTCGGCTGCGCCCAGCTCGCGGAAGCGGGCGGCGAGCTGCTCGGGCGAGTGGAACCGGCCCTCGGCAGTGAGGTTCTCGCCGGTCGGCGCACTGATGGCACCGGGGACGTGGCCGGCGCGCGGGTCGATCGGCTCCTGCTCGCCCCGGTATCGCTCACCGGCCCGAGCGTCGAACAGCGTGCCCTTGCCGGGCAGCGCGGCTGCCTCGTCGATGCTGAGGACCGGCAGGTGACCGGGCTTGAGGACGACGTCGCCCGGCTCGGGGTTCCGGCCGAAACCGGTTTCCAGAGGCCTGTCGCCCCACGCGGCAAGTCCGCCGTCGAGGAGCCGGACGTCCGCAACCCCCGCCCAGCGGAGCAGCCACCAGGCGCGAGCGGCGGCCAGATTTCCGCCGTTGTCGTAGGCGACGACGGACGAGCCCTCGCGGATACCCCAGCGGCGGGCGGCGGCCTGGAGAGCGTCGAGGTCCGGGAGGGGGTGACGTCCCTCGGCGGGGGACGGCGGTGCGGCCAGTTCGGTGTCGAGGTCCACGTACACCGCGCCCGGCAGATGACCGTCGAGGTAGTGGCGGTGCCCGTTCGGGTCGCCCAGTGCCCAGCGCACGTCCAGCAGGACGGGTGGGGCGGACGAGTCGAGCTGCCGCTGGAGTTCGTCGGCGCTGATCAGGACCGGCGGCCGGGGCAGGTCGAGTTGCGACGGGTCGGCCGAACCTGGCGCCTCGCCACGGGAGGCGGCCAGCGCGAGGCGGCGCTGCACCGCGGCGTTGAACGGCGTCGGAACGCCGTGCAACCGTCCGAGCAGGACGATCTCACCGTTGAGGTAATCGCCTTCGACGGATCCGGCGCCTCGGGCAAGGCTCTGGCGGGTCGAGCTGCCGGCGCGCGGACGTCCAGGGATCTCGGCCGGGTTCGCGGCCGAGGTGTCTATTTCGGACGCTTCGCGTAGATCGACCGGTTCGATCCCTGCCGCGGCTAGCACTCGACGTCCCTCGGCTCGCAGTTCCCGGTTCAACGACGCCGTGCGTTCGTCGTGCCCGAAGAGCGCGTCGACGGCGTTGCCCAGGTTGGCGAGGAGCTTGCCCGCCTTCCAGCGCAGCAGGTCCGGCACGAGCTGGACGCCGAAGCCGGCTGTGCGCAGGTCAGACGCGATCGGGCTGAGGCGCGGGTCGTCACCGGACGGGAACTGTCCCAGCCAGAGGATGCCCGGGAGTTCGGCGCCCTGTGCGCTGACCTCGCCCGGGTCGATGTAGGACGCCGGCATCCACAGCGACGCGCCGAACACGGTGGCGAAACGGCGCAGCGCCGCGCGCTCGTTCTCGAGGCCGTTCTGCAGCATCACAACCGGCAGGTCGGCGGCCAGGCCGGAGCCGGCCGGGCGCCACGACCACTCCTGGAGGACCGCCTCGGTGTCCTGGGTCTTGGTGGCCACGACGAGGACGTCCGACGAGGTAAGTTCGACCTCCTCGGCGTTCCCGGCGACGGGTACCCGCACGAGCTGCTCGCCGGTGGGCCGGAAGTACCGGAGCCCCTGCTCGCGGATCTTGGCGCCGTGCTCGCCGCGCGCGATGAGCACGACCGGCAGCCCGGCGAGTTGCAGCTGAGCGGCGACGGTCGAGCCGACCGCGCCCGCTCCGATGATGACGTAGCGCATGGGGCCATCGTGCCCGAGCGGGAGGCTGGGGGTGTCGGTGCTTCCGCGGGTTGAGACTCGAGCCGGTGACGCACCAATAGGCCGGGACGCTGCACGGAGGGCTGGGCGTGGGCACGGGGCCTTGGCCCCGGGGCACGGGCGCCAGGCGGGAGGTGGCGTGCGCGAGGCGTTGGACGCAGACGCGAGGCGTGGGCACGAGGTACCGGGCGTGGGCACGAGGCACCGGGCGCGGGACGCCGGGCGCGGGCACGAGACGCCGAGCGTGAGGCGGGGCGTGAGGACCGAGGCGCCGCGCGCCAGGTGCAAGGCCCGAGGAGCCAGGCGCCAGACGCGAGGCGCCGGCCACCAGGCGCGGACACCAGACGCGGGGCAGGAGGCGCTGGCACCAGACGCGACACCCGAGGAGCGGGCACCGGGCGCGAGGGCCAAGGCGCCGCGCACCAGAGCAAGCCCCGAGGAGCCAGGAGCCAGGGGGAGCGAGACTCGAGGCGACAGCGCGCGAGGCACGAGCCGGGCACCAGGCATGAGGCACGAGCCGGGCACCGGGTGCGAGACCCGTGAGCTGGGCACCAAGCAATGAGGACCGCTGCGCCGGGCGCGAGGCGCCGGACACGAGACGTCGGCCGGGGCGGAGCGTGACGGGTCGGGGCGGAACGGACCGGAACGGAGCGGAACGGAGCGGAGCGGAACGGAACGGAACGGAGCGGGCCGGAGTGGAGTGGAACGGAGCGGAGCGGGCCGGAGCGGGGCGGAACGGAGCGGGGCGGGCCGGGGCGGGCCGGGGCGGAACGGAGCGGGCGGGGCGGGGCGAAGCGTGACGGGGCGGGAGGGCCGGAGGGGGCCGGGAGGGCGGAGCGGGGTGGGGAGTGCTGGGCGCGAGGCCTGAGGGCGACGCGCGAACGCTGGACGCCAGTCGGGGAGGCACACGCGCAGCCGGGAGGCACGCGCAGTCGGGGAAGCACACGCCCAGCCGGGGAGGCACGCGCAGTCGGGGAAGCACACGCCCAGCCGGGACGCACACGCCCAGCCGGGGAGGCACACGCCCAGCCGGGGAGGCACACGCCCAGCCGGGGAGGCACAGGCCCCGCCGGGGCATCCAGAGAAGCGCAGTCCCCACTCATCCGTGTGAACTTCAGCGTCCAAACCTGGTGCAACAAGATCGTGACCTGCGGCGCTCAACCACCACCCCGCCGATCACGTCTATCCGCTTGTAGACACCAAACCGAAAAGCTGGGGGATCGAGTGAGCGTCAAGAAGATGGTGCTGGCCGCGGCGGCTGTGGCCGCCGCGCTGGTGCTTACGGCCTGTGGGAACGCCGCCGAGCAGGCCGCGGACGTGCAGCAGGTTGCCGCGACCACCGCTGCCCCCACCACGAGCGCGCCGCCCGCGATCACCACCTCGGCTGCGCCCTCGCCGGCCACCAGCAGCTCCACGCCTGCGCCGTCGACCAGCTCGAAGACCTCCACCTCGAAGAAGACCACCAGCACGACGACCAAGGCGAAGGCCGCCCCGGCGGGCGTGCCCTGCTCGGCCACCGTCGACGCTTGCGTGGACCTCTCGGCGAAGAAGGCGTGGCTCCTCAGCGACGGCGAAGTCGTCTACGGCCCGGTCCAGATCATGCCCGGCTCGGCCGGCAACCCGACCCCCGTCGGCACCTTCCGCGTCTCGGGGAAGGTCAGGGACTACCACAGCCGCGAGTTCGACGCCCCCATGCCGAACTCGGTCTTCTTCCAGCCCGGCATCGCCTTCCACCAGGGCAGCCTGTCCAAGTACTCGCACGGCTGCATCCACCTGTCGACCGGCGCCTCGCAAAAATTCTTCAGCACGCTGGCGAGCGGGGACACCGTGCAGGTCGTCCGCTAGGACGCCACCTGCACGATCTCCCGCAGCTCGGCCAGCAGCTCGCCGCGGCTGCCTGCGCCCAGGCGCTGGCGCATCCGTGCCATGTGGTGCTCGACCGTCTTCGCCGAGATGAACAGGCGATCACCGATCTGCTTGTACGTCAGCCCGGCGACCACGAGCTCCGCGACCTGCCGCTCCCGCTCGCTCAGCCGCACCCCGCCCGTGTGCTCCACCGCCTCCCGGCCCGGCCGGCCCTGGAGCACACGGGCACAGTCCAGCAGCGTCACCATCGCCTTCCGGTCCGACGTCCGGATCGCCGCCTGCCCGGCCAGCCGCGCGCCGTCCCAGCACAGGCCGACCCCGTGCAGGTCCCGCGCCGCCGTCTCGACCGCCACGGCGTCGACCTCGCCGCCCAGCACCTCCAGCCAGCACTGCGCCGCGCGGGCGATCGTCGCGAAGTACGGGCCCGCCGACGCCGCCTCCGACAACGCCGCGGCGTGCGCGGCCGCCTCCTCCGGCTGCTCCGCGATTACCGCCGCGTGCAGGCCGCTCCAATGCAACGCGCTCGCCCACAACGGCGGATTCCCCAGCCCGGCCAGCAACTCCCGCGCCTGCCGCAGGTGCGGCGCCAGCCGGTCCCGCTCCCCCAGCCGCGCCGCCGCCACCTCGAACTCCCCGAACGGCAGGAACGTGAACAGGTCCACCGGGTGGCGGACCACCGCCTCGCGCGCCTCGATCCAGATCCGCCGCAACCCGGCCAGATCGCTCGACCGGCGCGCCAGCCCGACCCGCAACCCGACCGCGAACAACCAGTCCCGCGGCGACAACTGCTCCCCCGCCGACCGCAACTGCGCGGTCGCGCCCTCCTCGTCGCCACGCAGCATCGCGATCCACGCCAGCAGCAACCGGTGCCGCGGCACCAGCACCCCCGACGACACCGCCCGCTCCAGCAACGGCTCCGCGATCGCCGCCTCACCCGAGTGCAACGCCACCAGCGCGCCCAGCGCCGCCGGGCTGTCCGGCAGCAGCACCCGGTCCGACACCGGCTCCAGCATCTCCGCCGAACGGATCAAAGTGGACAGTGCCACCGTCGGCTGGTCCGTCACCGACTCCAGGACACCACGAGCCGCCGAGGACACCGCACCCGCGAGCAGCGTCGGCGGACCGTCCACAGCGGACTTGCCGAGCAGCTTCTCCGCCTCCGCCAGCCGCCCGGACCCGGTCAGGCCGATCACCGCGAAGCAGCGCGCCGCAGCCGTGTCGGACCACTGGAACAGCTCCGCGCTGCGCGCCAGCTGGCCCCGGTGCGCCAGCGCCGCGCCCGCGACCTGCGCCCCCTCGGCCCGGTCCACCGCGTCGTCCGCGGCGATCACCTGGTCGGCCAGCTGCAGGGCCGTGTCGAAGTCACCGGTCCGCGCGACCGCCTCAGCCCAGCGCGTGCCCACCGCCGCCGTCGGCCGCCCGGCACGCACGGCCGCCTCGTACAACCGCGCGGCCAACGCCGGATCGCCTGCCGCCTCGCCCGCGGCCACCTCGAACGCCGTCGCGACGTCCGCCCCGGTCACGCCCGTCCCGATCAGCGGCCGGACCAGGCTCAGCACCGGCCCGCTGCGGTCGAGCTGCCGCCGGATCAGCCGCAGCCGCAATGCGATCCGCCGGTCCGCGGGCACCAGTTCACGCAGGGCGCGCGCGGCGACCGGCAGCAACCGGCCGTCCGGCCCGAGGTACCCGGTCGCGCGCACCGCTTCGACCGTCGACGCGGGCAGCTTCAACGCGGCGAGCAGGTCCGGATCGGCCCCGGCCTCGACCGCGAGCAGGTAGCACAGCGAATCCTCACCGGCCTGGTCCAGCTCGTGCCGGAACGCCGCGACCAGCTCACCGTCGCCACCGGCCAGCAGGCGCACGAACCCCGGCACGCCACCGGTCTGCGCCAGCACCGTGTCGACCGCCATCGGCCGCCCGGCCCTGGCCAGGAACGTCTCCGTCCGCAGCCGGTCGAACGGACGCAGCACGAGCTGCCCGGTCAGACGGCCGAGCACCTGGTTCAGCGCGGACGGCCGCGGATGCGGGCGCGCCGCGATGACGAGACCGGCCGACTCGTCGTCGAGCTGACGGGCCACTTCGGACAGTTCGGCGTCGGTGAGCAGGTGGGCGTCGTCGACCAGCCGCACGCCGGGGGCGCCGGCGAGGTGGTCGAGCACGGCGGTTTTGCCGTAGCCGCCAGGGGCCACGATCGCGAGGCGGACCGGCGCGAGCTGACCGGATTTGATCGCCGCGCAGACCCGCTCGGTGGGTTCGTCCAGCAGGATCACTCGTCGTCCTCGCTTCGGGAGCCGCCGCGGCGGGAGGGCGCGAACCGGCGACGGGGCGGTTCGAGCGGGGTCAGTACGACGGGCGGCCGCGGCGGAACGGGTTCGTCGTCGTACACGTCTTCGGGTTCCAGGTCGGGGAAGCCGGTCACCTTGGGCACGAGCGCGGTCGACTCGACCGCCGCGCCTTCCACGAGCCGCGCGACCAGCGCCGCCCCGCGCGCGACCGCGGACGCCGGCTCGGGCTCGGCGACCACCCGGCCGCCGGTCAGCCCGGCGACCAGCTCGGTGAGCAGCGGGACCGCCGCCGTGCCGCCGACCAGCAGCACGACGCTCAGCCGTTCGTACCGGCGCAGCGGTTCGAGCGTCGCGAGCAGGTTCGGCCGCACCAGCCGGTCGAACTCCGCGCGCGTCACCCGTACCGGCCCGATCTCGGTCTCGGGCAGCGCCGACAGCCGCTCCTTCGCCTCCGCGCACACCAGCCGCAACGCCGACGGCGCGACGTCGCCGCAGCGCTCGCGGACGTGCTCGAACAGCAGGTCGTCGAGCGTCTTCCCGGCCGTCGGCTCGGCCGGTTCGGCGTGCGTGACCAGCTCGAACGTCGTGGCTCCGCGGCGCAGCACGGCGAGGTCGGCGTGCTCGCCGCCGATCCGGCACACCCCGACGAGCGTCTGCGGGTCGATCCGCTCACGCGCGAGGTGCCCCTCCGCGGCGGCGACCGGCGTCGGCAACAGCATCGCGGGCGGCAACCCGGCCGCGGCCAGCGCATCCAGCAGCAGCTTGCGCCGGTAGGTACCCCAGGACGGCGGGTGCGTGATCGCGATGCGCTCGGCAGGCTCGCCCTCGTCGGCGGCGACCTGGTCGACGACCCACCCCGCGACGGCGGCCGTGAGCGCCTCGGCCGTGTACAGCTCGTCACCAAGGAGGAACGGAACGTCGTCGCCGACCCGGCGCAAGAAACCACGCGCCACCCGGTCGGGTTCCACGACCGAGCGCCGAACCGCCTCCGCGCCGACTGACACCGTCGCGTCCGGGGCGACGTGCACGACCGACTCGACGGCGGGCACGACCACCGGCTCCGACCAGCGTTCGCCCACGTCACGGCACACGGCAGCGGCGATGCCGGTGCTGCCGATGTCGATGCCGAGAACGTGACGCATAGGGGTTGAATCCTCACTCACGGGGTCGCCCCTTCGTACCAAAGTCGCCCGTTGGGGTCACATCCCCTAATCCCCTAACCGGTTGCCCCGATGGCCTCGCCGAAGGTTGCGGACCGATCCCCGATGCCGCGGTAACGGAACGGTCACTAGCTTCAGCCAAGGCGTCCTGCGGTGCACCCTGGACGCCTTGTCCGTTTTCACCCCCCGAGATCCGCGGAGATATTCCTTGTCTCTCCCCGCCCAGAACCTGCACGAGTTCGTGCTCACCCTGCTGAACGACGAGGCTGCCCGGTCGGCGTTCGCCGCCGACCCGACCAGCGCGCTCGCCGCCGCCGGCTTGAGCGACGTCACGCCGCAGGACATCCAGGAAGTCGCCCCGCTGGTCGCCGACTACGCGCCCGCGCCGCTGGCCGACGCCCTGTCCGCGCTGCCGCTGGACGCCGACGTGACCGACCTGCAGGGCGCCATCGCCCAGCTGCAGGCCGTCGCGGACGCGGCCGACGCGCTGCCGGTCGAGGCCCCCGAGCTGCCCCTGGACGTCCCGGCCCGCGCCGACCTGCCCATCGACGCCCCGGCCCTGCCGGTCGACACCTCCGCGCTGCCGCTCGGCGAGGAGCTGCTGGGTGGCCCGACCGCCCAGGTGCTGCCCGAGCTCGGCGACCTGCCGGTGGAGCTGCCCGCTCTGGGTGACCTGCCGCTGGGCGACCTGCCGCTCGACGTCCCGGCCCGCCAGGACCTGCCGGTCAACGCGCTGCCGGTGGACCAGCTGCCGCTGGACGCGCTGCCCACGGACAGCCTGCCCACCGACGCGCTGCCGGTCGAGCTGCCCGAGCTGGGTGACATCCCGGTCGAGCTGCCCGAGCTGAGCGACCTGCCGCTCCAGCCGCCCGCCGTCGACGGCCTCCCGCTGGACGCCCGCAACGACCTGCCGACCGAGGCGCTCACCGGCGCGGCCCCCGAGCTGGGCGAGCTGCCGGTCGGGCTGCCCGAGGTCGAGGGCCTGCAGGGCTCGCTGCCCGGGCTCCCGGTCCAGCTGCCCGCCCTGGGTGAGCTGCCCTCCCTGCCGACCGTGGGCGCCGAGCGCGCCGACGTGCCGAGCGAGCTGACCGCCCTGCCGGTCGACGGGAGCGGCCTGCCCCTCGACACCAGCGCGCTGCCCCTCGACGCCGGTTCCCTGCCGGTGGGCACCGAGGACGTCGCCGCCCTCGGCGAGGCCGTCGGCCTGACCGAGCTGCCGGAGACGGGCGACCTGCCCGTCGACCTCGACACGCTGGGCTCGCTGCCGGTGGCCGCCCCGTCGCTGGGCGACAAGCCGTTCACCGCTCCCGACCTGGACATCCCGGCCGTCGGCCGCGTGGACACCGCCAGCGCGGGCTCCGAGGACGGCTACGCCACCACCGTGTCCTACGAGGGCGAGCTGGCCGAGGGCGCCGCCGCGGCCGCCGCCGCCCAGGAAGGCGCCGGTGTCGCCGGCACCGCGGGCACCCCGGCGGGCGCCTTCATCGGCAGCGCCGCCGGCAGCACCGAGGGCTTCACCGGCGGCCTCGCCGTCGAGAACAACGAGGGTGAGCTGCAGGGCGGCCTGACCGCTGGTGAGGACGCCGTCCTCGCGGGCGCCCGCACCGACTCGGCCCTGGGCACCTACACCCTCGGCGTGGACGGCACCCCCGCCGACCTGCCCGCCGACGTGCCGAGCTTCGACGAGGCTGGCGACCTGGCCGGTTCGCTCGACTCGGACGTCCTCGGCCGCGCCGAGCCCGCCGCCGGCACGATCGCCGACTACATCTCGATCGGCGGTGACCTGGTCGGCGGCGGTGTCGCGCAGAACTCGGCCACCCTCGGCGAGTACCTGACGCTGGGTGGCGCGCAGACCGGTGACCTGGTCGCCAACGCGGGCGCCCAGGCGGGCACCGCGATCTCCGACGGTGGCCACCAGGCCGCGGACCTCGCCTCCGACCTGCCCGCCGCCCCCGGCGTGCCGACCGTGCTGCCCGCCGCCGTCCCGGCCGAGATCCCGGCCGAGGCGCCCGGCGACCTGCCGGTCCACTTCGGCGCCGAGCTGCCGCAGGGCCTGCCGCACCTGCCGGTCGCGAACCCGCTGCCGGACGTCACCGGCCAGGTCGAGCACGCGCTGACCACGGACCCGGTCAAGGAGGTCGTCTCCGTGACCGACAGCCCGCTGGTCGACACGCTCGGCCCGCTCAACCACGCGCCGCTGCCCGAGGCCGCCGACCTCGACAACCTGCACGGCGACCTGCCCCTGGGGCACTGACCGGTAGCCGCAACGGCGCGGCTACCACTCACCGATGAAGCGGCGGGGTTCGTCTCAGAACGGACCCCGCCGCTTCACGTTTTGGTCACGACACGGCACACTCCTCCGCGTGCTCGCACCACCCTGGCTCGACGTACTGGACGACACCGCCCACGTCTGCGCCACCCAACGGCGCCCGGACCTGGCCGATCGCATCCGCAGACGCAGAGCCCAGCTGCTCGACGAGAAGCTGCGGGTCGTCGTGATCGGCGAGACCGGCCAGGGCAAGAGCCAGCTGGTGAACGCGCTGGTCAACGCGCCGGTGTGCGCGGTCGGCGAGGATGCCACGACCACGGTCCCGGCCGTCGTGACGCACGCCGAGAAGCCGACGGCGGCCGTCGTCACGGCCGGCCCGCGGGCCATCGAGGGCCCGGCGCGGCAGCCGGTGCCGGTGGAGTCGGTGACCGGCCAGGCCAATCGGGAAGCGGTCGCAGTGAGCGGTCCACCGGTCGTCCGGGCCGAGGTGGGCCTGCCCCGCGCGCTGCTGGCCGGCGGGCTGGCGCTGGTCGACACGCCGCCGCGGGCGGCGATGGAGACCGTCGATTCGGCGGACGCCGTGCTGATGGCCACCGACGCGACGAGCGAGCTGTCGGCGTCGGAGATCCAGCTGCTCGAGCAGGTCGTCCGGCTGTGCCCGACGGTGCTCGTGGTGCTCACCAAGATCGACCTGGTGCCCGGGTGGCGGACGGTCGCGCAGCGCAACCGCAACCGGCTGGACCAGCGCGGGCTGATGGCGTCGCTGATCCCGGTTTCCGCGGCGCTGCGGCTGGCCGCGGCCCGCACGGGCGACCAGGCCCTGAACGCCGAGTCCGGGTTCGGCGAGCTGGTCAAGTGCCTGCACCAGGACCTGCCCGGCCAGGCGGACCTGCTGGCCCGGCGCTCGGTCGCCGCCCTCAGCACGACCACCGTCGAGGCGCTGCAGAACGAGCTGACCGAGGAGTTCGCCGCGACGCAGCAGCCGGACAACGGCGACGCGGTCGCGCGGTGGCACGCCGCCGGGCGGCGCCTGGAGAAGCTGCAGCGGGACGCGAACCGCTGGCAGACGCTGCTGTCCGACGAGGTGTCCGACCTGATCTCGGACGTCGAGTTCGACCTGCGCGACCGGACGCGCAAGATCCTGGTCGAGGTCGACGAGTACTTCGAAACCGCCGACCCGGCGAAGACGTGGCCCGAGTTCGAGGAGTGGCTGCGGGAGAACCTGACCACGGTCGCGGAGACCAACTCGGAGTGGCTGCTCGACCGGTTCGAGTGGATCGCCCGCAAGATCGCGCGGCAGGTCGCGCCGCACCGCGAGGACGCGCTGCCCGACTCGCTGCCGCGCGAGGTGCCCGGTGACGCGATCGGCGACCTGCGGATGCCGCGGGTCGAGCGGTTCGGCGTGGGGCAGAAGCTGTTCGTCGGGATGCGCGGGTCCTACAGCGGTCTGCTGATGTTCGGCCTCGCGACCACCATCGCGGGCCTGCCGCTGATCAACCCGATCTCGCTCGGCGCTGGTGCCGCCTTCGGCGCGAAGAGCGTCTTCGAGGAGCGCGGCAACCGGCTCAAGCGGCGCCAGCACGCCGCGAAGACCGCCGCGCACCGGTACGTCGACGACTTCTTCCTGCGCTACGGCAAGCACAGCAAGGACACCGCGCGGCAGATCCACCGCGCGCTGCGCGACCGGCTGAACGGCGTCGCCGACGAGCTGCGCGGCGAGATCACCGCGACCGCGAAGACGTTCAAGCAGGCCATCGACGACGACACGACCCGCCGCACGGTCCGGGCGAACGAGATCCGCCGGATGATGGAGGAGCTGAACGTGCTGCGCCGCCGCGCCCAGGCCCTGGCCACCCCGGCGCAGCTGCCCGCCCAGCGGGGGATCACCGCGTGAGCCTGGCCGCGAGGACGCACGCGGTCCTGCAGGAGGCCCTCGACGTCTACCAGGACAGCCCGCGGGCGACGAGCTGGCTGCAACGCCAGCTCACCCGGTTCGACGACCCGCTGCGGCTGGCAGTGGTGGGGCCGCGTGGATCGGGCCGGTCGACGCTGCTCGCCGCGCTGGCCGGCGAGCAGCCGCAGGGCGAGATGACCTGGTTCCGCACCTCGCCGGGGCGGTCGCAGGACGAGCTGATGCTGATGGACACGCCGGCGATCGACGGCGGCGCGGCGCCCAGCACGATCGAGGGGATCTGCATGGACGCCGACGCGGTCCTCTACCTCGTGCGGCGCCCGTCCGGAGCCGACCTGTCCTTCCTGCACACGCTGCAGGACCACCCGGTCGCGCGGGCGGCGGCGGTCAACGCGCTGATCGTGTTGTCGCGGGCGGACGAACTCGGCGGCGGCCGGGTGGACGCCGTCATCTCGGCCCGGCAGGTCGCGCGCCGGTACCGGGTCGCGCCGGAGGTCGCCGGGCTGTGCCAGGACGTCGTGCCGGTGGCCGGCTTGCCCGCGCTGGCGGCGCGCACCCTGACCGAGCCGGAGTTCGCGCTGCTGCGCGCGCTCGCCGCCGTGCCGCGGGAGGAGCTGGAGCCGCGGCTGCTGTCGGCGGACCGGTTCGCGGCGGCGGAGTTCCCGGCGCCGGTGGCCGCGTCCGACCGCGCCGCACTGCTCGCGCGGTTCGGGATCTTCGGCGTGCGGCTGGCGATGACGTTGATCCGCCGCGGCGCGGACACGTTGCCCGCGCTGGCCGGTCAGCTCGTGCCACGCAGCGGCCTGGCCGACCTGCGCGATGCGATCGACGGGTACTTCGTCGCGCGGCGGGACGTGCTCAAGGCGCGGTCGGCGTTGATCGGGCTGGAAGTGGTGCTGCGCATGGAACCGCGCCCCGCCGCGGCCGGGCTGGCCGCCGAACTCGAGCGGTTGCTGGCGGGCGCCCACGATTTCCGGGAGCTGCGGCTGGTGGCCGCGCTGCAAACCGGACGGACGTCTTTTTCGGCGGAGCTGAAAGCCGAGGCCCTGAGATTGCTCGGCGCCGGCGGAACTTCACGAGCCGCGCGGCTCGGGCCGGACCAGGTGTTGCCCGCGGTGCGCCGGTGGCGGGACCAGGCGGAGAACCCGGAGCTGAGCGCCGGGGAGCGTCGCGCCGCGGCAGTCGTGTTGCGCAGCTGCGAAGCGATGGCGAACGGGACGATCTGAGGCCGTTCGTCACGAGGCTGTGGGCTCGCCTGGTTGACGAGCCCGGCCGGTTCAGTCGTCGTTGGAGTCGGCGGGCTTGAGGTAGGCGGTGCCGCCCTGCGGCATGCGGCGGAAGAAGTCCACACGAGCGATCGGCTGGCCGTAAGGCTGGCGGCCGATCACGGGATTCACCGGAGAACCAACCACGTCCGGGCGGTTCGCCGCCGATTCTCCGCGCCGGTTCTCCTGTTCCCGGCGGGGATCCCACAGCACTGACATCAGTTTCCTTTCCGATGTGTTGATCCGTCCGAAGAGGACGGTACTCCCCCCGCCCCGGCCGCACGAACGACGGTCGCTTCACACAAGGCGGCGAGCACCGGCCGCAAGCCGGATTCGATTTCCGCGAGGGATAACCCGGAGGGCGCACGGCTAAGCCGCACGACCAGGTCTGCCGCATCCCCGTCGAGCCAATGCAGTTCCGGTGGGTCGCCGGGCCTGCCGGCGAGCACTCTGCCGGTGGTCTCCATCCGGGCGATCCGCAGCAGCGGGTCCAGCGTGTAGTAGCCAGGCGACACCGGACGGGTGACGGGTTGGACCGTGGCCGGTTCGTCCTCATCACACAACAGGGTGTGCAGCAGCCACCTGGCGTCGAATTCCAGCGTTTCCTCCGCACCGCGCAACCAGTGGCCTATTTCGGTTGCCCGCGCGCGGGCGTGGCGAAGTAGCGAATTCGAGCCGAATTCGGTTTCCTCGCCGCTTGCCCGGACGTCTTCGGCGAATTGCGCCAGGCACGCGTAGGCGTGGAAGGCGGCGACGGCCTGCTCCACCGGCCACACCGCCGCCGACCAGGACGGCCGGAAGGTGCGCTCCTCGGCCGCGTCCGCGCCGAGGAAGTTCCGCGTGACGGCCAGGTCGAAGAACTTCTGGTGCGCGCCCTCGTGGATGAGGGCCTCGGCGACCTCGTGGGCCGAGGCGGGCCGGTCGATGAGGACCAGCCCCGGGAAGAGCCGGG
Source organism: Amycolatopsis thermoflava N1165 (assembly GCF_000473265.1). Lineage (NCBI taxonomy): Bacteria > Bacillati > Actinomycetota > Actinomycetes > Pseudonocardiales > Pseudonocardiaceae > Amycolatopsis > Amycolatopsis thermoflava. The sequence goes on from NZ_KI421511.1 coordinate 5,591,782, forward strand.
ACGACGCCGAAATCAACCCGCCGGACGTGGCCGGGTCGAGGACCACGAGGAGATCGACGTGCGCCAGGAGGTCGTCGGCGAGGGCCGGACTCACCTCGCGAACCTTGTCCAGTCCCGCCCTGACGACGGCAAGGACCTCATCGTCCCCGGTCAGCACGCGCGGCGGACGACCGCCGGAGAGGCTCTGCGCGTGGATGACGCGCAGGGCCTCCCCGAGGACGGCGTCGGCGCGATCCGCGGTGGCCAGTTTCACCGTGGCAGGCCCCGCCCGTAGTTCGGTCACGACGGATTCGAGGTCGTCGGCGGGGTCGGGTGCGATCGGACGCCGCCCCGCCAGCGCTTCGCCGACCTGGAAGCGGAACAGTGGACTGTCGAGTTGCTCCGTGGGCACCGGGGCGTATCCCGGGAGCAGCAGTTCGACACCAAGCCGGTACAACGCCCGGCGCTCCTCGAGCACCGCATGGGCGGGCGCCAGTGCCGCGTGAACGGCCGTGGCGTCCGGCCAAGCAGATCTGGAATACATCCGTGCGCGCGGCTTCCACTAGAAGGAGGACCAGCCTCTGGACCGCGCGAGAGTACAACCACGCCCGGGCGCACTCGCAACGGGTCGTCTTGTCAGACAACAGACGCCACATGCGGGGTCTGAGTTCCGATCAGACCCCGGTCCCCAGGAAAGAAACCACCTGAGCGAGACCGAAAACCGCGAGGACGAAACCCGCCGTCACGGTCATCACGAGCACCGTCCGCCAGCCGATCATGGTGATCGCCATGACTACCAAGAAGATGACAATCAGAAGGTTCTGCGAGCCCACTGCCAACACCTCCACTCGTGTCCGCCCCGGTCGCCGGCTCCCGACGGATCCGGCTCCCGCTTCGGGCAACCCCAGGATCCCGGCGTTGTATGTTGTCTGTCAAGTGACAGCTTGTTGACAGACAACTTGCGTCTGTCATCAGTTCTTGTTACGGTCGACGAATGCTCGGGGACCCCCGTTGAGCTAGGTGAGAGGTTGACGATGGATGACGAGAGCTGGGCTCTCTCACCGAACGCCCGCAAGCCCCTGCCAGAACTGATCGAGGACAAGATCAGGGCGCTCATCACCAACGGCACCTTCCGTGCCGGTGACCGGCTCCCCACCGAACCCGAGCTGGCGCAGAAGATGGCCGTCGCGCGCAGTTCCCTGCGCACCGCCCTGCAGCGCCTGCAACTCCAGGGCGTCGTCGAGGTCATGCGCGGACGCGGCTGGTACGTGCGCTCCACCGACGTGGCCGAACGGGACGAGCCGCTGCTGTTCGACCGCCGCGTGAGCGACTCCGACCTCCTGGAGGTCCGGATCGCGCTGGAGACCACCGCCGCCAGTCTCGCCGCGCTGCGGGCCAGCCAGGGCGAACTCGACGACATCGCCAAGCTGGCCAAGCTGCACCAGGCCGCCTCGGTCAACGACAAGGACGAGCTGCTGCGGACCGACGAGGACTTCCACGCGGCCGTCGTGCGGGCCAGCCACAACGAACTGCTCGACCAGCTGTACCGCTCCCTCGTGCCGCAGCTCCGGTCCTACCGGCGCAACAGCTACAGCAGCGCCGAAGTGCACGTCCGCTCGGCGAACGACCACAACCAGGTGTCCTGGTTCCTCAAACGGCGGGACGAGGCCGGCGCGCGAGCGGCCATGACCACGCACCTGCTCGGCCTCTACAACGACCTGGCCACGCAAACCGGAATGCCGGTCGAGGAGCGCGCCGGCTTGACGAACTACGCACTGGAGGACGAGCCGAGCTGGCAGCAGAACCGGTAAGCCAGCGCCGGATTTAATCCGATCGGGCCTATCGCCCCGGTCCGCCGTCCGCCGATCATGGTGCTTCGATCGGGCGGAGAGGCAGTGACGACTGGGGACGCGGGCCGGGGCGGGGACGGCCCTCCACCTCCCGTGACCGGCCGCCGCCCCAGCCGGTTCGGCTTCCTGCTGACCGCGGTCGGCCTCGTGCTCCTGCTCGCCGGCCTCGTCTGGCCGTCCTCCGGGAGCTGGGCGGCCGCGGCACACCGGTTCCTCCTCGCCGCCTCGCCGGGGTTCCTCGTCACCGGTCTGGCGATCGTCGCCTACGAGGCCTTCGTCCACCACCGCCTGCTGTCCGAGATCGTCCGGCTCGCGGGCCCGCGCATCGTCGAGGCACTGCTCCCGCAGCAGGTCATGAACGCCTTCCTGACCTCGGTCTACGGCGAGAACGAAGCCAATCGCGATGTACTGGTTGGTGTCCTCGGCGGCGAGGGCAGGCGACCGATGGGCACCGACCTCGCGGTCAGCACGCACACCGAAGTCGACCTCGAGCTGCGCGCGGTGGACCACGAGCAGTACCACCTGACGGTCACCACGACGTACAGCTTCAAGAAGAACGTGGCGGTGGACCGCTTCGTCATCTTCGCCACGTGCAGCACGCTGCTGCGGGACTCGATCAGCTCGGGCTGCCAGCTGCCGCTGTTCGAGCTGTGGTTCATCCCGGACGAAGACATCTTCCAGAACTCGGTGGAGGACATGCTGCCCTCGGTCCGGCTCGGCATCGAGTATCTCGACGACCGGGGCACCCACCACCTGGCGTCGTCGGACAAGCTCCGGCTCCGCGAGGTCAAGTACGACCGGTGGGCCGACTACCTGTCGTTCTTCCGCGAGGACATGGGCGCGCTGCGGCGCCAGAGCACGCGCGACTACCTGGGCGCCCTGCGGATCTTCGAGTGCGATCTGAGCGACCTCGCCGAGGACGAGCACGAGGTCCAGTCGATCGAACGCCTCACTCTGCGGTCCACCACGCTCCAGCAGATCGGCGACGGCTACTGCTACTGGCACGCCCCCTACCCGTGCTACGTGGACCGCATCCGGATCGACGCCGCCGACCTGGACATCGATCGCACCGGCACCTGGGCGTTCCGCGTCGCGCCCTTCATGTTCCGGTCGGACAACGTGTCCGAGAAGTGGCTCAAGGCTGACGAGCTGACGACCATCGAGGTCCGCTCCTGGTTGCTGCTCGGGCACGGCGTGGCGTTGCTGTGGCGCCCCGGCGGCCAGTGGGAGCTGCCGTGACGCGTGGGCAGCTGGCCTCCGGGATGGCCGCCGCAGCGGTCGCCGCCCTGGTCGCGGTCCTGCTGTGGGAGCCGACCTCCGCCTGGCAGATCGTCGCGCACGGTGTTCTGACAGTGGTGTGGACGCTGCTCGGGCTGGGCGCGGTCGTCCTCGTCGGCTATCGGCGCGGGCTGCGCAGGCGGTTGTCGGACGACCTCCGGCGGCTGTCCGGGCCCGGCATCGTGGACTCGATGTCGCCGAAACAGCTGCTCGACGTGCTGCTCTCGTCGATCTACGGCCGCAACGACGCCAACCACGACGTCGTGACCGGTCTGCTCGGCAGACATCTCACGGTCAGCACACACACCGAGGTCGACCTCGAACTGAGCGCGTTGAACCACGAGTTGTACGAGCTCCGGTACACCTGCGCGTACCGATTCCGTCGGCCGCTGACGACCAGCAGGTTCATGCTCGTCATGACCTCCGACGCCGGAATCAGGGATTCCATCGTCGCCGGGATCGACCTGCCGCTGTTCGAACTGTGGTTCTTCTCCGAGCGGGGCGGTTTCGACGACGCCTCGGACCGCACGATCGCCTCGGTCCGCCTCTCGTTCGACTACCGGGACCTGGACGGGAACCGCCACACTTCGCAAGCCCGGCACCCGGAGTTCCGGGAGGTTCCGGCCCGCCTCCTGGCGCAGTACCTGAGGCCGGACCTGCGACGTCGGCTGGACCTGCCGTCCACGAAGGTGCGGGTGTTCGAGTGCGATCTCAGCCAGCCGGCGGGTCGGCAGGTGCGGTCGATCGAACGGCTCGAGCTGAAGGTGGCCGGGCCGCAGCACATCAACGACGGCTACTGCTATTGGCAGCCACCGTTTCCGTGCTACGTGGAGCAGGTGCGAGTGGATGCCGGCGCGCTGAACGTCGACGGCCTGGCCAAGTGGCAGTTTCGGACGGTGCCGTTCACCTTCCGGTCGGGTTCGTCGGTGGCGGAATGGCTGCCTGCGACCACCCGGACCACGCTCGACATCGAATCCTGGCTGCTGCCCGGGCACGGAGTCGCGGTGCTGTGGCGCCCGGCGCAGGAGGCGGAGGGCTGATCCCCAACGGCTGCGGGATCGCTGGATCCCGGTCTACCGAAGCAGCAGTACTCCGGGGGCGCGTTCCTCGAAGATCTGCACCAGCCAGTCGAACACGGTGGGACCACGACCCGCGCGGGCAGCCTCCAGATCAGCACGAACCACCGGCCGGTTCGTCGGGTGGCACCGAGCCAACCGCTGCTCCAGCTGGCGCACTGTCTCCGCGTATCCCAGCAAGTCGCGGGAGATGGCGTGGTCACGCCACTCGACGACGAAGTCGTCAGCGTCCGGACACCCGGGTCCGCCGCTGAGACAGTCGGCGAAGGCATCGAGGTTCCGCCCGAAGTACTGGCGCCCTTCTCCATCGAAGGCATCCATGATCGCCTGCCAGAAGTCCTCCAGCGTCCGGATCTGGGCGCCGTCCAGCACATACCGGGTCGTCACGACCCGACCATACGTCGATCACGGTCGCTCGCTCGAAATGCGACCAGGGCGCATGCCGCGGCACCGGTGAAGATGCCCGCCGCGGCGAACGCCCTGGTCACAGGCGCGGAAGCGGAGGGATTTGAACCCCCGGTCGGTTGCCCGACGCTCGCTTTCAAGGTGTGCTCAACGATCACCGCCGAGGTCCACCGGGCTGATGACCTGCAAGTTTGCAAGTTGGCGAACCTTGCCGGACCTGCCAGAACCTAGGCGAATGAGACCAGAAATGAGACCACGAATGAGACCAGCGCGGCGCGCTCGCGCTGGTCGGCAAGTAGCGCCACGGCTCGCCCTAGCTCTGGCGATCCTCTCGGTACCTCGACGCCAGCGCGGCGATGAGCCGTGTCCTGGTCTCGGCGGGCAGGCCATCGAGGATGTCTGTCAGCTCGCACCACGCCTCGCGCTCCGTCGCGACGGAGTACGACGTGCTGCTCGGTGTGCGAGCCGTCCGAGCCTCAGGTATGGGCGTCGATGTCATCCCCACAGTGTGGAGGTTCGCTCAGCAGTACGCAGCAAAACGGCGCCTACCTGCGACGGTAGGCGCCGTTTTGCGTGCCAGTCCGGACCTACGGCAGCCCGTCGACGACGGGGACCCCTGTGTCCATCTTCAGGAGTGCGAGGACTCGGTCCCGGATCAACTGCGTGCGTGCTTCCCGCTCGACTTGCTCGCTGTGAGCGGCGTCCTGTGTCACCTGGCCGGGCCATTTCCGATAATGCAGGCCGGGTGTCGAAATGAAATACCCGTTCACCGTCGCGTTCGCGCACAACATGAGGGCCGTGTCTTCGGAGGCCGGAAGGGCCATCCAGCCTCCGAGGGCGTAGAGAACCTCGCGTCGAATACAGATGGTCGCGGACATTACGGGCGAACGAAAGTCGTTCTCCAGCCAGTATTTGACCAATTCGCCACGTCGAATTAGACCCTCAGGTGGGTCTGTGTCGTACGAGACCGTTGAGCCGTCAGGCAGGAGATCGAGCGCGGACGAGACGGTCCACGAGATCGCCGGATCAGCAAAAGCCGCGATGTCTCGTTTCAGCGCGCCAGGGGTCAAGATGTCATCGGCGTCGAACGACTTGATGAGTTCTCCTGAAGCCCGCGAGAGCGCCAAGCTTCTTGTGACTCCCGGGCCGCCGTTTCGATTCTGGCCCACGCTGATGTGTGGATCGTTCGGCAGAGCCCCTTTCAGGATGCCGTTCTGCCCATCCTCCTGAACGATCCATTCCCAAGTCCAGCCGGACGGCATTTCCTGCGAAACGAGTGAGGCATAAGCGTCCTTCAAATGCTGCACACTCGGAGCATGGACCGGCGTGATCACGCTGATGGTCGGCATTTAGTTAGTCCCCCAGATTCAAAGATTGTGAACCGTTGTCATGACCAGGCGGTCTCCGCGAATCACGATGTCCGCCGTTTCCACTGCAAGGGCGTCAGCCCAGTGCGTCCGCTCAATCTCAACAACGGGAACCCCCGGCCCCATCCTGAGAATCTTGCTGTCTTCGATACTCGGCATCCGAGGCCACGACTTCTCGGTAATGCGGTCCACTTGAATCCCGATCGACCGAAACCGTTCAGCTACGGATGGGCTTCCTTTTGTGCCGTCAGCGGGCTTCTCGATTGCCGTCCCCCTAATCAACGTCAGCGGCTCCCATTGCATGCTCCACTGGACCGGCTGCCCCTGGATATGCCAGATGTATCGAACCACGCTGACTTCCTGACCGGGTTCGATTCCCAGGCGTTTCGCGATTCGAGGCGTCGCCACCTCTGTCCAGGTCTCCGCATCAACGCGATCAAACGGATCGTTGCTGACCGACGCTTGCCGGGCGGGTCCGCGCTGGTACCGGTCCGACGCCAGCTCGACCACCTGCGGAGCCTGAGCGACGAACGAACCCTTGTTCCGCCGCTTCTCGATCAGCCCGTCCCGGTGCAGCTCGTCCGTTGCACGCACGGCCGTCGTCAAGGCCACGCCGTACTGGTCGGCCAGCTCCCGGGCCGTCGGCAGCTTGTCGCCAACCGTCAGCTCACCTTGGGCGATCTTTCGCCGAAGGTCTGCCGCCACCTGCAACGAGGGCGACACGCCCGTCGCGTCGTTGATGGACATCTTGACCGCCTTCCGTCTTGCCGCTAGCGTACCGCAGTGTTCCAGTGTTATGGTTCGCTGGAACACAGGAACACAAGCCCAACGAACGGGAGACCGATGAAGTTCGCAAGGATCACCAGCCCGGAAGCGCTCGATGCACTGTTTCCGCTGGTCGATGAGGACATTTCCGCTGTGGCGCGGGATGAGGCAGTGGCGGCGGAGGTCGCTGAGATCGACGCGCTGATCGAGGAGGCGGAGCGCGAGTGGGCCGCCGCCGAGCAGGTCGAGGCGTACCGGGTGTCGCGCGAGCTAACGGACCAGGTGCGCGCGCGTCGGGCGACTCGCCGGGCCGCGCGTGAGGCGCTGCGCTCGACAGTCCTCGGCGCGGTCCCGAGCAGCACGGGCAAGACCGCTGCGGTGCGGACGCTGCCGCTTGGCGACGAGGTGGCCGCCTGATGCCCCGAACCCTGAATGACCCCGGCGCGGCACGAACCGCCAAGAACGCCGCCGCGCCGGGACTCCACAGCCAGCCACGAAACCAGACAGGGAGCGCACCAATGGTGTCACAGACCGTCCTGCACCAGGCCGCGCAGCGCACGGGCTTCCGTGTCCAGCTGGTGAGCGTGCCGGTGGAGATCATCGCTCGCCGCCACCGCGAGGGCCAGTCGCTCGCGCAGATCACCCACTACCTCCGTGCCCACCTTGGACCGGAGAACCCGGTCGCGTCTCGTTGCTTCGTGGAGTGGGTCATCAGCGCCACCGGGGGTGAGGGCCGGTGAGCGCCGAACTCGTGTTCCGCTGCCTGGCCTGCGACCAGCCGCGCACCGAAGCCGATGTGCCGTGTGAGCTGTGTGGTGCGGCCCCGGACCTGCACGTGGTCGAGGGGGAGGAGCTGGTCACCTACGACCCGTTCGCCCTCAACCGGCTGGTCTCGGCGGCTGCCGCCGCCCGGGTGGCGCACGCCCTGGAGGTGCTGGCCGACAGCCACCGCCGCCGCGCGCGGCTGTGGGCGCGCCTGGAGCAGGACCACGACGCCCCGCGGGCGCAGTGGCACCGCACCGAGGCCGCGTCGCTGGAGCGGCTGCGGGCCGTCGAGCTGGAGGAGGCCGCGTGAGCGCCCGCATCGCGGTCGGCACCACCCCGGCCCAGCTCAAGACCCTGGCCATCCGCCGCTACGAGGCCACCACCGGCACGCGGTGGCGGGAGGCCACCGACGCGGCCAAGCGGAAGTGGCTGGCCAAGACCGAGCCGGTGATCCGCGCCGAGGAAGGCATCGCCGCTGACGCGGTGTGGCGGGACGGGGCGTGGCAGCCCGCCGGCCAAACCGACCTGTTCTCCCTGACCGACGCCGACACGGAGGTTCCGGCATGAGCAAGACCAACGTGCTGCCCAAGAAGAACACCCTGCGCAAGCTGCTCTGGCTCGCCGTCCTGGTCGCCGTCGTGGTGTGGGTCGTGCAGCACCCCTACCAGGCCCGGCACGCGCTGGACAGCGTCGTGCACGCGGTGACCGTGCTGTTCTCCGGACTGGGCAGGTGAGCGGCATGTCGATGTTCGAGGTTCTGCGCCGGTTCGGGACATTCGCGCTGCTGGTGTTCACCGGCGCGGTGCTGGTGTTCCTGCTGCTGCACCTGATCCGGATTCCGCTGGTGCTGATCGCGAAGGTCCTGGAGATCTCCATGCGCCGCCTGGACGGGTTCGTGGCCCGGCACGCGAGCAAGCCCCCGGCCGGTCCGGTCAACCAGTTCTTCCACCACCCCACCGTCACTCGGGAGGAGGCCATCAATGTCCACGCCTGAGCACAAGTTCACCACCGGCCACACTGGACAGTCCGCGACTGAGGCGCAGGTTGAGGCGCGCCGCGCTGCCGACCTCGCGATCTACCAGCATGCGACCAACCCGACTCGCACCACGCAGGCCGTGTCGTGGCTTGGCTGGCACGTCGGCGAGCTGTCCGGTGTGGTCGTGCCGCTCGGCTTGGGAGTGGCGGTGTGGGACGGCTTCTACGCCGTGTCCGTGCTGACCGCGCTGGGCTGGGCTGCGCACGAGCTGCGGTTGCGTCGCCAGCAGCGCGCCGCCCGGACCCGTGCCGCTGAACCGAAGTCCCCGCGGGACGGGGAGGTGTCGGAGTGAGGACCAGGCGCATCGCCGACGTGGCCGGAGCCTGGACGGTTGTGGTGACCGTCCCGAGTGGAGAGACCGTCGCGGCTGGGAACTGGCCGGACCTGATCGAGGCCCGAGCCTGGGCGCGGACGACGAACCAGGCGCGTCTAGCCCGAGTGCGGGGCGTGCTGCCGCTGGTGTCGGCCAGCGGCCTGACCGCAGAGCTGGAAAGGGGGATGTGGCAGTGAGCTGGTACGAGGAACGGCGCGAGAACAAGCGCACAGAGGCGATGATCCGCCGCGAGGACGCTGCCGCGGCCGCGCAGGTGCGGATCGCGGAGCGGCAGGCGGCCGCGCGGATCAAGCGTGAGGACGAGCAGGCCCGCCGGGAGGCCGCGCAGCAGGCCGCCACCGCCCGCCGCGAGCGACGGGCCGCCGCCTGGCGGGGACTGCGCGTGTGGCTTGGCCGACACGTGGTTGAGCTGCTGATCTACCCCATTGCGCTGCTGTCGTTCGTGCTGGCGGCCCCGGCGATGGCCCGCTACGGCACCGAGGTGTTCGACTCCGACCTGGGCGCGCTGCTGCCGGGCATCACCGAGCTGGGGATGTGGGCGTTCGCGATCGCGGTGGTGATCGAGCGCCGTCGCCACCCGGACCGCTCGGTGTGGGGTCTGGTGGCCGGGGTGCTGGTGTTCGGCGCGGTGGCGTTCGGCATCAACTTCACCCACGGCCTGACCACCGCCTGGGACCACGGCGTGGTGATGGGCACCGCCTCGATCGCCGGGGTGGTCGCCCACCAGCTCACCCTCGCCACTGCCCCCAAGTCCGGGCAGCAGCGGCGGGAAGCGCGGATCGAGCGGGCCGCGGCCCGCAAGGTCGCCCGCATCCGCAAGGCCGCCGTCAAGCGCGCGGTGGCCGAGATCGACGCGGACGGGTCGGCCCGGCTGCTCTACGCCCCCGGCCGCTACACCCTCACCCGGGGCGGCCTGCGGCCCGCGACCGTGCCCGGCCTGCCGGTGGCCGCCTCGACCGACTGGGACCGCGAGCTGGCCGACCTGCTCGCCACCACCGGCACCGCCATGGCGACCGGCCCGGTGGCCTCGACCGAGGACGACCAGGACCGCGGCGACTCGATCGAGGGCGGGGCGGTGGCGACCCTCGACCACGGCCCTGACCTGCATGAGTCGACCCCGAAACGCCCGGTGATCGACCGCAAACCGGGCCGCTCGATCGAGCAGCTCCGCGCCGAGCTGGCCGCCGCGATCGAGGCCGGGAAGGTCAACCCGACCTCCGCCGAGTCGATCCGCAAAACCCTGCGCATCGGGATCGCCCGCGCACGCCAGCTCCGCGACGAACACACCAAGGGAGGACGCAAGTGACCCAGCAGCACGAGCAGGAGGAGTTGGCGCGGGTGCACTACCTGCCCACCCACCGCGCCGACACCACCCCGACCCCCTCCGACACGGAGGTGGTCGAAGGCGAGCTGATCTCCGAGGAGGAGTACCAGCGGCTATTCACCCAGCGCGGGCAGGCCATCGAGCGCTACAAGGGCTACCGCCGCGACCTGGCCACCGCCGGGCGAGTCGTCAAGACCGTCGCCACCCACGAGGTCACGAAGTCGACCGGGCAGGCGCTGCTGCGCCATGGGTCCTACGTGCTCGGCGGGGCCGGAATTGTGGCCAAGCGGGTGTGGGAGGCCAAGACCAACTCTCGCTACGAGCGGATGCAGCGCCTGGCGGAAGCGCGGGGTGACTGGGACCAGCTCGCCGACTGGGAGGCCCGCGCCGAGCAGGCCCGGGAGCGGCGGCACCGCCGCCGGATGGACTGGCTGGAAGCCCCCGCCAAGCTGGTCAAGGCCGTGGTGATCGGCGCGTTCTCCCTGATGGGTGCGCTACTGGCGCTGGGGATCGTGCTGGCCATCGCCAACAAGGACCTCGGGGACGTGCTCGGGCCGATCACGGCGCTGTTCACGCTGGTCAAGTGGATTGCCTACGCGGTGACCGTTGCGTGGCTGCCGTTCCTGCTCGCGCTGCCGTGGGCGGCCGGGATCGCGCTGTGGGCAGTTGGCCGGCACGCCGACGCCGCACCGTCGTGGCTGCGGGCGGCGAAGACCGCCGAGGTTAACCCGCAGATCACCGCCGATGGGATCGTCACCGCGTTGCGGCACCTGTCGATCCCGAAGCTGAACGAGGCGTTCAAGAAGGAGGGGTGGCAGCCGCGGTTTGACCTCACCCCGACCCGCGAGGGCCAGGGCGCGTTCCGGGGCTACCGCGCCATCTTCGACCTGCCCATGGGCGTGACCCCGGAGATGGTCGCCGACAAGCGCGACGTGCTGGCCAAGAACCTCAACCGCAACGCCGTGGAGGTGTGGGCCAGCGACTACGGCAAGGAGAAGGGCGGCAAGGCCGGGTACGTCAACCTCTACGTCGCCGACTCCGGCGTGATGGACAAGCCCACCCCGGACTACCCGCTGCTGCACGAGGGCACTGCCGACGTGTTCGCCGGGGTGCCGATCGGGATCACCCAGCGCGGTGACGTGGTGCCGATGCCCGTGGTCGGCTCGAACGCGGTGTTCGGCGGCCAGCCCGGGCAGGGCAAGTCCAACGCGGTGCGGGTCGCCGTGGCCGGGATCGCGCTGGACCCGCTCGCCGAGATCCGGATGCACGTCTTTGCCAACAACGGCGATTTCGACGCCTACGCGCCGCGTCTGTCGCTCTACCAGAAGGGCGCGACCCCGGAGCATGTCGAGGCGGCCGTGGCGCACCTGCGTGACCTCTACGACGAGGTGGGCCGTCGCGAGGGCCGGTTGGCCGAGCTCGGCGCGAAGAAGCTGACCCGCGCCCTGGCCGAGCAGCACTCCGATCTGCGGCCGCTGTTCGTCGGGTTCTCCGAGTGTCATGAACTGTTCGGGCACTCCGAGCTGGGCAAAGAGGCCGCCGAGCTGGCCATCAACGTGGTCAAGCGGGGCCGCAAGACCGGGGTGAGCACGGCGTACGACACCCAGTCCTCCCGCGCCGACGCGATCCCCTCGCAGCTGGTGGAAAACGTCGGGTTCAACGGCTGCTTCGCGGTCAAGACCTGGCGCTCCAACGACGGCTTCCTCGGTGACGGTTCGTTCGCGGCCGGAATCCGGGCCACCGACCTGCGGTTCAACGTCGATCGCGGAACCATGGTCGCCACCGGTGCCTCCGAAGAGCTGTTCGAGATCGTGCGCACGTTCTTCATCAAGGTCGATGACGACAACGGGTGGGACCAGGCCACCGAGATCATCGAACGCGCCATGGCCCAGCTCGCGCCCGGCACCCCGGTGGCGGGTGACCGGCCCATGCCGCAGATCGAGAACGACCGTGACCTGCTCGCCGACCTGGACACCGTGCTTGACGACGAGCGCCTGCCCGCGGGAGACGTGCTCGGCGCGCTGCGCAGCCTGGCCCCCGGTTGGAAGCCCTACCGGGACTACACCGTGCCCCGCTTTGTCGCCGCGGTGAAGAAGCTCGGCGTCAAGGTCGCCTCCACCGGCAACAAACACTACGTCGATCCCGTCACCGTCCGTGAAATCCTCGCGCGTCGCGCCACTGCCGACCTCGACGAGTGAGTTAGCCCGGCCCGAACCCTCCACCACCCCCGAATCCGGGCCCATTCCAGCCCGCTCGGACTCGCCGCTAACTCGCTAACTCCCTAACTTTGCCCAGTTCAAGGCCCAGTTAGCCGCTCCAGCGGTCGGAGTTAGAAATCTAACTCGCCGCGCCCGTCCTAACTGTCCCGCTAACTCGAAACCAGCCCCTCGGGAGGTGCCCGCGGTGACCCGTCACGCCCTCAGAACGTCACTCACAGTCACATTCGGAGGACCGTTGACCACCCGCCTCGCTCGCATGATCGCCCGGTTCGTCGCCACCTGCTCCGACTGCGGAGCCCGGATTCCGGCCGATCAGGTCATGTGCTCGATCTGCGCCAACAAGTAGGCCCACCGTCGCGAAAGGACATACCTCGATGGCAAGCAGCAAGCCCCTCGTGCACCGCGGAACCAAGTCCTGGTGGACCGGCGACGTGAAGACCCTCTGCGGGCTCACCATCCCGCGCGGTGACGCGAAATCGCCCTGGTTCATCAAGCCCGCGTGCCCGGAGTGCGAGGCCATCCACGCGGCCCGCAAGCGCAAGTAGCGCACCGACCCTGCCGGGCCGCCCGTCCGACTCGCCTCCGGGCGGCCCGGCAGCCCCCAAGCCCGTCCGTACTCGCGAAAGGTTGTCCATGCCTACCGCCACCGCGACCGACGCCCTGACCGACCCGGAGCGCCAGTTCCTCGGCTGCCTGATGCAGCTCCCCGCCCGCCCGGCACGGCGGCTGCTGGCCGGGATGCGCGCCGCCGACTTCACCGGCGGCATGGCCGCCCACGTCCTCCAACTCGCCATCGAGGTCGTGGCCGCCGAGCACACCCCGGCCCCGGTCACCCTCTACACCCACGCCATCGCCACAGGGCAGGCCCCGGGCGAGAAGCGCCGCGAGTGGCTGTCCGGCTGGCTGACCGACGCCTTCCGCGACGCCCCACCGCCCGAGCTGGCCGACCACCTCAAGGCCGTGCTGCTGGAGACCGCGTGGCGGCGCGCACTGCTGGCGCACGCCCGCCGCATCGAGCAGGCCGTGTCCGGCTCACCCACCGAAGTGCTGCGCGAGCTGGCCGACGACACCGCCGCCGTCGACGAACTGTGGACGCGCTACCAGGCCGCCACGACGGCCAACCCAACCCACCTGGAGGTGGCCGCCTGATGACCACGAACCACGGAGCAGCCCTGCTCGACAGGCTGCGCGACGCGCTGACCCGGTACGTGGTCATGCCCTCCGACCAAGCCACCGACGCCGTGGTGCTCTGGATCGCCGCCACCCACGTCCAACCCGCCTGGGCGCACGCCCCGCGGCTGGTGATCCGGGCACCGGAACGGCGGTGCGGGAAGTCGAGGCTGCTCGACATCGTGGAGGCCACCTGCCATGACCCGCTGATCACCGTGAACGCCAGCCCGGCCGCCGTGTACCGGTCGATCACCCCCGACCCGCCGGTGCTGCTGGTGGACGAGGCCGACACCATCTTCGGCCCGAAGGCCGGGGACAACGAGGACCTGCGCGGGCTGCTCAACGCCGGACACCAGCGCGGCCGGCCAGCACTCCGGTACGACGCTGCCACCTCCAAGGTCGTCACCATCCCGACCTTCGCGATGGCCGCGCTGGCGGGGATCGGGGCGATGCCCGACACCATCGAGGACCGCGCCGTGGTCGTGCACATGCGCCGCCGCGCCTCCGGGGAGAAGACCTTCCCCTACCGCGCCCGGCGCGACCGGGAACCGCTCCGCGCGCTGGCGCAGCAGCTCACCGAGTGGCTGCGCGGCGACATGGCCATCCTCGAGCGAGCCGAACCGGCGATGCCGGTGGAGGACCGGGCTGCCGACACGTGGGAGCCGCTGGTGGCGGTGGCCGACCACGCCGGGGGCGACTGGCCCGAACGCGCCCGCGCCGCCGCCGTGGAGATGACCCGCGAGCACAACGAGACCGGGGAAATCTCCGACCGGCTGCGGCTGCTCATCGACTGCCGCACCGCCTTCGCCGACGACCTCGCGTTGCCCACCGCCGAGCTGCTGCACCGGCTGCGCGGTCTGGAGGAGTCCCCGTGGCGAGAGTTCGGGCCGACCGGGCTCACCGCCATGAAGCTCGGGACGCTGCTCAAGGAGTACGGCATCCGATCGGCCACCATCCGCTTCCCCGGCAGCGGACAGGCCAAGGGCTACCAGCGCGCCGACTTCGCCGACGCCTGGAGCCGCTACGCACCCGATCTCGACACCTCGGCAGGGGGTGAGCCGTCCCAGCCGTACCAGCCTCATAATCCCAGCTCAGACCCGGTACGGCTTGACGAGTGGTACGGCTCAAGCCGTACCAGCAAGAAAGCCGTACCGCCCCTGACCAGCAAAAACGAGGCTGGTACGGCTGGGACGGCGACCCCCCTCAAAGTCGTCGGCGACGACGCCTGACCACCCCTGCAAGCACCTCGCCGAAAGGTCTCGAACGCATGGCTACCGCCGCCGAAATCGCCCAGCTCGCCGCCAACCTGGCGAAGCTTGCCGAGACGCTCGCCGACCGGGAAGCGCAGCCGCCAGCTCCCGTGCGCCCGGCCCCGGAGCGCCGGTTGCTGACCGTCGAGGAAGCCGCCGAGTACCTCGGCGTCGGGCGCACGCTCATGTACCAGCTCATCAAGGACGGCGAAATCCGAACCGTGCAGATTCACCGCCTGCGGCGCGTTCCGCGAGAAGCCGTCGACGAGTACGCGAACCGCATTCAAAACCCTCACATGGACGCCGCCTAGGAGACGAATGCCTCGCAAGAAGGAAACCCGCAATGCCAACGGCGAGTCGTCAATCTACTGGAGCGAGTCGGACAAGCGTTGGCACGGCCGCGTGACTGTCGGCGTCAAAGACAACGGAAAACCTGATCGTCGGCACACTAGCAGCAAAGACCGCAAAAAGGTTGTCGCCAAAGTACGCGAGATCGAGCGGAAGCGCGATAAGGGAACACTTCATAAGGCCGGGGAGAACTGGACCGTAGAGACGTGGCTGAATCACTGGCTCTACAACATCGCCAAGATGACCACGACGGAGAACGGATGGGATGCGTACTATTACGCGGTCACTAAGCACCTCATTCCAGGCATCGGAGCACACAAGCTCAACGGGCCGAAGCGCCTGCTGCCGGACCACCTCGAAGCGCTCTACCGCAGGATGATGGATAACGGCGCTAGGGCTGGCACAGCCCACCAGGTGCACCGCACCATTCGTGCGGCCCTCAACGACGCGAAGGCGCGCGACTACATCAGCAAGAACCCGGCCGCCGTGGCAAAACCGCCAACGCCTGATGATGAGGAAATCGAACCGCTGAAGAAGGAGGAGATCCGCGCCCTGTTCGAGGCGGCCCGTAAGGGCCGGAATTCGACACGGTGGATCATCGCAGTGTCACTCGGATTGCGGCAAGGGGAGGCGCTTGGGCTGAAGTGGGAAGACCTGAACTTTGGGGAGCAGACACTTCGTGTGCGACGCTCGCGGTTGCGGCCGAAGTACAAGCACGGTTGTGATCCGCACTGCGGCCGGAAGCACGCGGGTCATTGCCCGAAACGGATCAACACGCGCCCAGAGACCAAGGACACGAAGTCCAAGGCCGGGAAACGGACTATCGGCCTGCCTGCACCACTGGTGGCGGAACTTGAAGCCCACAAGCGCGAACAGGAGATCGAGCGCCAGAAGGCAGACGAGTTGTGGCATGACGAGGGCTGGATTTTCGCCGATCCGCTGGGCAGGCAGATCAACGCGCGCACAGATGGCTTCCACTGGAAGCGCCTGCTCGCCGACGCGAACGTCCGGGACGCCCGGTTGCACGATGCCCGGCACACGGCGGCAACGGTCCTCCTGGAGCTCGGCATCAACGACCGCGCGACGATGGGCGTCATGGGCTGGTCAAGCGCCAGCATGGCCCAGCGCTACCAGCACGTCACCGACTCGGTTCGACGATCGATCGCGGAGCAAGTCGGCGGCCACCTGTGGGAGCAGGGCGAGGCTCGCGACCAGCGCGAGGACGGCGCTGCCTAACCTCAAATGAGACCAGAAATGAGACCAGGGCGTATGCCGCGATACCGGCCGAAGATGCCCGGTGCGGCATATGCCCTGGTCACAGGCGCGGAAGCGGAGGGATTTGAACCCCCGGTCGGTTGCCCGACGCTCGCTTTCAAGGCGAGTGCATTCGGCCGCTCTGCCACGCTTCCCTTGGGCTCAGGGTAGCGGCTCAGCCGCCCAGGCCTTCGAGGTGTTCGTCGACCCGGGAGAAGACCCTGGCGAGCACCGACTGCTCCTCCGGGGTCAGCAAATCGATCAGGTGGGCCCGCACGCCCTCCACGTGCGTGGGCGCCGCCTCCTTCAGCAGCGCCTCGCCGCCGGGGGTCAGTTCCGCCACCACGCCCCGCTTGTCTTCCGGGTCCGGCGCCCGGCGCGCCAGGCCCGCGGCCTCCATGCGGGCTATCTGGTGCGACAGCCGGCTCTTCGTGGACCCCATCCTGGTCGCCAGCTCGGACATCCGCATCCGCCGCTCCGGCGCCATCTCCAGGCACACCAGCACCTCGTAGTCCGTCAGGGACACGTCGTGCGCGGCGGCCAGCTCCCGGTGCAGCCGCTGGCGGAGCCGCAGCGTGGCGACGATGTACGCGCGCCACGCCGACATCTCCGGCTCGCTCAGCCAGCGGACTTCAGCCATGCCCGGAACAGTAGCCGGGAACCGCGATTACCAACCAACGAGGGACGGCGCGCCGGTTGAGGATTCGCGCGCACAGGCGCATGCTTGGAGACAACGGTGGATCGGTCACCGGACCGGGGACGCACTACCCGGGTGTGGCCCGTCGGGCCGTCCGCCGGGAGAGGGTCAGGTGGTTCAATGACGAGAAGTTCCTCGCGGTTGACTACCGGATGCAGCTGTGGACCCACAGCCGGGATGCGGTGAACCCAGTCCGGCTGTGACTGTGAGCAGCACGGGTTTCCATCTCGATGCGCCTCGACCATCGCTTGCGCACATCGGCGAACTCGAGCCTGCTTCAGTGCGGTCTCCGTGTCCGCACAGCAGAGTTCCTCGCCGGCCCGCGACGTGGTCAGCCGCTGATTACAATTGACAACCTCGGTAATCCTGGGTGCGGACTCGCGGAGTCCGCACCCAGGCTTTTGTGAGGGAGTACGCGGTGAGGTTTGACGAAGGCGCCGGGCTGGACACGTCCGAGGTCGACGACCTCCGCGGCGGCGGTGGGGGCATCGGGAGCCGGGTGGCGCTCGGCGGCGGCGGGCTCGGCATCGTCGGCGTGATCATCTACTTCGTGCTCTCCCAGATCGGCGGGGTCAGCCCGAACGGCGCGGGCAGCCTCGGCGAACTCGGCGCCGGTCAGCAGGTCAGCAACGGCTCCCTGGCGCAGGAGTGCCGCACCGGCGCGGACGCCAACTCCAACCACGACTGCGCGATCGTCGCCATCGTCAACTCCATCCAGGACTATTGGAGCGACCAGTTCGCCCGCTCCGGCCGCACCTACCGCACCGCGCAGACGAACTTCTTCAGCGGCGGCGTGCGCACCGGCTGCGGCAGCGCCACCTCCGACGTCGGCCCGTTCTACTGCCCCGCCGACTCCGAGGTCTACATCGACCTGTCCTTCTACCAGGAGCTGCGCACCCGCTTCGGTGCGGAGGGCGGCACGTTCGCCGAGGCCTACGTGCTCGCGCACGAGTACGGCCACCACGTGCAGAACCTGCTCGGCACGTCCCGGCGCGTCGGCAACGAGTCGGGGCCGACCTCGGGTTCCGTGCGGCTCGAACTGCAGGCCGACTGCTACGCCGGCGTGTGGGCCAACCACGCGACGACCACGCCGTCGTCGACCGGGCGGCCGCTGATCAGCGAGGTGACCCAGGACGACATCGACCGCGCGCTGGACACCGCGTCCCGCATCGGCGACGACTACATCCAGTCCAACCTCGGCGGCGGGCAGGTCGACGAGTCCCAGTTCACCCACGGCACGTCCGCCCAGCGGGAACGGTGGTTCACCACCGGGTTCCAGACCGGGGACCCCGCCCGGTGCGACACCTTCGGGACCAACAACCTGGGCTGACGCGCCCGGACGAGGGCTCCGCCCGGCGGACCGCCGGGCGGAGCGCACTGGTCAAGCCGCGGCCAGCGCCCTCGCCTCACCGGCGGGAGCGCGGTGCGGCTTCACCGCCGCCTTACCGGGCGCGACCCCGTTGACCGACTCCGTGCTCAGCGCGAACGTGCCCAGCGTCCAGGCGATCGCGTCCGCGTTGCGGTCCAGCGCCACCCGGTCGACGTTGCCGAGGTTGTCGCACGCCTGGTGGTAGCAGGGGTCGAACGCGACGCCGGCCTGGCCGCCCCACTTCGCGGCCTGCTCGGGGGTTTTCGCGTCCTCCGCGCCCGTGAACAGCCCGCCCGCGGGGATGCCCACCGCGATGAACTCGCCGTAGTCCGAGCGGCCGTCGAAGTCCGTGCCCTCCGTCGGCACACCACGCGCGTTCAGGTACCCGGTCAGCTCGGCCTCGATCTGCGCCGAGCCGTACGGGCCGGGGCCCGCGCCCTCCCCGTCGGAATCGTCGCCGTCGTAAGCGAAGTACGCCGCGTTCGGCGAGCCGATCATGTCGAAGTTCAGGTACAGCGCGATGTCCAGCTGCTGCTCGAAACTCAGCGAATCGACGTAGTGCGTGGAGCCGACCAGGCCGAACTCCTCGGCGCTCCACCACGCGAACCGCACCGCGTTCTCCACCTTCGGCTTTCCGCCGAGCTGCAACGCGATCTCCAGCAGCGCCGCCGAACCGGTGCCGTTGTCGTTGATGCCCGGGCCCTCCGGCACGCTGTCCAGGTGCGCGCCGGCCATCACGACGTTGTCCTTGCGGCCGGTCTTCGTTTCGGCGATGACGTTGTAGGACGTGCGCGGCTCCTGGAACTCACGCAGGTCCAGCGTGACGGTGGCGCCGTTCTGGCCGGAAAGCGCTTGCCCGTCGGCCTGCGAGATGCCGCCCGTCGGGATCCGCGCGGCCGCCGGGTCGCCCAGGGTGCCGTTGAGCGGGCCGGCCTCGTTGTTGTAGATGATCGCCGCGACCGCTCCCGCGTCCGCGGCGGCCGCCTGCTTCTGCGCGAACGGGCACCCGCCGCGCGACACCAGGACGATCCGGCCGGCCACTCCGGTGTAGTCCGTGACCTCGCAACCGGGCGTGGCGTCGACCGGCACCACGGCCAGCGGAGCGGTGATCCCGCCCTCCGGGGTGCACGCCGTGTACGTCATGACGGTGATCGGCACGTCGGCGCCGCCGACCGTCAGCTTCTCCTCGATCGTCTCGGTGAAGATGAACGGGAACTCCTGCCGCGTCACCGAATACCCGGCGGCTTCGAGCTTGCCCGCGATGTACTCGGCGGAGGCGGCGTGCCCATCGGTGCCGGCGGCACGGTTGCCGTCGTTGCGGTCGGCGATGCGCTGCAACGCGATCAGGTGCCGGTTGATGGCGCCCACATCGGTCTTCTTGACGAGCTGGTCGGGTAACTGGGCGGGGGCTGCGATCGCGGCCGGGGTGACGGCCGTCGCGAGCGCGGCGGTCAGCACCAGGGCGGCAAAGGATCTCTTTGGCCGAAGTGACATGGGCAGTCACTTTTGTCCCGATTCGCGTGGAGGTCAATCGTGCATTCGGTGTACCCCGGCAATAGGGTCGGGCACATGCATGCGATCAAGCTCCGTGAACCCGGCGGCCCGGACAACCTGGAGTGGGTCGAGGTTCCCGACCCGCGGCCGGGCCCCGGCGAGGTCCTGCTCGACGTCGCGGCGAGCGCGGTGAACCGGGCCGATCTGCTGCAGCGCCAGGGCAACTACCCGCCGCCGCCCGGGGCGAGCGACATCCTCGGGCTCGAGTGCTCGGGCACGGTCGCCGAGCTCGGCGAGGGCGTCGAGGGCTGGCAGGTCGGCGACGAGGTGTGCGCGCTGCTGGCCGGCGGCGGTTACGCCGAACGCGTCGTCGTGCCGGCCGGTCAGCTGCTGCCGGTGCCCGGCGAGGTCGATCTCATCACCAGCGCCGGCCTGCCCGAGGTGGCCTGCACCGTGTGGTCGAACGTGGTGATGCACGCGAACCTGGCCGAGGGCGAGGTGCTGCTTGTGCACGGCGGCGCCGGCGGTATCGGCACGCACGCGATCCAGGTCGGCAAGGCGCTCGGCGCGACGGTCGCGGTCACCGCGGGCTCGGCCGACCGGCTGGACCGCTGCCGCCAGCTCGGCGCCGACATCGCGATCAACTACAAGGAGCAGGACTTCGTCGAGGTCCTCCGCGACGAGACCGGCGGCGCCGACGTCATCCTCGACAACATGGGCGCGAAGTACCTGGACCGCAACGTCAGCGCGCTGAAGACGAACGGCCGCCTGGTGATCATCGGGATGCAGGGCGGCGTCAAGGGCGAGCTGAACATCGGCAAGCTGATGACCAAGCGCGCCAGCGTCGCCGGGACCACCCTGCGGGCGCGGCCGGTCGACGACAAGGCCCGGATCGTCGCGGACGTGCGGGAACGGCTGTGGCCGCTGGTCGCGGAGGGCGCGGTCCGGCCGGTGATCGGTCAGGTCGTGCCGATGTCCGAGGCGGGCAAGGCGCACCAGGCCCTGGAGGAGGGCGGCGTGTTCGGCAAGGTGTTGCTCTCGGTCCGCGGCTAACGCAGTTCTTCCAGCACCCGTACCAGCTGGTTGACCTCGAAGACGTTGGAGTAGTGGGCGAGCGCTATCCGCACCGCGCCGCCCACCTCTCCGACGCCGAGCGCGGCGAACACGCCGCTGGTGCCGAGGTCGGCGAACGCGCACAGACCCTGCGAGGCCAGGTAGTCCGCGACCTCCGGCGCCTTCTTGCCCGTGACGGTGAACGCCAGCGCCGGGATGCGGCGCATCGCGTCGCCGATGACCATGACGTGCCGCAGCGCACGCAGCTCGGTGCTGAGCTGGGCGAGCAGCCCCGCGTGGTACGACTTCGCCGAGCCGAGGGAGGTCACCAGCCGCTCGCGGCGGGAGCCGGTGGCCGCGTCGTCCAGGCCGGCGAGGTAGTCGATCGACGCGACGAGCCCGGCGAGCAGCGGGTACGCGTGCGGGCCGAGCTCCAGCCGGGCGGGGCCGCGGGCGCCGGGGTCGAGCGACGCGGACGGGAGCCGTTCCAGCAGGTCGGGGTCGCGGAAGACGAGGGCGCCGACAGCCGGGCCGCCCCAGGCCTGCGCGGACACCACGAGCACGTCCGCGCCGAGCGCGTTCATGTCGAGCGGCAGGAACGGCGCCGCCGCGGTGGCGTCGACGACCACCAGCGCGCCGACGCGCTTGGCGAACTCGGCGATCGTGGGCACGTCGGGCCGGGTGCCGACCGCGCCCGACGCGGCGGTGACGGCCACCGCCTTCGTGCGGGCGTTGACCAGGTTCTCGTACTGCCAGGCCGGCAGCTCGCAGTTCTCGATGTCGATCTCGGCCCAGCGCACGACCGCGCCGACGCGTTTCGCGCCGTGCGTCCACGGCGCGATGTTGGTCTGCTCGTCCAGGCGCGAGACCACCACCTCGTCGCCCAGCGTCCAGCGCTCGGACAGGGCGTCCACGAGCCGGCGCAACAGCACCGCCGCGCTCGAACCGAGCACGACACCGGCCGGATCGGCACCGACGAGATCGGCCACCGCCCGCCTGGCCGCGGTCACGATGCTCTCCGCGCGCTGGGACGCCGGGAACGCGCCGCCCGGGCCGGAGACCGGGGCACGCATCGCCGTCGACACGGCCGAGGCCACCTGTTCGGGTACCAGCATTCCGGCAGGGCCGTCGAAGTGGATCCAGCCGTCACCCAGCGCGGGGAACAACCCACGAATTCGAGCGACGTCGAACGCCATGGACAACACCGTACGGACGAGTAGTTTCGCAGTGCGTCCGGGGTTGGGCTGTCGCCGACCGCGGGCTGCCGCGAACGCTAGGCTCGAACCCAGCGCGTCGACGAACCAGCCAGGATGGAGCAATGACGGAGCCGAAGTTTTCCGAGTCGCCCTCGCCCGACGAGCAGCCCCACCGCGTGGTCGTGGTGGGCCCGGACGGTTCGCCGGTGGGCACGGCCCGGATCCCGCGGGAGGACGACGAGCACCAGGAGTCGGTCGGTGACCTCGTCGAAGAGCCGGCGAAGGTCATGCGGATCGGCACCATGATCAAGCAGCTGCTGGAGGAGGTGCGGGCCGCGCCGCTGGACGACGCGAGCCGCGACCGGCTGCGTGAGATCCACCAGACCTCGATCAAGGAGCTGGAGCAGGCGCTCGCGCCGGAGCTGCAGAGCGAGCTGGAGCGGCTGGTGAAGCCGTTCACTGACGGCACCACGCCGTCCGACGCCGAGCTGCGGATCGCGCAGGCCCAGCTGGTCGGGTGGCTGGAGGGCCTGTTCCACGGCATCCAGACGGCGCTGTTCGCGCAGCAGATGGCGGCGCGGGTGCAGCTGGAGCAGATGCGCCGCGGGCTGCCTGCCGGGCGCGGCGGCCAGGAGGGCCAGGCGCCGGGGATCAGCGGGACCGGTCAGTACCTGTAGCGGAGCGCCCGCGCGCGGATCACCGTTCGGCGCGCGGGCAGACCACCACGTCGTCGTTCCTGATCGCCCGCGAGCAGTCGAACCGGCCCTCGACCAGGCCGGCCGCGTCGATCCAGAGCGGCTGGACGACGACGTACCGGACGGACGGGTCGGACAGGCACGCGAGGTTCTCCGCATAGCTGGCCGTGTCCCGCACCGACGGCACGTCCATGCCCCGCCGCAGGTAGGCCGGCGACGGGTAGCGGCACGGCGTCGGGTTGCCCGTGAAGTAGGCGATGTCGCCGAACGCCAGGTAGACCACCGGAGTGTCCGCGCCGATGCGGTCGCGGACGGCCAGCATCTCCTCGGTGAACTTGTGCTCGATGTCGACGCGGCCGGCGTTGGTGTAGTCGGCGTGGACGCCGTCGAACGAGTACGGCGTGGTCGGCAGGATGGGCACCGTCAGAGCGAGCACCCCGACCAGCACCGGCACCGACAGCACCTGCCGTCCGCCGCGGCCGGGTTCGAACGCGCAGGCCAGCGTGGCCGCGACGACCAGGCCGGCGAGCAGCCCGTAGGCGAGCGCGCCGTGCCCGGAGCGCCACGCGTAGGACGCGCCCAGGCACACCCGGGCGGCGAACAACACCACGACCGTCGCCCCGACCAGCGCCCACGGCGGGCGCCCGTGCACGAGCGTCCAGCGCGCCACGGCGAGCGCCCACACCCCCGCGGCCAGCGGGACCCAGGCGGCCAGGTGGAACTGGAACCACTGCCCCTGCACCACGGCCGCACCCAGCACGAGCGCCAGCGCGAGCACCGTCAGCACCGGCCAGGCCCAGCGCCGCCGGGACACGCGCACCAGCACCACCAGGCTCGCCGGCAGCACCGCGACCAGCGGCACGAGCATGGCCTCGTTGGCCACCAACCGCACGATCGAACCGAGGTCGCGGGCCATCCCGTCGTTGAGCAGCCACGCCTCCCGCAGCCACCGCCACTCCCGCGGCGCGAGCAGGCTCAGCCCGAACAGCGCGAGCCCGGACACCGCGGCGGTGATCCCGGCGAGCGCCGCGCTCCGCCGGTCCAGCACGGCGATCACGCCGAGCGCGATCAACGCGGTGGGCAGGGTGGTGTACCCGACCAGCACCCCCAGCGCCAACAGCAGCCCGGCAAGCAGGCCCGACGTCCGCAGCGCGGCCCCGATCGCGGCGGTCCCCAGCACGGCCGCGACCCACTCGGGCTGCAGGAAGTCCCAGTTCGGGGCCAGCGCCAGGGCCAGCCCGACGGCCGCGGCCACCGCCGACGCCTCCCCGGTCGGCAGCCGCCGGCGCAGCCCGGCGCGCAACCACCACGCCGCACCCGCCGTGAGGGCCAGGGCGACCAGCCGGACCAGCCCCTCGCCGACGCCGACCGAGCCGACGTCGAAGACGCTCAGCCCCTCGGCCAGCCAACGGTAGGCCAGCGGCCGGTGCACGAACGTGCCGGTGGCGCCGAACGGGCTGACGTCCAGGCCGCCCAGGACGTACCGGACGTCGTGGCCGAGCCCGATCCACGCCGCCGTCAACGCGACCGGCAACGCCGCGACCGCCGCCCACACCCAGCCGCGGATCGGAGTGCGGCGCCGCGGCGCCTCGACAGTGGTCATTCAGCCGCCCTTCCCCACCCCGGCCGTTCCGGTGCGCACCCCGCCTGGTCAACGCGGTCCGCGGCGCCGAGCGACCGGATCACGGGCGTGAGCGTACGCGCCGATCCGCGCACGCTCCCGTCATGCACGGTGGCACAGCGTGATTTCGCCCGACGATCAGCCAAATCGGGCGTCTCCGCCCTGCCCGGAGTGCGCGTGTCCCGCTCGCTACGCTAGGTCCCGTGCAAGCCACCAGCACGGTCGACCAGACCAGCGAAGATCTCGCCCGCGCGGCTGAGCTTCCGCCCTTGTCGGACAGTCGCACCTTCGGGCGCGCGTTCGGCGACATCAAGGAAGGACTCCGCCAGCGCGAACTGTGGAGCCACCTCGGCTGGCAGGACATCAAGCAGCGCTACCGCCGGTCGGTGATCGGCCCGTTCTGGATCACCATCAGCCAGGGCGTGATCGCGCTCGGCCTGGGGCTGCTGTACTCGCAGCTGTTCAACATGCACATCCAGACGTTCCTGCCGTACATCAGCGCGGGGTTCATCGTCTGGGCCTTCATCAGCGGCTGCCTCACCGAGGGCATGGAGACGTTCATCGCGAACGAGGGTCTGATCAAGCAGATCCGCGCGCCGTTGACCGTCTACGCGCTGCGCACGGTGTGGCGGCAGACGCTGATGTTCGCGCACAACCTGATCGTCATCGTGGTCGTGGTCGGCGTCTTCTTCGGCAGCCTGAACGACGACTACGCGCTGTCGCAGAGCGGGATGTGCACGCCGGACAACATCTGCCACCCCGGACTTGGCTGGTACACGCTCTCCGCGATCCCGGCGTTTCTGCTGCTCGCGTTCAACGGCGTCTGGGTGACGCTGCTGCTGGGCATCATCTCGACGCGGTACCGGGACATCCCGCAGGTGATCAACTCGCTGATCCAGCTGCTGTTCTACCTGACCCCGATCGTCTGGCCGATCGACCAGCTCAAGTCCGGTCAGCGCGGTGGTGCCGCCAGCTGGGCGGAGCCGATCATCCACCTGAACCCCATCTACCACTTCGTCCAGATCCTGCGCGCGCCGCTGATCGGGCAGGCCGTCAGCATCTGGAGCTGGGTCGCCGTGGGTGGCATCACGGTCGTGGGCTGGCTGCTCGCGCTCGTCGCCATGCGCAACTACCGGGCCCGCGTCTCCTACTGGGTGTGAGAACAGACCATGGTCAGCATTGATGTGCAGAACGCGTACGTCGACTTCCCGATCTTCGACGCCAAGACGCGGTCGCTGAAGAAGAAGGTCCTCGGCAAGGTCGGCGGCAAGATCGGCACCGAGTCCAAGGTGCCGATCATCGAGGCGCTGCAGGACATCACCCTGTCGCTGCGCGAAGGTGACCGGGTCGGGCTGGTCGGCCACAACGGGGCGGGCAAGTCGACCCTGCTGCGGCTGCTGTCCGGCATCTACGAGCCCACCCGCGGCCTGGCCCGCGTGCAGGGCAAGGTCGCGCCGGTGTTCGACCTCGGCGTCGGCATGGACCCGGAGATCTCCGGCTACGAGAACATCAT
This sequence comes from Amycolatopsis thermoflava N1165, assembly GCF_000473265.1. NCBI lineage: Bacteria > Bacillati > Actinomycetota > Actinomycetes > Pseudonocardiales > Pseudonocardiaceae > Amycolatopsis > Amycolatopsis thermoflava. Next base: position 5,617,840 of record NZ_KI421511.1, read on the forward strand.
GATCCGCGGCCTGTTCCTCGGCATGACGCGCAAGCAGATGGAGAAGCGGGTCGACGACATCGCGGAGTTCACCGAGCTCGGCGACTACCTGCAGATGCCGCTGCGCACCTACTCGACCGGTATGCGCGTGCGGCTCGCGCTGGGCGTGGTCACCACGATCGACCCGGAGATCCTGATCCTCGACGAGGGCATCGGCGCGGTCGACGCGGCGTTCCTCAACAAGGCGCGGGACCGGCTGGTGGATCTGGTGAACCGCTCCGGCATGTTGGTCTTCGCCTCGCACGCCGACGACCTACTCTTGGAGCTGTGCACGACGGCCATCTGGATGGACGAGGGCCGGATGAAGATGCGGGGCGGCCTGCGCGAGGTGCTCACCGCGTACAAGGGCCGGGACCCGTTCGAGAACATCAGCGCGGAAGCCGCGCAGCGGATCGACGCCGCGCCGGCGGTACAGGGCGGGGAGTGACATGAGCGGTCCGGAGCAGGCTCCGATGCGACCGGGCGGTGTGGCGGCGGTGGTCGTCACGCGGCACCGCCGTGAGCTGCTCGCGGATTCGCTGAAGATCATCGCCGCGCAGACCCGGCCGGTGGACCACCTGGTGGTCGTGGACAACGGTCCGGACCAGCCGGCGCGCGACGTCGTGGAGTCGTTCCCCGGGCGGTACACGTACCTGCCGTCGCACCACAACCTGGGCGGCGCGGGCGGGTTCGCGCTCGGGATCCTGCACGCGCTCGCGCTGGGCGCGGAGTGGGTGTGGCTGGCCGACGACGACGGCCGCCCGGCCGACGAGACGGTGCTGGCGGTGTTGCTGGAGGAGGCCGAGAAGCGCGGTCTGGCCGAGATCTCGCCGATGGTCACCAACATCAACGCGCCGGACAAGCTGGCGTTCCCGCTGCGCCGGGGCCTGACCTGGAAGCGGTCCTCGGCGGAGCTGGGCACCGACTTCCTGCCCGGCATCGCGTCGCTGTTCAACGGCGCGTTGTTCCGGTCGTCCACCCTGGACGTGGTCGGCGTGCCGGACCTGCGGCTGTTCGTGCGCGGCGACGAGGTCGAGGTGCACCGGCGGCTGGTCCGTTCCGGACTGCCGTTCGGCACCTCGCTGCGCGTGTCCTACCTGCACCCGGACGGCTCGGACGAGTTCAAACCGATGCTCGGCGGACGGTTCCACGCGCAGGACCCGGAGAACGAGGTCAAGCGCTACTACACCTACCGCAACCGCGGCTACCTGCTGTCCCAGCCGGGGATGCGCAAGATCGGCGCGCTGGAGATCCTGCGGTTCGGCCTGTACTTCGTGGGCGTGAAGCGGGACCCGGGCGCGTTCGTGCAGTGGCTCAAGCTGGTGCGGCAGGGGCAGCGGGAACGCTTCTTCCGCTACTGATCGTCGGTGGCAGGAATAGCACGGCCGCCGACCGCCTTGTGGTGGACATGAGTGATCCCTCCGGGGGAGAGTACGCACCGAGCCCCACTGACTGGGTCCGCGAAGCGGTGGAGAGGTTCGAGGCGTCCAACGGCGAAGCCAACCTGAACGAGCCCGGCGGCGGCCCGATCATCGTGCTCACGACCGTCGGCGCCAAGACCGGCAAGATCCGCAAGTCGCCGATCATGCGGATCGAGAAGGACGGGAAGTACCTCGCGGTGGCGTCCAACGGCGGCGGCCGCGCGAATCCGGGCTGGGTCAGCAACATCCGTGCGCATCCGGTGGTGGAGCTGCAGGACGGCCCGGTCAAGAAGACCTACGTCGCCCGCGAGCTCGACGGCGAGGAGCGGCGCGAGTGGTGGGAGTACGGCGTCGCGGTCTGGCCGACGTACCTCGAGTGGCAGCGGAAGACCGACCGCCGGATCCCGCTCTTGTTACTGGAGCCGCTGGACTGAAGCGGCTTGCTGAACGTGAAAAAGGCCCCGGACACCTCTCGTGCCCGGGGCCTTTCGCGTGGAACCGATCAGATCGGCAGCTTGCGGAAGATCGGCCGCGGCACGTGCCGCAGCACCGACATGACCGCGCGGAACGCGCCGGGCGCCCACACCAGGTCCTTGCCCTTGCGCGCCGCGTCGACGGCGATCTCGGCGACCTGCTCGGCCGTCTGCTCCAGCGGCGCCTTGCCCAGGCCCTCGGTCATCTTCGTCTTGACCTGGCCCGGCCGCACGACCGTCACCTTGACGCCGGACGGCGCCAGCGCCTCGCCCAGGCCCAGGTAGAACCCGTCGAAGCCGGCCTTGGTCGAGCCGTACACGAAGTTCGAGCGCCGCACCCGCTCACCGGCCACAGAGGACAGCGCGATCACCGAACCGTGGCCCTGCTTCTTGAGCTTGTCCGCCAGCGCCACGCCGACCGACACCGCCGCGGTGTAGTTCACCGTGGCCAGCTCGACCGCGGTGGCGTGGTTCTGCCACGCCTCCTCGTTGTCGCCGAGCAGGCCGAACGCCACCACGGCCACGTCGATGTCACCCTGCGCGAACGCCTGGTCCAGCACCGCGGGGTGCGATGCGGTGTCCTTCGCGTCGAAGTCCACTTCGGACACCGAGGCGCCTGCCGCGCGCAGTTTCTCCGCGGCGAGCTTGCGGCGCTCGGACGCCCGCGCCGCCAGCACGACGCGCAGCTCGGGCGCGTCGGCGAGGTACTTCTGCGCGATGGCCAGCGCGATGTCCGAGGTGCCGCCGAGCAGCAGCAGCGACTGGGGGTTGCCAACAGCGTCGATCACAGTTCAAGCCTCCGGCTCATGTCGGACGCGAACACGCCCTCGGGGTCGACCGACTGGCGGATCTTGCGCCACTCCTCCAGCCGGGGGTACATCTTCGCGAAGGTCTCCGGCGTGGTGCGCGAGTCCTTCGCGGTGTACAGCCGCCCACCGGCGGCCAGGACGTCTTCGTCGAGTTCGGTGCAGAAGCGGCCGAGGCCGTCCTTGATCGGGAAGTCCACCGACAGCATCCAGCCCGGCGACGGCCAGGACAGCGGCGCGCGGTTGCCCTCGCCCATCCGCTTGAACACGTTCAGGAACGAGTAGTGGCCCGACGTCGCGATCTTGCGGCACAGGTCCTTCAGCGCGTCCTCCCGGCCGAACGGCACGGAGAACTGGTACTGCAGGAAACCCTTGGAACCGTAGGCACGGTTCCACTCGCTGAGCATGTCCAGCGGGTGGTAGAACTGCGTCAGGTTCTGGATCTTGCCGCGCGCGCCCTTCTTCGGCACCGTGCGCTGCCAGATGTTGTTCAGCATCCCGAACGTCAGCTTGTTGCCGAGGCCGTTGGGGAACACGTCGGGCAGCGTCATCAGCTGCGGCGCGTCGAACTTGAGCGGATCAGCCTGCAGCTTCGGCGGCAGCTGGTCCAGCTTGGCCAGCGAGCCGCGGGAGAACGTGGCCCGGCCGAGGCGGCTGTCGGAGTTGATGAGGTCCGGCACCGACATCGAGTAGTCGTAGTTCAGGTCGGACCCGTTGCTGAACAGCTCCAGGGTCTCGTCCAGGCTCGACGTGCGGTCCGCGTCCACGATGAAGTAGGCGCTCTCGGTCTTCTTCATGCGGATCTTCGCGCGCACGATGATGCCGGTCAGGCCGATGCCCGCGACCGTCGCCCAGAACAGCTCCGACTCGGGGCCCTCCGGGGTCAGCGTGCGAATCTGTCCGTCCGCGGTCACCAGGTCCATCGACAGCACGTGGTTGCCGAAGCTGCCCGCGCTGTGGTGGTTCTTGCCGTGGATGTCGTTGGCGATCGCGCCACCGATGGTCACCTGGCGCGTTCCGGGCAGCACCGGGACCCACAGACCGTACGGCAGCGCGGCCTTCATCAGCTGGTCGAGGCTCACCCCGGCGTCCAGGTCGACCTCTCCGGTGTCCGGGTTGATCGAGTGGATCGTGTTCAGGGCGGTCATGTCGATGACGAGACCACCGGCGTTCTGCGCCGGGTCCCCGTAGGAGCGGCCGAGCCCGCGGGCGATCACGCCGCGCTCGCCGGCCTGCGCCACCGCGCGGGCGATCGTCTCCACGTCCGGCGTGGTCAGCACGTCTGCGACGGTCGGGGCGGTGCGACCCCACCCGGTGAGTGTCCGCCGCTCGGTATGCGGTGTCGTGTTCACCCGGACCAGGGTAACCATCCCCGGGGGGCGGCTTTGACCGAGGCGCTTCTACACTTTTCCGGTCCTGGAAATCGCACGCTGGCGAGGTAGTGCAGTGGTGTCTACGGAACCGCAGGAGCAGGCAGTGACGGCGAAGGCGAGCCCGGGCCTGCTCGGCCAGTTGGTGCGATTCGCGCTGATCGGCGGATTTTGCGCGTTGCTCGATCTCGGTACCTACACGGTGCTACGAGCGATCGGACTTGATTACGCTCCGTGGGACACGGTGGCGCGCGCGATCAGTTTCATCGTCGGCACCACGACCGCCTTTTTCCTTAACCGGAAGTTCACGTTCTCCGGTGGCCGCAAAGACGGCAAGGGGCAGATCGGCGGCTTCGTCCTGCTGTACGGCGTCACTTTTTTCGTGGCCGTCGGCGTGAACGCGCTGATGTTGCACGTGCTCGGCGAGTTCGCGTTCAAGCCGACCGTCGCGTGGGTGATCTCGCAGGGCACCGCGACCGCGATCAACTTCGTGATGCTCAAGTGGGTTGTCTTCCGCGAACAAGGTGTGACCGATGTTTCGCCGGAGTCCGGCTCGTGATTCCTTCACAGGTGACCCGTGTAACTTGGCTGGCGCTAGTCGGATTCCCCTGGAGGACTGAGAACTGATGGCCGGCAAGACTGCCGCGGGACAGCCTGCCCCCGCGAAGGCGAAGACCAACGGAGCCCAGGCGAAAGAGGACCAGACCACGTTCGCCGAACACGTTCCCCACGGCCGCCTGACCGCGCAGCGCGGGCTGTACGCCGGGCCGTCGCCCATCGTTTCGAAGGACCTCTACTCCGAGGTGCTCGAGGGTGTCGTGAACCGCGGCCGCGACGGCGTGACGCTGGAGCCGTCGGCGCGTGTGTCCGGTAACACCTACTTCGGCCGGTTCCCGGCCAGCTACTGGCAGCGCTGGACGAAGGTACGCCAGGTCCGGGTCGAGGCGGTCGTGAGCGGGGCAGGCCAGCTCGCGGTGCGCGCGTCCGACGTCGAGGGCGAGCCGCGCACGATCGAGGCGCGCGAGGTCGAAGGCGCCGACGGGGCGGCCGTGGCGTTCGACGTCAAGATCGACAAGTTCTACGACGGCGGCGCGCTGTGGCTGGACCTGGAGACCCAGGCCGGGCAGCGGCTGACCGTGGAGCGGGTGCGGTGGACCGTCGAGCCGCCGGAGAAGATCCGGCCGACCGCGGTGACCATCTGCACGATGAACCGCGCCGACGACTGCCTGAAGAACCTGCAGGCGCTGGCCGGTGACCTCCAGTCGCTGGACACCCTGGACGCCATCTACGTCGCCGACCAGGGCACCGACCGGGTCGACTCGCGCGAGGGGTTCGCGCAGGTCGCGGCCGACCTCGGCGACAAGCTGAAGTACATCACCCAGCCGAACCTGGGTGGTGCGGGCGGGTTCACCCGCGGCCTGTACGAGGTGGCCGGGCACACCGAGACCGAGCACGCGAACGTGCTGTTCATGGACGACGACGTGCTGCTCGAGCCGGACCTGGTCGTGCGGATGACGGCGTTTTCGAACATGGCCGCGAACCCGGTCATCGTCGGCGGGCAGATGCTGAACCTGCTGCACCCGCACCAGCTGCACGTGGGTGCCGAGTACGCGCGGCTGGAGAAGCTGGAGCCGGGGGTGCCGGTCGAGCACAGCCTGCACACGGCCGACCTGCTGGGCGTCGACGAGGAGACCGGCGAGCCGAACCGCCAGGAGAAGCGGCTCGACGCCGGCTACAACGGCTGGTGGTCGTGCCTGATCCCGTACGAGGTGGTCAAGGCCATCGGGTACCCGATGCCGTTCTTCTTCCAGTGGGACGACGCCGAGTACAGCTACCGGGCGCGGGCGCACGGCTTCCCGACGGTCACGCTGCCCGGCGCGGGTGTCTGGCACGCCGACTTCCACTGGAAGGACTGGGACGAGTGGCACCGGTACTTCAACCTGCGCAACTCGATCATCACCGCGGCGCTGCACAGTGACTTCAACCTGAACGTGGTGTGCCGGACGCTGATGGCCCAGGTGGTCCGGTACCTGCTCGGGATGCAGTACGGGTTGACGCACACGCTGATCAAGGCGGTCGAGGACTTCCTGGAGGGCCCGTCGATCCTGGAGGACGGCGGTGTCGCCGCGATGCAGGAAATTCGAGCCATCCGGGCCCAGTACCCGGAGACGAAGCGTCACGACGCCACCGAGGTGCCCGGCATCGCGTCCAACGACATCGGGATCATCAACGCCGCGCCGCGCCCCGCGCTGCAGCGGCTGATCCTGGTGAAGCGGGTCTTCGACCGGCTGCGCGGCCGGTCCCGCTTCGCGCTGGGCGCCGTGCCGAACGACGAGGCCCACTGGTGGCACGTGGCGCTCTTCGACACGGCCGTGGTGACCGACGCGTCCCAGGAGGGCGTGCGGGTGCGCAAGTACGACCGGGAACGCATGTTCGAACTGGGCAAGCGCGCGATGAAGACCCTGAACCGGCTGCGCAAGGAGGGGCACGCGGTGCAGGCGCAGTACAAGCGAGCCCTGCCGCAGCTCACGAGCCGCGAGAACTGGAAGCGGTTGTACCGGCTCTGAGGTTCTTTTCGGTTTGGCCGGCCCTGCTGCTTTGCGGCAGGGCCGGTTTTGTTTTCTTGGGGTGTTCGTGGGTGGGGTTGGTGGTGGGGCGGGGTTCTCGTCGGCCCGGTTTGGCTCCTCGCGGCGCGGCTGGGCTTCTCGTGGGGTGTGGTTGGGCTTCTCGTGGGGTGTGGCTGGGCTTCTCGTGGCACGTGGCTGGGCTTCTCGCGGCGCGCGGCTCGGCTTCTCGCGGCGCGCGGCTGAGCTTCTCGCGGCGCGTGGCTGGCCCTCTCATGGCTCGGCCTCTCGTGGCGCGGCTGGGCTTCTCGGGGGCGCGGTTGGGCCTCTCGTGGCGCGCGGCTGGGCCTCTCCTGGCGCGTGGCTAGGCCTCTCCTGGCGCGCGGCTCGGCTTCTCGTGGCGCGCGGCTGGGCCTCTCATGGGCGGTCGCGGGGTAGGGCCTCGCCTGGGGCGGGTTGGGCCTCGCCTGGGGCGCGGCCGGGCCTCTCGTCGAGCGCCGCGGGCCCTCTCGCAGCGCCTTCGCTGAGCCGTTCACGCCGACGTGACTGGCCCACTCATGCCACCGCCATCGACGGCGGGGGCGCGCCGCTGGGCCGCCGCTGGCCCGCTCACGCCGGGACGACCGGCCCCTCCTGGCGCGGCCACCACAGCCTCACTCGTGCCAGCGCGAACGGCCCTCCTGAAGCACCACCAGTGGGCCACTCGTGCCGACACGACTGAACCTCTCGCGCGGCCACCGCCGGGCCCCTCGTGGGTGCACGTGGGGTCCCTTCGTGGCACCGCCGCTGGCCCAACCATGCTGGCGCGAGCAGCCGCCTCGTGCGGCCGCGGCTGACGCGCTCGTGCCGCCGCCGCTAAACCCCTCGTGCCACCGCCGCTGGGCCACTCGTACCGCTGCCGCTGGCCCGCTCGTGCAGGTGCGGCTGGCACCCACGTGGCACCGCCAACTGGCCAACCATGCAGCCGCGGCTGAGCGCACCTGCCGCGGCGCGTGGGCGGCTCAGCGCAGGCCGAAGACCTTGTTCTTCCGCTGCAGGTCGTCGATGTACGCGACGGCCACCCGGCTGAAGTTCACGCTCACCTTCGCTCCCTCCTTGGTCTTCACCGTCTGCACCGAGCCGTGCTCGAGCAGCAGGTGCAGCTCCTTTTCCAGCTCCTCGACGTCCTCCGGCGGCAGCGCGAACATCAGCGGCTCGCCGCCGGTGGCCAGGTGCAGGACCAGTGCGGGCTTCTCGTCACTCATGCGTCCAGCACACCAGCCGCCGATCTTGTCCGGCAACCAAGTTCGCGCACAGCAGAGGACCCGGGCGCGGCTCGGCCAGTCACGCGGCCGTTGCGGCACCAGAGCCGCGCACAGCAGGGCGGAGGCGGCGCCAGAGCGGCCGGAGCGCAGCAGAGGCCGGTCACGCGCCGGTGGCGGCGCCACGCGCTCTGACAGCCGGGCAGCGTGGCCTACTGGCTCAGCCAGTAGCCGTACGAGGTGTAGTCCGGGTACGGGTTCAGCAGCGGGCGCGGCTGCTGGATCTCGACCTCCACCGATGGCGCCGTGACGAGCTCGGCCGGCACCGTGAAGCTGTACGTCGACCACGTCCCCTGCTGGGAATCGCGCGTCCACACGCCTGCCTCCACGCCGTTGACCAGCACCCGCATGTCGAAGACCGTTCCGTGCATCGCCGTGCGGGACGTCAGCGTCAGGGGGCGGCCGGGCACCAGGTTGTGCGCCATGAACTTCTCCCCGCCGACGATGGGGCGCGCGCTGTCGATCACGTCGCCCACCCGGCCCAGCGACGTCCACGGCTGCGTACCCACCTGGGCCAGCACCGGCTCGTACCCGTGCTCCCCCTCGCTGCGCAGGTCACCCACGTTCACGTAGTCCCGCAACTCACCAGGCACCGCCTGCTCGTCACCGCTCCCCGCCAGCGACCAGTCGGCCTCGTACACGTTCAGCCACCGGAACGGGACGATCATCCGCCCACCCAGATCCGGCTGCGCCTGCACCTCGAAACTCATCTCCGACGGCGTCCGCAACACCCCGACGTCCTTCAGCGGCTCCATCGACGGCCCCGGCCACGGGTCGTACACCGCGAAGTACCCCGGCCGCTCCGCCGCGGGCAGGTGCTTCAGCGCCTCGTACAACGAACCCGTGCCGTTGTTCGCCGGCGCCGCGAAACCGTTGGTGCCCAAGCCGATCAGGTCCAGCACCCGGTGCCCGCCGAAGTACGCGACCGCGCCGACGTCCTTCACCGCCACCACCGAACCCGGCGGCAGGTTCCCCCGCACCCACTGCGCCACCGACACGTCCGTGTCGCGAATGGCCGCCGTCGCCCGGCCGAACCGCACCGACCAGCTCGGCAGCGTCGCCAGCGACAACACCAGCACCACCACCAGAGCGCCGTGCAACGAGATCCGCCGCGCCCGCTCCCGCGCCGCGATCCGGCTCAGCCCGTACACGCCGATCACCACGAACAGGATGAACACCGGCATGAACGGCTGCACGTACCGCAGCTCGTGCACCAGCGCGGTGTTCAAAGTGGACACCGAAACCAGGATCAGCAGCAACCCGGCCGCCAGCGCGTACAGCATCGGCCGCCACGTCGGCCGCGTCAGGAACACGTAGACCATCCCCGCCGCGAACACCAGCAACGCGCCCGGGAACGCGTAGTCCTGCCCGTCGAAACCCAGGAAGATGCTCACGAACGCCCGCGCGTTCGCCATCGTGCGGTCCGCGAACTCGCTCAGCCAGAACACCGGCCGATCGTGCAGGAACGACTTCGACTGGATGCCGTTCGCCGACGCCGTTCCCGTCGCGATCTTGTAGAACAGCAACTGGGCCACGCCGACCGCGATCGGCAGCAGTGTCCACAGTGCTCGCAGCACCGTCCGCCGCGGACGGGTCATGTGCCGGTGCGCCCACACCGTCCACAACGCCGCGAACGCGAGCGTCACCGCCAGGATCAGGCCCTCGGTCCGCACCAGCGCCAGCAGACCGCCCAGGACCGGCGTCCACCGGAACCGCGCCCACGGCTGCTCGGTCACGAACGCCAGCAGCGTCGCGACCACCAGCAGCATGACCAGGCCGACCTCCATGCCACTGGCCGAACCCCACGCCAGCGGCCCGCTCAACGCGACCAGGACACCCGACCACACACCGACCGAACGCGACACCAGTTTCGTGCCCAGCACCGTGACCAGCCCGGTCGCCAGCGCGAAGCACAGGATGCCGAACCCCATCGCGAAGACCAGGAAGAACGTGCCGTGGAACCCCACCAGGTACGCCGCACCCAGCACCAGGGCGTACAATAGGCTGCTCGCCCCGGCGCTGATCTCGTCACCGGTGTTGAACTGGAAGAAGTGCCCCAGTCCCAGCTGCCGCCCGTACTGCAGGTGGATGTAGACGTCGTCGAGCGGCGCGATCAGCTTGCCCTGGTTCCACGCCATGCCACTGGCCACGAACACCACGCCGACCAGTGCGGCCAGCGTCCCGGTGAGCCAGAACGCCGGATCTCCGGGCAGCGCGCGGCGCGGCCGGCGAGCGGTGCGGTCGACCTCGTCTGAAACGTCCAGAACCTGTGTCACTTCACGCACACGCCCGGGCCTGGTTCCGTGGTTGCCTCATCGGGCCAGGCTATCCCTCGACTCACGCCACTGGTCGAACAGCAGGTCCCGGTGGACCTCGTGGTAGCGCGCCAGATCGAAGATGTGCACCGTCTTGGACCAGCGGCCGTCCGCATCCGGACGGAACCCGTCGGCCTCGGCGCGCTCGAAATCGCTGCCCAGGTAGTGCACCCCGACCGAACCGTCCAAAGTGATCCCCGCTACCTCGCACGACGAACCGAGGTACTCCGCGCGCGTGCTCACCTCGGCGACCCGGCCGCCTTCGGTCTCCAGCACACCGGACCGCGGGCGGCCGCTGACCACCGCGGCCTGGCCGTTGGGCCAGCCGCCGTGCGGCGTGATGCCCTCGACCGGCCGCGCGAACCGCGCCGCCCGCCACCGCGTGAACAACAGGTCGTTCTGCCGTTCCGCGTAGTCACGCAGATCCCGCATGTCGACGGTCTTGTAGTACTCGTAGGAGTTCTCCTGGACGAAACCGTTGATGGTGGCCCACTCGTGGTCCCATTCGGCTTCCAGCACGCGTGCGGTGCCGTTGTCGTACGCCGCGTCGACCATCACGCGGTGGTCCCGGTAGGTGGCGTAGACCTGCACCGAGAAAACGCGTTCACACATCTCCACCGGAACCGGGCCGGCGAGTTCCTGGCGCGGGAACGGCGCCGGCCGCGCGTCCCGCACCTGCGGGAAGTGCACGTAGTTGTCGCCCACCGCATACGAAACCCGGTGCGCGACGCCGTCCACGACGGCGATCGTGCCGGTGCGGTACAGGGGGTAGGTCACGCCGGTGCCCCCTCTGCGTTTCCGATCAACGAGTGTTGTGCGAAGCAGTTTACGAGAAACTCACACATTCAGCTAATCGGTGGTGCCGACGAGTCCACGATCACCGTGAACGGACCGACGTCGCGCCGCTCGAACTCCGGTGCCGAGAACAGTTCCGGCGCGAATCCGACCTCGTCGACCCGGATCGGCACGGCACGCGGGAACGTGTCGGACACGACCGGCGCCAGCAGTTTCCCGTCGTCGGCGCGCCGCAGCACGAAGACGTTGGGCGCCTCGTGCGGGTTCGACCGCAGCCGCGCGAGGAGGTCGGCCGAGTCCCGGGCGGTCGCCCAGGACCGGATCTCGTCGTTGCGCTGCGTATAGCCGGCCAGCGGGTTCGCGTAGTGCGGCGTGGTCTGCTGGAAACCCCAGTACGGCTCGAACGACAACAGCCGGTCGTGCGCCGAGAACACGATGTTGCCGGTCGGCGGCCGCCCGGTCAGCTCGGCGATCGTGCTGATCAGCTGCGGTGTCCAGTATCCGTCCTGCTCCGGGTCGTGCCCGAAGCTCGCGGTCCAGCCGTCCGGGTAGTAGTCGGACTCGGCGGTGTCCACCGAATCCTTCATGGTCGTGCCCACGATCGTCTGGGACACCGACACCGCGCCGAGCACGGCCAGCGCGAACGCGACCGTCCGCACCGGGCGGACCCGGCCGATCAGCCGCGGCAGCACCCGCACCAGCTCGACGAGCGCGAACACGCCGGCGACCGCGAGCACCACGTCGACGGTCACGATGAACCGGAACGACAGCAGCGTGGTGCGGACCAGCAGCGCGAGGTTCGACAAGGCGAACCAGGCGTACACCAGCGCGGCCAGCACCAGCATCACCAGCGCGACCGGGTCGCGTCGGGCGCGCAGCACCAGCCACACGAGCCCGGCCAGGCACAGCACGCCGAACGCGTTCGCCGAGGTGAACGGCATCGGGAAGTAGGCGCTGATCTCGGGCAGGAAGTGCGCGGCGACGTTGGGCTTGCCCAGCCCGCCGGCCAGGATGAACGGGCCCCACGTGATCAGGGCCAGCACCGCGGTGACCACGCCGATGACCACCAGGCGCAACAGCAACCGCCGCACCACGGGCCACGGCTGCTGCCCGGCGCGGACGTCCAGCGCGAGCGCGACCAGCGCCAGCACCACCACGGCGGCCACGCCGTACGCGACGTGCAGCGTGTAGGTGACCGCGGAGAAGCCCAGGTAGACGCCGATCAGCAGCAGCGTCCAGGCCGGCACCCGCTCACGCGAGCGCAGCGCGTGCCAGGCCAGCAGCATGACCGGCGGCAGCCAGGCGGTGGTCGGCCACGCGTACGGCTCCTCGGGCGCGAGGGCGACGAACCCGGCCAGCACCGTGGCGACCGAGGCCAGCAGCGCCATCCGGCGCCGCACGACCAGGCTCCACAACACGAACGCGACCACCCCGGACACCGCGGCCCAGGTGATCGAATACGGCTTGTAGGCGGCCCAGCCCTCCAGGCCCAGCAGGTTCGCGAACCGGCCGCCCAGCCAGAACCAGCCGCCCGGGTAGTAGGCGGCCAGCCCGTGGTAGTTCACGTCGGCCAGCCCGGCCGTCTCGGTCAGGCGCTCCAGGTATTGCAGGCGGAACGTGTTGTCCACGCTGGAGCCGCCGAGGAAGAACCGGGTGCCCTGCAGCGGGATCGCCAGCAGCAGGGTGGACAGCGCGGTCAGCGCCGCCCAGCTGCCGCCGAGGCGCACCCACAGCGGCCAGCGGGCCGCGCCGCTGTAGGCCAGCGACCCGAACAACCCGACGACGATCACCGCGACGGCCAGGTTGACCAGCGCGTCCGGCACGTACGTGCCCGGGTCGACGCCCAGCTTGTTCGAGCCGAACTGCAGGACCAGGCTGAACACGACCGCCGCGACCGTGCCCAGCACGAGCTCGGCCAGCGTCCGGCCGGGTCCGAGGCGGGTCAGCGCGGGGCGCGGAGCGGGTTCGGTCGACGTGCCGCCGCCGGGCCGGGCCAAGGTGGTCGTCACAGGTAGAAGGTGATCCCGAGGGTGGCGACCCACAGCACGCCGAGGACCTGCAGGATCCGGTCCTTGAGCACGATCTCGTCGGGCGCGCCCGCGGTGCCGCCGTCCACGTCGACCGCGTAGCGCAGCACGGCGATCACGAACGGCACCATCGAGATGACCGGCCACACCGACTGGTCGGCGCCCTCACGCAGCTCGAACGCCCACAGCGAGTACGACATGATCAGGATCGCCGCCGCGGTCGCCCACACGAAGCGCAGGTAGCTGGCCGAGTACTTCTTCAGCGACGAGCGGATCTTCGCCCCGGTGCGCTCGAAGAGCATGATCTCGGCGTAGCGCTTGCCCGCCACCATGAACAGCGAACCGAACGCCGTGACCAGCAGGAACCACTGCGACAGCGCGATGCCGGCGGCGACACCACCCGCGATCGAGCGCATCAGGAAGCCGGACCCGACGATCGCCAGGTCGATCACCGGCTGGTGCTTGAGGCCGAAGCAGTAGCCCAGCTGGACCGCCTCGTAGACCCCCAGAACGATGGCCAGTTCCGGGCTCGCCAGGAACGACAGCCCCAGGCCGACGCCGAAGAACAGCACCGCGGCCGCGTACGCGACCGGCACCGGCACGATCCCGGCCGCGATCGGCCGGTTCCGCTTGGTCGGGTGCGCCTTGTCGGCCTCCACGTCGACCGCGTCGTTGATCAGGTACACCGACGACGCGACCAGGCTGAACGCCACGAACGCGATGACCGCGTCCAGCAGCACCGAACCGTTGGTGATCTGGGCCGCGGTGAACGGCGCGACGAAGACCAGGACGTTCTTCGCCCACTGCTTCGGCCGCGCGGTCTTGGCGACGCCGAGGACCATGCCCACCGGGCCGCGCTTGGCCGCCGGAGCCGGTTCGGTCGCCGTCTCGGCCGACTCCGCCGTCTCCGCCGACTGCGCGGTCTTCGCCTCGGCCGTTTCGCTGGTTTCGTCCACGATCTCGGCTTCCGCGGCGTTGTTCACTGATTTGGTCACGGGTGGTTCCCTACCCCTTTTTGCGGATTTTCCTGCGCAGCAGACCTCCGACCACACCGCCGAGCGCGGCGCCGGCGAGCACATCGGTCGGGTAGTGCACCCCCAACACGAGCCGGGACGCCAACATCGGCGGGACGAGCGCGGGAACCAGGTTACGCCCGGTCAATCCCGAGTAGAGCACCGCCGCCGCCGTAGTGGACGTGGCGTGCGAGGACGGGAAGCTCAGCCGGCTCGGCGTGCCGACCAGGACCTCGACGCTCGGGTCCTGCGGGCGGGGCCGCCGGACCACCCGTTTCACGGCGATCGACGCGCCGTGCGCGCCGACCACGCCCGCGGCCGCGACCAGCCAGTCCTTGCGGCGCTTGCGGTCCACCGCGGCGCCGACGAGACCGGCGGCGAACCACCCGATCGCGTGCTCACCGAAGTGGGACAGGCCGCGGGCGGCCTTCACGGTGGCCGGGCGCTTCAGGGCGCCCTGGACCTTGGAGAGCACCTCGATCTCGGCGGCGCGCTCCGGCTTCTTCTCAAGCATCGATGCTCCCGTCCAGGGGGGCGCCCTCGGTCAGGTGCGGGGCGATCTTGTTGTCGAAGACCGACAGCGCCGAACCGATGGCCATGTGCATGTCCAGGTACTTGTAGGTGCCGAGGCGGCCGCCGAAGAGCACGTTGCGCTCGCGCGCCTCGGCCTTCGCCAGCTCCCGGTACCGCTCCAGCTTCGCCCGGTCGTCCGGGGTGTTGATCGGGTAGTACGGCTCGTCGTCGTCGTTCGCGAAACGCGAGTACTCGCGGACGATGACCGTCTTGTCCTTCGGGTAGTCCCGCTCCGGGTGGAAGTGGCGGAACTCGTGGATCCGGGTGAACGGGACGTCCTCGTCGTTGTAGTTCATGACGGACGTGCCCTGGTAGTCGCCGGTCGGGACGACTTCCTGCTCGAAGTCGAGCGTGCGCCAGCCCAGGCGGCCCTCGGAGTAGCCGAAGTAGAGGTCCAGCGGGCCGGTGTAAACGGTCGGCGTGCCGGCCGGGATGCGGTCGCGGACGTCGAAGTAGTCGGTGTTCAGGCGGACCTCGATGAGCTCGTGGTCGGCCATCCGCTCCAGCCAGGCCGTGTAGCCGTCGACCGGCAGGCCCTCGTAGGTGTCGTTGAAGTACCGGTTGTCGAAGGTGTAGCGCACCGGCAGGCGGGTGATGTTGCCCGCCGGCAGCTCCTTCGGGTCGGTCTGCCACTGCTTGGCGGTGTAGCCGCGGAAGAACGCCTCGTACAGCGGGCGGCCGATGAGCGAGATGGCCTTCTCTTCGAAGTTCTGCGCGTCCGCGGTGTTGATCTCGCTGGCCTGCTCGGCGATCAGCGCGCGGGCCTCGTCCGGCGTGTGCGACTTGCCGAAGAACTGGTTGATCAGCGCCAGGTTCATCGGCAGCGGGTAGACCTGCCCCTTGTACTTGCCGAACACGCGGTGCTGGTAGTTCGTGAACTCGGTGAACTGGTTGACGTAGTCCCAGACCCGCTTGTTCGACGTGTGGAAGAGGTGCGCGCCGTAGCGGTGCACCTCGATGCCGGTCTCCGGCTCGGCCTCGGAGTAGGCGTTGCCCCCCAGGTGGGAACGCCGTTCCAGCACGAGCACGCGCTTGCCGAGCTGGCTGGCCGCGCGCTCGGCGACCGTCAGCCCGAAGAAGCCGGAGCCGACGACGACCAGGTCGTACCCGGCGAATTCGGCGTCGGTGACGTCAGTGTTGCTCGTGTGCTCGCTCACGGGAAGCGAGGGTACCGACGCTACTGAGGGCAATCGCACCCACATTCACTATTGCGCTTCGCGCAGGCCCGGGAGCACGTCGGCCACCACTTCTTCGAGCACGGCCTCCCGGCCGGCGTACGGGCCGGACGATCGCGGCCAGTGCACGACCACGTCGGTGAAGCCGAGGTCCGCGGCGCGGCCGGCCGCGTCGGTGAACGCCTGGGCGCTGACCAGGGAAAACACCGGGGAGGAGTCGAGGCTGAGGTACCGGTGGACCTCTTCGCCCGCCCGGCCGTTCTCGGCCAGCACCTGGTCGAAGCGCCGGGACAGCTCGGCGACGCCCTGCCACCACTCGTCGAGCGATTCGGCCCGCGGTCCGGTGGTCACCCAGCCGCCACCATAAGTTGCGGCAACTTTCATCGCGCGCGGCCCGTTGGCGGCGATCAAGAACGGAATTCGCGGCCGCTGCACGCAACCGGGCAGATTGCGCGCGCCGCGGGCTGTGTAATACGTGCCCTCGTAGTCGAACCCGTCGGTGATGAGCAGCCCGTCGAGCGCCTCGACGAACTCGGCGAACCGGTCCGACCGCCGGCGCGGGGTGAGCTCCTCGCCGCCCAGCACGCCGGCGTCGTAACCGAGGCCGCCCGCGCCGACACCCAGGATGAGGCGGCCGTCGGCCACATCGTCGAGGGTGATCAGCTCGCGCGTGAACGGCACCGGGTGGCGGAAGTTGGGCGAGGCGACGAACGTGCCGAGCCGGATGGTGGTGGTCACCATGGCCGCGGCGGTCAGCGTGGGCACCGCGGCGAACCACGGGCCGTCGACCAGCGAGCGCCAGCCCAGGTGGTCGTAGGTCCAGGCGTGGTCGAAGCCGTACTCCTCGGCAGCCCGCCACTTCGGCTCGGCCGCCCACCACCTGTCCTCGGGAAGAATCACGATGCCAACGCGCACCGGCCCACGCTATCGGTCAGCACCGACAATCCGTCGGCCCGCACCCCAAGGGACAATGGGGGTGTGGAGAAACCCCTGCTGATCGCGTCGGATGTGGACGGCACCCTGCTCGACCCCATGGAACGGATGTCCCCCCGCACCGCCGCCGTGCTGCGTCGGGCCACCGACGCGGGGATCCCGGTCGTGCTCGCCACCGGCCGCCCGCCGCGCTGGATCCCGTCCGTCGCGCAGGCCGGGGGCCTGACCGGTTACGCGGTGTGCGCGAACGGCGCCGTGCTGTACGACATCGGCGCGGACGAGGTGGTCGGGGTGCACGGCGCGCTGGAGCCGATGATGCTCAACGACGCCGTGCACGAGCTGACGAAGGCGCTGCCGGGCGCCGGGTTCGCCGCCGAACGGGTCGGCCGCCGCGCGCTCGACCCCGACGTCGAGCACCTGGTGGTCGAGCACGGCTACCACAACCCGTGGGGCGACGGCGAGGGCGTGCCGGTGTCCCGGGCCGAGATCGTCGGACGGCCCGCGGTGAAACTGCTGGTCAGCCACCCGGACATGACGTCGGACGAGATGGCGCGGGCGGCGCGCGCGGTGCTCGACGAGTCCGTGGACATCACGTTCTCCGCGAGCGGCGGGCTGATCGAGATCGCGGCGCACGGCATCACGAAGGCGACCGGGCTCGCCGAGGTGGCCGAGCGGTTCGGCGTGCCGGTCGAGCGAATCATCGCGTTCGGCGACATGCCCAACGACCTGGAGATGCTCAAGTGGGCCGGGCACGGCGTGGCGATGGCGAACGCGCACCCCGACGTGCTGGCGATCGCGGACGAGGTGACGAGCCCGAACAGCGAGGACGGCGTCGCGCAGGTCCTCGAGCGCTGGTTCTAGGGGCAGGGCACGTACGTCAGCCGTTGGTCGGCGGAGAGCTGGGACAGCAGGCGGGACTCGCTGTCGGCGCGCAGGTACAGCGTCAGCCAGCCCAGCCCGGCGCGCTGGAAGGTGGCGACCTCGTAGCGCTGCGCGTACTTCTCCGCGATCCCGCAGTCCTGCGCCGGTGAGTACCAGGCCAGCGGCGCGGCGAGCACCGGCAGGCCGAAGAGCGCGACCGGCGCGTACTCGTCCTCGGAAGCGGGCCCGGTGACGCCCGTGATCATCATCCGCGGGCCGGCGCGGTAGGCCAGCGCGGCGTTGCCGAAGGTGTCGATGTTCGAGCCGGACGGCAGGCGGTCACGCAGCCAGTGACCGATCTCCGTGGTCTGCGCCATCCGCTGGCGGTCGACGTGCACGACCTGCTGCGCGGCGAACGCGGCCGGCACGCTGACCGCGCACAGCACGAGCGCGACCACGGGCACGACGCGCCGCTCGGCCAGCCGCCGCCGGGGCCGCGGCGACGGGCGGTTGCTCGTTCTGCCGGACGCCACGGCCACGCCCACCGCGGCCAGTGCGCACAGCAGGAAGCCGTACGGCAGGTGGGACGACGCGGGCCAGCCGCTCCGGGGGTGCCCGTAGTAGGTCGCCTCCCAGGCCCACCACGGCACGAGGAACACCAGCGCGCCCAGCAGGTAGCCGGCGGGACCCCACCAGCTCGACCGGCGCCGCACCGCCGCCGTCAGCAGCCAGACCTCGCCGAGCAGCGCGAACACCACGCCGTCGGAGCGGGTCATCACGGCCAGCGCGGCGAGCACGCCGGCGACCACCGGGTGGCCGGTGACCAGGGCCAGGCACCCGGCCAGCACGAGCAGAACGAACAGCGGTGTCTCGGTGCCGGCCAGCCCGTGCGCGGCGAGCAGGCTGGCGCCCGCGGTGAGCAGCGCCGCGACGATCCCGGCGTTGTTCGTGAACCGCTTCGCCAGCAGGTACGCCACGACGACACAGCCGAGCGCGCACGCGACGCCCAGCACGACCGCGCCGGCGACGACGTCCGCACCGAACAACGCCCGCGGCAGCGTGACCAGCACCAGCCACAGGAAGTTCGGCAGGCCCTGGGTGCGCTCGCCGATCGTGTAGACGGCGCCGTAGCCCTCGGCCATGTTGCGGGCGTAGCGGAACGTGACGAACGCGTCGTCCGGCACCGTGGCCACGACGAGCTGCAGGACCAGGGCGAACACGAGAACGAGGAACAGGATCCAGCCCCGGCTCGCACGCTGCGTCGGGACGCGCGGCCACGCCGCGATCACCACCCCCGCCAGCGCCAGCCACGCGGCGACCAGGGCACCAGGCACCTCTCACCCTCCGTGACGCCGCTCCACCCTTGCCGTAGGTATCGCTCCCGGGGCCGGATTGTTTCGTCGCTGAGACATTTCGGGGGGTGCTGGGTGGGGTGGGCGTGGGCGGCCGCGGTGGTGGAAGGGGGTGCGGGGCCCGCTCGCGAGGCGAGCGCCTGCTCGGCCGATGCCGTGCCGGTGCAGGGCACGGCCCGCGCACGCGGATCGGGCCAGGCCGGCCGAAGCCGCATCGGCGCAGGCCCGGGGTAGTTGAGGCAGGCGAGCCCCCGCAGCAGCGGGGCCAGGCGGCGGGAGGCGGGGCAAGCGGGCGCAGGTCGAGGGTCGGCTGCCCGCCCCGCGCCCGATCAGACCTGGTCTTCCAGCGCCTGGTAGTCGATCTTGCCGCTGGCCAGCAGCGGGATCGTGTCGATCGGGCGGACGTCGAAGCCCGATGCGTGCAGGTGCAGCCGGTCGGAGAGCGCGTGTGACGCCGCCTTGCAGGTGTCGGCCTCGGCGCCCTCCGCGAAGAGCACCACCTTGTCGTCGGCCGCGACGGCGGCCACGATGTCGATCCCCAGGCCCGTCGCGCGCGTCGCGGCCTCCAGGTCGTCCAGGCTGATCCGGTTGCCGAAGACCTTGCCGATCCGCTTGAGCCGCCCGGTGACGAACAGGAAACCCTCCTCGTCGAGGTACCCGAGGTCGCCGGTGGGCAGCACGCCGCCGCATTCGTCGCCCAGCGCCAGCTCCTCCGCGCTCGAGGCGTAGCCCATCATCACGTTCGGCCCGCGGTAGACGATCTCGCCGGTGATCTTGGGGTGCGTGGTGTCGCCGCCGTCCGGGCGGCGGATCGCGAACTGCCCGCCGGGCAGCGCGGGCCCCACCGAGCCGATCTTCTCCGCCAGCCGCTCCGACGGCATGATCGCCATCCGCGGCGCCGCCTCGGTCTGGCCGTACATCACGAACATCCGCCCGCCCGCCGACCGCATCAACGTGTCGAACTCGGCGATCAGCTCCGGTCGCATCCGGCCGCCGGCCTGGGTGAGCGTGTGCACGCCCGGGTTCGCGGCCGGGTCGAACCGCAACCGCCGCAACATCTCGTAGTGGTAGGGCACCCCGGCGACCGACGTGCACTCGTGCGCGGCCACCGTGTCCCAGAACCCGCGGCCGAGGATGCCCTCCCGCTCGACCACCACCGTCGCGCCGCTGACCAGGTGCGAGTTGAGCACCGACAGGCCGTACGCGTAGTGCAGCGGCAGCGTGGTCGGCGCGACCTCGCGCTCGTCGATACCCAGCACGTCGGCGATCGCGTGCGCGTTGGTCAGGATCGCCTTGCGGGACAACCGCACCAGCTTCGGGTTGCCGGTCGAGCCGCTGGTCGGCAGCAACACGGCGAGGTCACCGTGCGGACGCACCCCGTCCGGGTCCAGGCGCAGCCACTTCCCCCCGGCGGCCCGGTACCCGGCCGGCGGCTCGGCGGCGGGCGCGTCGAGCACTGCCGACGGGCGGAACCGCTCGATCAGGCGGGCGAGCACCGGGACGTCGAGCGCCGGGTCGAACAGCGCCACCGCGCGCCCGGCCTGCACCGCCGCGACGTAGGTGAGCACCCCGCTCAGGTCGACGCCGGTGCGGGCGAACAGCACGCCGTCCGGCAGGGCCGCGAGCTCGTCGGCCCGCCGTTCGACCTCGGTGATCAGCGCCGGGCCGTCGAGGACGGCGCCGGTTTCGGCGTCGACGATCCGGGCGCCGGGAGCCAGCAGGGTCACCGGAGCACGCCTTCCGGTCGGGCCGGACCTGCACCAGTCGGGTGGATGCGGTTTACCACGCGGGATCCATTCGTACAGTCTTACGGACGCCTGAGCCGAACACAGTAAAGGAAACGCCGAGCCGATGATCCCCGTCACCGCGGTCGACGTCCGCGATGCCGAATCCCTCGTGGTGGAGGTGCTGCGGTCGGGAACGCTCACGCAGGGCCCGGTGGTCGCCCGCTTCGAGGACGCCTTCGCCCGCGCCGCCGGCACCGCCCACGCGGTCGCCGTGAGCAGCGGGACCGCCGCCGTCGCCGCCGCGCTGGAGGCCCTCGGGCTGGGCCCCGGCGACGAGGTGATCACGTCGCCGTTCACCTCCGCCGCGACACTCGCCGCGATCCTCCGGACCGGCGCGACCGTCCGCTTCGCCGACATCACCCGCGACGACTTCGCGGTCGACCCGGACGCGGTCGCGGCCGAAATCACGCCGGAGACCCGCGTGATCCTCCCGGTCCACCCCCACGGCCAGGCCGCCGACCTGGGCAAGCTCGCCCCGCTGGCCGAGGAACACGGGCTGCACCTGGTGGAGGACGCGGCCCAGGCGCTCGGCGCGACCTTCGCCGGGCGGGCGGCCGGGTCGTTCGGCGTCGGCTGCTTTTCGTTGTCCGCCAACAAGATCGTGACCACCGGCGAGGGCGGGGTGGTCACCACTGACGACGCCGCGCTGGCCGATCGCCTGCGCCTGCTGCGCGACCACCGCATGTCCGAGCTGCACGCCGCCGTCGGCGTCCCGCAGCTGGACCGGCTGGACGAGCTGCTCGCGGCGCGGCGGCGCAACGCGCGGCAGCTGTCCGTCGGCCTGGCCGGCACGCCCGGGCTCACGGTGCCCGCCGAGCTGCCCGGTCGCGAGCACGCGTGGCACCGGTACAGCGTGCTGATCGGCCCGCACGCGATGCTCGCCCGCGACGAACTGGTCGCCGAACTGGCCCAGCGCGGGGTCGAAACCGAGGTGCACCACCCGAAGCTGGTGTTCGACCACGACCGCTTCCGCGAGCACCCGCAGATCCCGGCGGTGTCCCGGCGGGACTTCCCGGTCGCGTTGAAGGTCACCGAGGAGGTCCTGTCGCTGCCGGTGCACCCCGCGCTCTCCGAGGCGGACGTGGACACCGTCGTGCGCGAGGTGCGCGAGGCGCTCGGCGCCTGACCTCCGCTGTCCGATGTGGACGGCGACGGCACGGCGCGGGGTTTTCTCAGGCAATTCTTGGGTACCACGGATTAGCATGGGGTTTGCCCTGTAATGCGGACAGGGCCCCTGGGATCCAGCGGGCGGGCGGAACGCCCGCTGGATCCCCTTCGCCTCCCGCACCGGGAGGAGTCTATTCGTCCGTTCGGCGCAAAATCCAGGTCCGGCCGAGCTGGATTCCCACGAGCGCGATGAGCAGCGCGGCGAGGATCGCCGGGCTCTCCCACGGCCGCGGGTCGTCCGCGGGCGGCGCCGCGGCCGTCGTTCCCGCGCGGGATCGTCCCAGCGCCACCGTGTCGAACTGCGCCTGTGGGACGGTGCTCTGCACGTCGTAGTGCAACCCGGGCGCGGGGGCCGCGGCGGGCGGGCCGGCCGGGCCGTCGCCCTGGTACGGCGACGGCCCGGGCGGCGCCCCTCCCCCGGCCGGGCCGCCCGCGGGCAGCGAGAACTCCGGCGGGGCGAGCGTGGGCGGTGGGGGCGGTGATGGCGGTGGCGGCGCAGGCGGCGGGTCGACGCGCGGCGCTTCGGCCGGCACCGCGGTGATGCGGCAGGTTCCGGCCAGCAGGCCGTGCACCGGGCCGACGAGCGCGTCGAGCACCGGGCCGACCACCGAGATGCCGGTGAGCCGCGCGAGCACGGCGTCGGCGATGACATCCCCGGCGATCCCGGCCGGGCCGGCCGCGGGCAGCACGATCGGCGGGGTCGCGCGCCAGGCCGTCTCGAACGCGGGCACCAGGACGTTCAACGGGTCCAGCGGAGTCAGCACGGACACCACCGGGTCGAGCACCGCGAGCGGGCTCAGCGCGAGCTCGTCGCCTTCGGTGACGGTGGCGACGCAGCTGTCCAGAACCCGCGCCTCGGCCCGCGCGGCGGGTGCGGCCAGCAGACCGAACGCCAGCGCGCCGGCCACGATCGCGGCACGGGCCCTCACGGCCGGATCACCGAGGAACAGGAGACGGAGGTCCAGCCGTCCGGGGCGTCCGCGGTGTGCACGACGACGCCGTCCACAGAAACGGAGCAGCCGACCGGGCTGGCCGCCGTCACCTGGGCCACGCCGAGCGCGGGGCCGACTTCGAGGTCCAGCTCCAGCCGCCACGGCAGGGGCACGTCGCGCAGCGTCTCGGTGCGGTTGACGCCGTCGGTGACGTACCGGATCTCCGGCGCGGAACCGGAACCGGTGACCTCGTAGACGACCCGGTGCGCGCTGCGCGGCAGCTCGAAGGACGTGCGGCTGAGCGGCTGACCGGTGCTCAGCGCCTGCAACGCGGTGGCCGCGCCAACGGGGACGACGGCGGCGCCGATCAGCCACGGCAGCCACCACGTCCGCCGGGCGATCCGCGTGGCCGTGTCCCTCATCGTGCTCGCTTTCTTGGACGCTTCTCAGGTTCGATCCGGACGGATGTGGAAACCTGGGGAGCGTCATCCTGGCACGCGCGTCGGCAGGCTGACCAGCCTCGCCGATCGGCCCGGGAAGCATTTCCGGAAATACGCGTTCACGTCCGGGAAACATTTCCGCCGGACGCATTCGCGCAGGCTGCGGGCCCGTTCCCCACGGCGGGGACCGAACGGGCACACGGACCCGAACCGGGCCGGCCCGCCGCACCTCCGGCCCTGGTGAGGCAAATACCTACCAGTCCACTCGCGACCGCCGCTGGGCGCGGGACGACCGGGTGGCACCCATATGCCTCACCCGCGCAAGGCCATCACTTTCCCGGAAAAATTTCCGGCACCTCTTGTGATCGGCACTTAACGATGAGGCCATCCGGCCGACACACCCGGCGTCGTAATGTCCGTTGTGCCCGTGATCCTTCCGCCATCCCGGGCATCGAATTGCAGAAAGGGAGACGATGCGCGCACCGCATTTGCCGCGCACGTGGTGCCCGTGGCCACCCGCAGGGGCACACCATGACGACACGTGACGCCCGCAGCCTGTCCCCCGACGCGCTGGAGGCCCTGCGCCGCCGTGCGGTGGCCGCCGTCGAGGCCGGGGTGTCCCGGTCGGAGGTGGCGCGCCTGTTCGGCGTGTCCCGCAAGACCGTCGGCGCCTGGGTGCTCGCCTACCGGCGCGAGGGCGAGGACGCCTTCCGCCCCAAGACCCGCGGCCGCCGCCCCGGTGAGCAGCTCGCGCTCTCGCCGGCGCAACAGGCGTGGACCATCAAGACGATCATCAGCGGGACGCCCGACCAGTACGGTCTCCGGCACCGGCTGTGGAGCCGCCCCGCCGTGGTGGAACTCGTCAACCGCGAGTTCCGGATCCTGCTGAGCCCGGCGACCGTCGGGCACTACCTGGTGCGGTGGGGCCTGATCGACGAGCCGTACCTGCAGGAGATGATGCGCAGCCGCGTCACCGCGACGGTGCCCAGGCCGCGCGGCGTCCCGGCGACCGCCGAGGAGTGGATCCCGGAGGCGGAGGTGCTGTGGGTGGCGTGGACGCGGCCGCACGCGCCCGCCGACCGCCGCGCGGTGTCGCGGCAGAACCTGATGTCCGGGTTCCGCAACTACTTCGGCGACGTCAACGTGCTGATCGCGATGTCCAACCGGGGGGTGGTGCACTTCCGGGCCGGGCTTGGCCCGTTCGACACCCCGCACGCGGAGGACTTCCTGCACCGGCTGATGCGCCAGCTCGGGCGGCCGCTGAACGTCGTGGTGTGCCGGTGGCCGCTGCAGCACTACGAGATGCTGCAGGCCTGGCCGCGGCGGCACTCCGGGCGCATCTCCGTGCGCTTCAGCCTCTGACCGGCTCGTCCACTGTGGACAGCAGGAGCAGGCCGAGCGCGGGCAGCGCGATCAGCGGCGCGAGCGCGGTCCGCAGCGAGGTGGCGTCCGCCAGCGCGCCGAGGACCGGGCTCGCGAGCCCGCCGATGCTGACCGTCAGCCCGAGCGTGATGCCGCTCGCGGTGCCCACCCGGCTCGGCAGGTAGTCCTGGCCGAGCGTGACGTGCAGCGAGAACGGCACGTACAGGCCGGCGGACGTGCCCGCGACGAACAGGTAGAGCAGCGGGCCGGGCACGAACACCACCCCGGCCACGGACAGCGTGGTGAGCGCGTAGGACCACCGCACGACGGGGATCCGGCCGAACCGGGCGGCCAGCTGCCCGCCCGCCACCGTGCCCACCGCGCCGCCGACGTAGAGCACGAACAACGCGACTATGCCCGCGAGGCTCCCGCCGCCGGTGCGCTGCTGCGCGTACAGCGAGACGAACGTGCTCAGTCCGATGAAGACGATTGAGCGGCAGACGATCGCGCCGGACAGCTTCGCGAAGGAGGCCCAGTCGTTCCGGCCGGCGCCCTCCCGCGTGGGCGCGGCGGTGCCGGAGATCCGGCGGAGCGCCATCGCGCACAGCAGCGCGCCCACGGCGGCGGGCAGCGCCAGCAACGGCGAGAACGCGAGCCCGCCGGTCGCGACGACGGCCGCGACGAGCAGTGGCGCGGTCGCGAAACCGACGTTGCCGCCGAGCGAGAACCAGCCCATCGCGGTGTGGCTGCCACGGCTCGCGAGCCGGGCCACGCGGGCGGCTTCGGGGTGGTAGGCGGCGACGCCGATCCCGGAGACCGCGACGGCCGCCACGGTCAGCGCGTACGAGCCGACGCCGGCGAACGCGACGCCGAGCCCGCTGGTGAGCGCGCTGACCGGGAGCAGCCACGGCATGGACCACCGATCGGCGAGTGCGCCGAACAGCGGTTGCACCACCGAGGACAACAGGGACGCGGCCAGCACGACGCCGGACACGGCGGCGTAGGTGTAGGCCCGCTCGGCGACGAAGAACGGCACGAGCGCGGCCACCGCGCCCTGGTAGACGTCGACGCACGCGTGTCCGACCGCGAGCAGGGGGATCGTTCGCACCGGCCCATCGTCGCCGTGGCGGACGCTGGCACGCTTCCGTTAATCTGCCAGATGATGTCGAAAACCCGCCACCTGCCGCACGCGCCGACCAGGACCCAGGTCCTGGCCGCGGGCGAGCGCATCGACGCGCACCGCCACGACGAGCACCAGGTGGTCTACGCCGGTTCCGGTGTCCTCGCGGTCACCACGGACGCGGGGACCTGGTTCGCACCCGGCACCAGGGCGATTTGGGTGCCCGCCGGCTGCGTGCACGCCCACCTCGCGCACGGCCGGACCGACCTGCACCTGCTCGGCCTGCCCGCGGCTCCGAACCCGCTCGGGCTGGAGGAGCCGGCCGTCCTCGCCGTGAGCCCGCTGCTGCGTGAGCTGATCCTGGCCGCGACCGCCGCCCCCGGCGGGAGTTCGCCGGAGCAGCGCCGGTTGCGGGCGGTGCTGGTGGACCAGCTGCGGGCGGCGCCGCGGGAGCCGGTGCAGCTGCCGGCGCCGTCGGACCCGCGGCTGGTGGCGGTGTGCGAACTGCTGCAGGCCGACTGCGCCGACCCGCGCACGCTGGCGCAGCTGGGCGCCGCGACCGGGGCGAGCGAACGTACCCTGAGCCGCCTGTTCGCCGCCGAGCTGGGGATGTCCTTCACCGCGTGGCGGACGCAGCTGCGGCTCTACCACGCGCTCCGGCTGCTGGCCGAGGACGTCCCGGTGACGACGGTGGCCCACCGCTGCGGCTGGTCCTCGGCGAGCGCGTTCATCGACGTCTTCCGCCGCGAGTACGGTCACACGCCCGGGACGCACCACCGCCGCGGCGGCTAGTTCTGTTTTCCAAGCGGCGGAGCCGCCTCACCACCCGAGCAACCGGCTCCGTTACCCGCACCGCCGCGCAAGCCGCGCCCGAGAATGTCCTAGTCCAGGCAGAATTCGTTGCCTTCGATGTCTTGCATGACGATGCAGGACTCGTTGAACTCGTCCGCCTCCAGCACCTGCACGCACGTCGCCCCGAGGGCTTCCAGCCGTGCGCGCTCGGCCTGGAGCGTGGCGAGCCGCTCTGCGCCGGCGAGACCGGTGCCGGCCCGGACGTCGAGGTGCACCCGGTTCTTGACGACCTTGCCTTCCGGCACCCGCTGGAAGAACAGCCGCGGCCCGGCGCCCGTCGGGTCGACGCAGGCGAACGCCGCTCCCCGCTGCTCCGGCGGCAGCGAGCGGTCGTAGTCCGCCCACGAGCCGAACCCCTCCGGCGGCGGTGGCACGACGTACCCGAGCACCTCGCACCAGAACCGGGCGACGCGCTCGGGTTCCGCACAGTCGAAGGTGATCTGAACCTGCCTGACCGAACTCATCGGACCACCATAGCCGCTACGTGGCCCGCGGCACCGGCTTCTTCCGGCGCTGCAGCGCGGAAATCCCCGCGTCCACCGCCAGGAACACCAGCAGGCTCGCCCCGAACACCGGGAGCACCCAGGTGAGCGCGACGATCGTGAGGAACCCCAGCGCCGCCATCGGCAGCGACAGCTGCTTCCAGGCCGCCGTCGGCAGGGCCTTCCACTTCCCCCGGTACGGGCTGCGCACCCACCACATCCGGTAGCCGAGTCCGATGAGGACCAGCAGGCCGGTCACCAGCACCGTCAGCACGATCTGGTTGGCCAGCCCGAACAGCGTCCCGGTGTGGAACTCCGCCGCGACCGACGTCAGCTTCGCCAGGAACGAGTAGTCGTCCCAGCCGATGTGCTCGGTCACCTCGCCGGTGAACGGGTCGATGCTGATGTTGTCGCGCTGCAGGGGGATCCCGGCCGCGCGCTCCATCACGGTGTAGACCGCACCCGCCCGCGCCGGCGCCGTCACCAGCAGCTCCCCGTGCAGCCCCTGGGACTTGGCGATCTCCAGCACCCGGTCGACGCCGATCGGTTCGACGCCCTCCGGCACGACCACCGGCGCGGCCGCCAGCGTGGGCGCGCGCAGGCGCATCGGGTCGTTCTCCTGGCTGTCGCGGCCGCCGGTGAACTGCGAGATGAGCAGTCCGCTGACCGCGATCACCACCAGGCCCGCCGACAGCCACAACCCGAGCGGACCGTGCAGCCCGCGCAGCCGCAGCCAGCCGCCCTTCGCCTTGCGGGGCGGGACGAACAGGTCACGGGTGCGCCTGCGCCGCCGCGACTGCGCGAGCCACAGCACCAGTCCACCGAGGACGATCACCGGCAGCCAGCTCGCGCACAGTTCCGCGTACCACCGCCCCGGCTCCCCGAGGTGCAGGTTGCTGTGCAGGTCCCGCAACCACGTGTTGGCCGGCATCCGGTTGCCTGCCGTCGTCAGCTCCCCGTTGATGTAACCGGTGTACGGGTCGACGAACACGGTGCGCGCCTGCCCGTCGTCGCCGCCGGGCAGCCCGGGCACGGACAGCACCACCCGCGTGGTGCGGTCCGGCGCCGGTGACGTGATCACCTGCCGCAGCGCGGCTTCCGGGTGCGCGGTCATCGCCGCGCGGACCTGTTCCGACACCGGTTTCGGCGTCGCGCCGACCTCGTTGACGTACAGCTGCGAGTGGTACAGGTTGTCGTGGATCTGCGGGCTGAACACGTACACCAGCCCGGTCAGGCTCAGCACCACGAGGAACGGCGAGACGACGATGCCCGCCATGAAGTGGATCCGGCGGGCGATCACCCGCAGGCCGGTCATCCCGCGCGCGGGCTGCTTCTTCCGCTTGCCCGGCGGGCGGGTCTCGGTCGTCGTGCTCATCGGACCTCGATGACGCCGTAGATGACTTCCTGCTGCCCGTCCGGCGTCCGCGCGGTGAGGGCCAGCTCCCACGGCCCGGCCGACGGCACGGCCACCGAACCGACCAGGTGCCCCGTCTCGGCGGCCGCGAACGGCACCGGGACCGGCGCGCCGGACGGCGGGGCGAGTTCGGCGGTGATCGCCGTGCCCGGCTTCGCGTCGAGGACCGTGACGTGGACCTGGTTGTCCCCCACCCGCGCCGGGACGACCGCGAGGTCGAGCGCGCCGGTGGACAACGCGAGCCGCACCAGCGGGGCCTGCGGCGCGGGCGCGGGACCGGCCGGCACCACGGACAACGCCGTGCTCACGCCGACGAGCGTGACCGCGAGCCCGGTCTGCACCAGCGACAGCCGTCCGGCCAGTGCGAGCAGGCCCAGCAGCAGCACGAGCACCGCGAACCCGGCCCACAGCCAGCCCGCGAGGCTCCCGAGGTGCTGCCACACCTGCGCGCCCGCGGTCACCGCGAGCAGCCCGGCGCACACCACGACCAGCGCCTTCGGCCGCCCCGCCGCACCGGGGAACCGGCGCAGCACCACCAGCACCCCGGCGAGCACGGCCAGCGCGGTGAGGTGCACGACGCCGGCCACGACCGAGCCGGGCCCGGTGAAGCTCCACGTCGCCACGACCGCGGCGGTGCAGGCGAGCACCGTGCCGCCACGCAGCCGCCGCTCTCGCGCCGACTCCGCCGGCGCCATGGTCAGGAACTGCGCGATCCCGATGCCGGCCACCGCGACGACGAGCAGCCGCGCGAGGTAGACGTGACCGGTCGCGGACTCCAGCACCCCGGAGACGAGGCGGCCGTCGAGGATGCCGGTCAGCGGCAGCTTCGCCGCGTACGGCCCGAAAGTCAGCAGCGACAGGACGGTCCCGCCGAGCACTCCACCCCACGCCCAGGCCGCCATGCGACGGACCACAGTGGACTCGGCACCCGCGGGCCACAGCACGGCAACGAACAACACCAACCCCGCGAGCAAGGCGAGCGCGGCGAACGCGAGGAACTGCGCGACTACATACGCGACCGTCACCACCACACCGGGCCGGGCGTCCAGCGCGGGCGGGGCCTGCACGGGGCTGCGTGAGGCGAGGTCGAAGGTGAACGTCCCGGTGGCCGCGTCCTGCCCGGTCACCGGCACGCTCCAGGCGATCGTGTACGTGCCCGCGTACTTCTGCTTCGGCACCGGCACGGAGAGCGTGTTGTCCCGGCCGTCGGCGTGCACCGGACGACCCGGGTCGACCGGACGCTTGTACGGGTCGGTCATCCGGATCGTCGAGAGGCCGGCGGGCACCGGCCGGTCGAAGGTCAGGACGATGTCGTCGGGCCGGGTGACCTGGCCGTTGCCGGGCGCCGACGACACCAGCACGGGCGGCTCCGGCGACACCGGCGAGGACAACGTCAGCAACGAGGTCCAGCAGGCGGCGATGAGCAGCAGGAACGGGAGCAGCCGTGCCGCGCGGCGGTTCCGGGTGACGGCAGGCGGTCTCTCCAGCGTCGTCATCCGTTGCTCACCTTCTCCGGCTCGGGCGTCGGCTCGGGATCCGGCGCGCGGCGGTGCAGCAGGTGGGTTCGGAGCCCGACCAGGGCCACCACCAGGAACGCGAGCCCGAGCACGCCCCACAGAAAGGCGAACGGGGTGATGCCGCCGCTGTTCGCCTGCTCTTCGGCCTGCTGCTCGGCGGCCGCGACGGCCTGGTCGGCCCGGTTCGCTTCGATCACCGCGGGCGGCGGGGCGCCCTGGGCGGCGTTGGGGCTGACGACGATCACCGGCGCGTTTCCGGCCGCGGCGGAGAACCGGTCGGTGGCGCCGCTGGTGTAGCCCTGGACGGTGTCGAGCACCAGGTCGCCCTGCTCGGGCAGCGGGCCGAGGGTGACGAGGAACTGCTCGAACTGGCCGGGGCCGACCTCGCCGCCCTCCAGCACGATCGAGCCGACGACCTGGCTGATCAGGCGGTCGCCGGACTGCTGCGGCGGGTCGAGCGGGCGCGGGTTGATCTTGGCGGTCCAGCCGCGGGCGGGCTTGACCTCGGCGAAGGCGATCGGGGGACTCTGCGGGAACACGATTTCGAGCCGGTTGCTCTGGGTGTCGGTGCGCTGGTTGGCGAGGCGGAAGGCGAAGGTCTCGGTGCTGCCGCCCTTGACGGAGCCGGGCACGATCGACACCTGCGCGGCGGCCGGGGCGGCCAGGCCGAGCAGCGCGCACGAGGCGAGGAGCAGCGCGGCCGCGGCACGCGCGAAGGACCTGGGGGATGCGGGCATGGCGGTCTCCTGAACGGCCGTGGTCCGGAGCGGGCGGGCCGCTCCGGACCACGGTTTCCCTCACGGGGTGGGTGGATCGATCAGGCTGAGCTGCTGCGGAACCAGCTCAGCCGATCGGGTTCAGCTGCTCGGGGGTCAGCTTCTCCCGCCAGCCTGCGGGAACCTGCTGCGACCAGCCGTTGTAGACCAGCGGGATGGGCAGCACGCCCTGACCACCCATGCCGGGCTGTCCGGTCAGCGTGCCGTCCGACTTGGTGTCCGCGGTCGGGGCCAGCACCAGCTGACCGACGACGGCGGCGTCGGCGATGTTCCCGTCCATGTTCGGGTCGATGTCGATGACCTGAGCGGCGTTCGAGAACTTGTTCGACACGTAGGCGTAGTACCCGCCACCCTTCTTGGCACCGAAGTTGATGCCGTGGCAGCCCGCGTTGCAGGGCAGCTCCTTGACCACCTTGTCGGTCTTCGGGTCGATGACCGAGACGGTGGCGCTGAAGGTGTTGGCGGCCAGCATGCCCTTGTCGTCCGGGCTCACCGGGAGCTGGATGGTGAGACCACCCCACGGCTTGGTGCCGTTCCGCCCGGTGACCGGGTTGTAGTTGTCCCACAGGTCGATGCTCGCGTTGTGGACCTTCTTGCCGTCCTTGACGCAGGCGTCTTCGGCGAGGGAGACGCACGAGATGCTCCCGCCGAGGAAGTCGGCCATGTAGAACTTCGACTGGTCGGACATCATGCTGGAGGCGATCGGCAGTTCGCCGGTCGGCTCCTTCCGCCACGTGCCCGTCTCGTTGTCCACAACGGACGCGTCGTACGGGTTCACGTTCGGCGTGACCGTGGTCTTGCCGTCCGAGCTGAGCCAGAACGCGTGCGGGTGCTGCGGGAAGTCACCCGGTGGACCCACGGGGATGCGGCGTTCGATCTTCTCCGCACCCGGCGAGAGCTCGACGACGTCCGTGCCACCGTTGATGGCGACCTGGACCTGGTCGGTGTCGGTGCGGGTCATGACGTGTGACGGGTCCGGACCGACTTCGATCGTGCGGACGTGCTGACCCGTGGACCGGTCGAAGACGGAGAGCTCGTCGTCGAACCACTCGGTCTGGTACAGGTACTTGTAGTTCTTGTCCGTCCACATGTTGTGCGGGTTGTTCATGTTGATGCTCGAACCGGAGATCTTGCGGTCGACCGTCCAGTTCTCCACGTTCACCTTCGTGGCGGCGCCGACGTAGTCCTTGCCCGCGTACTCCTCCATCTGGGTGTCGATCCAGACCTCACCCACGCCAGGGGTCTGCGGCGGGGTCAGCTTGTCCAGGGTCTTGGGGTACCCGAACTTCTTGTCGTAGTAGGCGTCCAGGATCGGCACGAGCACCGGGTTGCCCTGGGCGTCGTACTGCAGGATCGGCGCGGGCGGGAACACCGGGTTCCACTGCGACGACTCGGTGGTGCTGTAGGTCTGCCAGTTGTCCGGCACCGTCGCGGTGAAGAAGATGCGCACCAGCTGCTGGATGACGTCCGCGTTGGACGGAACCGTCAGGTCACGCGAGTTGACCTTCAGCTTCTTGCCGAAGTCCAGGCCGATCGTGAGCGGGTCGTCGACCACGGTCGCACCCAGCATGTACGGGTGGATCGTGCAGGTCCACGCGTACAGACCGGGCTCGGTCAGCTGCGTGGAGTCCGAGCCGGCGAACGCGCCCATCTGCTCGAAGAAGGGCGCCCCCTCCGGCCAGATCAGCGACGTGATGTCGTGCAGCGACTGGTTCTTCGGGCTGCCGATGGTGAAGTTGGCCGTGATGGCCGGGCCCTTCACCGCGAACGTCGCCAGGTCGTCCAGTGCCTTCTGCAGGTCGAGGCCGACCGGGAGGCTGTCCAGGCTGATCGGCTGGTCCGCGGGCAGGCTCGCGACCTCGGCCTGGAACTGGCTGAGCAGGCCCTCGGCCTTCGCCGCCGACGTCGCCGCGCGCGGCTCGGTGGCGGCGATGTTCTTCACCGCGGACAGCGTGCTGTCCAGGTTCAGCAGGTCGGTCAGGCCGCCGAGCTGCCCGAGGGACGGCATCGCCTTCGCCGGGTCGCTGGAGGCCAGGCCGGTCAGCGAATCGACCAGGTCCAGGTTCAGCAGCCCGTTGGACTGGGCCGTGTCGAGCTGGCCCAGCGGCAGGTTCGGCAGGCCGAGCGTGCCGTCCGGCAGGCTCGGGATGATGTTGCCGTCCAGCGCGGAGGTGCCGAGGCGCGGCAGCTCCGCCACAGCCAGCGACTTGCCGCCGAACAGCTCCAGGCCCGAGTCGAACCAGTTGCCGTTGCTGTCGTTCAACGTGAAGGTGATCGGCACGGGGCCGACACCCACTGGCAGCGCGGCGGCCGGCACCGCGGCCACCGTCGTCGCGCCCAGCGCGACTGCCGCCAACGGGATCACCGTTTTGAGGCGGCGGGACCGCCTCTTCCCGGCTCCCGGGGGAGCGTTTTCGGGCATGTGCTTCCTTTCTCTCCACAGCCGTCCGAACCCGTTCGGACGGAAAACCAGAGCAGGCGTGGTTCAGGTATTTGCCGGGCCGGTTGCCACGTTGAATACTTCCCCGCGCATCCGCCGAACCCAGGTGCGTACCAATTGCGCGCTCACCAGCGTGAGGGCGAGAGTCGCCAGCAGAACCGGCTGGGACAATTCGTCCCGGGTCACCGGCAACGCTTCCGCCGTGCCCGTCGGCCGCTGCGTGCTCACCACATCGGTTTTCCCGGCGGCCACGGCCTGCGGTGGCGCGCCCGGTGCGCCGAAGTTGAGCGCGGGCCCGAACGGCAGGGGGTCGGCGAACCCGAAGCGCGCGGTGGCACCGCCACCGCTGCTCTCCTGGGCCGTCAGGCGACCGCCGGACGGCGTCCCGGCACTGTTCGCGCTCGGCGAGGAGGACGGCGGCGTGGTGGACGGCGAGGCGGGTGGCTGCTGCTCCCCCGGGACCGGCGCTTCCGGCTGGACCGGCGGCACGAGGAGGCCGCACGCCGAATCCACCACCGTGGTCACGGTCTCGGTGACCGGCTGCAGGACCGGCCCGAGGAGCGGGATGGACCCGAGCCCGTCGGTGATGTCGTCGCCGGGGATCAGAACGGGGGCGTCCGGCGCCAGCGCCGTGCAGCCGGGGGCGGCGACCGGTTCCTCGGCACCCGCCTCGGCGGCGCCCACGGTCATGCCACCGAGGCAGCCCACCGTCAGCGCGCCTGCCGCGAGATGACGTCGGAATCGCATTCTTGGCCTTCTCTCAGGAATTTCGCCGTCCAATGTGGAAACCTTGATCGCGGGACCATCGTGGCATGGCGGAACCGGTCCTGACCAGCAGCCCGAAAACGCCCGCGCGCGCCCTTTTCGCAAATGTTTCCGGATCCACAGCGCGACGCTGAACAGCCGTTTTCCCTCGCCTCCCGGAACGATTTTGCCCCGGCCATCACCCGGTCGAGCGGCCGAATCCACGGAAATCACCTCGAAGATTTTTCGCGCACCGGACATGTTCACCGTTCCGAAACAAGGAATCGCGGGCACACGAACGAGCCCCCGCGGCGCGAGTGCCACGGGGGCTCGGGTTCGAGCGGTTCAGCCGATGGACAGCCCGGCGATCACGTTCCGGTCCGCCGAGCACCACCTCTCGAGCAGGTGTTGTTGCGCCGCAGGCCATTCCGTGACCACCGCGGTGACTTCACGGGCGAGCTGCATCCGCAGCCGGTTGCGGAAATCCACCAGTTGCGCCACGTCGAACGGCAGCCGCCCGGCGCGGAAGAACACCAGCCCGCGGTGCGTCACCGCGACCAGCGCGTGCAGCCCACGCGGCGCGGTCCAGCGCACCACCAGGCCGTCGCCCACGTACTCCCGCGGTCCGGTCAGCCCCCAGCGGGTCAGGTAGCGGTCCGCCGTCGCCGGGCTGATCCGGATGCCGAACTCGCGCTCGACCAGTTCGGTCACCGCACGGCGCGTCCACAGCAGGTGCGGCAGGCCGGCCGCGTCGGGCAGACCGGCGGCGACCACCGCGACGATCCGGTCCTGCTGCTCGCCGGACAGGGCAAGGCACTCGCCCACCCGGCGGCCCCGGCGCTGCGGCGGGAACGCCTGCTCGCCGGTCGCCTGGTATGCCCGGACCCAGACGCCCACCGTCTTGCGGCTGACCCCGAGCATCGTCGCGACCCGGCCCTGCGACAGGCCGGCCGTCACGGCGGCCACCGCGCGGCGGCGCAGCCGTTCCAGTTCCGGTGCCGACAACCTCCGCGCGTCCGTGGTCATCAGCGCGCCCCCACCGGGATCCGCACGACAGCCTGGTCCACTTCGGACGTTCGCACGGTGACGGCCAGCTCCCACATCCCGGGCATGGTGACCGGCACGTTCACCGCGATGGCGTGGTCGCCGCCGATGAACTGCAACGCGACCGGCAGCGGGCCGACCGACTTCGACGGCAGGCTGAGCGACGCGGTCAGCTCGGCCACCTGCTTCGGCCGGCGCTGCGCGTCCAGCACCGCGAGGTGGATCTCGTTGCGCCCCACCGCTCCCGGGGTCACCAGCGCCGCCAGCTGCCCGGCGCCCGCCGGTCCACCGCCGGCGTCGAAGGGCAGGACGACGTTCACCGGTCCGGTCCGCGCCGGGATCTCCGCCTCCGCCCGCTCCCGGGCCAGCTCGGCGGTGGCCGGTTCGGCGCTCACCAGGAACGCCGTCACCCCGAGCACCACGGCGGCCAGCACCGCCTCGGTCGCGATCATCCGCCGGAACCGGCTGACCTCGCGCTCCTCCGGACCGCGGTAGGCCTTGCGTTTCTTGGACACCACCGGCGCGTGGGTGTAGTGCCTGCGGACCCACTGCCGGGCCAGCGCACCCAGGAGCACGAGCACCACCACGAGCCCGACCTTCGCCAGCAGCACCGCGCCGTAGCTGGTGGCGAACAGCGCCGTCAGGCTGCCCACCTCGCGCCACGCCTGGTAGGTGCCGGTCACCACCAGCACGGCGACGCAGACCAGCGCGGTGCGGGAGAACCGCGGGATCGCGATCCGCATGCCGAACACGTCACCCGAGCGCAGCAGCACACCGAGCAGGACGGGCAGGCCGCCGAGCCACACCGCCATCGCCACCAGGTGGATCGCGTCGACCGGCAGCGACAGCGCGACCTGAGCGCCGGTGACGCTGTGGTTGGTCAGGCTCCAGGTGATCGCGAGTGCGCCACCGGCGGTCAGCACCAGCGCGGCCCGCCGCCGGTGGTCGCGGGCCTGGTACTCGGCGAACGACGTCCGCCGGAACACGTGGACGAGCACCACGGCGATCAGTCCCAGCAACGCGGCGCGCACGACCAGCAGCAGCCCCATGCGGCTGCCCAGTGTCGCGCCCAGGTCCTGCGGATCGAGCAGATCGGCGGCCGTCCCGGCGGCCGAGTACGGCCCGTAGGACACGAACGCCAGCACCGTCGCGCCCAGCAGCGTGCCCCACCCGGTCCACAGCATCCGCCGCACCGCGGGCATCGCCTCGCCGCCCGGCCAGCACGCGGCGACGAAGAACGCGGTGCCCAGCAACAGGGCCACCCCGGCGTAGCCGAGCCACCGCGCCACCGCGTACAGCGCCGACACCACGCCGTCCGCGGTCTGCTCGCCCGCGTTCGCCGCCACGCCGCCGGTGACCGAGCCGATGCTGAACGCGAAGGCGCCCGGCACCGGGTGGGCGTCGGCGGACACCACCCGGTAGCTGACCGTGTAGGTGCCCTCGGCCAGGCCGGACGGCAGCGTCACGGCCACGACGTCCGCCTTCCCCGGCGGGTGCGCCGGCGCGGACACCCCGCCCACGGCCCCGCCACCCGGGCCGATCACGGTCACCTCGGCCGCCTCGACCGGCTCGTTGAACTGCAACGTCACTTCCCGTGGCGCGGACTCCAGCACCTCGAAACCGCCCGGCGTGGTGCCGATCAGCACCGCGTGCGCGGACGCCTGGCCCGCCCCGCCGAGCGCCGCGGCCACGAGCGCGCCGAGCACGAC
The DNA here is from genome assembly GCF_000473265.1 of Amycolatopsis thermoflava N1165. Lineage (NCBI taxonomy): Bacteria > Bacillati > Actinomycetota > Actinomycetes > Pseudonocardiales > Pseudonocardiaceae > Amycolatopsis > Amycolatopsis thermoflava. The sequence continues at coordinate 5,654,623 of NZ_KI421511.1, forward strand.
GACCAGGCGCGCCGCCCACCGGGGCGTGCTCCCGTCCCTGCTCATGCCGCGGCCCCTACAGCCGGGCCTTTTCACGCTCACCGACCGCGGGGACCGGCGCGGGCTTGCGGCGCACGGCGGCCCAGCCGAGCGCGACCAGTCCGGCGGCCAGGCCCGCCCCGCCGAGCACCCGCGCGGTGGTGTCCGAAGTGGACTCCGGCGCGGGCGGTGGCGCCACGGACAGCGCCGGCGCCGGGTGCTCCGGCTCCGCCTGCCCAGCCTGCGGCACGTCGATCCACCGCACGACCTGCCCGTCGGAGTAGGTCTGCAGGGTCTTCATGACCAGCGTTCCCGCGGGCGGCGAGGCGATGCTGACCGGGAAGTCCTGGTAGGTGCCGACGGGGATCTGCCCGCCCTCCCAGACGATCGCGGTGACCGCTTCGCTGATGGTGCCGTGCTCGGTCGCGACCGGTTGCGGTAGTTCGGTCGTGGTGACGGACACGCTCCAGCCCGGCACGGTCTGCGGGGTGACCGAGGCCAGGGGCTTGTCCTCGGGGAAGCGGACCTCGAGACGGACGGTGGTGGCGTCGTCGCGTTCGTTGGGCACGCGGAAGGCGACGGTGGCCCGCTCGCCGGGTTCGGCGGTGTCCGGCGAGACCGAGACGTGCGCCCACGCGGCCGGTGACAGCAGGAACATCGCCGCGATGCCGACCGCGGTGGCAGTGACAGTGCGACGCAAATGCGGTGCGCGCAATGCGGATCCTTTCGGTTGTCACCGCGACGGCGAAAGTCGCGGCGTGGCCCAATACTGCCGCCGCTCGTGTCGCGCATGTGGCACCACTGTTAACGGCACGTCACAAACCGCTCCAACCGGATGTCGAATGCTACCCGAAAGGCAAATTCCGGCCACTTCACTTGCCGGGTTTCCGCAGGTCACAGCCGGTTTCGGTCGGAACCTCTTTTTCCGTACCCGATTGCCGGGAGTCGGCTGAGGCAATATCATCCCAACTCGCCGGCCACTCCTCCGTCGAAGAAATCTTCCGCACAGCAGGCCTCGCGCGAACCGGGCTCGGAACTAACATTTCCGAAATACCCGGCTGTTAGCGTTCTGCGGGCAACACGCCGCCGGAGAGGAGAGGTGGGAGCAGCGTCATGCCCAAGATCACTTATGTTCAGCAGGACGGCTCGGCCGAGTCGTTCGACGTGCCGGCAGGCATGTCGGTCATGGAGGCCGCGATCGAAGCGGGGGTCGGCGGGATCGTCGCCGAGTGCGGCGGGAACGCCATCTGCGCGACCTGCCACGTGTACGTCGACCCCGGTCAGATCGAGAAGCTGCCGCTGCCGCAGGCGGACGAGGACGCGATGCTCGACAACACCGCGTGCCCCCGCGCCGAGAACAGCAGGCTGTCCTGCCAGATCGAGGTCACCGAGGAACTCGACAGCCTGACCGTGACCGTGCCGGAGGAACAGTGACCGACGTCGTGATCGTGGGCGCGGGGCAGGCGGGTTTCCAGGTCGCCGCGTCGCTCCGCGAGAAGGGGCACCCGGGCCGGGTGGTGCTCGTCGGGGACGAGCCGGGCGTGCCCTACCAGCGCCCGCCGTTGTCGAAGGCCTACCTCTCGGGCGCCCTGCCGGGCGAGCGTCTCGCGCTGCGACCGCAGGCGTTCTACGACAAGCACGGCATCGAGCTGGTGTGCGGGCGGGCGGTCGGGATCGACCGGGACCGCCGCCGCGTCGCACTCGCCGACGAGCGTGAACTGGAGTACGGGCACCTCGTGCTCGCCACCGGGACCCGCAACCGCGAACTGCCGGTGCCGGGCGCGAAACTCGACGGCGTGCTGGGCCTGCGCACCCGCGCGGACGCCGACGCGCTGCGCGAGCGGATCGGCGGGGCGCGGAACGTGGTGGTGATCGGGGGCGGGTTCATCGGCCTCGAGTTCGCCGCGTCGGTGGCCGAGCTCGGGCTGTCGGTCACCGTGCTGGAGGCGTCGGACCGGCTGATGCGCCGGGCCGTGTCGCCCGCGGTGTCGGCGCACTACCGGGAGCTGCACGAGCGGCGGGGCACGCGGGTGCTGTTCGGTGCGTCGGTGGTCGCCCTGCACGGCGGCCACGAGGTGACCGGGGTCGAGCTGGCGGACGGCTCGGTGCTGCCCGCCGACCTGGTGGTCGTCGGCATCGGCGTGGTACCCAACACGGAGCTGGCCGCCGACGCCGGACTGGCGGTGGACAACGGCATCGTGGTCGACGAGCAGATGTCCACATCGGACCCGCGCGTCTCCGCGGTCGGCGACTGCGCGGTCTACCCGAGCCGGCACGCGGGCGGCCCGCTGCGGCTGGAGTCGGTGCAGAACGCGGTGGACCACGCCCGCTGCCTGGCCGCGCGGCTGACCGGCGCCGCGGAGCCGTACGCGTCGGTGCCGTGGTTCTGGAGCAACCAGTTCGACGCGCGACTGCAGATCGCGGGACTCGGCACGGACCACGACGAGGCGGTCGTGCACGGCGACCCGGAAGCGGGCTCGTTCTCGGTGTTCTGCTTCCGCGCGGGGCGGCTCGTGTGCGTCGAGTCGGTGAACCGGACACCCGACCACATGGCGGCGCGCAAGCTTTTCACCGCGGGCGGGTCGCTGGACCGCGAGGTGCTGACCACCCCGGGCTTCGACTTCCGGCAGCACCTGGCCGCCATGGCCTGACTCCCGTCACCCGAGTGGCCCAGCACCCCGGTCGCCGGCGTATACGCTGTCGGCGTGGTGAACCGGGTTGTCGTCATCGGTGGCGGAATCATCGGGCTCGCGACCGCGTGGGAGCTGACCCGGCGCGGGTCGGCGGTGACCGTGCTGGAGAAGGAGGACCGGTGGGCGGCGCACCAGACCGGCCACAACTCCAACGTCGTGCACGCCGGGCTGTACTACAAGCCGGGATCGGCGAAGGCGCGGATGTCCGTCGCGGGCAACCGGTCCATTGTGGACTTCGCACGCGAGCACGGGGTGCCCGTCGAGGTGTGCGGCAAGCTCGTCGTCGCGACCAGCGAGGCCGAACTGCCCGCGCTGGGTGTGCTCGCGCAGCGGGCCGAGGCGAACGGCGTCCCGGCGAAGCTGATCAGCGCCGCGGAGGCCCGCGAGTACGAGCCCGAGGTGTCGTGCGTGCGGGCGCTGCGGGTCGAGTCGACGGGCGTCATCGACTTCCCCCGCGTCTGCACCGCGCTGGTCCGGCTGCTCACCGAGCACGGCGCCGACCTGCGGCTGAGCACCGCGGCGCGCGGCATCCGGCCAGGTCGGTCGGGCGGCGTGGAGATCGCCACCGGCGACGAGGTGCTGCGGGCCGACGCGCTGGTCAACTGCGCCGGCCTGCAGTCCGACCGGATCGCCGAGCTCGCCGGGCTGCGGCCGAGCGCGCGGATCGTCCCGTTCCGCGGCGAGTACTACGAGCTCCGGCCGGAGCGGCGGCACCTGGTGCGCGGGCTCATCTACCCGGTGCCCGACCCCGCGCTGCCGTTCCTCGGCGTGCACCTGACCCGGATGCTCGACGGCAGCGTCCACGCCGGGCCGAACGCGGTGCTCGCGCTGCGGCGGGAGGGCTACCGCTGGCGCGACGTGTCGCCCGCGGACCTCGCCGACGTCGCCCGCTTCCCCGGCTCGTGGCGGCTCGCGCGGAAGTGGGCCTACCCGACCGGGCTGGAGGAGGTGCGGCGGTCGCTGTCGAAGCGCCGGTTCGCGGCCAGCCTGGCGCGGCTGGTGCCCGCGGTCGGCCCGGACGACATCGTCCGCCACGGCTCCGGCGTGCGGGCCCAGGCGCTGCGCCCGGACGGCTCGCTGGTGGACGACTTCCTCATCGAGACCGCGCCGCACCAGGTGCACGTGCTGAACGCCCCCTCCCCCGCGGCGACGAGCGCGCTGGAGATCGCCAAGCACGTGGCCGACCAGGTCGGCTGACGCCGGGCTGCCAGGATGATCAGGTGACCGACAGACCCGTCGCCGCGGCCGTACCGCGGCGGACCAGAAGCATCCCCGTGTGGGTGTTCGTCCTCTCGCTCGTGCTCGTCGTCGGCGCCGGCCTCGGGGGCGGCGCGCTCCTGTGGGCGGGCGACTCGCCCGCGGACCGGCAGGCCGCGGAAGCGCGCGACAAGTGCGAACACCAGATCACCGTCTACTTCAACGGCGCCGACCCGGACCCGGCGATGTCCGCGGCGGCGGACCGGCTGCGCGGTGACGCCCGGTTCGCGAGCGTCCACACCCAGACCCGGCTGGAGGCCTGGGCGGAGTTCAAGCGGCTCTTCGCCGACCAGCCGGACCTGCTGAACAGGTCCCGGCCGGAGGCCCTGCCCGCGGCCGTGGTCCTGATGACCCGGCCGGACACCGCGCCCGAGCAGGTGGCACCCGATCTGGAGCAGCTGTTCCCCGGCGCCGAGGTCCAGACCCTCGACCCCTGCTCGCCCTAACGCTGCGGCAGGTGCGCGGCCACGATCGGCGCCGCGCGTTCGGCCACCACGCACGACTTGCTCGGGTCCAGCAGGTTCTGCCCGCTGAGCACCACGAACTCCATCTCACCGAGCTTGACGGCCAGGTTGCACAGCCAGTCGCCCATGATCGAGCTGTAGTGCTGCCACGTGATGCCGCCGATCTGCTTCTCCCCGAGCGGCTGCGCGGCGAAGTACTCCTCCATCGTCTGGTCGGTGCCGTAGTAGGCCTGCAGCGAGTCGTCGAGGCTGGCGTCCGGGTCGAGTGAGCGCCATTCGCAGCCCGGCGGCACCCGGTAGGAGGGCTGGGCCGGCTTCGGCGTCCCCGGGCCGAGCCCCAGCTCGGCGGCCTCGTCGGTGGTGAGCAGCGTGCACGGGTCGGTCGAGCTGACCGGCGCCACCGTGATCCGCCCCGGCGCGGGCTGCGGTGTCCCGCTGACCGTGGTCGTGCACGCGCTGACCAGGCCGGCCGCTGCCACCACCACGGCGATCCGCCACCTCACTGAATGCCTCCCCGGACCAGGTTTAACCGCTCGGTAACTCGCGGCGTGATCGGTTGTCCCACGCCGAACCTAGCCTGGCTGGCGCTGCCGGGAGAGGGAGACGCCGCGATGACAGCTGATCCGTTCGAGATCACCCTGCCGGTCCAGACCGGGATCGGTGTGGTCGCGCCGTTCGACTTCGCCCTCGACCGGGAGCTGTGGCGCTGGGTGCCGGACCACGCGTGCCTGCACACGACGCGCCTGCCCTACCTGCCCGAGCCGGTCACCGTGCAGCTCGCCGAGGCGCTGGCCGACCCGCACGGCGTCCGCCGCGCCACCCGCGACCTGCTCGTCCCCGAACCCGAGGTGGTCGCCTACTCGTGCACGTCCGGCAGCTTCATCGGCGGCGCGGCGGGCGAGGCCGCCCTGGTCGCGGCGATGCTCGATGCCGGGGCGCCACGCGCGGTCACCACCTCCGGCGCGATGGTCAGCGCGCTGGAGTCGCTCGGCGTGCGCCGGGTCGCGGTGGTCACGCCGTATGTGGACGCGGTCACCGACCGGCTGGTGTCGTTCCTCGCCGAGTACGGCATCACCACGACCGCGAGCGTCGGGCTCGGCATGCTCGGCGACATCTGGAAGATGACCTACGCGCACGTGCTGGCCGCGGTCGCCGAGCTGGACACCACCGGCGCCGACGCGTTGTTCGTGAGCTGCACGAACGTCCCCACCTACGACGTGATCGAGCCGCTGCGGCGGCGCCTGGGCATCCCGGTGCTCACCGCCAACCAGGTGACCATGTGGTCGGCCCTGCGCGCCGCCGGCGTGCCACTCGACTGGGACCTGGGCGCGCCCGCGCGGCGGGAGTTCGGGCTGGCGACCGGGTAGCGCGAAACCCGCTGGTCGGGCTCGTTACGCTGGAGCGCATCCGTACCGGCTCGCACCAGGAGTACTGATGCACGACCCCCGCCAGCTGCTCGACCCCGAGGTGGACGCGGCCGCCAAGCTGCGCCGTCGCGGGTACGTGCTCGACACCGACCACCTGAGCAAGCTGGTGAGCAGGCGGTCCTCCGTCATCAGCGAGGGCGACCAGGCGCGGGCCGAGTCGAAGAAGGCCGCGGCCGAGGTCGGCGCCGCCGCCAAGCGCGGTGAGGACGTCACCGAGCTGCGCGAGCGGGCCCGCGAGCTGAAGAACCGGATCACCCGGCTCGAGGAGGAGCAGCGGGAGGTCGAGGCGGAGCTGCACGAGTTCCTGCTCGGCATCCCGAACATCCCGCTCGACGAGATCCCGGACGGCGCCACCGAAGAGTTCGCCGAGGAGGTGCGCCGCGTCGGCACGCCGCCGGAGTTCGACTTCGCGCCGCTCGACCACGTCGACCTCGGCGAGCGCGCCGGGATCCTCGACCTGGGCCGCGCGACCAAGCTGTCCGGCCCGCGGTTCGCGGTGTTCAAGGGCGCCGGGTCGCGGCTGCAGCGCGCGCTGGCGCAGTTCTTCCTCGACGTGCACACGGGCGAGCACGGCTACACCGAGTTCAGCCTGCCCGCGCTGGTCACCCGGCAGACCATGACCGGCACCGGCCAGCTGCCGAAGTTCGAGGAGGACCTGTTCCGCACCGGGGTGGCGGACCGGGAGCTGTTCCTCATCCCGACCGCCGAGGTGCCGCTGGTCAACCTGCACGCGGGCGAGATCCTGCAGCTGGAGGACCTGCCACTGCGCTACACCGCGCACACACCGTGCTTCCGCTCGGAAGCCGGCTCGTACGGCAAGGACACCCGCGGCCTGATCCGGCAGCACGAGTTCTCCAAGGTCGAGCTGGTGCAGTTCGTCGAGGAGGAGCGCTCGCGCGAGGCGCTGGACGAGATCCTGTCGCACGCCGAGGCGCCGCTGCGCAAGCTCGGGCTGCCGTACCGGGTCATCAAGCTCGCGGCGGGCGACACCGGGTTCTCCGCGCAGATCACCTTCGACGTCGAGGTGTGGCTGCCCAGCCAGGGCACCTACCGGGAGATCTCCAGCGCGTCGGACACCGGCACGTTCCAGGCGCGCCGGGCGAACATCCGCGGCAAGGGCAAGGACGGCAAGCGGGCGCAGATCGCCACGCTGAACGCGTCCGGCCTGCCGATCGGGCGGACGCTGGTGGCGGTGCTGGAGAACAACCAGCAGGCCGATGGCTCGATCCGGATCCCCGAGGCGCTGGTGCCCTACACCGGGTTCGCGGTCATCAACCCCGACGGGACGACCTCCTAACCGGTCGCCTGTCCAACTTGGACAACCTTCCCCGCGGCTGGGGGACGCTCACGTGAGTGATCCCCGATGGTGTCAGTTTCGCACCCCCACCGATCCGTCTACACCCATGGCGGAACGGAAACGGGGAAGGAGTGAGCAATGACTGGCACCATGCGTCCCGAGGAGCTCATGGAGAACGCGGTGGTGGACACCCACGGCCGCAAGATCGGGAAGGTCGGCACGGTCTACGTCGCCGACGACACGCAGCAGCCGGAGTGGGTCACGGTCCGCACCGGCATGTTCGGGCACAAGGAGAGTTTCGTGCCGCTCAAGGGCGCCACGATGGACCGTGACGGCCTGCACGTGCAGGTGACCAAGGAGAAGGTGTCCGAGGCGCCGCAGACCGACGGCGACCGGCACCTGTCCGAACAGGAATCCGCCGAGCTGTACCGGTTCTACGACATGCCGGCGCCGCGGGCCAGCCAGGAGAACCGGGGCGGCCGCACCACGCCGCAGCCCGGCAAGCGCGGCACCACCGGCGAGTCGATGACCCGCTCGGAGGAACGGCTGAACGTCGGCACCGAGCGCGTCGAGACCGGCCGGGTGAAGCTGCGCAAGTACACCGTCACCGAGGAGCAGCAGGTCAAGGTGCCGGTGACGCACGAAGAGGTGCGGCTGGAGCGCGAGCCGATCACCGACGGCGAGCGGGGCAACGCGCGGATCTCCGACGAGGAGCAGGAAATCACCCTGCACGAGGAGCGCCCGAAGGTCGAGAAGGAGACCGTGCCGGTCGAAAAGGTGCGGCTGGCGAAGGAAACCGTGCGCGACGAGGAGACCGTGTCCGGCCAGGTGCGCAAGGAGCGCGTCGAGATGGAGGACGACACCAAGCAGCGCCGCAACCGCTGACGCGGGGACGCCACGGTGGTGGCGCCACCGTGGCGTCCGCGGCTGTCAGCCGGTGACGAACCGGGCGATGATGCGGCCCAGCTCCTCGCCCTGGTCCTCCTGCAGGAAGTGGCCCGCGTTCTCCAGGGTCCGGTGGTCCTGGCCTGCCGCGCCCTTCATGGCGCGCTGCAGGACGGGGGCCGCCGGGCCGGTGATCGGGTCGCTGTCGCCGAAGGCGCAGAGGAACGGGATGTCCAGTTCGGACAGCACGGCCCAGGCGCGGCGGTTCGCCTCGCTCGCCGGATCGTCCGGAGTGGTCGGGACCAGCCCGGGCATGGCGCGCGGGCCTGCCTTGTACATCTCGTTGGGGAACGGGGCGTCGTAGGCGGCGCGCTCTTCTTCGGTGAGCTTGGTGCGACAGCCGGACTGCACGAACCGTCCGATGTCGAGCACCGGCGCCTTCTGCACGGCGGCGCGGAACGCGAGCCACTCGTCCGGCATGGACTGGTCACCGGTCGGCAGGACGGTGTTGGCCGCCACCACGCGCGCGAACCGGTCCGGGTTCTCGGCGACGACGCGCAGCCCGATCAGGCCGCCCCAGTCCTGCCCGACCAGCGTGACGTCACGCAGGTCGAGCGCGTCGAACGCGAACGAGCGGATCCACTCGACGTGCCGCGCGTAGGTGTGGTCGGCGACGTCGACGGGCTTGTCGGAGCGGCCGAAGCCGATCAGGTCGGGCGCGATCGCTCTGATCCCGGCGTCGGCCAGGACCGGCAGCACCTTGCGGTAGAGGAAGGACCAGCTCGGCTCGCCGTGCAGGAGCAGCACGACGGGACCGTCGAACGGGCCTGCCTCCACGTAGGAGATCCGGACGATGCCGTCGTGCTCGCTCTCCAGGTCGCAGTAGAGCGGCGGGTAGTCGAAGTCGGGGAGGTCGGTGAACCGGTCTTCGGGAGTCCTCAGCAGGCGCACACACCCACCCTAGGGGCTTCGCGTCAGCTGATCGAGACCGCGACGACGAGACCCAGCGCCAGGTGCGCGGCCGCGACCACGATGCTCGCGGGTGCGAACACCTCGCTCTGGATGGTGCCCTTCACGTCGATCCGGGTCGACCACTCCAGCAGGCGCACCGCCAGCACCTGCACGATGATCCCGAGCAGGCCGTAGACCAGCGAGGTGATCAGGCCCTCGGTGAGGTCGCTGGCCGAGTTGAAGATCGCGACGACCACGATGAACGCCATCGACAGCATCCCAGAGGCCGTGACGATCACCGCGTTCGGCAGGCCGCGGCGCACCAGGTCGGACAGCTTGCCGGGGGTGGTCCAGTCGATCGCGTAGAACCCGACCAACATCAGCAGCAGACCGATGACGCCGTACAGCAGGATCGCACCGATCCCGCGCACGAGGTCGGAACCGAACGTCTCGGCCAGCGCGAGGGTGTAGGTCACGGATTCTCCCAGTTAGGTGGTGTGGATGATCGCGGGTGGTTTATCACGATTGCGGGATGCGGTGTGGGACGAACGCGGCGCCGTCGTCGGTGACGAGGCCCGCCGTCTCCCGGATGCCCAGGCCGGCTGACGAGTCGCCGACGATCCACGCGCCCAGCGCCGGGCGGAACCCGTCGAACTCGGGCAGCGGGTCGAACGCCTGGTAGACGTACCCCTCGGCGCCGTAGACGCCGCCGGTCTCGGTCTCGTAGCCGGGCGCGACGATCTGCACGTTGGCGCCCTCGCGGCCCAGTTTCGGCTTGCGCACGTACTCGGTGAGGACGCCGGGCTGGTCGACGAACGCGGGCAGCAGGTTCGGGTGGCCCGGGTAGTTCTCCCACAGGATCGCCAGCAGCGTCTTGTTGGAGAGCAGCATCTTCCACAGCGGCTCGATCCACAGGGTGCGCGGCAGCGATTCGGCGGCGTAGCGGCCGAACTCCTCCTCGACCACCCACTCCCACGGGTACAGCTTGACCACGGTGTTCATCGGCGCCTCTTCGAGGTCGACGAACCGCTTGAGCACCGGGTCCCAGCCGATCTCCTCGATCGCCAGCCCGACGGTGTCCAGGCCGGCCTCGGCCGCGGTCTCCTGCAGGTAGGAGGTGGTGATGTGGTCCTCGCCCGTCGGGTCGGCGCTGGACCAGGTGAAGTACAGCTCGTTGCTGGGCAGCTGGCCGCGGATCTCCTGCCAGCGCTCGACGAGCCGTTCGTGCACCGAGTTCCACTGGTCGTCGTCCGGGAAGACCTCGGTCTTCCAGTGCCACTGCAGCACCGACGCCTCCAGCAGCGACGTCGGCGTGTCGGCGTTGTACTCCAGCAGCTTCGCCGGGCCGTTGCCGTCGTAGCGCAGGTCGAAGCGGCCGTAGACGTGCGGGTCGCGGCGCTTCCACGACTCGGCGATGTGCGGCCACACCCACTCCGGGATGCCGAACTCGCGGTAACGCTCGGTCAGCACGACGTTGTCGACGGCCTCCAGGCACATCGAATGCAGCAGCTCGACGTCGGCTTCGAGGCTGAGCACCTCGTCCATCTCCAGGACGTAGTGCACCGACTCGTCCCAGTACGGCCGCTCCTGACCCGATCCGTAGCGGGCGGGCGTGCCGAACACGAGGCCCTGCTCTTCGACGATGCGCTGCCAGTCCCGCCGCGGCTGGGCGGTCCCCCTCCGCACCCTAGGATCCCCCGCTCTTCCCGTCGCCGCCGCTGGACTTGCCGCTGATGCCGAAGCCGCCGCGCTGCACGGTCTTGCCCGACTGGGTCTTGACCGTGGTGTTGCCGGACGGCTTGGTGTAGGTGCCGCCGGACACGGGCTGGCCGACCGTGCCGGTGCCGCCGTAGTTGTAGCGGTACTGGCTGTACTGGCCGCCACCGATGGGGATGAACCAGAACCCGGTGGCCGAGTTGTAGTACCCGCCGTGGCTGGTGGCGTAGTTGTCGTCGCAGTACTCGTCCGGCTGGACGGTGCCGTTGCCGTCGGTGCAGACCGCGTTGACCGTCTCCCCGGTGCCCGCGAGGTACCAGGTCGCCACGACGGCGACGAGGCCGACCGTGACCCCGCTGCCGATCAGCACCTTCCGCCGGGTGGCGGCCTTCTGCTCCGCCTGGGCGCGTGCCTGCTCCGCGGCGGCCTCCTGGCGGGCCTGGTCTTCCAGCGCCTGCCGCCGAGCGCGCTGCTCGGCCAGCGTGGGCTCCCGTCGTTTGGCCGTCGACGGGTCCTGGAACCGCATCGAGCCGCGCGGGGGCTGTTCTCCCGGGGGCTGCTGGCCGCCCGGCGCACCGTCGTCTGTCATCGCGCTCACCCTAACCACCCGCGGGGTGTCCCGTCCCGCTGACGCAGGCATTATGGGACGCGATGCTCGGAGATGGAGTGGAGAAGACCACGCTGCGTACTCGCCTGGTGATGGCGGGTGTGTTTTTGGGCGCCATCCTGGCGTTGTCGCTGAGCGTCACGTTCTCGTGGGGAGGCGCCGTCAGCGGCGGCGGCAAGGTGGAGGAGTCCCCCGAGGCGAAGGCCGCGTTCACCGCGCCGCCCGGCAGTTGTGTCACCTGGACCATGCCGGACGTGTCGGACATCCACGTCGTGCCGTGCACCCAGCCGCACCTGTACGAGGTGACCGGCGTGGTCAACATCGGCGACAAGTACCCGCCGAACGCGCCCGCGCCGACGGTCGACCAGTGGCGGGACATCGCGTTGGAACGCTGCACGGCCGGGGTGGAGACGTACCTGAACGAGCAGCTCGACCCGTTCGGCCGGTTCACGGTGAGCGCGCTGCGCCCCGGAAACGACGAGTGGGCCGACGGCGACCGCGACATGCGGTGCGTGCTGCAGTGGGCCGCGCCCGGCGGCAAGCTGGAGCCGATCATCGGCAACGCGGCGGGCCAGTCGCAGTCGGCGGTGTGGGAGCCGGGCACGTGCCTGGCGCTGGCCGACAAGACGGTCGGCAACCCGATCGACTGCGCGCAGCCGCACTCCTACGAGATCGTCGCCACGCTGGACCTGAAGACGAAGTTCCCGGACGGCTACCCGTCGCAGAACGACCAGAAGATCTGGCTGGACACCGAGTGCAACCGGGCGGTCCAGGACTACGCGGGCGAGGTCGACCTGGCGGCGCAGAAGCTGATCCTGACGTGGGACATCCGGGAGCAGGAAAGCTGGGACGCCGGTTCGACGCTGGTGAACTGCAAGGTCGGCGCCAAGCTGCCGGACAACAGCGGCCTCGCCCCGGTGACGGGCAGCATCCGCAAGGCCGGGACGCCGGCTCCGCCCACGACCCCGGGCAGGTAGTGGCCGGTGCCCGTGGAGATGTCGAAGGCCCGGTTCGAGGAACTGGTGGCCGACGCGCTGGACGAGGTGCCGGAGGAACTGGCCGGCGCGATGGACAACGTGGTCGTGCTGGTGGAGGACCACAACGACGAGGCGCCGGACATCCTCGGCCTCTACCACGGCGTCGCGCTGACCGAACGAACGAGCGACTACGGCGGCGTGCTGCCCGACCGGATCTCGATCTACCGCACCCCGATCCTGGCCATGTGCGATTCGGAGGAGCAGGTGGTGGAGGAGGTGCTGATCACGGTGGTGCACGAAATCGCACACCACTTCGGCATCGACGACAGCCGCCTGCACGAACTCGGCTGGGGCTGACCCTTCTTTAGAGGTGACCCACCAGGGTGGGCCTCGCTCGCGTCCTCCCCGTCGCCTGGCTGCCAACGAGCTTCCCTGCTGCCTGGCCACGGGGCGGACGCGAGCCCAGGCCCACCCGCACCCAACGCAACGGCACTACAAACGCAACCACCCCCACGACCCGGCCCCCTCCTCCCCAGAGCTTGCCCGCCGGCGAGGCACTTCTTTTTCTTTGAACCCAAACCCAAAACCAACCCCCATTTCGGGTTCATCAACTCGCTTCCCGAACCCCTCACATGGCAGCATTCAAAGCACTGGGGAACCAGCACGCTACCGAGGGTGATCATGAAGGACGCATGCCGGACCGGCGGCTGAGCTGGCTGCTGGCGGCCAACGGGGTGGGCAACCTCGCCGACGGGATCGGCAAGGTCGCCTTTCCGCTGCTGGCCACGACCCTCACCCGGGACCCGGTGCAGATCGGCGCCCTGTCCGCGACCCAGTTCCTGCCGTGGCTGCTGCTCGGCGTGTTCGCGGGGACGCTGGCGGACCGGGTGGACCGCAAGCGCGCCGTGCTGCTGGCCAACGCGATGCGGGCAGTGGTCGTCGGCCTGACCGCCCTGCTCGTGTACACCGGCACGTTGTCGATCTGGCTCGTCTACGTCGCCGCGCTGCTGCTGGGCGCGGCCGAGACGGTGGCGGAGAGCGCGGGCAACGCGATGATCCCCGCGCTGGCCAGGCCGGATCAGCTGGAGAGCGCGAACAGCAAGTTCCAGGCCGCCGAGATCCTCGGCCAGACCTTCCTGGGCGGGCCGGTCGGCAGCCTCACGTTCGCGTTGTTCGCCGCGTTCCCGTTCCTGCTGAACTCGGCCGGGTTCGCCGTCGCCGCCGCGTTGCTCCTCGGGCTGACGGGCAGTTTCCGGCCGAAAACCCGAGCCGGGCCGACCCGGTTGCGCACCGATCTGGTCGACGGGCTGAAGTGGCTGGTCCACCACCCGCTGCTGTGCCGCCTGGTGGTGATCGCCGGGCTGATCAGCTTCGCCAGCGAGATGGCCCAGGCCCAGCTGGTGCTGTACGCGCTGGAGGACCTCGGGCTGAGCGAGGCCGCGTTCGGGCTGTTCACGTTCGTCGGCGGCATCGGCGGGCTGGCCGGCGCCGCGGTCGCGCCGCGGCTGGTGCGGCTCGCCGGGCGGCGGCCGGTGCTGGTGGCCGGGATCTTCGCCGGTGGCGTCGGGTTCGGCGCGATGGGCTTCGTCCACCAGCCGGTCGCCTCCGCCGCCCTGTTCGGCCTGTTCGCGGCGGCCGTCGTCGCGGTGAACGTGGTGCTGGCGACCGCCCGCCACGCCCTGGTGCCGAGCGAGCTGCTCGGCCGCGTGCTCGGGGTGTGGCGGACGGTCGTGTGGGGCGCGATCCCGCTCGGCGCGCTGGTCGGCGGCGCGCTGACGGAGGTGCTCGGCAGCGCGAGCGCCACCTTCGCGGTGTCCGGCGGCGCCCAGATCGCGCTGGCCGCGCTCGCCGCGCTGCTGCTGTGGCGGTTCTCGATGGACCGCGAGCCGGTCAGCTCTTCCTGAGCAGGAACCGCTGCAACTTGCCGCTCGGGGTCTTTGGCAGCTCGGACACGAAGTGCACCTGGCGCGGGTAGGCGTGCGCCGCGAACTTCGTCTTCACCAGCTGCTGCAGCTCCGCCACCAGCTCCTCGCCCGGCTCGGCGCCCTGGCGGAGCACGACGAACGCGGCCAGCACCTCGCCACGCAGCTCGTCCGGCAGGCCGACCACGGCCGCCTCCGCGACGGCGTCGTGCTGCAGCAGCACGCTTTCCACCTCGAACGGGCCGATCCGGTACCCGGCCATCAGGATGACGTCGTCGTCGCGCGAGGCGAACGTGAAGTAGCCGTCCGCGGACTTCGTGGCCACGTCACCGGTCAGGTACCAGCGGCCGTCGGCGGAGAACCGCTCCGCCGTGCGATCCGGCGCGTCGCGGTAGCCGGTGAACCACATCAGCGGACTGTGCTCCAGGTCGACGGCCACCCGGCCCTGCTCACCGGGCGGCGCGACCTCGTCGGCGTCGGGGCGCAGCACCTCGGCGCGCCAGCCGGGCAGCGCGCGTCCCATCGACCCCGGCCGCAGCTCGCCGCGGACGTCCGGGTGCCAGCCGTTCGCGATCACCATGCCCAGCTCGGTCTGCCCGTAGTGGTCCAGGATCGGCACGCCGAACGCCTTCTCCGCCCACTCGATGACGTCCGGGTTCAGCGGCTCGCCCGCGGACGAGCAGTGCCGCAGCCGCAACCCGTCCGGCACGGGCACATCGGCGTTGCGCAGCGCGCGGTAGACCGTCGGCCCCGCCGTGAAGTTGGTGACGCCGAACCGGTCCAGCACCGAGTAGGTCAGCTCCGGGGAGAACCCGGCGTGCAGCAGCAGGCTGCGCTGCCCGAGCGCGAGCGGGCCGATCACGGCGTAGTACAGGCCGTAGGCCCAGCCCGGGTCGGCGGCGTTCCAGAACACGTCGTCGGGCCGGTGGTCCAGGCCGAACTCCTGGTACATCCGGAACGCGGCGATCGCCCGCGCCGGGATCGGCACGCCCTTCGGCGCGCCGGTCGTGCCGGACGTGAACAGCTCGACGATCGTGCCGTCACCGCCGACGGCGACCGGCTCCGGCTGCGGTTCCGCGCGCAGCAGGTCGGCGAACGCGATGTCGTCCCCGCTCGCCGCACCGGTGACGATCACGCGCCGCTCGCCGGGGACCTCGTCGAGTTTGGCGCGCTGCGACGGGTCCGCGACGACCACCTTGACGCCGCCGACCCGGGTTTCGATCGCGGGCGGCGCGAAGGCGGTGAACAGCGGCACCTGCACCGCGCCGAGCCGCCAGATCCCCAGTACGGCGACGACGAACTCGGCCGACTTCGTCATCAGCGTCGCGACCCGGTCGCCGCGTCCGACCCCCAGTTCCGCCAGTGCGGTGGCGAAGCGCGCTGAGGCGTCCCGCAGCTCGCCGAAGGTCAGGTCACGGCTGGTCAGGTCCGGTTCGACGACGGTGAAGGCCACGTCGCCGTCCGGGTGGTCGTCGCACAGCAGCCGGGCGACGCAGGCGTCCGGCCGGTCGTAGGGGGACGTCGGTGTCATGGACCCGATGGTCGTCGCCGGGGCCCGCGCGTGCCACCCCCGGATGGGGGCCGATCAGCGTATGGTGCGGGCGTCCGGTCGGTGCTGGAATGTCCTATGCGGATCAGTGAGTCCGAGGAGCCGGTGGCGGCGCGGCGCCGGCTGGTGCTGGCGGGTGTCGCCGGCTTCGCGGTGGGTGCGGGGATGATCGGCGTGCTGTGGGCGTCGACCACCGCGGTGAGCGGCCCGACCGCGGACGCGAAGGCCGCGTGCGCCGCGCTGGCCAGGGCCGAGCCGTTGCCCGAGGGCCGCGTCGGCCGCGGCACGCTCGAACCCGGCGTGCTGCAGCACATCATGGCGGCGGACGCGCTCGCGGCGGCGGCCGCCGAGGTCAGTTCGACCTACGACGACCTGGCCGACCACATCGACGGCGTGCGGCGGATGGCGCTGAGCCTCAACTTCGCCGATCCCAACGGTCGGCGGCACCTCGCCCAGGCGCGCGAAATCTGCGGCACCGTCTAGCTACTCGCCGTTGCCCTTTTCGATCGTCTTGACGGTGAGCTGGTCACCGGGGATCTTCTCGCTCGCGCAGCCCGTCGTGGGCAGCTCGACGAACATCGACGCCGTCTCCTGCGGCGGGTAGACCCGCAGGCCGCGCACCGGCTGCGGCTGGCAGGTCACGGTGTCGTAGTTCTGCACGTTGACGAACCCGACCTCGGCGTAGGCGGTGTCGCCGTTGTTCAGCGTGAACGCGCCGCCCTTCTCGCCCTGCCGGACCGCCGCCGGGCCCACCTGGTGGCCGTCCTCCCCGGCGACGTACGAGACGCCCGGGAAGCCCTGGATCACACACGGACGGTCACTCACGTTGGTGAAGATCAGCGGCCGGTAGACGGTGCCCGCACCGGCGTCGCCGCGGCCGAGGGTCAGCTTGAGGTCGCCGGACTTGCACAGCGTCTCGCCGGCCTTCGTGCTGGTCGCCGCGTCCGGTTCGGTTGTCGACTGGGACGTGGACGGGCTGCTGGAGGTGGCCCCTGGCGTCGTCGGCGCCCCCGACTGCGGCTGGGCGTTCTCCGTGCCCGCGGTCCCGCAACCGGCCAGGACGGCCGCCACTGCCGCCGTCGCCACACCCAGCCCGATGCGCGGGAAATGTCCTCGAACCACGATCTTTCCCCTCCCTGTGCCGATCGGAGCACTACCCGGGAGACGTGCGGTCCACACGCCGGGTTGCGTGGTGTCACGCGATTTTCCGACGACCCATCGCGACATGCGGTGAAACTACAACAAGACACGCTGTGTCACCGCCCGACAAGTCGCCTACATGGGCAAACCGGCCCAGTTCAGGCACTGCCAGCCACCATCCGCGGCGATCTCCAGCTCGACGATGCCGGTGTTCGGGATCAGGCCCTGATCGGCCAGCTCGGGCCGCACATTCGGGGCCAGCCACTCCGCGCCGATGCGGATCAGCCCGCCGTGCGAGACCAGCACAACGACACCGTCCGATCGGGTGAGGTCGTGGCGCTCGGCGAGACCGGCGATCGCACCGGTGAACCGCGCCCTGGCCTGCTCGCCGGTCTCCCCGCCGGGCATCGCGACGTGCAGCTCGCCGCGCGTCCAGTGGCTGAGCACCGTCAGGTAGTGCTCGATCGCCTCCCGGTCGTGGCGGCCCTCCAGGTCCCCGACGACGATCTCGTGCACACCCTCGACCCGCTCCACCGTCATGCCCAGCGCCTGGGCGAGCGGGGCGGCCGTCTGCTGCGCACGGGTCGCGTGCGAGGCGTAGACCGCCTCCACCGGCTCGGTCGCGAGCTTCTCGGCCAGCTGCCGCGCCTGCTCGTGGCCCAGCTCGGTGAGCGGCGGCCCGGGCAGCGCGGTGTCCAGCTTCTTCGCGACGTTCGCCGCGGTCTGCCCGTGCCGGACCAGGTACAGCTTCACGCCTGCTCCCCTCTCTGCACCGCGGCGACCCAGTCCGCGGCGTCGGTGAAGTCTTCGTTGCGGGCGGCCGGTTCGATGGTCGCCGTCACCCCGTCGGCCCTGGCGAACGAACCGAGGAACCGGACATCCCGGCAGCGGCGGCGCAGCGCGGCGAGCGCGTCGGCGATGCGCGGCTCGGCGACGTGTCCCTCGAAGTCGATGAAGAACCGGTACTCGCCGAAGTTCTGCTTGTTCGGGCGGGCGTCCAGGCGGGTCAGGTTGATGCCACGGGTCGCGAGCTCGGTGAGCAGTTCGGCGAGCGCGCCGGTGCGGTTGGCGGCCGCGGCGACGATGGAGGTGCGGTCCGCGCCGGTCGGCTCCGGCAACGCCACCGGGGGCCGCCGCATCAGCAGGAACCGGGTGCGGGCGTCGCGGACGTCGGCGACCTCCGTCGCCAGCACCTTGAGCGGGTAGTGCTCGACGGCGACCGGCGCGGTCACGGCGGCGTCGAACTCCCCTGCCTGCACGGCGACCGCGGCCGCCGCGGTCGAGCCGGCTGCCACCGCGCGGGCGCCGGGCAGGTTGTCCTCCAGCCACTTCCGGACCTGCGCGAGCGCGTGCGGATGGCTCGCCACAGTACGGATTTCGCCGACGTCGTCTCGCGTGAGAACGCTGAAGTGCACTGGTAGCAAGGCTTCCGCAACACCGATCAACGGCTCGCCGACGGCGAGGCTGTCCAGCGTCGCGGGAACCGCGCCCTCGACGGAGTTTTCGACCGGCACGCATGCCGCGTCCGCTTCGCCGCGCCGAACGGCGTCCAGCGCCTTGGGAATCGTCTCGGCGGCGACGAGTTCGTCCCCCGCCGCCGTGAAGGTGCGCGCCGCCTGCTCGGTGAACGTCCCGACCGGCCCGAAATATGCGATCCGTGACACGCGGACAGGCTACGCACCGCGCCGCGTCCTGGTTTGTTCAGGCATTCGAGTGCGCCGCGTGGTTACGCGGGATCGTGTTTTTTGGCATGGTGTAGGGGTGACTGCCGAATCGGGCACCCAACCCACCGGCAACCGAACGGAGGACCAGGTCGCACCCTCGACTCCCGTCCTGGTGCTGTGTGCCGTCGACGAACCACTCGCCAGCGCGTGGCGCTCCGTTGTGGACACGATGACCGGATCGGTGCTCGTGCACCGGGGTTCGGTGCTGGACGTGGTCGCCGACGCCGTGGTGAGCCCGGCGAACTCGTTCGGCTGGATGCGCGGCGGGATCGACGCCGTGTACGCGCGCGCCTTCCCGAACGTCGAGCAGAACGTCCGCAGCACGATCCTCGCCTACCACGGCGGCGAGCTGCCGGTGGGCAGCGCGGTCGTGGTCCCGACCGGCGAGCCCGCCCCCGCGTGGCTGATCAGCGCGCCGACGATGCGTGAACCCGGCGAGCGCCTGCCCGCCGACACGGTCCACCCGTACCTGGCGGCGCGGGCGGTGTTCCTGCAGTGGCGCGACGGCGTGCTGGAGCAGGGCGTGGCGGTGCGCGCGGTCGTCGGCACCATCGCGATGCCCGGTCTCGGCACCGGTGTCGGCGGGGTCAGCCCGGAGACCTGCGCGCGCCAGGTGGCGGCGGCCTGGGACGAGGTCTTCCGGCGCAGCTAGCACTCCCGCGCTGGTCAGCGACGGTTTCCGGGGTGCGTGTAGAAGGTCACAGCGCATTTACGCGCCGTAAGACCTACCGTTGAACCTGCGTTACCGGAGATGTCGACGCCAGCCCAGCCCACCGACGGGCAAGGAGTGTGGGAATGCCACGGGTACGTGAGCTCAGCCCGTACGTCGAGCTCCACCGGGAGCAGTGGCGGGAGCTGCGTCGCAGCACCCCGTTGCCGCTGACTGCCGAGGAGCTGCGCGGTCTGCGGGGGCTCGGGGAGCAGATCGATCTGACCGAGGTCGCCGAGGTCTACCTGCCGCTGTCGCGGATGATCAACCTGCAGGTCGCGGCGCGTCAACGCCTCTACGAAGCCACCACGACCTTCCTCGGCGAGGACTGCCGCGGCACGAAGGTGCCGTTCGTGATCGGCATCGCGGGCAGCGTCGCGGTCGGCAAGTCGACCACCGCGCGGATCCTGCGCACCCTGCTCGCCCGCTGGCCCGACCACCCGCGCGTCGACCTGGTGACCACCGACGGCTTCCTCTACCCGAAGGCCGAGCTGGTCCGCCGCGGCATCATGCACCGCAAGGGCTTCCCGGAGAGCTACGACCGCCGCGCGCTGCTGCGGTTCGTCTCCGACGTCAAGTCCGGCGCCGAGTCGGTCAGCGCGCCGGTGTACTCGCACCTCGCCTACGACATCCTGCCCGGCGAGGAGCAGGTCGTGAACCGGCCGGACATCCTCATCATCGAGGGCCTGAACGTACTGCAGCCCGGCCCGAGCCTGACGGTGTCGGACCTGTTCGACTTCTCCATCTACGTGGACGCGCACATCGAGGACATCGAGCGCTGGTACGTGGAGCGGTTCCTGAAGCTGCGCAGCACGGCGTTCGCGGACCCGGCCTCGCACTTCCACCACTTCGCGACGCTGGACGACGTGGAGGCCCGCGCCGAGGCGCGGCACCTGTGGCGCACGATCAACGAGCCGAACCTGGTGGAGAACATCCTGCCGACCCGCCCGCGCGCGACGCTGGTGCTCCGGAAGGACCCGGACCACAGCATCAACCGCGTCCGCCTGCGCAAACTGTAGGCGCGGCCTCGGCCGAATGGCTGACCCCGGTGACCGAGCGGTAACCGGTTGGCCGATACCGCCGGCACTTCGCAAAGCTCACCCTGGAGTGCAGGAAATGCGCCCTGACCAGGGAGGAGGCACGCCGATGTTCGCGATCATCATCACGTGGATCGGCGCCGTGCTCGGTATCACGGTGCTGCTGGTGATGGCCTTCGGTGCGTTCGTCCTCGATTTCGAAGACGCTCTCGCCGACCGCCGCCGCAAGCGCCCGCTCGACCCCGTGGCCGTGGAGAGCCCGACCGCGGTCCCCTAGCCGGTGAGGTGCGCGCCCGCGAGAGCGAGGCTGCGGGCGCGCAGCGTCGCCCTCGCCGCTGCGTCGTAGGCCTGGTCGTTCGCCCGGGCCGGCCGGACCCGGTCGAAGAACTGGCCAGTCACGCCCTCGACCTCCGGACCGACCGCGAGCCTGCGGGTGGCCGCCACCCCGGTGTCCAGGGTGTCGGAGCTGAAGCCGATCTCGGACAGGACGATCTTGGTCGGCATGTAGGTGCCCGGGTGCAGGCAGGTCGCGGTCAGGTCGGCAGGCGCGAACCGCCCGGCGAGGTCGAGGCAGTGCATGATCTGCGCGAGCTTGCTCTGCCCGTACGCCCGCGTACCCGAATAGTCCCGCTCGAGCATGAGATCGTCGAAGTCGAGCGGGTGCTGGCCCAGTGACGCGACGTGGACGACGCGGGCGGCGTGGTCCGCGGTCGCCGAGGCTCGCAGGAGCGGGATCAGGTTCTCGGTGAGCACGAAGGTCGCCAGGTAGTTCACCGCGAAGCGCAGCTCGTGGCCGTCCCGGCTGGTGCGGCGCTCGCGGCCGTCCGGCTCGCCGGACCCGATGCCGGCGTTGTTGACGAGCACGTCGAGCCGGCCGGCTTCGTCCGCGATCGTGCCGGCCAGCCTTGCCACCTGGGCGAGTTCGGACAGGTCGGCGGTCACCGTGACCGGCGCGGCGGCCCCGGCGGCGCGCACATCCGCGGCGATCCGGTCGAGCTTGCCGGGATCACGACCGTGCAGGACGAGACGGACGTCTTCGGCGGCGAGTCGCACCGCGAGTGCCCGGCCGAGGCCGTCGGTGGCGCCGGTGATCGCGACGGTCCGGGTCACCGCGGCTGCCTCACTCGTCCTCCGCGCCCGGGTCCAGCTGGTCGAGGGCGGCGACGTAGTCGTCGAGGTCGAACTCCAGCTCGCCGTCCTCGTCCTGGGTGAGGTGCTCCTCCAGGACCGCCGTCAGCTCGGCCAGCACCTCGTCGCGCTCCAGGCCGGACTCGCTGAGGCGCTGGGCGGCGATCCAGGTCTCGGCGGGCTCGCCGTCCCACAGCTGGTCGACCACCGTCGTCAGCGCCACCGCCCGCAGCTCCGACTCGTCGTCGTCCTCGAACTCGGCCGCGAACTCGCTCAGCACCAGCATCCGGCGCTGCTCGGGGTCGGACGGGTCGAGCTCGACCTCGTCGTCCTCGGTCTCGACCGTCAGCGACGGCAGCGCGAACTGGCGGCGTTCCAGCAGGTCCTGCACGTCCTCCGGGGTCAGGTCCTCCGAGCCTGCCAGGTAGGCGTCCAATGCGGACTCCTCCTCCGGCTCGCGGTCGTCCAGCCGGTCCTCGACCGCCTCGACCAGCGCGGTCAGCGCGTCCTCCGGCAGGCCCTGGCGCTCGCCGAACACGCGCGCCCACACCGGCAGCAGCGCGGCCATCGCCGCGTCCTGCTCCTCGGTCAGCTCGATCTGCCCGTCGTCCACAAAGTCCACAAAGGACTCCAGCTTGGCTGGGCCGACCCGCAGCGGGCGCCGTGCGTCGTGCTCCAGGCCGAACTCGATCAGCCGCAGCGCGACCACGCGGGCGTCCTCGGTGTCGCCGACCTCGTTCCCGGCCGCGGCGAAGAACGAGTCGATGACCTCGGCCTGCTCCTCGACCGACAGCGGCTCCGGCTCCGCGACCTCCGCCGGCTCCGGCAACGTGCGCAGCCGGGCGAGCGCGAGCGCGCGGAACCGGACGAAGTCCTCGCCCACCTCGGGCTCGGCCTGCCACTCGGTGCCCGCGAACGCGTCCGCGATCACCTCGTGGGCCTGCTCCGGGCTGATCTCCGCGGACTCGCCGACCGTCCGCAGCTCGGCCAGCACGTCCTGCGGCGACTCGACGATCGCGGCGTCGGTGACCCACCCGCCGAAGCTGCCGTAGTTGATCGACACGACCAGCCCGTGGTCGCCGAACGACACCAGCACCGAGCTCTCGTCGCCGTAGACGTCGGTGGCGCGCCAGCAGGCGCCGGGCGTGACCTGGTTCAGCTTCGCGGCCCAGGCCGGCTCGGGCAGCCCGAACTTCTCCAGCGCCAGGCCCGCGGCCTCGCGCTGGTCCTCGTCCGTGGCCAGCACCCGCAGCGCGGCGAGCGGCGCCACCAGGCGCTCCGGCTCGGCGGCGCTCGCGGCGAGGTCGATCAGGCCTGCCGCGAGGTCGTCGTCGGCCTCCCACCACTCGCCGAGGATCTCCGAGGTGACCAGCTCGACGCGGGTCGGATCGGCGTCGTTCCCCAGTTCGGCGAAGGCGTTCAGAACCTCGTCGAAGGCGGTCTCCGGCTGCGGCACCTCGGTCATGCGCTCATGTTCGCACCAGCCGCGGCCGGGCCGACGCGCGGGATCGGCGTTTCACTCCTTGGGCAGCGCGATCCGGGCGTTCCGGATCTCGGTGATCAACCGGGCCTTCCGCTTGTGCCTGCCGACCAGTTCGGCCAGGTAGGGCGCGAAGTCCGCCGGGCGGCCGACCGTGCGGTACAGCGTGCGCAGCCGGCGCAGGGCGCGGGCGGCCTCGCGGTACTGCTCGACGGTCCGGCCGCCGATCAGCTCCTCCACGTGGCGCCGGTGGACCTCCAGCAGCTCCGCCGCCTCGTCCTCGCGGCCTGCCCCGACCAGTGCCTCGATCAGCGCGTCCGCGTTGGCGACGGTCGGCTCGCGGTCGAACTCCGCGCGCCGCAGGCCCAGCACGTCGTCGGCGAGTTCGGTGGCTGCGGGGTCCTGCTTGAGCGCCCGCGCCGCGTAGGTGATCGCCTCGCTCGTGCGGCCGGCGGCGCGCAGCACCCGCACGATCCGCAGGCTCGCCTCCATGCTCGGCAGCTGCCTGGACAGGATCGCGACCAGGCCGTCCACGTCGCCGGAGATCTCCACCAGCTGCTCGTGCAGCCGCTCGGCGACCGGCCGTTTCGCCCGGTCGCGGCCTGCCCGGTCGACGTGGGACCGCAGCTGGGCCAGCCCGGTCTCGCCGAGCGGGACGGCGAACTGGGCCAGGTCGATCTCGGTCCGCCCGTCGAAAGCGATGCCGGCGAGCCAGTCCGCCAGCTCGACGGGGTCCGGCGGCCGGGCCGCGCAGGCCCGCGCGTAGAGGCCGAGGGCGCGCCGCAGTTCGGCGCCGTCGCCCTCGTCGCGGCAGATGCGCTCGACGGTGCGCCGGGCCAGCGGGGCGACGTCGGCGCGGGTGCCGGAGTCGAGCAGCCGCTGCACGGTGTCCAGCACCGGGCCGATCTTCGCGACCTCCGCCTGCGGCTCGGTCGCCGCGGCCCGCAGTTCGAGCGACCGCCGCAGGTCCGGATCGCGTTCGGCCTGTTCGTGGAGCAGTCCGGCCAGCGTCTCGGAGTCGAGGGAGGACAGGTAGGCGCGGAGATCCGTCACCCCGCACATCCTGGCCTACTCGCGTCGCAGCGCGATCGGCGCGGCACCGCCTGTTTCATGATCGAAATCCGCGTCTTCCTCGGCGAGCAGGTCGCGGAACTCCTCGGTGATCTCGTCCAGCTCCTCCAGCAGCCGGTCGATCGCGGCCGGCCGCAGCCCGGAGCGCTCGCCCGCCCAGCGGCCCCACGGCGGCAGGACCTCTGGCAGGGTCGCCAGGAACTCCTCGGGGAATCCCTCGGCGTTGAGGACGTCCTCGAGGAGGAGGTCGAACTTGCCGGGGCCCACCCGCAGCGGGCGGCCGAAGTCGTCGTCGCAGCCGTAGTCCACGACGAACCGGACGCAGTCGGTGAACCAGCGGTCGTCGCGGACGCCGTCGGCCTCGGCGAGGAAGGCGCGCACCAGCTCCTCCCGCTCCTCCTCGGTGAACGTCGGCGGCTCCGCGGGCGGCTCGGCGGGCGGCATGGCGCGCAGCCGGGCAGCGACCAGCCCGCGCAGCGGGGTGAGCGGGTCCTCGGCGATCACGTCCGGCAGCAGGGCCGCGGCGCTGTCGTTGACCGCGACCGCGTCCTCCAGGATGCGGCGCGCCCTCGCCAGGGGGATCTGCTCGGTCACCAGGACCTCGCTGGCCTCCTCGCCCGCGCGCATGCTGTCCACCAGGTCGTCCACGTGGTCGGTGAGGTAGACGTCGCCGAGGCCGCCGCCGCTGAGCTCGACCTCGGCGACGAGCCCGTGCGCGTGGCCGGCCCGGTCGGCGCACAGCAGCAGGGTGGCCCCGTCGCCGTACACGTCGGCCTGCTGCCAGCACCCGGTGACGGTGAGGTCGCCCAGGTCCCAGGGCGGTTCGGGCATCGCGGAGAACGCGTCCGCCGCCGCTTCGGCCCTGCCGCGCTGCTCCTCGGTGAGGGCCAGGTGCTGCAGCATCCGCAGCAGCGCGCGGGCGGCCGGGCTCGGACGGCGGGCGGCGTCGTCGATCAGCGGCAACACGACGTCGCGGCCTTCGTCGGAGGGGTGCCAGAGGTCGCCGAGGATCGTCGAGGCCATCAGCTCGACCTCGACCGGGTCGCGCTCGGCCAGCGCGTCCTCCGCGTCGGCGAGCACGGTCTTGAGCAGCTGCCGTCGCTCGTCGGAGACGCCGGACTTCTTCTTCGCGGGCTTTCGCTTCCGGCTGACCGGGCTCATGCGCCCATGGTGGCAGCTCCGCGGCCGGGGACCACTCTGGGCAGGGCGATGCGCGCGTTGCGGACCTCGACGAGCAGGCGGGTCTTGCGCTTGTGCGTCTCGACCAGGCCGGCCAGGTACTCGCCGAACTCCGGCACCCGGTCCGCGCGTTTGTGCAGGGCCCGCAGCTCACGCAGCCGCTGGGCCGCCTCGCGGTAGCCGCCGGGGTCCTTGAGCTGGATCAGCTCGTCGACGTGCAGGCGGTAGACGGGGATCGCCTGAGCCGGGTCGTGTTCGGCGAGGCGGGCGAGCGCCTGCTCGCGTTCCTCGGGCCAGCGGCCGAGCTCCTCGGCGGCGGCGCGCAGCGCGCGGTAGGTGTCCGGCGAGGGGTGGCGGCGGAACTCCGCGCGACGCAGGGCGAGCACACCCTCGCGCGGGTGCACCACGGTGCGGGCGGCGTGGGCGATGGCCTCGCCGTGGCGGCCTGCGGAGCGCAGCAGGCGGACGATGCGCAGGGTGGTCGCCGGGGTGGGCGGCTTGGCGGACAGGATCGCGAGGAGGGTGTCGACGTCGCCGGTGACCTCGGCGAGCTGCTCGGTCAGGCGGCGGGTGGCGTCGTTCTCCGGGGCCTCGCCGAGCGCGGCCTTCAGGTGCGCGAGCCCTTCGTCGCCGAGCGCGGCGGCGAAGTCGGCGAGGTTGATCTCTGGCCAGCCGGGCCGGTCGAGCTGTGTTTCCAGGATCCAGTCGGCGAGCTCGCGCGGGTTGGGTGGGTGGACGGCGCAGGCGCGGGCGTAGAGGCCGATCGCGCGGCGCAGCTCGGCGCCGGTGGCCTCGGTGTCGGCCATGCGGCGGGCCAGCGGGGTCAGGTCGGCCTGGGTGCCGGCGTCGAGGAGTCGTTGCAGAGTGTCGAGAACCGGACCGACGGTGCCGTGCGCGA
Source organism: Amycolatopsis thermoflava N1165 (assembly GCF_000473265.1). NCBI lineage: Bacteria > Bacillati > Actinomycetota > Actinomycetes > Pseudonocardiales > Pseudonocardiaceae > Amycolatopsis > Amycolatopsis thermoflava. The sequence goes on from NZ_KI421511.1 coordinate 5,680,752, forward strand.
CGGCGCGCAACTCCAGCTCGTGTCGTAACCGCGGGTCACGGTCCGCCTGTTCGAGGAGGAGTTCGGCCAGCGTCTCCGCGTCGAGAGTGCGCAGGTAGGCACGCAGATCCGGGGCCGAGGTCATGCGGACAATCCTGCCGCACCCGATGGAAGGAGACCGTCACCCAACAGCGTCGTCTTCTCTGACGCTGCGTGAGCGTCAGCAGGGGCTGAGCCACTGGAAGAAGTAGCCGGTCTCCGCGCCACGATCGAGGTCGTCCAGGAGGGGGACGGGCGAGATCTCCGGGACACTGCGCGGGTACGGGCGCCAGCGTCCCGCGTCGGCGAGGTAGTAGAGCGACCACATCTCGTCCAGGCCGTAGCGGAGCTGCGCGAACGGCCGTTCGGCGGCACCGCCGCTGGCCCATTCGGCGCGCCGCTCGACGAGGGTCACGATGCGCCCGCGCCAGCGGGACATCACGCTGTACTCGCCGCGCTGACCAGCCGGAACCCGCCGCTCACACCAGCGATCGATCTGGCGTTGCTGGAGCTCGGGGATCGGCGACATACCCACAGTGATACCGCAACCCGATCGGGTCGTGCGGCACCGGATACTGCGCCCTGTGACGCTCGACGATCTGCAACGGCGGCTGGCCGAGTTCGCCGCCGCCCGGGAATGGCAACGGTTCCATACGCCGAAGAACCTGGTGATGGCCCTGTCCGGGGAGGTGGGCGAGCTGACGGCGCTGTTCCAGTGGCTGACGCCCGCGGAGTCCGCCTCGGTGCTCGACGACCCGGCCACGCGCGCCGCGGTGCTCGACGAACTGGCCGACGTGACCATCTACCTCGCCCGGCTGGCCGACGTGCTCGGCGTGGACCTCCTGGAAGCCGCCGAAGCAAAGGTGAACCACAACGAGTCGCGCTTCCCGGTTGATCGTTTCGACTAACCTGGCACCCGCGGCCCGACGGGCACCGAAGTAGCCACTTCGTCGCTGCCCCCACCCGCACGTGGATCACGCGTGCCCAGTGGGGGAAGACGAAGTGGCTCTTGTTCGGCACAGCGCCGATCACCTTCTCGCGGAGGCGAAAGCCGGTCAGTTGTCCGGAACGTTGACGGAGCAGGCCAGACACCAGTGGGGGCACCGTCCCGGCCAGAGCGAGATCGACTCCTGGGCGCGCAGCCTCGGACCGTTCCTGGCCGATCTCGTCGACGCCGGGCTCGGTGCGGTCGAGGTGCTGCTGGAGCACAAGCTGCCGCACAGCCCGAAGCGCGTCGACGCGCTGCTCTGCGGCGTGCACCCGCGCACCGGCGAGGCCAGCTACGTCCTGGTCGAGCTGAAGCAATGGTCGAAGGCCGAACTCCTGGCGGCCGACCTGGTGCGGATCGCCTCGCGCCGCGATCCGGTGCTGCACCCGGTCGAGCAGGTCCGGCGGTACTGCGAATACCTGGTCGACTCGACCCCGGCGCTGGCCGACCGGCCGAACGCCGTGCACGGCATCGCGTACCTGCACAACGCGGACGCAGCGGGCGTTTCCACCCTGCGCCAGTACCAGCCCAGCCAGTTCGGCGCGCTGTTCACCATGGACGACAAGGCGAAGCTCGCCGATCGCCTGCGGTCGCTGCTCGACCCCGCCGCCGACCGGGACGCGGCACGGCGCTCGGCCGACGAGTTCCTCGGCTTCGAGCACGCGCCGACCAAGCCGCTGCTGGACCTCGCCGCGCGGGAGATCCAGGAGCGGGAGCAGTTCGTGCTCCTCGACGAGCAGCAGGTCGCGGTCGAGGTGGTGATGCAGGCGGTCGAGCGCGCCAAGGCGGCGGCGACGCGGACGGTCGTGGTCGTGCTCGGCGGTCCCGGCTCGGGCAAGAGCGTGATCGCGCTGAGCCTGCTCGGCGAACTCGCCCGCCGCGGCCGCCGGGTGCACCACGCGACGGGGTCCAGCGCGTTCACCAACACGATGCGCAGGATCGCGGGACGGCGGAACCGGCGCGTGCAGACCCTGTTCAAGTACTTCAACGACTACATGGAGTCCGAAGCGCGCGAGCTGGATGTGCTGATCTGCGACGAGGCGCACCGCGTCCGCGAGACCAGCGTGAAGCGCTACACGCCGCGGCGCCTGCGGGAGAGGGCCGGGCGGCAGATCGACGAGCTGATCAACGTGGCGTCGGTGCCGGTGTTCCTGCTCGACGAGAACCAGACCGTGCGGCCGGGCGAGATGGGATCGCTCGCGGAGATCACCGCCGCGGCCGAGTCGCGGGGCTGCCGCCTGGAGGTGGTGCGCCTGTCCGGCCAGTTCCGGTGCGGCGGGTCCGACGCGTTCGACATGTGGGTGGCCCGGCTGCTCGGCCTCGACCGGTTGCCGCCCGTGCCGTGGAGCAGGCTGGGCGACGACTTCGTGGTGGCCAGCGCCGCCACGCCCGCCGGACTGGACGCCTGGTTGCGGCAGCGGATGGACAGCCACGGCGGCACCGGCCGGCTGTCGGCGGGCTACTGCTGGCGGTGGAGCGACCCGGAGTCCACGCCGGATGGCAGGCGGCTCGTGGAGGACGTCGTGATCGGGGGGTGGCGCCGCCCGTGGAACGCCAAACCCGGCCAGCGGGTCCCGGACGCCCCCGAGTCGTACTACTGGGCCTCCGACGAGCGCGGCTTCGGGCAGGTCGGCTGCATCTACACCGCGCAGGGCTTCGAGTACGACTGGTCCGGCGTGATCTTCGGCCCGGACCTCGTCCGCCGCGACGGACGATGGATCGCCCGCCGCGAGCACTCCCACGACCCGGCCGCGAAGAAGGCCGACGACCTGGAGTTCGGGCGGCTCGTGCGGAACACGTACAAGGTGCTGCTGACCCGCGGAATGCGGGGGACCTGCGTGTACTCGACGGATCCGGAGACTCAGGCCTTCCTCGAGGAGATGGCCGGGTAACGGCTCTTGGGGTCGCCCACGGTCCAGCCACCGAGCAGGAGACCGACGCCGATCGCGCCGAGTGGGACGCCCGCGGCCAGGCCGGCGCCGGCGAACAGGGCGATCACCGCCAGGAACATCAGGACGAGGCCCGTGCCCATCGTGATCCAGGCGATCCACTGCCGGTCCCGCGGAACCGGCGGGAGCGTGGCGGCCGGTCGTGGCGGAGCGGGCACGCGCGCCGGAGGCAGCACCGTCGTCGGCTGCGGCGGAACGGTGACGGTCGGCTGCGGCGAAACGGTGACGGTGGGCTGCGGCGGAACAGCGACCGGCGGCGGGGGCGCGACGGCGGGCGGTGCCGGCGCCATCCGCGGCTGCGGCGGGACCAGGCCCAGCGACTGCCACGCGGCCGGGACGTCGAGCACGGCGGCGCCGAGTTCCCGCGCCCGCGCCAGCCGCGGCTCGGCGGCGGGCACGTCGTCCGCGACAGCGAGGTGCGTCACCGACGCGGTGAGGTTCTTGGCGAGCGGGATCCGAGCCGCCAGCACTGCGGCGCGTAGCGCGTCCGCGGCAGCGGTGCTCCCGAGGACGAGCACCCGCGTCCGGTCCGCGGACGACGCCCGGCGGAGGTCCCGCAGCGCCTCCGGCACGCCCAGCGCCTCAGCCACGTGCCGCAGCTCGCGTTCCTCGTCGTCGGTGACGATGCCGTCGGACTCGGCCACCGCCCGCATCGCGGCGACGAAGTCCAGATGCGCCCGGCGCACGTCCGACGAGGACATGCCGGCCGTCGTGGCCAGCGCGGCCAGGTCGGCGGCTTCGGCGTCGGACAGGTAGTGGTCGGCGAGCGCGTCGGCGAGCAGGCCCGCGTACGGCGTGTCCACCGCCTCGATCCGGTCGACCAGGCCGGAGAGCCACGTCCCGGCGGTCGCGCGAGCGGGCTCGGGACGGCTCACCACGCGTCCGCTGATCGACAGGCGCGGCAACCTCGGCAGGTCGAACCGGCGCTCGAAGGCCAGTCCGTGCGTGCTCACCAGTGCCGCGAGGACCTGCGCACAGGCCCGCGCGTCGGGAGCCGCCTGGTGCGCGGCGAACCCGCCGAGGCCGAGCGCTTCCGCCACGGTGGCCAGCCGGTAGTTCGGCAACCGGAGGGCGGTGCGCGCGGCGGCCAGCGTGCACACCCCGGGCATCGTGGGCAGTCGCAGCCCGATCCGCTCCAGCTCCGCCGTCAGGAAACCCTGCTCGAACGCCAGGTTGTGGCCGACGAGCACGCTGCCCTGGCACAGGTCGAGCAAGTGCCCCGCGATCTGGCCGAGCGCGGGGGCGGAATCCAGCTCCGCCCGCGTGATGCCGTGGACCCGCGCAGGCCCCGGGTCGACTCCCGGCCCGGGATCGACCAGGGTCGAGAACTCGCCGAGCACCGTGCCGTCGGCGCGCACGCGCACGGCCGCGACCTCGATGATCCGGCCAGGCTGCAGGCCGGTGGTCTCGAAGTCGATCGCGGTGAACTCGGTGCCGACGGCCGGAAAACGGCCGGAACCGGACATGGGGACGATGTCGATGAGCATTCCGGCTTCCCTGGTCGAGGATTGACGCGTAGTCCATCGCGCCGGGCGCGAAAACGTTCCTGGCGAAACACAATCGTGATCATCTGCGGTTCTGTAACGCATTCGGGACGCGCAGCGAGAAAAGAGCCGTGCCCGATGTTCCCGCCACGCCGAAACGGCGAGTGCCCACCTGGATCAAGATCGTCCTCGCCGTGTTCGCGGTGCTCTTCGTGCTCGGCGCGGTGTTCGGCAAGCCCACGGAGAAACCGGTCGCGCAGCCCGCGCCGACCACCACGACGGCTGCCACCACCAGCAGCAGCCCGCCCGTGGACCCCGTTCTCCGTGTCACCCGGGTTACCGGATCGAGCATCGTGGTAAGCGATACCGCGGGCATCTCGAAAACCGTTTACGTCCCCGGAATCCAGCCGGCCGCGGATTGTTACGGAACGGAGACCGCGAGCTGGGCCACCGCATTTCTGGTCGGCAAGGAAGTGAGTCTGCAATCGGTCACCGAGGAGACCGGGAGGACGCTGGCACACGTCCTGCTCGCCGATGGCACGGACTACGCGGTCGCCGCCCTGCAGGGTGGTTACGCGCGTTTCGTCGCGGACGCGGTCACCGACTCCTACGCGAACGTCCTGCGGTCCGCGGAAAGCGCGGCCAGCGCCGCGAAGGCGGGACTGTGGGGACCGCCCTGCAACGGCAGCCCCACCATGCCGCCGGTCGCGCCGCCGCCGGTCACCGTTCCGCCCGCTCCCGCGAGCACGCCGAAACCCGCGGCGCCGAAGCCCAGCACGCAGAAGCCAACCGAGGAACCGGACACGTCGAGCGTCTACTACGCGAACTGCGACGCCGCTCGTGCGGCGGGTGCCGCGCCCATCTACGTCGGGGAGCCGGGCTACCGCGCGGCCCTCGACCGGAACAAGGACGGCGTCGCTTGCGAGTGACTTGATCGCAGAACGTGTGATATCCACGACCGGTGGATCCCATCGTGCAGACGCGTTCCGGTGCCGTTCGTGGCGTGGCTGACGGGGTGGTCAGCTCCTTCAAGGGCATTCCGTTCGCCGGGCCGTTGACCGGTGCCGCGAGGTTTCAGGCGCCTACGGAGCCGGAGTCGTGGGACGGGACGCGTGATGCGGTCCGCTTTTCGGCCTCGCCGCCGCAGGGGTCGCTCTTTCCCGGCATGCCCTCGGCTTGGCGGCCGGACGAAGGGGACGACTCCCTGAGCGTCAACGTGTGGACCCCGGACGCCGGCGGCAGCGGTCTGCCCGTCATGGTCTGGATCTACGGCGGCGCCTACCTGGTCGGCACCGCGCGGCAGCCCGAGTACGACGGCGCCAACCTGGCCCGCGCCGGGGTCGTCGTCGTGACCTTCAACTACCGCGTCGGGCTGGAGGGGTTCGGCTGGCTGCCCGGGGCGCCCGCCAACCGGGCCTTCCTGGACCAGCTCGCGGCCCTGCGCTGGGTGCAGGAGAACATCGCCGGCTTCGGTGGCGACCCGGACAACGTGACGATCTTCGGCGAATCCGCCGGTGGCACGTCGGTCGCGGCGCTGACCGCCTCCGACGCCGGGCGCGGCCTGTTCCGCCGCGCCATCGGGCAGAGCATCGCGCACGGGTTCCTCTCCGAGAACCGCGTGCGGCGCACCACCGAGCGCATCGCGGCGGCCCTCGGCGTCCCGGCCACGCTCGACGGCTTCGCGCAGGTGCCGTCCGAGGCCGTCCACGCCGTGCAGATGGCGCCCGGCGAGATCACGCCGTTCGGGCCGGTCGTCGACGGCGACCTGCTCACCGGCCTGCCCTGGCACAACCTGCGCGCCGAGGTCGACCTGGTCGCCGGCTTCAACCACGACGAGTTCACCCTCTTCGTCGCGGGCCAGGACCTCTCCGGCGCCGACCCGGCCGCGACCGCCGACGCCGTCGGCCTGCCCGCGGGCGCCGTCGCCGAGTACCGGGCCGCCCACCCCGGCATCACCGACGCCGACCTGCACGTCCTCATCCTGTCCGACCGCACCTTCCGCCTGCCGTCGCTGTGGTCCGCGCAGAACCACCCCGGCCGCAGCTGGTGCTACGAGCTGACCTGGCGCTCACCCGCGTTCGGCGGGATCCTGCGGTCCTGCCACGCGCTCGACGTGCCGCTCACCTTCGGCAACTACACCGGCCCGCTGGCGGAGATGCTGCTGGGCAACCCGGCCCCACCCGAGGCCGAAACGCTGTCCAAGGAGATCCGCAAGGCGTGGATCTCCTTCGCCACGACCGGCGACCCGGGCTGGCCGGAGTACGACAAGGACCACCGGATCACCCGAATCTGGGACGTGCCGGTCTCGGTGACCAGCGACCCGATAGCCGCGTCCCGGCGGATCTGGGAGGCGGCGGCGTGAAGTTCCGCGCGACGCTCGAGCAGAGCAAGAAGACCGCGACCGGGATCGAGGTCCCGCCCGACGTGCTGGACGGCCTGGACGCGGGCAGACGGCCGAAGGTCCGGGCCCGGCTCAACGGCTACGAGTACCGGACCAGCGTCGGCACCATGGAGGGCCGCGCGATGCTGCCGGTCAGCGCCGAGGTCCGGGCGGGCGCGGGACTGACCGCGGGCGACGAGGTCGAGGTCGAGCTCGTCGTGGACACCGAACCCCGCGTCGCGGAGGTGCCCGCGGACCTGGCCGAGGCGCTCGAAGCCGCCGGGGTGCGGGCGGCCTTCGACAAGCTCTCCTACAGCCAGCAGCGCCGGTACACGCTCTCGGTCGCCGACGCGAAGACCGACGCCACCCGGCAGCGGCGCATCACGAAGGCGGTCGAAGAACTCTCCCGCTGACTAGGCTCGGTGTCATGGCCATCGAGGTGCTGCTCGTCGACGATCACGAGGTCGTGCGGCGCGGCCTGCGCGAAATGCTGAGCGACGAGCCGGACATCGAGGTGGTCGCCGAGGCGGGGAGCGCGGACGAGGCCCTCGCCGTCGCGATGCACGTCGAGCCGGACGTCGCCGTCGTCGACGTGCGGCTCGGGGACGGCGACGGCGTCGCGCTGTGCCGGGAGCTGCGGGCGCGGCCGAACCCGCCGTACTGCCTTGTCCTCACCGCGTTCGACGACGAGGAGGCGATGGTCGGCGCGATCATGGCGGGCGCCTCCGGCTACCTGCTGAAACAGGTCCGCGGGCAGGACGTCGTCAACGCGGTGCGCGAGGTCGCCGCCGGCCGGTCGCTGCTCGACCCGGTCACCACGGCCCGCGTCCTGGACAAGTTGCGCCACCCCGCCGAGGACGAGCTGGCGAGCCTCACCGACCGGGAACGCACGGTGCTGGAACTGATCGGCGAGGGGCTGTCCAACCGGGAGATCGCCGAGCGCCTGTTCCTCGCGGAGAAGACCGTGAAGAACCACGTCACGTCGGTGCTGTCGAAGCTGGGCATGCAGCGCCGCACCCAGGCCGTGGCGTGGGTGGCGCGGCGCGCCAAGTAGTTCAGGCCAGCTGGTAGCCGCGACCGGGCCGGACCAGCGCGGCGACCAGTCCGATCGCCGCGCCGAGCACCGTGTCCACCAGCCGGTCCGCGGTGACGGCGACCGTGTCGACCGGCGCCGACATCGAGCCGAGCAGCAGCACCAGCGGCGTCACGAACACCATCGCGAGCGCGTAGTTGCGGATGACGGTCAGCTCGGCGCCGAGCAGCGCGACGACGATCACCGCGAGCTTCACCGGCTGCGGCAGGTCCAGCGTCAGCAGCAGCGCGGCCACCAGGACGCCGGCGACCGTGCCCGTGACGCGCTGCACGAACCGGTGCATCGTGTGCTGCAGGTGGGTGGCCTGCAGCACCGCGGCCGCCGCGACCGTCGCCCAGTACGGGTGCCCGAGCCCGAGCGCGTGCGCGAGCAGCCCGGCCGCCAGCACCGCGGCGAACACCTTCACCGCACGCGGCCACTCGTGCGACGACCGGTCCACCGCGGCCCGCAACCCCGCGCGCCACGACGTGGTCCGGTCGCCGTCGTGGTCGAAGAACAGCCACCCGGACAACGCGACGACCCACGCGACGAGCGCCCCCGCGGCCGCGGCGCCGACCTGCGCGGCGACGCCCGGCCAGCTGACCGGGAACGCCGACGTGGTGCCCGCGGCGAAGACGAACATGAGCCCGCCGGGCGGCCCCGACCGGATACCGTCCGTGACCAGTTTCGCCACCGCGGCGACCGCCGCGACCAGGATCGCGATCGGCAGCGGACCCCACCCGGCGGCCGACGCCATCCCGCCGAGGCCGACCGCGAGCGTCAGGCCTGCGCCGATCACGGCGAGCAGCCGGGCCCTCACCGGGTACGGCTCGAACCGGGCGTGCACCGCGGTCATCCCGCCGAACGCGGCGGCGGGCGCCAGCTCGGTGTGCCCTGCGATCACAACCGCGACCAGGACTATGTTCGCCCCGGTCATGGCCCGTAACGCGGACACCAGTGCCCGGTCGACCGGGCGCAGGTGCCACCAGCCGCGCGGCGAAAGCGCGCGGAGCAGGTCATGGCGGCCGAAATCATTCACGAGTAAAATACTACCGAACGATTCGTGTACGAAGGAGCTCAGCGGTGAGTGATCTCGTCGACAGAGTGCGGCGCCAGTGGATGGACGTGCACCCCGGCCTCGACACGACCGGGATGGCGGTCGTCGGCCGGGTGCTGCGGCTCGCGTCGCTGATCCGCCGCGCGACCGACGACCTCCTGCTGGCCAACGACCTGAACCGCGCCGAGTTCGACGTGCTGTGCGCGCTGCGGCGCAACGAGGTGCTCAACCCCGGCCAGATCAGCCGCGAGATGCTGTCCTCCGGCGCCGCGATCACCAAGCGGCTCGACCGCCTGGAGCGGCTCGGCCTGGTGTCGCGGACGGCGAGCGAACGCGACCGGCGGGTGGTGCAGGTCCGGCTGACCGAGCGGGGCGTGGCGCTGATCGACGAGCTGCTGCCCGCGCACCTCGAAGGCGAGAAGGCCGCGCTGGCGAACCTGGAGCCGGAGCAGCAGGAGGAACTGGCCCGGCTGCTGAAGGTGATGCTGGAGACCGTCGAAGGCGTGGGCTGAGGCTCAGGCCTGTTCGGCTTCCCGCAGCGCCTCGATCACGCTGCTCAGGTGCTGCCGGATCGCCGCGGCGGCCGCGGCCGGGTCGTGGGCGCAGATGGCGTCGATGATCGCCAGGTGCTCGGGCAGCGACACCGACGGACGGCCGGGGCGCATGGCCAGCCGGAACTGGTGCCGCACGCTCTGCGCACGCAGCCGCTCGAGCACCTGGCCCGCCGTGTGCTGGCCGGAGATCTCCCGCACCCGGCGGTGCAGCTCCTGGTTCAGCCCCGAGTACCCCATGACGTCACCGGACGCGACGGCCTTGCGCATCGCCTTGCCGAGGGCCTTCAGTTCGCCGATCTCCTCGTCGGTGATGCGCTCGGCGGCCTTCTCCGCGCACAGGCTCTCCACGACCATGCGCACCTCGGAGATCTCGATGGCCTCCTCCAGCGACACCGCCCGGACCCGCGCGCCGCGGTTCTGCACCCGCTCGACCAGGCCCTCGTTGGCGAGTTCGAGCAGCGCGATGCGGACGTTGGCGCGGCTCGCGGCGAACTGGGCGGACAGGTCGGACTCGACCAGCCGCTGGTTCGGCACGAACTCACCGCGGATGATCGCCTCCCGGATGGCGTCCACCACCGGCTTCTCGATCTCGGCCCGCTCTCCCACGCCCGCTCCCCACACGCTTTGTTGACAATTTTGTCGAGCACATCGTCTACTCGGATGGTAGTCGGTGTCGAGGAGGAGTCCGCAATGTCCGGTAAGCCACCCGTCGTCGCCATTCTCGGGCTCGGGGAAGCGGGCAGCGAATTCGCCCGCGACCTGCGTGCGGCCGGCGCCGTCGTGCGCGGCTACGACCCGGTGGTGCCGTCCGCGTTCGACTCCGAGGCCGCGGCGGCCGAGGGCGCGGACCTGGTGCTCAGCGTGAACAGCTCGGCCGCCGCGGTGGACGCGCTGCGGGCCGGTCTGCCGAAGGTCAGCGGCGTCTGGGCGGACCTCAACACCGCATCGCCCGGCAAGAAGCGCGAGCTCGCTGCGATCGCCGCCGAAGCCGCGGTCGGCTTCGCCGACGTCGCGATCATGGCGCCGGTCCCGGGCCGGGGACTGCGGGTGCCGATGCTCGCGAGCGGTCCGGCCGCCGACGCGGTGTCGAAGCTGCTCGGCGCGCTGGGCGCGACGGTCGAGGTGCTGCCCGGCGAAGCCGGCGTGGCCGCGGAACGGAAGCTGCTGCGGAGCGTGTTCTTCAAGGGCATGTCCGCCGCGGTTGTCGAGGCGCTGGAAGCCGCGCGCGCGGCGGGGGTCCAGGACTGGCTGCGCGGCGTGATCGTCGGGGAGCTGACCCGCGCCGACGAGTCCACTGTGGAGCGTCTGGTGACCGGCAGCGTCAAGCACGCCAAGCGCCGCACCGCCGAAATGGCCGCCGCCGCGGAGATGCTGGGCGAGCTGGGCGTCGCGGCCGACGTGGCGGCGGCGTCCCGCGATCAGCTGGCGCGCTTGTCCAGCGGCAGCTCGAACGCCACCAGCGTGCCCAGGCTCGGCGAGGAGTTGAGGTAGAACTTCCCGCCCGCGCGCTTGGCGCGTTCCTCCAGGTGGCGCAGGCCGCGGGTCTGCACGTCCTGCGGCACGCCGGCGCCGTTGTCGCGGACCCGCAGCTTCACCCCGTCGTTGTCGCGCACCAGCGTCACCCTGGTCTCGCTGGCCCCGGAGTGCCGGACCACATTGGACAGCGCCTCGCGCAGCGCCGCGCGGATGTGGTCGGCCCGCTCGGCCGGGATGTCGGCCAGCTCGCCGGACAACTCCAGCGTGGGCGGGAACCCGAGCAGCTCCCCCGCGATCCGCACCTCGGCGCGCGCCGACTCGGCCAGGTCGGTGGCCGCGGGTTTCTCCGCTGTCTCCGGCTCCGGTGACCGCAGCTCGCGCACGGTGTGCCGGATCTCCTCGATGGTCTGGTCGAGCTGGTCGATCGCCTCGCCGAGCCGGGTCGCGTCGGTCGAGGCGAACCGCTTGCGCATGCGGCGGCGCACCCGGTCCAGCTGCATGCCCGCCGCGTACAACCGCTGCACGATCACGTCGTGCAGCTCGCGGGCGATGCGCTCGCGCTCCTGGTAGAGCGTGATCCGGTGCCGGTCGTTGGCGGCCTCGGCCAGCGCCAGCACGACGCCGACCTGCGCGGCGAACGCGGTCAGCACCTCGACCGTCGCCTCGTCGAACGGCCGCCCGGACCGCTCGCGGTACACCGCCAGCGCGCCCAGCACCCGGCCGCCGGAGCCGAACGGCGCGGCCGCGAACGGGCCGAAGCGGCGCAGCTCGGACGGCACGTACGGGGCCGTGCGCGGGTCGGTGGTCATGTCGTCGGCCACCACCGTGACACCACCGCGGGCGACCTGCCCGGCCGCGGATTCGGCGGGCAGCACGACGCCGCGCGGGTCCTCGTGGTGGCTGCCGTGGGCGGCTTCGACGGACACCTTGCCGTCGTCCGCGCGGACCATCACCAGGCACAGGTCGGCCCCGGCGAGCTCGGCGGCCTTGCGCACCACCGAATCGAGGACCGCGTCGGGGTCGCCGCCGGACAGGGCGGCGGTGGTGATCTCCGTGGCCGCGGACAACGCGCGGGCGGCGAGGGTGGGTTCCATGAGCAGGGTCAAGCGTAGCCGCCTTCCAGGACCGGCTCCCGCACGATGACGCGCCCGTCACCCACCTCGACGACGAGGTCGGCCTCGGCCGCCTCCTCGGGGTGGTGGGTCACATGCACGACCGTGCGGCCGGCCAGTGCCGTACGCAGGTTGGCCCGCAGGCGGCGCGCGGTCGGCTCGTCGAGGTGCGCGGTCGGCTCGTCGAGCAGGACGAGGTCCGCGCGCGGCGCCGCGACCAGCGCCCGCGCGACCGCGAGCCGCTGCGCCTGCCCGCCGGACAGGCCGCTGCCCGCGCCGCCGAGCACGGTGTCCAGCGGCAGGTCCAGGCAGGCCAGGCGCAGGGCTTCGCGGAGTTGGGCGTCGTCGGCGTGCGGATCCGCCAGCCGCAGGTTCTCCGCGACGGTGGTGGAGACCAGCTGCGGTTCCTGCGGCGCCCAGGCGACCTCGGCGGCGGTGGTGAGCCGCCCGCGCTGGGCGGGCAGGAACCCGAGCAGCGCGGCGAGCAGCGTCGACTTGCCCGCGCCGGACGGGCCGACGACTGCCACGTGCGTGCCGGCCGGGATGCGCAGGTCGACGTCCCGCAGCACCGGTGTGGTCCAGCCGATGTCGGCGTGCTCGAAGGCGATCGGCCCGGTGGGCACGGGCGGCTCCGGCCGCGCGCGTTCCACGTCCGCGATCCGGGCCATCGAGGTGCGCAGCGCGTCCCAGTGCTGGGCCACCGGCGGCAGCGTCGCGAGGACCTCCGCCAGCGCCAGCGGCACCAGGGCCAGGACGGGCGCGAGCACCGGGTCGATGCCGGAACCCGCGGCCAGCCCGACGCCGGCGACCGCGGCCGCGCCGGTGACCAGGGTGATCAGCGCGTCGGCCGCGCCCGCCCCGAAGGCCTGGCGCCGCGCCTGGTGCACCAGCCGGTCATCGGCCTCCGCCAGCTCGGCGCGGCGCCGCCGGTGCGCGCCGGACGCGATCAGCTCGGCCGCCGACTCGAACAAGCCGAGCACCCGGGCGCTTACCGTCCGGCGCCCCTCGGCGAGCGCGGTGGTCGCCCGGCGCTCCAGCCGCAACGCGAGCGCGGGCGCGGCGAGCGCGCCGACCAGCACCGCGACGGCGAGCACGAGTCCGGCGACCGGCAGCAGGACCGTCTGCACGGCGATCGCCCCGGCCAGCACCAGCACCGCGACCAGCGGCGGCGTGACCACGCGCGGCAGCAGGTCGCGGACCGTGTCGACGTCGGCGACCAGCCGCCGCTGCCCCTCGCCGAACCTCAGGCCGAGCGCGCGGGCGGGCCCGAGCCGGACCAGCCCGCGCCACAGCCGGACCCGCAGCTGCCCGGCGATGCGGAACGCGGCGTCGTGCGTGATCAGCCGTTCCAGGTACCGCAGTGCCGCGCGGCCGAGCCCGAAGGCACGCACCCCGACGACGGCGACGGTCAGCGTCAGGATCGGCGGCTGGAACGAGGCCTTGGCGATGAGCCAGCCCGAGGTCGCGGTCAGCGCCACACCGGCCAGCAGCGCGAGGGCGCCGACCGCGGCGCCGCCGAGGAACCGCCGGCTCACCACCCCCCGCAGCGTCCGCGTGCGCGCCTCGACGGCGGCCGTGGTGTGCGGCGCGGGCGTCACCGCGTGGACGACCGCGACGTGGTTGTCCCGGTGGTGCGCGGCGAGGAGGACCGCGGTGCCCAGCGGCAGTGTCGACGCGATGGCGGCGTTGACCAGGGCGGCGTTGGCGGCGTCCTGGTGCGCGGTGGGCTCGTCGAGCAGCAGCAGCCAGGCCCCGTGCCGGACCCGCAGCAGCGCCCGCGCGACCGCGACGCGTTGCCGCTGCCCGGTGGACAGCTCGTGCACCGGAGCGTCCGCCAGGCCGGCGAGGTTGAGTTCGATGAGCAGCGCGTCGACCTCGACCGGGTCCGGCGGCTCCGCGACCGCCAGGTCCAGCTCGGCCCGCACGGTGCCACCGGTGAACGCTGGGTTCTGCGGCACCCACGCGATGTCCCGGCGGAAGGCCGACATGTCGACCTCGCTCAGCGGCAGGCCGTCGACCAGCACCGTCCCGGCGGACGGCCGCACGAAGCCCAGCAGGACGGCGAGCGTGGTCGACTTGCCGGCGCCGCTCGGCGAATCGAGCCGGGTCAGCGTGCCCGGCCGCAGTGTGAACGTCTCGCCGTCCGGCGCGAAACCGCCGCGACGCGCCACCCGCAGCCCCTCGACCCGCACCTCCCCGCGACCGGGGATCGCGGTGCCCTCCGGCGCGACCGGTTCGGCGAGCACGTCGGTGACGCGGCGGACCGCCTCGACCCCGTCCTCGCTGGCATGGAAGGCCGCGCCCACCGCGCGCAGCGGCTGGTAGCACTCCGGCGCGAGGATCAGCACGCCGAGCCCGATCGCGAGCGACAGGTCGCCGCCCACCAGCCGCACGCCGATGACGACGGCGACCAGCGCGACCGACAGCGTCGCGGCCAGTTCCAGCACGAACGCCGAGGAAAACGCGACCTTCAACGTCTTCAGGGTCGCCTGCCGGTGCTTCTCGGACACCCGCCGCGCCGCCTCGGCCTGCGCCTCCGCGCGGCGGAACGCGGCCAGCACCGGCAGCGCGCGCACGAGTTCCAGCAGGTGGCCGGACATGCGCTGCAGCGCGTCGCTCGCGGCGGCCGAGCGGTCCGCGGTGTACTTGCCGACGAGGATCGCGAACAGCGGCAACAACGGCACGGTCAGCGCGATGATCACCGCGGACGGCCAGTCGGCGCACAACACGGCCGCGCCCGCGCCGAGCGGCACCACCGCGGCGGTGACCAGCGCGGGCAGGTAGTCGGTGAAGTAGGCGTCGAGCGCGTCCAGGCCCTTGGTGGTCAGCGCGGTCAACTCGCCCGGCCCGCGCCGCGCGATCCACTCCGGACCGAGCCGCAGCGCGTGGTCGACGACCTTCGCCCGCAGTTCTTCCTTGGCCCCGGCCGCGGCCCGCGCGGCGACCACCCGCAGCGCCCACGCGACCAGCGCACGGGCTACGACCACCCCGCCGAGAGCGACCAGCTGACCGGTGCCGGCGCCGTGCCCGGCGACCACCGCCGCGCAGACCGAGGCGAGCAGGAAGGCCTGCGCGACCAGCGCCGCGGCGTTGCCGAGCGCGAGCAGACCGGAGAGGGCGAGCGCCCGGCGCGCGGCCGCGGACAACAGGGGCAGCGCGCCGAGCGGACCCTTTCCCGGACGCGTGGTGTCCGTTGTGGACACCGGTGCGGGAAGGACGGAGCGTCCGGGAAAGCTCATGGGGTGTGCACCGGCGGGATGTGGGCGGCGCTGATCCGCTTGCGGAACACCCAGTACGTCCAGCCCTGGTAGACCAGCACGGCCGGGGCGCCGAACGCGCCGACCCAGGTGATCACCTCGAGGGTGTACGGGCTGGACGCGGTTTCCGCGACGGTCAGCGAGTTCGCCGGGTCGAGCGTCGAGGGCAGCACGTCCGGGTAGAGCGCGCCGAACAGGGTGACCACGGCCGCGGCGATCGTGACGCCGAGTGCGGCGAAGGCCTGCCCGTCCCGGTCCGCCACCAGCTTGCGCCAGGCCACCACCGCGGCCACCACCGCGACGGCGAGCGCCACGAGTGTCCACAGTGCACCCTCGCGCCACTGGACGACCGCCAGCAGGGCGAACAGCGGCAGCAACGCGACCGGCAGCGCGCGGATGGCGAACAGCCGCGCCCGTTCCCGCAGGTCCCCCGCGGTCTTCAGGGCCAGGAACGCCGCGCCGTGCACCAGCGCGAACCCGACGACGGCGAGCGCGCCGAGCAGCGTGTCCCAGCGCACCGCCTCGAACGCGCCGCCGATCCGGTTGCCGTGCTCGTCGAGCGGCAGCCCGAGGACCGTGGTGGTCAGCAGCAGCCCGACGCCCAGCGGCGGGACCCACGAGCCGATCATGATGACGCGGTCCCAGTTGCGCCGCCAGCGCTCCGAGTCGACCTTGCCGCGGTACTCGAACGCGACCCCGCGGCCGATGAGCGCGAGCAGCACCAGCAGCAACGGCAGGTAGGTGGCCGAGAACAACGACGCGTACCAGCCGGGGAAGGCGGCGAACATCGCGCCTGCCGCGACGATCAGCCAGACCTCGTTGCCGTCCCACACCGGGCCGATCGTGTTGATCATGACCCGCCGCTCGGTGTTGTCGCGGCCGAGGATCGGCAGCAGCATGCCGACGCCGAAGTCGAAGCCCTCCAGGAACAGGTATCCCAGCCAGAAGAGCACGATGATGCAGAACCAGATGGTTTCCAGGGTCATGGCCGTTCCCTAGTAGGCGAAGGCAAGCTCATCCTTGCCCTCCTGGTCGTGATCGGTCTTGGGCGGGATCACACCCTCGATGCCGCCGCGGACGTACTTGCGGATCAGGAACACCTCGACCACGCCGAGCACGGCGTACAAGGTGGTCAGTGCGATCAGCGAGGTCCACACCTCACCGGTGGAGATCCGCGACACCGCTTGCGCGGTGAACATCCACACACCGTCCACACCGGACGGGTTGGGCACCACGACGAACGGCTGCCGCCCCATCTCGGTGAAGATCCAGCCCGCGCTGTTCGCGATGAACGGCGTCGCGATGCTCAGCAACGCCAGGCGCGGGAACCACTTGGTGTCCGGGATCTTGTTCTTGCGCGTCAGCCAGAGCGCCAGCAGTCCGGTGCCCGCCGAGATCGCACCGAAGCCGATCATGATCCGGAAGCCCCAGTAGGTCACCGGGAGGTTCGGCACGTAGTCGATCGGCTTGCCGGCCAGCTCGCCGAGCTGCGGGTCGTCCGGGTAGTTCGTGCCGTAACGCGCCTGGTACTCGGTGACGAGGTCCTCGACGCCCTTGACCTCGGTGGTGAAGTCGCTGTGCGCCAGGAAGGACAGCAGCGCCGGCACGTTGAACGTCTTGACGTCCTCGCAGTTCTCCGACGTGACGTCGCCGACCGCGATGATCGAGAAGCTGGCGGGCTGCTCGGTGTGGCAGAGCGCCTCGGCCGAGGCCATCTTCATCGGCTGCTGCTCGAACATCAGCTTGCCCTGGACGTCGCCGGTGATGGCGAGCACGGCGAATGCGACGATGCCGGTCCAGCCGCCCAGGCGGATCGACGACCGCCACACCGCGCGGTGCTCGTCGTCGGTCTTGCGCTTGCGCCACAGGTGCCATGCGGCGATGCCGACGAGGAACGCGGCGGCGACCGAGAACGCGCCGGCGATGGTGTGCGGGATCGCGGCGAGCGCGGTGTTGTTGGTGAGCACCGCCCAGATCGAGTTGAGCGTCGGCTTGCCGTCGACGATCTCGGCGCCGACCGGGTGCTGCATCCACGAGTTCGCGGCGAGGATGAAGTACGCGGAGGCGATCGTGGCCAGCGAGAACGCCCAGGCGCAAGCCAGGTGCACCTTCTTCGGCAGCCGGTCCCAGCCGAAGATCCACAGGCCGAGGAACGTCGACTCGACGAAGAAGGCGACCAGGCCCTCCATCGCCAGTGGCGCCCCGAACACGTCACCGACGAAGCGGGAGTAGGCGTTCCAGTTCATCCCGAACTGGAACTCCTGGACGATGCCGGTCACCACGCCCATGGCGAAGTTGACCAGCAGGAGCTTCCCCCAGAACTTGGTCATCTTGTAGTAGCGCTGCTCACCGGTGCGGACCCACGCGGTCTGCATCCCCGCGACGAGGACCGACAGTCCGATGGTGAGCGGGACCATGAGGAAGTGGTAGACGGTGGTGATCCCGAACTGCCACCGCGCCAGCTGGAGCACGTCCACGTCATTCAGACTGCTCTGTTCCCCCGCCCGACATCAGGTCCCGGGGTCCTGATCTTGCCGGGACCTAGGTCCCGGTCACCGACACGGCTTTGACAAGCGGGGCGATCGTTCCGTATCTTCCGCATTAACCGGGGCGTGCGCCCCGCTTCTGGGAGGAAGTCATGAACGAGCTGGTACTGGTCACCGGAGCCACCGGACAGCAGGGCGGGGCGGTCGCGCGGCGGCTGCTGGCCGACGGCTGGCGGGTGCGGGCGCTCACCCGCGACCCGGCACGGGCCCGGGACCTGGCGGCCGCGGGCGCCGAGGTGGTGCGCGGCGACCTGGAAGACGAGAGTTCGGTGACCGCCGCGGCGGCGGGCGCCTACGGCGTGTTCAGCGTGCACCCCGGACCGCTGGCGCCCGGACAGGACGAGGTCCGCGCCGGGAAACTGCTCGTCGACGTCGCGCGGCGGGCCGGCGTAGGGCGCCTGGTCTACAGCTCGGCCCTCGCGGCCGACGTGTTCCAGGCGGCGAAGTGGGAGGTCGAGCAGTACCTGGCGGCGAGCGGGATGCCGTACACGATCCTGCGGCCGTCGTCGTTCATGGAGAACTACCTGAACCCGCTGTTCGGCCTGCGGGACGGCGCTCTGCGGACCGCGCTCGCGCCGCACGTCCGGCAGCAGCTGATCGCACTGGACGACATCGCCGCGTTCGCCGCGGACGGGTTCGCGGGGCGGCTCGACGGCCGCACGCTGACCCTCGCCGGGGACGCGCTGACCCCGGGCGAGGTGGCCGCCGCCATCAGCGCGGCGATCGGGGTCACAGTGCCCTACGAACAGCTCCCGATCGACGAGTTGCGTCGCGTGAATCCACGCTTCGCCCAGGGTTACGAATACCTCAACAACAACCCCGAGCCGCCCGTCGACATCGCCGCGTTACGAGCGCTCCAACCAGCGCTGATGACCTTCGCCCAGTGGCTGGAGCGGACCGGTTCTGCCCAGCTCAAGGCAGGTTTCGGCGCGGCGAAGAAAAATCTGCGTCCGAGCCAGAAATAATTCTGGCGAACCGAAAACCGGCAATTCGCGAAACCGATCTGCTGGTAATTGCCGGCGCTCCCCTTTATCGTTGCAGTGAAAGGGGAGTGGAAATCACCGTGAGTACCGCACTGCTGGCACTGCTCAGCGCGTACGTCCTTGTCCTGGCCGTGGAGCTGCCGGACAAGACGATGATCGCCACCCTCGTGCTGACCACCCGCTTCCGCGCGTGGCCGGTCCTCGTCGGGGTTTCCGTGGCGTTCGCCGTCCAATCCACGATCGCGGTGCTCTTCGGCCGCGCGCTGACGCTGCTGCCGGAGAGCCTGGTCGCGGCGGTCGTCGCCGCGTTGTTCGGGCTCGGGGCCGTCCTGCTGCTGCGCGAAGGCTTCTCGACGGCCGACGAGAGCGGCGAGGACGCGGCCCGGCAGGGCGTGAAGCCGGTGACGTTCCTGCGCTCGGCGGCCACCTCGTTCGGCGTGCTGTTCGCCGCCGAATGGGGCGACGCGTCCCAGCTGGCGACTGCCGGGTTGAGTGCCCGCTACGGGCACCCGCTGATGGTCGGCGCCGGCTCGCTGCTCGCGCTGATCACGGTGGCCGCGGTCGCGGTGTTCATCGGGCACAAGGTGCGGGGCCGCCTCAAGCCGAAGCTGCTGCAGCGCATCGCCGGGTTCGCGTTCGCGGTGTTCGCGCTGCTGGCGCTCGTGCAGGCGTTCGCCTAGCCCGTCAACGCGATCGTCGCCCGGCGGGCCGCCGCCAGCACGTCTTCGGGGCTCGCGTCCGTCCGCTGGGCGGCCAGCAGCGCGGCGCCCACGGTGTCGAAGGCCATCCGCACCAGCAGCCGGTCGGCCGGGGTGGCGTCGCCAGGCACGAGCAGGTCGACGACCTGCTCGAACTCCGATCGCACGTCGGCGCCGTCGTCGAGCAACTTCCGCAGCACGGGGCCGTTGGCGTGCATCAGCCGCATGCCGTCGAGCCGCTCGGACGTCGTGCCGTCGATCCAGCGCAGCGCGGCCCGGCGCAGCAGATCAGGTGACGCCGGCTGCGCGCGGATCCACTCGACCAGCTCGGCGAGCTCCTTCCGGCGCTCGGTCAGGAGGCTCGTGACGATCGCCTCCTTGCTCGGGAAGTGGTAGTAGAGCGCCGACTTCGTGATGCCGAGCGCGGTGCTGATGTCCCTGGTCGAGGTGCCCTCGTACCCCTTCTCGATGAACAACCGCAGCGCGACGCGCAGGATCTCGGCTCGCGTCTCGGCGCCGCTGCGCCGGTCCTCCCTCGTGGCCATGTGCCCAGTTTACTTGCTGACCGACCGCCCGTTCAGCTAGCCTATCAACTGACCGACCGCCCGTTCAGTAGATAGGAGAAGTAACCATGACCGCACGAATCACGATCATCGGAGCCGGCCCCGGCGGCCTGCTCTGCGCCCGCGTCCTCCAGCGCCACGACATCGAGGTCACCGTGTACGACGCCGACGCCGCCGTGGACGCCCGGGACGCGGGCGGCAGCCTCGACCTGCACGCCGACACCGGGCAGATCGCCATGTCGGACGCCGGGTTGCTGGACGAGTTCCTGGCGCTGTCCCGTCCCGAGTCACAGGCCGGGAGCCGGCTCGACCACCACGGCACGGTCCTCAATGCCTTCGTGCCCGCCGACGACGACCTCGCGGCCCCGGAGATCGACCGCGGCCAGTTGCGTGCGCTGCTGGCGTCGAGTGTCGAACCCGGCACCGTCCACTGGGGACACAAGCTGGTCCGCGCCGTCCCGCTCGGCGGCGGCAGGCACCGGCTGGAGTTCGCCGACGGCCCGGCCACCGAAACCGACCTGGTGATCGGCGCGGACGGCGCCTGGTCCCGGGTCCGGCCGCTGGTCACCGACGCCACCGCGAGATACACCGGCGTCAGCTTCCTCGACGTCCGCTTCGACGACGTCGACACCCGCCACCCCGGGGTCGCCGCGCTGACCGGCGCCGGGCAGATGTTCGCCAACGACGGCGACGGACACGGCATCATCCTGCAGCGCAACAGCAACGGCCTCATCCGCGGCTACCTGGTGGTGCGCGGCGACCGCATCGCGGTGCACGATCCCAAGGCAGTGAAGCGCTTCCTGCTCGACGAGTTCGCCCACTGGGCCGACGTCTTCCGGCCTGCGCTGACCGACTGGGACGCCGTCGTCGAGCGGCCGATCCACGTCCTGCCGGCGCCGCTGACCTGGCCGCACACCGCGGGCGTGACCCTGCTCGGCGACGCGGCGCACGTGATGGCCCCGTTCGGCGGGTTCGGCGCGAACCTGGCCCTGCTCGACGGCGCGGAACTGGCGCACGCGATCGCTGACGAGCCCACGCTGGACGCCGCGATCAACCGCTACGAGAAGGGAATGCTCGCGCGGGCCGGTGAACTGGCGGTGGGCGCGAACCTGGCGCTCCAGGAGTTCGTCACCTCGGCCGACCCGGACGACGCGCCGGACCACGCGGCCGAGCACCGGAAGTACGAGGCAGCGGCCGCCGAGTACCGCCGCGCCCGTTAGTCCCCGCGCAGGACCTCGGCGACCGCGGCGGCGGCCGCGACCACCTGGGGGCCCACGGTGTCCGCGTTGAGCGGCCCCAGCGCGATCACCCCGACCGCCGCGCGCAGGCCCGGCACGCCCCGCACCGGCGCGGCGACCCCCGAGGTCCCGCGCTGCGGTTCGCCGGTGACCGCCGCCCAGCCGCGGCTGCCGCGACGCAGGGTCAGCGCTTTCCCGGCTGCGCCGACACCGATCGGGTGGCGCGCGCCGACCCGGTAGGACACGTGGAAGTCCGTCCACGAGGGCTCGACCGTGACGACCGGCTCGACCAGATCACCCTCGGCGATCGACAGGTAGGCGGTCGCGCCTGCCTTCTCCGCCAGCTCGCGCAGGGCCGGCCGGGCCGCCTCGCGCAGCTGCGGGACGACCTGCCCGGCCAGCCGCAGCACGCCGATGCCCAGCCGGACCTTGCTGCCATCGCGCCACACCAGGCCGCGCGCGGACAGCGGCACCAGCAGCCGGTAGACCGCGGCGCGGCTGGCGCCGATCGCGGTCGCCAGCTCCGAAATCGTCGCCGCGTCGCCGTCGGCGTCGGCCACGGCCTGCAGCAACGCCAGGCCGCGGTCGAGGGTCAGCGAGCCTTCGGCGGTCACTACAGCAGGCCGAGCGCCTCGAGGTCGGCGACCGGAGCCTCGAAGCTGTCGCAGGCGTAGGACGCGAACAGCGCGCGCACCGCCTTCGCGGCCGGCTCGGACAGCGACCTCGCCTCCGCGGCGAGCGCCTCGCCGTCGGTGGAGGCGAGCGCCTCGCGGACGTCCCCACCGGACAGGCTGCGGGCCACCGCGACGAGCAGGTTCAGGAAACCGTGGTGGGCGATGCCGTTGTCCGGGTCGTCGTGCCGGACCGCACGGTGCAGGCTGTTGGTGGCCTTGAAGGAGGCGCCGGGCGAGCCGGACAGGACGGCGAGGAAGTCGGCGACCTCGTCGACGCTGGGGAAGTTCTCACTGGACTGGCCGCCGCAGCGGATCTTGGGCCAGCTGCCGTGCTCGATCACGCGCCGCACGCCGTCCAGCCAGCCCACCCCCCGCCGCGGCTCGACCACGCGGATCACGTCCTCGGGCACGAACTCGGAGACGCGCTCCAGCCACACCTCGTCGACGTCCGAGGGCGCCGGCATCTCGACCATGCGCAGCGACAGCAGCTCGCTGCGGGACTCGACGATCGAGATCGCCTTCGGCACGCCGCCGAGACCGGTGTCGATGATCAGCGACAGCGGCAGCGGCTGCTTCGGCTTGATCTTGATCAGCTCGGTGATCAGCTCGGGCAGGCGGGACGCCTGGCACAGGAACACACCGAGCAGGCCCGCGTGGTCGCCCTCGCGGCCGGCCAGGTAGTTCCGCAGCGCGTCCGGCATGGTGGCCGTTCCGGGCGGGAAGAGCGCCGAGTCGTCTACGAGCCGCGCGAAGAGGGGCGGAATTCCGCGGGGGCCGGGGGGCGTGAGTTCCACAGCGCTTGACACATGGGACACGCTAGTAGCGTACGGGAACCGGACAAACGCGTACGCCCCCCGGACAGTTCACCGGAGGTTCACCAACGCGAGAACGGGATACCCGGGCAGCCCGGCCACCACGCGACGGCCGCGTTCCGGCGCACCGAGCACCCACAGGCGCTGCGTGTCGCGCACGTTGACCAGCAGGTCGAGCGGCACCCGCTGGAACCGGACCACGGCCTCACCGTCGGGGAGCAACACGCGGCCCGCCGCCTTGCCGACCGCGCCCGAGGCGCCCGGCGTGATCGCGGTGTCGAGCGTGGCGTGCAATTCCTGCCAGGGCTGCTCCCGCACGGCCGAGGACAGGGTGGCGACGCGGACCGGCATGAGCAGCCCGGTCGCGGCGTAGACGACGGCGAGGATCGTCGTGAACGTGCCGGTCGCGGGCAGGTCGAAGACGAGGTTGCCCACGGCCCAGATCCCGGCGGCGAGCAGCACGAAGAACCCGGCCATCCCCCACGACCGCAGCCGGACCTCGCGCAGGAAGGTGGTCACCACCGGGTCCCGCAGGGCCGCCACCAGCGGCCGCGGCTGCTCGGCCGATTCCACCGAACCCGGCTCGGGCGCCGTCCGGATCCGTCCGAACCGGCCGTTCATCCCGCCGGGCAGCCCGACCAGCACGCGGCCGCGCGGGTCGGGGCCGATGAAGTAGAGGCGCCGCAACCCGGCCAGCAGGATCCGCTTCGAGGCGGGCAACCGAACGACCAGCCAGCGCGGCTCGGGCCCGGGCAGCGCGACGCTGACCTTCGAGCCGGACACCAGCAACTGCCCCGGGCCCGGGGTGAGCAGGACCGCCGGGTAGGCGAGCAGCTTCCGGCACGGCAGCACCCGGAAGAACAGCAGCCACAACTGGAGGACGGTGACGGCGGCGAGGACCGCCGCGAAGCCGGCCGAAGACGGGCCGGGGTCCAGCGCCGCCACCAGACCGCCCCCGACCACGGAGACGACCATCGAGTTGATCAGGCGGTTGCGCTGCTTGGAGACGATCTCGAGTTCGAGCGAGTCCGTCGCGGCCGGTTCGCCGTGGTGCGGCTCGTGGACGAGCACGCGCTCCTGGGTGGGTTCCACACCTCCGAGTCGATCAAGCGGCCACCGGCGTTACCTCAGTCCAGCCGGACGTGCCCGAGCACCGGGTGACCTGGCACCCCGGCCACGAGCTTGCGGCCCCGCTCCGGCACGCCCAGCACCCACAGCCGCTGCGTCTCGCGCACGTTGACCAGCAGGTCGAGCGGCTGTCGCCCGAACCGAACCCGCGCGACCCGCCCGCCGGGCAGGGTCACCCGCCCCATCGCGTTCCCGGTGCCCGAGGCGTGTGGTTCGACCGGCGTGTCCAGGGTGACGCCGAGTTCGGTCCACGGCTGGGTGCCCACCGCCCGGGCGATGCTCCGGACCTGCAGTGGCCGGGCGACACCGAGCAAGGCGTAAGCCACGCAGAACACGGCCGTCACGCCGTTCGGGCGCGGGAAGCCGAACGCCTCCGCGCCCGCTTCGGCGAGCACCCACACGAACGCTCCGGCGACCAGGAAGGCCGTGGACACGAGCGCCGCCCGTAGCCGGAGTTCACGGACGAACGCGATCACCACCGCGTCCGGTGCGACCTCGCCGGGCTCCCGGGATCCGGGCGCGGGTGCGGTCCGCACGCGGCCGAACTGCCCGATGATGCTGCCCGGCACCCGCAACACGAGCCGGCCGCGCGCGTCCGGCCCGAACATGAACACGCGGCGCTCGCGCGCCAGCAGGAGCCGCTTCGAGCGGGGCATCCGCACGACGACCCAGCGCGGCTGTGGCCCGGGCAACGCGATGCTCACCGTCCGGTCCGACATCAGCAGCTGCCCCGGCCCCGGCGTGAGGACGGCGGCAGGCATCCGGAGCAGCCGGCCCAGCGGCCGGATCCGGCAGGCCAGCGTCCACACCGACAACGCCGCCAGCACGGTGAACACCGCGGTCACCGTCCAGACCGCGGGACCGGTGAGCCGGAACAGGACCGCCAGTGCGACCGGGAGGGCGTAAAGCACGCTCGACGTGATCAGGCGACCACGCGTCTTCTCGACGATCTCGACCTCGAGCGGATCGGTCGCCGCCGGTTCGCCGAGGTGCGGCTCGTAGACACGCTGCCGGGTGAATTCCACGGTCCGCCAGTCGGAATGGCAACGGGGAACGTTACTGATCCACTTCCCTTCCTCCGTCACTCAGGTTAGGCTCACCTAAGTAGGAGGTGGCCAGTGACCGAGATCCGACGTCCGCCCGCACCCAGCCCCGCCGAGCGCGCGAAGACCATCGCCGTGCGGAACGGCCCCGGCGCGCTCCTGCCGACCGCGGGCGACCCGACCGGCAACGACCGCGTGGTGCCCGAACTGCACCACGTCCACCCGAGCGGCAGCGTCAGCGTCCTGCTGCCCGACGACCACCCGCTGCTGACCCGCACCCGCGAGGCGGACCGCGGCGAGCTGGCCGTCGTGTTCGAACTCGCCGACCACGCGCCCGTCGACCTGCGGGAACCCATCCGCGGGCTGCTCTGGATCACCGGCTGGCTGCGGCACCTCAGCCCGGAGTCGGCCCGCGCCAGGGCGCTGTCGATCGCCGAGACGCGGCCCGATCCGCGCCTGCTGGACCTCGGTCACGGCCTGAGTCTGCTGCGCCTCACGCCGGCCTCGCTCGTCCTCGCCGACGCCGAGGGCACCCACTCGCTGCGGCCGCACGTGTTCAACGCCGCCGCGCCGGACCCGTTCACCGGCTACGAATCCGGCTGGCTGCGGCACCTCGAGACCGACCACGCCGACGTCGTCGGCCAGCTCGCCCGGCACATCCCCGAGGAGCTGCGCGGCGGCCGGATCCGCCCGCTCGGCCTGGACCAGTTCGGGCTGCGGCTGCGCGTCGAGTCCGGCGACGGCGACCACGACGTGCGCCTGGCCTTCGCCAAGCCGGTGCACAGCCCGGCCCAGCTGAGCACCGAGCTGCGACGCCTGGTGGGCTGCCCGTTCCTGGCGAAGAACCAGCTGCGCGTGCAGCCCTAGCCGAGCTCCGGCGGGAAACCGCCGGTGGCGATCGGTCCCCACCGCTCGATCGTCACGCGGATCAGGCTCTTGTTCTGCCTGACCATCGCCTCGCGGTACTCGTCCCAGTCCGGGTGCTCGCCCGAGATCGACCGGAAGTACTCGACCAGCGGCTCGACCGCGTCGGGCACGTCCAGCACCTCGGCCTGGCCGTCGAACTGCACCCACGGCCCGTTCCACTCGTCCGAGATCACGCACGCCGAAACCGCCGGGTTGCGGCGGGCGTTGCGCGTCTTCGCGCGCTGCGGGTAGGTCGCCACGACGAACCGGCCCTCGGGGTCGATGCCCGCGGTGACCGGCGACAGCTGTGGGGTGCCGTCGGCACGGGTGGTCATCAGGATCGCGCGGTGCCGGGGGCGGAGGAACTCCAGCAGTTCGGCACGGTCGACGCGGTCAGCGGTCGCAATCTTGGCCATGTCTGCAGACGGTAGCGTGCGGACGTGCTCAGCTCCTGGCTCCGCCCCGAACGTCCCGCGATGCCCGAACCGGTGGACGCCGGGACCGCGCGGCGGCTGAAGATCGAGCTGGTCGTCGTCTTCTCGATCACGCTCGGCCTGTCCGGCGCGCGCAGCCTGCTGTCGCTGATCGACTCGCTCCTGCAGCCCGAACCGCTGTCCGACCAGAGCGTCGCGCTCAACGTCCCGCAGCGCGCGGCCGACCTGCTGGACCTGCTCGCCCAGCTGCTGTCCGCGGTGCAGCTCGTCGGCTGGGGCGCCCTCGGCGCGTACCTGCTGTGGCGCGGCGGGATGAAGCTGGCCGAGGTGGGCCTGGACCGCACCCGGCCCGGCCGGGACGTTCTGTGGGGCGCCGGGCTGGCCGCGTTGATCGGCATCCCGGGGCTGGTGCTGTACTTCGTCGGCTGGAAGCTCGGCTTCAACCTCGCCGTCGTCCCGTCCCGGCTGGACGACACGTGGTGGCGCCCGATCGCGCTGACGCTGTCCGCGTTCGGCAACGCCTTCGCCGAGGAAGTGCTGGTGGTCGGCTACTTGCTGACCCGGCTGCGGCAGCTGGCCTGGCGCGAGAACACCGCGTTGTTCGCCGCCGCCGTGCTGCGCGGGTCCTACCACCTCTACCAGGGCTTCGGCGGGTTCGTCGGCAACCTGGTGATGGGCCTGGTGTTCGGCCGGGTGTGGCAGCGGACCAACCGGCTGGTGCCGCTGATCGTCGCGCACACCCTGCTCGACGTGGTCTCGTTCGTCGGGTACTCGCTGCTCCGCGGACACGTCAGCTGGCTGCCCTGAGCACTACGCTCAGCGCGTGACCACCAAAACCCCCAGGGTGGACAGCGAGGTCGGGCCGCTGCGCGCCGTCCTGCTCCACCGGCCGGGCAACGAGCTCACGAGGCTCACCCCGCGCAACAACGACAAGCTGCTGTTCGACTCGATCCCGTGGGTCGGCCGCGCCCAGGAGGAGCACGACGCGTTCGCCGAGGTGCTCCGCGGCCGCGGCGTCGAGGTGCTCCTGCTGGCCGAGGTGCTGCGCGAGGCGCTGACCGACCCTCGGGCGCACGCGGCCGGGGTGCACGCCGCGGTCGACGACCGGCGCCTCGGCGAGGACCTGGGGGACGCGCTGCGCTCGCACCTGTCCGGTGTGGACGCAGCGACGCTGGCCGAGGTGCTGATGGCCGGCCTGACGTTCGAGGAGCTGCCCGCCGCCGAGGGCGCGTCGCTGGTCCGCAAGATCCACCACCCGCACGACTTCGCGGTCGACCCGCTGCCGAACCTGCTGTTCACCCGCGATTCGTCGGTGTGGATCGGCGACCGGGTGGCGATCTCGTCGCTGGCCATGCCCGCCCGCCGCCGCGAGACCGCGCTGCTCGACCTCATCTACGCCTACCACCCGCGGTTCTCCCACGCCTCGCGCGCGTACGGCGCCCATTCGGCGCCCGTCGAGGGTGGCGACGTGCTGCTGCTCGCGCCCGGCGTGCTGGCCGTCGGCATCGGGGAACGCACCACGGCCGCCGGCGCGGAGTCGCTGGCGCGCTCGCTGTTCGCCGACGACATCGCCCACACCGTGCTCGCGGTGCCGATCGCGCAGGCCAGGGCCACCATGCACCTGGACACCGTCTGCACGATGGTCGCGCCGGACGCCGTGGTGATGTACCCGCTGGCGCGCGACGAGCTGGTGGCCTTCACGCTGCGCCCGGACGGCGACGGCTCGCTGCGCGTGGACGGCCCGGAGCCGTTCCTGCACGCGGCGGCGGAGGCGATGGGCATCGAGAAGCTGCGGGTGATCGACACCGGTCTCGACCCGGTGACCGCGGAACGCGAGCAGTGGGACGACGGCAACAACACGCTGGCGCTCGCGCCCGGCGTGGTGGTCGGCTACGAGCGCAACGTGGAGACCAACGCGCGGCTGGCGGACGCCGGCATCGAGGTGCTCGCCATCGCCGGTTCCGAGCTGGGATCGGGCCGGGGCGGGCCACGCTGCATGTCCTGCCCCATTGTTCGTGACCCGATCGGGTAATTAGGAAAGGCTAAGCTGAATAAGTACGCCCTAAATAAGCACTTCCTAATCTCGGTAAGCCTACCCAAACGAAATCGGAATCACCAGGCCCACGGGGTTAACGATCAGCAAAATGGCCTATTCTTGAGTCATGGCGATGCTGAAGAAAGAACCGCGCTCCAAGTTCTACGAGCTCCTGCAGCAGCAGGTGCAGAACGAGTTCCACGCTTCCCAGCAGTACGTGGCGCTGGCGGTCTGGTTCGACAACGCGGACCTGCCCCAGCTGGCCAAGCACTTCTACCGCCAGGCGGTGGAGGAGCGGAACCACGCGCTGGCGATCGTGCAGTACCTGATCGACACCGACCACCACGTGGACATCCCGCCGACCGGCGAGGTCCGCAACGACTTCGCGGAGCCGCTCGAGCTGGTCGAGCTCGCGCTGGAGCAGGAGAAGGAGGTCACGGCCGACTTCCGCACCCTGATGAAGGCCGCCCGCGCCGAGGACGACTACCAGGGCGAGCAGTTCCTCCAGTGGTTCCTCAAGGAGCAGGTCGAGGAGGTGTCGAAGATGTCCACACTGGTCAACGTGGTCAAGCGCGCCAACGGCAACATGTTCGAGGTGGAGAACTGGCTGGCCCGCGAGTCCGTCGGCGACGACGGCAACGCGGACATGCCGCCGGTCGCCGGTGGCGCCCTGTAGGACCGCCATACCGCGGAGCGCACGAGAGCCCGGGCCGCGGCCCGGGCTCTTTTCGAGTCAGCAGCCCGGCGGGGCGACCAGTTCCCACCGCACGACGGTTTCCGCGGAATCGACGTAGAACGTGTAGTTGGCGCCCGATCCGGCGGCAGCGCTGTAATTCCCCCCGCCGGCCGTCAAATCAGGATAGGCAGTCCTCAGTTCGGCCACCGTGGAACCGGCGCCGACTTTTTCCGGCGTGCGCGCGCCGGTCGCGGTGAAGACCACCACTCCCCCGGTCGGCGAAATCGTCACCGACGCGACGTTCGCCGTGCCTTCGGTGAGCCGGTAGGTGGTGCATTCGGCGGGCGCGGTGCCCGCGTCGGCGAGCAGCCCGGTCGCCTTGGCCTCGTCGAAGCTCATCCCCAGCCGCAGCGGCCCGTAGCCGGTGGGGCCGAGGACCACGGCCGCGGGCTCCGGGCGCACGGTCGTGCGGCTGCTGCTCGACGGCGAACGCGTGGACGTGCCGGCAGGCGGGGGCGCGGGCAGGACCGTGGTGGTCGACGACGGCGCCGACGACTGGGTGGGCAGTTCGGGGAACGACGGTGGCACCACGACCGGCCCGGGCGCCTCGGAGGTCGTCGTCGGGGCGGCCGTCGTGGGCTGGGCGGCCTGGTGGACGCCGGGGTCCTGACGCGTGGCGACGAGACCGGCGGTGATGAGCAGGGCTGCGGTGAGGACACCCCCGGAGGCGGCGACGGCGGTGCGGCGGCGACGCCGACGGCGGGCGCCGCGGACGATGGCGCTCTCGGCGCCCGGCGCGGGCCTGATCGCCAGCCGGTCGTCGTCGAACAACCGCCGCAGCTCGTCGCCGAGCTCGTCGTCGGGGTTCACCAGTCGTCCCTCCCTCCGGAGATCGAACCGATCTTGGTCCGCAGCGTCGCGATCGCCTTGCTGGCCTGGCTCTTCACCGTGCCGGCGCTGACGCCGAGCGAGGCGGCGATCTCGGCCTCGGACAGGCCCTCGTAGTAGCGGAGCACGATGACCGCGCGCTGTCGCGGCGGCAGTTCGCGCAGGGCCTGCCACAGCGGCTCGTGCTCGAACGGGTCCACCGGTTCGGCGGTGCGCTGCTCGGGCAGGTCGGCGACCAGGCTCTCCCGCTTCAGCCGCCGCCAGCGGCTGATGTGCGCGTTCGCCATCGCACGGCGGACGTAGGCCAGCGGGTCGGCCGTCTTGCGTTGCACGTGGGTCCAGCGGGAGCCGATCTTCTCCAGCACGGTCTGCACCAGGTCGGCTGCGTCGTGCGGGTTGCCGGTGAGCGCGTGGCCGTATCGGAGCAGCCCGGGCAGGCTCGCCTGGACGAACTCTCCGAAGTCCGCCAGCTCGTCGCTCACCGCTGACCCCCTCCCCGCCGCGCGGCCGCCTCCCCAGGCGATGGCCGACGCGGCCGAGGTCACCGTATCGCCTCCCTCGGCCGTGTGTCTTACCCCTTCGCCGAGTCCACGCATGACGGCCCCCTCAGGTTGTCCGGCGCGCTCTGAGGTGGACGCCTCAGCGGGGGTCTCGTTGCGCGAGGCGCGCGGGCAGCTCGAAGACGCCGTCCGCGTTCGGCGGGAAGGGGTGCACCGCCACCACGGCTTCGGCGCGGATCGGGCCGTAGACGTGCGGGAAGAGGATGCCGTCCGGATGCGGAGGGTCGCCGGCCTCCCAGCGCAGCGGGACGTCCAGCCGCGCCGGGTCGATCTCCAGCAGCACCAGGTCCGTGCGGCCGCGGTAGAGCGCGTTCGCCGGGATCGCCACCGTGCCCGGGTCGGAGCAGTGGATGAAGCCGACGGTGTCCAGGGACGGGGCGCGGTAGTCCGCGCCCGTCCACTCCGCGGCCGCGCAGAGGTGCAGGATCACTAGCGGAGCGTCAGCTGCCTGCCGACCAGGCCGTCGCGGGCACGGCGCTCGGCGGCGGTCAGCGGCTCGGCGTCGACGGACTTCAGGGCCTCCTCCAGGCGGGCGCCCAGTTGCTCGGCCGGCTCGGCCCACTCGCGGGCGTGCGCCTCCGGGTCCAGGTCCCACACCGGCACCAGCAGGCCGTGTGCGCGGAACGACCCGGCGTAGCGGGAGCCCTCGCCGAGCGACAGCTCACCCGCCGCGGACAGGCGCGCAAGCGCTTGCATCAGGCGCCCCTCCGGCTCCGGCCGGACCCAGCGCAGGTGCGCCTTCTCGCCCGCAAGCACCCAGTACGAGCCGGTGCCCAGCCGCTCGGTCGGCATGATCGCCTCGTTGGCCCGCTCCAGCGAGACCTTGACCTCGCCGCTGGGGTCGGTGTCCTCGGGCAGCCACCAGTCGAAGTTCGGGTGCAGGGTGACGTCCAGCTCGGCGTCGGCCACCAGGAGGTCCTGCAGGCGCTCGCCGTCGGCGGGCGGGCTCGTGGTGTCCGGCACCGGCAGCACGTCGCCCGGCTCGGCCGTCAGCGCCCAGCGGATCGCGCGTCCCAGGTCGCGGCTCACGTCGCTGGAGCGGGTCTGCACCTGGAGCCCGACGAACACCTCGCCGTCGGTACGCACGAACGCGGCCGCGGCCATCGGCAGCACCGTGGCCAGCGTGATCTTCCGCTCGCCCGCGTCCACAAGGGACAGCGGCGCGGTGGCCGACGGCACGAACTCGCGCAGCGCGATCAGCTCCGGCTCCGCGGCCAGCCCCTCGAACGGCTGCCCCACGAACACTTCGCGGACCTTCGGTGCCTTGTCCTTCTTCGGACCCCGCTTGCGCGCGCCCTTGCCCATCTCGCCTCCTCGGATTACAGGCCGCAGACGCTACCGAACCGGGCACGGCCCGCCGGATCGGGGGATTAGGCTCGGGTCGTGTTCGATCCCCGTGACCCCGCCTTCCTCGCCGACCCGTACCCGGAGTTCGCCCGCCTGCGCGCGCAGGCGCCGGTGCACCGGCACGACGGGCTGGGCCTGGCGATCGCGGTCTCCCACGCGGCGGCGTCGGCGGTGCTGCGGCACCGCGGGCTGGGCCGGATCTGGACCGACGCGAGCCCGGCCGAGCAGTTCGTGTCGTTCAACCTGCTGCACCGCAACTCGCTGCTGGAGAACGAGCCGCCGGTGCACACGCGGCTGCGCCGGTCGATCTCGTCGGCGTTCGGGCGCGGGCACGTCGAGCGGTTGCGGCCGACGGTGATGCGGCTGGCGGACGACCTGGTGGCGGGCATCGCCGAGGCGGGGTCGGGCGATCTGCTGGACGCGCTCGCGCAGCCGCTGCCGGTCGCGGTGATCTCCGAGCTGCTGGACGTGCCGGAGGCCGACCGGCCGCGGCTGGTGCCGTGGTCGAACGCGATCGTGAAGATGTACGAGTACGGGCTGCCGGAGGAGGGCCGGGTGGCGGCCGAGCGCGCGGCGACCGAGTTCGTCGAGTTCCTGCGCGAGCTGGCCGAGCGGCGCCGCCGGGAGCCGGGCGAGGACCTGATCACCGATCTGTTGAGGGCCGAGCTCACCGAGGACGAGGTGGTGGCCACCGCGGTACTGCTGCTGATGGCCGGCCACGAGGCCACGGTCAACGTGATCGGCAACGGGGTCTGGGCGCTGCTGCGGCACCCGGACCAGTGGCAGCGTCTCGTCGACGACCCGAGCCTGATGCCGACCGCGGTGGAGGAGCTGATCCGCTTCGACTCGCCGCTGCAGCTGTTCGAGCGCACCGCGACCGAGGACGTGGAGATCGCGGGCTTCCGCGTGGCGAAGGGCGAGAAGATCGCCGCGCTGCTCGGCGCGGCCGCGCGCGACCCGGAGGTGTTCGCCGAGCCGGACACGCTGGACGTCGGCCGCGGCGACGGCACGCACCTGGGCTTCGGCGCGGGGATCCACTACTGCATCGGGGCGCCGCTCGCGCGGATCGAAATCGCGGCGGCGCTGTCGGCGCTCACCAAGCGGCTCCCGGGCCTGCGCCTGGCAGCCGAACCGGAGCGGCGGCCGGAGTTCGTGATCCGGGGACTGAAGAACCTGCCGGTGACGGTCTAGCGGGCCGCGCCGAGGGCGGCCGACGGCCCAGCTGCGGCAGACGTCCTGCCAACCGGCAGCCGTACGGCGGCAGCTCAACGAGCCGCGCCAGTGCGCGCCCTGCGCTGGCCACTGGCAGCCCCTGCCTGCACCGGGCCAGGGGCGGCACGCGTCCCGCGAAACGGCAGCAGCTCAGCGGGCCGCGCCGGCGGGCCGGGCGGTGCGCAGCTCCGGCGGCGGGGCGCCCTTCACGGATCGCACCTGGAGCGGGCGCAGCCGGTCGGTGCGGACCGGCGCCAGCAGCGTCGTCAGGCGGTACACCAGCACCGCGGTCAGCCCGGCCAGCACCGCGGCCGAGGTGTTCAGCAACCCGGTCAGCAGCACGCCGTCCGCCATCGCCTGCACGCCGTCCTTGAAGCGCCACCCGATGACCAGCACCATCAGCACCTCGTTTACCACCCAGGCCGCCCACCAGGCCAGCACCAGCCGCGACGGGCGGGGGCGGCGGTCCGGCTCGCGGCCCAGCACCAGGTGCTCCAGTTCGGCGAGGATGGAGCCCGCCATCACCAGGTTCACCCCCGGCACCAGCACCCCGGCCACGACCTCGCCCGTCGAGCGGGCCGGCTCCTGCCCGGCGGCCTCCGCGGCGGCGCTGCGGGCGACCAGCAGCCACCACAGCGTCGCGGCGACGGCGATCAGCCCAAACACCACGGTCAGCAGCGACGCGATGATCTCCAGCGCGTCGGAGAACGCCACGGTCGACGCGTGCAGTGCGGTCGACCGGCTCATCACCAGCAGCGCGTAACGCCAGAACTCGGCACCCGCCGCGACCGCCGCCAGCCCGGCGAGGAACCACAGGATCGTGACCGCGTTGCGGTGCAGCACTCGCACGCGTTCGACCGGGCTCGGATATCCGGACGGGGTGCCGGGCACCGCCGTCGGCACCCGCCACGCCAGGTGCGGGAAACCCCAGCGCGGCGGCACGTGGTACGACGGCGGGCCGTCGTAGCGCTCGGCCGGGCGCGCCGGCCGGGGACGGATCGCACCCGGTGGAGGGTTCGCCACCCAGCTGACACGCGGCCGGGGGCGGTAGGGCCTCGGGGTCGGGTGCATCGGGCCTACAGGACCTCGGGCGGGCCGTCGTGCTCGCCGACGACCGGGCGGCCCTCGGTCTCCCAGGACTTCATGCCGCCTGCCACGTTGATCGCGTCCCAGCCGCTCGCGTTGAGCCACGCCGCGGCCCGCGCGGAGCGGCCGCCGGTGCGGCACACCACGTAGAGCGGCTGGTCGTCGGGCAGCTGGGCCAGCTCGTCGGTGCGCGCGGGCAGCTCGCCGAGCGGGATGTGGACCGCGCCGGGGGCATGGCCGGCGTCCCACTCGTCCTGTTCGCGCACGTCCAGCAACACCAGCCCGTCCGCGGGCAGTTCGGAGACGGACGCGGTCGGAATGTCACCTGGTTGCACGTTCACATACTGGCACGCGCCCCCATCAACTGCACGTGAGCCCGAACAGGGCCACCCCCGTCACCGGAGGTGGCCCTGTTCGCCGTTCGCCGGGTCAGTGCGCGGTGGCCTTCTCGGCGTGTGCGCCGGTCAGCGCGCGGACCTCCATCTCGGCGTACTTCTTCTCGTTGCGCTCCTTCGACAGGACCGCGCCGAGGAAGCCCAGCAGGAACGACACCGGGATGGACACCAGGCCCGGGTTCTCCAGCGGGAACCAGTGGAAGTCCACACCCTTGATCATCGGCTTCGGCCCGCCGGACACCGCGGGCGAGAAGACGATCAGCACGATGCAGACGATCAGGCCGCCGTACATGCTCCACAGCGCGCCCTGGGTGTTGAACCGCTTCCAGAACAGCGAGTACAGCAGGGTCGGCAGGTTCGCCGAGGCCGCCACGGCGAAGGCCAGCGCGACCAGGAAGGCCACGTTCTGGTTCTTCGCGAGGATGCCGCCGACGATCGCGAGCGCGCCGATCACCAGCGCGGTGATCCGGGCGACGCGCACCTCGGCCTGCTTGCTGTCCACCTGGCCCTTCTTGATCACGTTGGCGTAGACGTCGTGCGCGAACGACGCCGACGCGGTGATCGTCAGGCCGGCCACCACCGCCAGGATGGTCGCGAAGGCCACCGCCGAGATGAACCCGAGCAGGATCGGACCGCCCAGTTCGAGCGCCAGCAGCGGCGCCGCCGAGTTCGTCGTGCCCGGCGCCGAGTTGATCGCCTGCGGCCCCACCAGCGCACCGGCGCCGTAGCCCAGCACCAGGGTGAACAGGTAGAAGATGCCGATCAGCACGATCGCCCAGACGACCGACTTCCGGGCGTCCTTCGCGGTGGGCACCGTGTAGAAGCGCATCAGGACGTGGGGCAGACCAGCGGTGCCCAGGACCAGCGCGATGGCCAGGGACAGGAAGTCCAGCTTGCTCGTGCTGGTCTTGCCGTACTGCTTGCCCGGGTTGAGCAGCGCCTCGCCGTTCGCACCGCCGCGATCGACCGCGGCCTGCAGCAGGTTCGAGAAGTTGAACCCGAACTTGGCCAGCACCCACACGGTCATCGCCAGCGCGCCCAGGATCAGCAGGACCGCCTTGATGATCTGAACCCAGGTGGTGCCCTTCATGCCGCCGATGAGCACGTACACGATCATCAGCACGCCGACGATCGCGATGACCGCGTTCTGACCCCAGTCGCCTTTGATGCCGAGCAGCAGGTTGACCAGGCCGCCTGCGCCTGCCATCTGCGCGAGCAGGTAGAAGAACGACACCGCGAGGGTCGAGACCGCGGCCGCGGCGCGGACGGGCCGCTGCCGCATCCGGAACGCGACCACGTCGCCGAGCGTGAACTTGCCGGTGTTGCGCAGCAGCTCGGCGACCAGGAGCAGCGCGACCAGCCACGCGACGAGGAACCCGATGGAGTAGAGGAACCCGTCGTAGCCGTTGATCGCGATCGCGCCCGCGATGCCGAGGAACGACGCCGCGGACAGGTAGTCACCCGAGATCGCGATGCCGTTCTGCGGACCGGTGAACGAGCGGCCCGCCGCGTAGTAGTCGGAGGCGGTCTTCGTGTTGCGGCTCGCGCGGAACACGATCACCAGGGTGATCGCGACGAAGATCGCGAAGATGATGATGTTCAGCGTCGGGTTGCTGCCCTCGACGCCCTGCGCCAGGTTCCTCACTGCGCGTCTCCTTCGATCTCACCGCGGATCCTGTCGGCGATCGGGTCCAGCTTGCGATTCGCGTACCGCACGTAGATCCCGGTGATGAGGAACGTCGACACGAACTGCAGCAGGCCGATGAGCAGGCCGACGTTGAAGTTGCCGATCAGCTTCGTCGACATGAAGCCGTGGGCGTAGTCGGCGAGCAGGACGTAGACGAGGTACCAGACGAGGAAGAGGACGGTCATCGGGAAGACGAAGGTCCGCAACCTCTTGCGGAGCTCGGCGAACTCTGGGCTCGCCTGCACCTTCTGCCAGTTGTCGCCCGGACCCGTCTCGTCGACGAGGTCCTGGTCGCTGGTGCTCACGGGACAACCTCCCTTTGCATGGTCTCAACCTCTTCCGGCGTGTGATGCGGGTAGATCTTGCCGCGAAACGTGAGGCTTGTTGTTAATCCTTTTGAGTGAATGATCTTACGGAGAGTTGACGATCTTACGCCGGTTTGACGTAGGAATGTCCAAATCCTGAATCCCCAAACAGGCAAGTTTCGCCAAAAAGTCAACCCGCGGTAAACGGAACCGCCGATGGAGTGAAAGTCGCCCGGGTTAGACCCGTGGTCACTTACGGTGTCGGCCGCGTCCCATCCGGGTACGCTCTTCGGCCTGCCCGAACCGCGCCACCGCGCGGTCCCGCATGAACCCGAGCCGGTCCGGAGCGTGCAGGCGCAGCATGACCCCGTTGACGTCGGCCGGCTTGCCGTTCGGCGTCGCCAGGCTCACCAGGATCGTCACCGCGAACGCGACCGGCACCGTGATCAACGCGGGCTGGTCGGCGAACCACGGCGCCCAGCCCCCGGTGAACCGGCTGACCAGGTCCACCGCCAGCGCGCCGAGCACCAGCCCGCCGCCGATGATCATGCCCGCCATGGCGCCCGGCCAGGTCAGCCCGCGCCACCACACGCCGAGCAGGAGCAACGGCGAGAACGTCGACGCGGCCAGCGCGAACGACATCCCGACGCTCAGCGACAGGTCGTTCGGCCGCAGGAGCAGCGCCAGCGCCAGCGGCACCAGCCCGACCACACCGGCGGCGATGCGGAAGTCCAGCACCCGGCCCTTCGACAGGTCCGTGGACACCACCCCCGCCAGGCTCACCAGCAGCCCCGACGACGTGGACAGGAACGCCGCGAACGCGCCGGCCAGCACGACCGCCCCCAGCACCTGCCCGGCCACGCCCGGCACCATCGCCGACGGCAGCCGCAGCACGGCCGCGTCCGTCTGGCCGGTCACCAGCAGCTCCGGCACGTACATCCGGGACAGCGCCCCGAGGATCGTCGGGAACAGGTAGAACAGGCCGAGCAGCAACAGGACGTGCACCGTCGTGCGGCGCGCCGCCCGTCCGTCCGGGTTGGTGTAGAAGCGGACCAGCACGTGCGGCAGGCCCATCGTGCCGAGGAACGTCGCGAAGATCAGCGAATACGTCTGCAGCAGGTCCCGCAGCCCTTCCGAGCCCGGGTGCAGCCAGTCGGCGTTGGTGACCGCCGCGTCGCTCACCGTCGGGACGGGGGTGCCTGCCGTGAACCACACGCGGGTGCCCTGGGGCAGCTCCTGCGTCGAGCCCTGCACCCAGATCTCCTCGTGCGGGGCCGCGTCGCCGGGGTGCTCGATCCGGACCTGCGTCAGCGTGCCGACCTCGAAGGCCACGTCGGTGCGGATGTCCACAGTGGTCTGCTCCGCGAACACCGGCGGCGCCGGCGACCCCAGCGAACCGGCAGGCCCCGGCTTGCCGCCAGCCAGGAACACCGCGCACAGCACGAACGCGGGCAGCGCGATCGCGAACAGCTTCAGCCAGTACTGGAACGCCTGCACCACGGTGATCGCGCGCATGCCGCCCGCAATCACGTTCACGCCGACCAGCACGGTCACCGTCACCGCGCCGACCCAGCCCGGCACGTTCAGCACCGTCGTCAGCGCCAGCCCGGCGCCCTGCAGCTGCGGGACCATGTAGAGGATCCCGATGAACACCACGAAGAACGTGCCGCACCGGCGCAGCACGACCGACCCCAGCCGCGCCTCCAGGAAGTCGGGCAGCGTGTAGGCGCCCGAGCGGCGCAGCGGCGCGGCGACGAACAGCATCAGCGCCAGGTAGCCGGCGGTGAAGCCGATCGGGAACCACAACCCGTCGGCGCCGTCCTTCAGGATGATCCCGGCGATGCCGAGGAACGACGCGGCGGACAGGTACTCACCGGAGATGGCGGCGGCGTTGCGCCGCGACCGCACGGTGCGGCGCGCGACCAGGAAGTCGTGCGTGCTGTTGGCGAACCGGGACGAGCGGTGACCCAGGTAGAAGGTCAGCACGGCGACGGTCGCGATGCCGCTCAGCGCCCACGGGTTCAGCTGCACGATCCGGATTGTCCCCTGCCCCGGCTCCGGCTCCGCCGGCCGGTCACGACTCGATCATGTCCACGAAGTCCCGCTCGTGCCGCTCGGCCAGCCGGTTGTAGGCCAGGCCCGCGAGCAGCAGCAACGGGAACGGCAACAGCCCCAGCAGCAACCATGCCAGCGGCACGCCGACCACGCGCAGCGCGGCGAACCCCGGCCACAGGTAGAAGGCCAGCGGCAGCGCCCCGAGCAGCACCAGCACCAGCGCGCTCAACCCGAGCGCCGTGCGCAGCTGGTGCTTGACCAGATCGCGGATCAGCAGCTCGCCCCAGCTGGTCTGCTGCTCCAGCTCCAGGCGCGCGCGCAGCGTCGGCGTCGTCTTGCGGGAGCGCGGGTCGGCCAGCACCACCCGCTGCCGCTTCGGCGGTTTCGCCGGCTCCGGTGGCGCCTCGGGCGGCGGCGCGGGCGGCACCGGCTCCACCGACGCGGGCTGGTAGTTCTTGCCCAGCGTCGGGTCCGGTTCCCGCACCCCGTCGGCGCGACGGTAGAAGTCCTCGGTCATCGACCACCCGTGAGTCGGTCCTTGAGCTCACGGGTGTGCCGCCGGGAGACCGGGAGCAGCTTCTCCTCGTTGCCGATCACGACCTGGTAGCCGCCCTGCCCCATGCGCAGCTCGGTGATCAGGTTCAACGCGACCAGGAACGACCGGTGGATCCGCACGAACCCGGCCTTCTCCCAGCGCTCCTCGAGCTGGGTCAGCGGGATGCGGACCAGGTGGCTGTTGCCGTCCTTGGTGAACAGGCGGGCGTAGTCGCCCTGCGCCTCGACCCAGCGCACCGACGAGCGCGGCACGAGCTTCGTCGTCCCGGCGAGCTCGACCGGGATCACCTCGTCGTCGTCCGGCGCGGCGGGCGCGGCCGCACCCGGCCCCGGCGGGGCCACCGTCTTCAGCTTCTCCAGCACCCGCTCGACCGCCCGGTCCAGCCGGTGCTGGTTGCACGGCTTGAGCAGGTAGTCCACCGCGCCGAGGTCGAACGCGTTGACGGCCTCGTGCGCGTGACCGGTGACGAACACCAGCACCGGCGCGGGGCTCATCGCGGAGAACACGCGCGCCATCTCCATGCCGGACAGGCC
The DNA here is from genome assembly GCF_000473265.1 of Amycolatopsis thermoflava N1165. Taxonomy (NCBI): domain Bacteria; kingdom Bacillati; phylum Actinomycetota; class Actinomycetes; order Pseudonocardiales; family Pseudonocardiaceae; genus Amycolatopsis; species Amycolatopsis thermoflava. The sequence continues at coordinate 5,720,459 of NZ_KI421511.1, forward strand.
GGGCATCTGGAGGTCGGCGAACACCGCGTCGATCGGCGGCAGGCCCCGCTCCTTGCGCTCACGCACCTCCGGGTCCTCCGACGCCAGCACGCGCAGCGCCTCGGAGGCGTCGACCGCGGTGAACACGCGACCGATGTGCGGGTTGCCCCGCAGCGTGTCGACCAGCAGGTTCAACCCGTGGGGCTCGTCATCGACGGCAAGGACGAGCAGTCTTCTGGTGTCTTGTTGCGCACTCACAGTGACTCGCATCCTGCCTACTGCACGATGCGATGTCCATACCGCTTGCGGGCGAGCGCTTTCAAATCCCGTAGCGTGACCAAGCAACTCGCTGTGCGACCGCGTCCAGGAGCGCCTGGGCGGCTGCCGGCGCGCCGATCCCCAGGCGGGCGAGCAGCGGCTTCTTCGGCTCGGCGATCGTGATTTCGGCGTCCGGCCAGCGCTGCTCGACGACCTCCCGCAGGTTCCCGATCCCGTCGACCAGGCCCAGCTCGACGGCCTTCGCGCCGAGCCAGACGTCGCCGGTGAACAGCTCCTCGGTGTCGGCGAGCCGGTCGCCGCGGCGTTCCTTCACCCACTCCACGAACATCTCGTGCAACTGTGCGTGCATCTTCTTCAGCCACTCGACGTCCTCCGGCTTCTCCGGGGCGAACGGGTCGAGCCGCTTCTTGTTCTCACCCGCGGTGTGCACGCGCCGCTCGATGCCGAAGCGCTCCAGCAGACCGGTGAACCCGAACCCGCCGCTGATCACGCCGATGGAACCGACCATCGACGTGCGGTGCGCGTAGATCTCGTCCGCCGCGCACGCCAGCCAGTAACCGCCGGACGCCGCGACGTCCTCGCAGAACGCGATCACCGGCACGCCCGGCTTCTTCGCGGCGAGCTGCCGGATCCGCTCCGCGACCAGTCCGGACTGGGTCGGCGCGCCGCCCGGCGAGTTGATCAGCAACGCGACCGCCTTGAGCCGGTCGTGGTCGAACGCGCGGGTCAGCGCGGACTCGACGGCCGCGAGGTTGATGGTGCCGCGCGCGAGCGGCGAGGGCGTCGGCGTGATCACCCCGTGCAGCTTGACGACGGCCACCACGTCCTTGCGGTCGCCCCGGTCGCCGATGCGCGAAATCCTGCTGCTCAGCCTGTCCGTCACGCTGGTCATGGCGCCAGGTTACGGACTCCGTCCGGTTTGTGCAGACGGCCGTTGCGGGCCGGCTCCGGCGGCGCCTCCGCGTAGTCCGGCAGGTCGGTGCGCACGCCCGGCGCGAACTTCGGCACCCGCAGCGTCACCTTCATCCCGGCGCCCGGGGCGGTCTCGACCATCAGCGCGTACTCGTCGCCGAACAGCTGCCGCATGCGCGCGTTGATGTTGCCCAGCCCGACGTGCGCGCCGGTGCGGTGCGAGTTGCGCAGGTCGGCCAGCCGCGCCGGGTCCATGCCGATGCCGTCGTCCTCGACGCTGATCAGCGCCTCGGTGCCGTAGTCGGACGCGGTGACGGTGACCATGCCGCCGGTCGGCTTGTTCGCCAGACCGTGCTGCACCGCGTTCTCCACGAGCGGCTGGATGATCAGGAACGGCACCACGACCGACAGCACCTCGGGCGCGATCTTCAGCCGCACCTCGAGACGGCCGCCGAAGCGGGCCCGCTCGATCGTCAGGTAGCGGTCGATGTTGCGCAGCTCGTCGGCGAGCGTGGTGAACATGCCGGAGGTGCGGAACGAGTAGCGCGTGAAGTCGGCGAACTCCTGCAGCAGCTCGCGCGCCTCCTCCGGATCGGTGCGGATGAGCGCGGAGATCGTGTTGAGCGCGTTGTAGATGAAGTGCGGCGAGATCTGCGCGCGCAGCGCCTTGATCTCGGCCTGCTGCAACTGGTGCTTGGACTCCTCGAAGCGGGCCAGCTCGAACTGGGTGGTGACGAACTGCGCGACCGCGTCCGCCATCTGGATCAGGCGTTTGCCGGAGCTGCGGCCCACCACGATGAGCGCGGCCTCGACCTCGTCCTCCACCAGCAGCGGCACGATCACCGCGGTCTTCATCTTGCAGGTGCCGCGGTGGTCGCACGGGACGTCGTCGTGCGAGACGACCTCCCGGCGCGCCTTGCGGATGGACATCATCACGGCGCTGCTCAGGTCGAGGTAGTGGTCGTTGGCCTCGCCGTCCCAGGACACCAGCGTGCCCTCGTTGTCGGTGATGCCGACGGCGACGCACTTGAGCAGTTCGAGCAGCTGCGAGGTGATCCGGTCGGCGCTGGCCTGGTCGAAACCCTCGCGGAGATCCGGTGTCGCGCGGGACATGTGGTAGACGGCCTCGAGCACCGCGTCCTCGATCGAGCTGCTCGGCTTGCGGGTCCGCGCCAGCACGACGATCAGGACGATCAGCAGCACACCCGCCACGCTCCACGGGATGATTTGCGAGATCGGCAGACCGGACACGGCGTCAATGCTCTGCGCTCGTGACGCCGGGTGCAAGCTCTTCAGCACACTTTCTGTGCTGACTTCGCCACCCTGCGGGGTGAGAGGCTACTTCAGCAGGCGCGACAGGCGACGGTCCGCGAGCGGCTTGCCGCCCGTCTGGCAGGTCGGGCAGTACTGGAAGGACTTGTCGGCGAAGGAAACCTCACGCACCGTGTCCCCGCACACCGGGCAGGGCAGGCCGGTCCGCGCGTGTACCCGGAGGCCGGACCGCTTCTCGCCCTTGAGGCGGGCCGCGTCCTGGCCCACCGAGCGCTCCACCGCGCTCGTCAGGATTTCGTGCACCGCCTCGGCGAGCCGGTCCAGCGCGTCGTCGGACAGCTTGCCCGCGGTCGCGAACGGGGACAGCCGCGCGGCGTGCAGGATCTCGTCCGAGTACGCGTTGCCGATGCCGGCGATCAGCGACTGGTCCGTCAGCGCCCACTTGAGCCGCTCGGTCCGGCCCGCCAGCAGCTCGCCCAGCGAATCCCGGTGCAGCGACAGGGCGTCCGGGCCGAGCCGGGCGATGCTGGGCACCTCCTGCGGGTCCCGCACCACCCACACCGCCAGGCCCTTCTTCGTGCCCGCCTCGGTCAGGTCGAAGCCGCGGTCTCCGAAGTGGACCCGCAGCGCGATCGGCCCCTTGCCCGGCTTCGGCGGCGCGGGCGAGAGGTTGTCCGCCCAGCGCAGCCAGCCGGCACGCGCCAGGTGCACCACCAGGTGCAGGCCGTCGCAGTCGAGGTCGAGGTGCTTGCCGAACCGGCCCGCGCCCGTCACCTCACGCCCGTGCAGGTCGGTGTAGGGCGGGTCGAACGTCTTCAGCACGGCCAGCGACGCCACGTCGACGCGGCTGACCAGCCGCCCCACCGCGTGCTCACGCAGGTGGTACGCCAGCGCTTCGACCTCCGGCAGCTCCGGCATCGCTACTCCATCGGCCGCAGCGGGCCCTCGAAGTCCGGGCCCGCCTCCCGCTGGATGGTCTTCGCGAGCCTGGTCAGCTCGCTGCGCACGCGGAACATGCCGGAGATGATCCCGACCCAGCGCTCCGGCGGCGGCTCGCCGGTGACGCCGCCGTCGGTCTCCGCGACGACCGTCCACGGCCGGTTCAGCACCCACCGCAGCGGGAAGAACACCACGATCAGCAGCAGGCCGTAGATCACCCACGGCGGCACCACGACCGTGTCGGGCAGCCAGGCGACGAGGATGACGGCCAGCAGCACGCACACGGCGAGCATCGCGATGCCCGAGGTGTAGCTGCCGGAGATGTCCCGCTCGAAGTCCTCGGCGGTTGCCGGGCGGCGCCATTCCATCTGCGCCCGGACGACCCACTCGCGGCCGTCGCCTCCCCGCACCACGCGGTTCATCTTTCGCTGCCTCCCGCTACGGTCGTTCGCTTGTCCAACCGTAGCGTGGTCGCGGCCCGCCGCGCGAGACGCGGACAGAGATCGACTACTCGGATGACCCCTGGCCGGAGTGCCCGTGGTCCCGGTCCCGCCACAGCCACCACGGCGCGGACCAGGACGGCGGCCCGTGCGACTCGGCCTGCGTCGGCTTGTCCTTGTCCCGGCCCCAGCCCTTGCCCGGCTTGTCCCGCGTCGGCGAGTCCTCGCTCGACAAGGGCGTCGCGTCCGTCGTCGGCAGGTCGTCGCGCGCACTGCCGCGGGACGACGACTGCGTCGGTTCGACCTGGTCCGACCGCCCGCCGACGTCACTCGGACCGTCCGTGTGCGGCTGCTGCCGGGCGGGTGGCTCGGCCTGCTCGATCGACTTCGCGGGCGGCTGCGACTTCGCCACGACCGTGCTCGGCAGCGGCGCGCCGGGGTACGGCAGCGTCACCTCGTCGGGCGCGATCAGCACCTGCGGCGGCGGGCTCAGCCGCGACTCCGGCTCGGCGATCCGCAACTCGACCCCACCCTGCTCGGGCAGGCCGATCGGCTGCGAGTCGTCGACCATCGCCGGGCCCACCGCGAACCCGACCACACCCGCGGCCGTGGTCGACGCCAGCGCCACCCCGATCTTCAGCTTCGACACCAGCATGGTCTTCAACGTGGTCAGCACGCCCGACGTCGCGCCGCCACCCGCGGCCGTGCCCGCGGCAACGGCGGTGGCCGGCACCAGCAGCGCCACCACACCAGCGTGCGCCCGCAGCGACGAGCAGACGTCCCGCAGCTCCGAGTGCATCGCCCGGCAGGACGCGCACCCCAGCAGGTGACCGCGGATCCGCCGCGCCTCCGCACCGGTGACGCTGCCCGCGGTGTAGCCGCCGAGCTTCTCGATCACCCCGCGGCAACTGACGTCGGAAATCCGGTTCATCGCCAGGTGCGCCTGCAGGTACGCGGCACGCAGACCCTGCCGGGCCCGCCGCGCCAGCGCCGCCGTCGCGTTCGCGCTCAACCCGAAGTGCGGCGCCACCACGGCGGGCTGCTCACCCTCGACCTCGGTCTGCCACAACACAGTCCGCCAGCGCTCCGGCAAACTGGTGAACGCCGTGGTGATCAAGCTGTGTTCAGCGGTCCGGGCATGCGCGTCGGCGCCCGCCCCCGCGCGGTGGGTCAGCTCGTCGTCGCTGACCGGCACATCACGGCGCGCGCCGTGCCACTCCCACGACACCCGGCGCGCCACCGTCAGCAAGTACGCGCGGATGTGCTCCTTCGGGCCGTTCCCGCGGCGCAACGCCTGCAACACGCGGAAGAACGTCTCGGCGGTGATGTCCTCCGCCTCGGACGAATCGGCGGCCAGGCTACGGGCCAGCCTGCGGACGGCGGAAGCGTGCAGCTCGAACAACTCGCGGAACGCGGCATCCTCACCGGAACGGAGCCTGCTCAACAGAGCCTGCTCGTCCTCCGATGCCAAGCGCTGTTCCGGCACCGCCGCGTCGTCCGTCATGCGGCCAGCCACCTCCTCCCCCGCGGGACTAACCCGTTCGGTTGAATGGAGACACCATACGGAGCGAAACGCTCGCCGTCACCCCTTGTACTCCCGGAGTGACCGAGTTCCCTCCGACAGGGCGACGCACACCTCGCAGCCACCCAAGATCACCCCAAAATGGCCACCCCGTCAACCCGGCGAATCGCACCCGTATAGACTGTGCATCGCACCGGTGAACCGGGGCACGCGGACGTAGCGCAGCTGGTAGCGCATCACCTTGCCAAGGTGAGGGTCGCGGGTTCGAATCCCGTCGTCCGCTCGTAGCTGGGCGACCCCTGCTCGCGCTTTGCGCTTCGCCGGGGCTACTCGCCATTGCATTGGGGGTCGACCCCCAAACCCCCGCCAGGGAGGGCTTCGCCCCCCTGGACCCCCCTCCCGGTGCCGGAACCGTGCGATTGTCGCCATTGTGCGCTTCGCGGCCATGGTGAGCTGCGGGTTTTGCCTCCCCTCGGCTGCTCCTCATCGCGTCGGGAGATACCCATCCCCCCGCCTCCAGTCAGGGAGGGCTTCGCCCCCCTGGACCCCCCTCCCGGTGCCGGAACCGTGCGATTGTCGCCATTGTGCGCTTCGCGGCCATGGTGAGCTGCGGGTTTTGCCTCCCCTCGGCTGCTCCTCATCGCGTCGGGAGATACCCATCCCCCCGCCTCCAGTCAGGGAGGGCTTCGCCCCCCTGGACCCCCCTCCCGGTGCCGGAACCGTGCGATTGTCGCCATTGTGCGCTTCGCGGCCATGGTGAGCTGCGGGTTTTGCCTCCCCTCGGCTGCTCCTCATCGCGTCGGGAGATACCCATCCCCCCGCCTCCAGTCAGGGAGGGCTTCGCCCCCCTGGACCCCCCTCCCGGTGCCGGAACCGTGCGATTGTCGCCATTGTGCGCTTCGCGGCCATGGTGAGCTGCGGGTTTTGCCTCCCCTCGGCTGCTCCTCATCGCGTCGGGAGATGACCCATCCCCCCGCCAGGGGGCTTCGCCCCCCTGGACCCCTCCCGGTGCCGGATGGTCTGTTCTCGCGTGTCGGATTTCACCCGATTGTGTGGCTGTCAGGTCTCTCGGCGGATCATTCGGCCGGCTCCGGCGGCGACCGTGGTGGCCAGGACCCAGCCCATCGCGGTGAAGCCGTTCGACACCCACTTGTCCAGGTCGTGCATGTACCAGCGGCCCTTGTTGCCGAAATCGACGATCGGCACCAGCAGGTCCAGCGTGTACAGCACCGGGTTCCACTCCAGGCCCGTCTCCTGCTGGTCGACCGCGCACCGCGGACCGCTCACCATGTACCGCACCGGGTCGTTCACACACGAGTCGGTGCCCGCGCCGAAGTAGATGCTGCCCGCCGCCAGCAGCGCGATCAGCCACGCCAGCGCCCGCACCGGGCGGTAGCCGTAACCGACCATCCACCGCTGCAACCAGCTCCACAACCGCACACCAGGGCCGAGCACCCGGTAGCCCTGCGCGAGCGCCTCGTAGCGGTACTGCTGCTTCTTGAACAGCACCGTCGACGCGTGCTCCTCGTTGCCGCTGTTGCGCAGCATCGCGGCGAGCTGGTCGTACGGGCCCGGCCGGTAGCCGGCCATCGCGGTGCGCAGCCGCTCGATGCGGTCCCGCACGGCGGCGTCGTCCTTCATGTCGATCGGGCGCTTCAGCACGTCGTAGCGGAAGTCCTCCAGCTCGATGCCGCCCTCGGCCTGCCAGAAGTTGTCGTTGTCCTCCAGCGTCTGGCAGTGCGCGTGCCGCAGCACGATGCTGCCGGTGGCGGGCTCGGCAAGGTTGAGCAGGAACTCGTCCGCCCCCACGTCGCTCGCGTCCAGCGCGATCGCGTGCTTGTTGTACGAGCCCAGCACCGCGCCGGTGAAGTCGATGCGGCGGCCGGCGGTGGCGCCGTCCATGTTGACGCCGCCCTCGGCGTGGAACGGCTGCTCACCGGCGCTGGTGAGCGTGATGTCGCGGCCCACCTTCACCGTGCGCAGGTCCACCGAGAAACTGGTGCGGTTGCGCACCGCCGGCTTGGTGACGTCGGTGCCGTACAGGTAGACGCTGCCGCCGACCTCGACGCCCTGCAGCCGCAGCGTGCCCTCGATGGTCGCCTCGTGCAGGTGGAAGTTGCCCGCCACCGTCATCCGGCGGGCGGACAGGACGTCGCGCTCCGCGTGCCGCAGGCGCACCCGCCCGGCGAGCAGGTTCCCGCGGACCGTCACATCGGCCATGCGCAGCTGCCCGGACGGGATCTCCAGGCCGGTCGCCTCCAGATCGCTGCTGATCTGCGAGCCGTCCAGGTGCAGCGCGCGGTCGTAGTACGGCTCGACCGAACCACGCGGCACCGTGATGCGCGCGCGGGCCAGGCGCAGGGTGCCGCCGATCTTCGCGTTGATCATGCGCAGGGTGCCGACCGCGGACAAGCCGTCGGACAGCTCGACGTTGCCGTCCACCTGCCACCGGTCGCCGACCAGCGCCGGCCACGGGTCGACGTACGGGTCGCTCGACTTCCACGCCTCGACGACGATCCGGCCCTGCTGCTCGCTCTGCAACTCGGCGGCGCGCAGCACGATGTCGCCGTTGACGCGCATGCTCGGCAGGTGCAGCACACCGTGCGCGGAGAACGGCTGCCGCGTGCTGGCCGCGCCGTAGTTGTCGACCTCGCACAGCAGGCTGCCGCCGATGTGCGCGCCGTTCCCGTCGAGCGCGAAGCCGTCCGGGTTGCGCAGCTTGGCGCCGGAGAAATTCACGTTGCCGCCAGTGCGCATGCCGGGGAGCCGGACCTCGCCCTCGGACTGCATGCGGTAGGCCAGCAGCGCGCCGGCGATGATCAGCCGGTCGGCCTGGATCGCGCGGCCCTGCGGGTAGTCGACCGCCGTGCGGGTGAGGACGACCGAGCCTTCGACGACGGCGTCGGTCAGGTTGATCGCGGCGTCCGGCACCCCGCGTTCGCGGGTGTCGCCGCGTTGCACCGCGGTCTCGCCGTCGTCGCTGCCCGGCAGGACCTGCACGACGCAGCGGATGAGGCGGACGTCGTTGCGGCTGCGCAGGTTGCGGGCCTTGAGCCCGGGCAGCCAGCAGCGCCGGAAGACCAACCCGAGGATCTTGGCCTCGCGCACGTCCGGCGGGTGCTCGAAGCGGCAGTTCTCGAAGCGGAACAGGCAGTCCAGGTCCGCCCCGCGCAGGTCGAGCCGCCCGGTGATGTAAGCGTTTTCCACGGCGACGATCGGGGCGTTGCTGGCCTGCTTGCGCCAGCGCAGCAGGCCGCCGCTGCCCGGTTCCAGCAGTGGTCTGAGCAACTCCTCCGCGGCGAGGTGGTAACGCCGGTCCGGCACCCCGCGGAAGGGATCCAGGGCAGGCAACTCCCGCTCCGCCTGACCCGGCTGGCCTACCGGCATCCGTGAATCCCCCTCCTTCACCCGCCTGCCCACAGGGCTCCGACGGTCGGGCGGGACCGTGGGTTCCCGGGCCGATGCGCTAGAAGCCTATCGCCACTTTGATGGCCGCGGCAGCAACTCCGGTACCGATCGCGGTGGCCGCGCCGAGGGCCCACTTGCCCGCCCGCTGCAGGCGGCTGAGGGTTTCCGGACCATCACCGCGCTCGGCAGCCTCCGCCGCGGCGCCCACCTCGGCGACCGCCGCGTCGTGCTCACGGGTCGTCGCCTGGCGCTTCAGCTCCAGGCGGAGGATCTCGAGCTCGCTCGCCAGGCGCGGCAGGTCCAGCCGCGCCCCTTCGCCCTGCCACAGCTGCTGGAAGGTCATGTTCTTCGCACGCGCGTTCCGGCCGACGGCGCCCGCCTGGCCCGACACCTCGTACTTGTCGCCCATCACCACCTCCATGGCAGCCTCGCGGGTCGCCGAGTCGTAGTCACCCCGGAGGTCGACCAGGAACGAGGTGTAGCGGTCGACCGCGTCCTGGTCAGTCAACTCCAGGAAGTCCTGTTCGAACAGCTCGAATTCGGTCGCGAGCACGCCCGGCAACTGGTCCGGACCGCCGACCGGCCGCGGTTGATACTCGTCGGGAACCGTCCGGTCGCGGCGCACGCCGGGATCGACGGTCAGTTCGATCGTCGGCACGCCGGCTCCCACCGCGAAGCCGCTCAGGTAGCCCCGCGACTGGTCGCCGGACGCGAACGTCACCAGTACCGATGCGGCGCGGATCTCGTCAAAGGGTGCCCAGGGCACCGCGCCGGTCCGCTGGTCCAGCACGCCCACCTCGTAGTCGGCCTGCTGCTCGATCCAGCTCGCGGTCGCATCGACCAGCGCGTCAGGCGCGGAGCGCACCACGAGGCAGGAGCGGCGGCGCCCGAGTGGCACGTAACCGCCGGGCGGGGTGGTGGCAAGGTAGGCCTTGAGGAACCGCAGAGCCTGCCGGTGCGCGGGGGCCTGCCGCAGGAACGACCGGTAGGAGAACCGCTGCTGCGGCACGTGCGGTGACACCACGTCGTTCGGCAGCGTGTCCTCGATGAAGACGAGCACCGGGAACCGGGCTCGCACGGCCAGCCCGAGCTCGAACAGGATGTGCGGCGAGGTGCCGTCCTCGCGACGGCTCAGCACGGCGATCATCCCGTCGCTGGCGTTGAGGTGGCGCTGCAACTTCGCGCCATTCACCGAGTCCGACGGCGGGTCCAGGCTGGGCACGAGGCCCTCGCTCCGCATCAGCCGGCCGAAGTAGTCCACGACGCGCGCGTCCCGCTCCCGGTAGCTGTGCGCGAAGTACATCACCGGCATGCGCGCCCCTCCCCGCGACGATCGCCCGTCTGGCTGGGACGATCGTCGCGGACGAGGGGGTGTCCGCGCTACTGCTCCTCGGCCGACTTCAGGACACGGGCCAGGAACGACCGGGTCCGCTCCTGCTGCGGGGCGCCGATCACCTGGGACGGCGGCCCCTGCTCGACCACGACGCCGCCGTCCATGAACAGGACCTTGTCGGCCACTTCACGGGCGAACTGCATCTCGTGCGTGACGACGACCATCGTCATGCCGTCCCGGGCGAGCTGCCGCATCACGCCCAGGACGTCGCCGACCAGCTCCGGGTCCAGCGCCGACGTCGGCTCGTCGAACAGCATCAGCCTGGGCTGCATCGCGAGCGCCCGCGCGATCGCGACCCGCTGCTGCTGACCGCCGGAGAGCTGCGCGGGGTAGGACCTCTCCTTGTCCGCGAGGCCCACCCGGTCGAGCAGCTCACGAGCCCACTCGCGCGCCGCCTGCCTGCTCTCCCGCCGCACCTGCACCGGCGCTTCCATGACGTTCTCCAGCGCCGTCATGTGCGGGAACAGGTTGAAGCGCTGGAACACCATGCCGATGTTGCGGCGCTGCTGGGCGATCTCGTTGTCGCGCAGCTCGTACAGCTTCTCGCCGCGCTGCCGGTAGCCGACGAGTTCGCCGTCCACGTAGAGCCGCCCGGCGTTGATCTTCTCCAGGTGGTTGATGCACCTCAGCAAGGTCGACTTGCCCGACCCCGACGGGCCGATGAGGCAGGCGACCTCCCGCTCCTGCACCTCGAAGTCGATGCCCTTGAGCACCTCGAGCCTGCCGAACCGCTTGTGGATGCCCTGCGCCTGCACGACCGGGGTCACCGGGCCGCACCTCCCCCGTCACCGCGGTTGCCGAAGCGGAACCCGAGCAGCCGACTCGCCCACGTGGTCCGTTCCACCACCTGCCGCGAGGAGCCGCGGGAGAACCGGCGCTCGATCTGCATCTGCACCAGCGTCAGGATCGAGGTCATGAACAGGTACCACAGCGCGGCGACGATCAGCAGCGGGGCGATCCGGTAGTTCTGCGCGTAGATCTGCTGCGCGGACGTCATCAGCTCGAAGTACCCGATCGTCACCACCAGCGACGTCGTCTTGAGCATCGCGATGGTCTCGTTGCCAGTCGGCGGGATGATCACCCGCATCGCCTGCGGCAGGACGATCCGCCGAAGGGTCTTGGCCCGCGACATGCCGAGCGCGCTCGCCGCCTCCAGCTGACCGGCGTCGACCGACAGGATGCCGCCGCGGACGATCTCGGCCATGTAGGCGGCTTCGTTGAGCCCGAGGCCCAGGAGGGCGGCGGTGAACGGCGAGATCAGCGAGTTGGTGTCCCAGCTGACGAACTCGGGCCCGAACGGGACCCCGAGCCCGAGCCGCGGGTAGAACAACGCGAGGAAGTTCCAGAACACCAGCTGCGTGATCAGCGGGGTGCCGCGGAACAACCAGATGTAGGTCGCCGCCGCGCCCGCCGCGAGCGGGTTCGGCGACAACCGCATCACCGCGAGGACGACACCGCCGACCACGCCGATCACCATCGAGATGACGGTGAGGATCAGCGTGTTCTGCAGGCCGCGCAGGATCCGGTCGTCGAACAGGTAGTCGCCGACGACGTCCCACTGCATGTTCGCGTTGGTGACCACGCTGCGGACGACGATGGCCGCCAGGAACAGGATGACCACGCCGGCGATCCACCGGCCGTAGTGCCGCACCGGGACCGCGCGGATGTCCTCGGGCTGGGTCGTGACTTGACGTGTCTCGGTCATCAGCTCTGCGGGTTCAGCTCCGCCTTCGTGAGCGCACCGCTCGTGTTCAGGCCCCACTTGGCGAGGATCTTGGCGTAGGTGCCGTCGTCGATGAGGGCCTGCACGGCGCCCTGGATCGCCTGCGCGTAGCTGCCCTGGTCCTTCTTGATCGCGATGCCGTAGGGCGCGGCGTCATAGGGCTGGCCGACGGTTTCGACGGCGCCGCCGGTCTGCTTCACCGCGTAGTCGACGACCGGGGAGTCGGCGAGCATCGCCTGGCTGCGCTTGGTCTGGACCTGCAGGTTGACGTCGGTCTGCTGCTGGAACTGCTGCACGTTGATCGCCGGCTTGCCGGACGAGGTGCACTGCTGCGAGCGGGCGGCCAGGTCGTCGACCTGGACGGTGCCCTGCTGGACGGCGATGTTCTTGCCGCACAGGTCGTCCAGGGAGATCTTGTCCGGGTTGCCCTTCGGCACGGCCAGCGAGGTGCCGGCGCTGTAGTAGGAGACCATGTCGACGGTCTGCAGCCGCTCGGAGTTGATGGTGAACGACGACATGGCCAGCTCGTACTGGCCCGCGCCGAGACCCGCCAGGATGCCGGAGAACGCGGCGTTCTGGTACTCCGTCGTCAGCCCCAGCTTCTGCGCGATCGCATTGCCGAGGTCGACGTCGAAACCGACCACCTTGCCCTGCTCGTCGACGAACTCGTTGGGCGCGTAGCTCTGGTCCTGGCCGACGACGATCTTGCCGTCGGCGGCGATGGCCTGCGGGACCATCGCGGCGAGGGCCGGGTCCTTGGTGACCGCGGGGATCTCCGCGGACTGCGACGCCGCGGGCCCGCCTGCCGGCTGGGAGGTGCCTCCGGAGCCGTTGCCACCAGCGCCGCACGCCATGGTCAGCCCGGCCAGGGCGAACGCGGGCAGCAGGGCAAGCGCCTTGAAGTGTGTTGCACGTGCCACGGAGCTACTCCTAGTCACTCTTAGTAGGTCGTACCGATGAGTTCTCGCATCCTGCCATCCGAAAGGAGTATGTGCAGCATCGGCGGGGTCACGTCTTGGTGATCTGTCATCAAGGCCACTCGAACCACGCGCGGAGGGATTTCCGTGGGGGAAATGAAAAGGGCGCCGCGGGCTCAGCCCCGGGCGTGGGCGTCCAGCATGTGCGCCACCGCCTCGGTGAGCCGCTTCGCCTGTGCCAGGTGCAGCCACTCGTCGGGGACGTGGGCGTTCGAGTCGGGGCCCAGCGCGCCCGTGACCAGGAACTGGGCCTCCGGGTACTTCTCGCCGAGCAGGCCCATGAACGGGATCGACCCGCCGAGCCCGACGCTGCGCCACGGGGCCCCGAAGACCTCGTCGCTCACCCGCTCCAGCGCCGAAGCCAGCCACGGCGACGGGTCGGGCGCGTTCCAGCCGTTCGCGGCCTCCATTCCGGACAGTTCGACCACCGCGCCGTAGGGCACGTCCGTGGTCAGCGCCTTCTCCACCGCGTTCAGCGCCGCCGCCGCGTCGGCCGTCGGCGGGAGGCGGAAGCTCAGCGCCAGCGTCGTGTGGTCGCGCAGGACGTTGCCCGCGTTCGCCGGCTCCGGGAAGCCCTCGGCGCCGATCACCGACAGCGTGGGCCGCCACGACTGGTTCAGCAGCAGCTCCAGCTCGTCGTCCGACACCGGGCGCATCCCCGGCATCAGCGGGAACGAACCGCTGATCGCGCCGGGGGCCACCGCGACCGTCGCGGCCGCCTCGTCGCGGCGGTTCGACGGGATGTCGACGTTCAGCTCCGCCAGCTTGATCTCGCCCGTCTCGGCGTCCTCGATGCGGTCCAGCAGCTGCCGCAGCACGCGGAACGAGCTCGGCACCACGCCGCTGGCCAGCCCCGAGTGCGCCGCCGCCTGGAGCACCCGCACCGTGACGTGCACCTGGGTCATCCCGCGCAGGCTCGTCGTCAGCCACAGCCGCTCGTAGTCGTTGCCGCCGGAGTCCAGGCACACCACGAAACTCACGCGCCCCAGCCGCTCGGACAGGTGCTCCAGGTACCGCGGCAGGTCGGGGCTGCCCGACTCCTCGCCGGTCTCCAGCAGGATCACCGATCGCGCGTGGGCGCCGCCGGCCGCGTGCACGGCCTCCAGCGCCGCCGTCGCCGCGTAGCCGGCGTACCCGTCGTCGGCCGAGCCGCGGCCGTACAGCCTGCCGTCGCGGACCACCGGGGTCCACGGGCCGAGCCCCTCCGCCCAGCCGCCGACCGGGGGCTGCTTGTCGAGGTGGCCGTAGAGCAGGACGGTGCCGCGGTCCTCCGCGCCGGGCGTCGCCGGGACGTCGACCAGCAGCACCGGGCTGCGGCCGTCGAGCCGCACCACGTCGAGCGTCGCGCCGGGCAGGCCGCGCCCGGCGATCCAGTTCTGCACGTGCCGCACGGCGGCGTCGAGGTGCCCGTTGGCGGCCCAGTCGGGGTCGAAGGCCTGCGACAGGGCGGGGATCTCCACCAGGCCGGACAGGCTCGGCAGCACCTCGCTGTCCCAGAGGCGCTGCACGGTTTCACGCACGGTCGTCTGCTCCACCCGGGCCATTCTGCCAGCCGTCGCCAGGTCACAGTTCGGCTCCGCATTGGCCGCCACCCGTGACCGCTAGCCACCTTCCGTATTCAATGTGATCTCAATCACCCACATTGGGGACAAAAAGCCCGGTTCGACGAGGAACGGAGGGCACGCCTTGTCACCACCCGTGCTGGCGGTGAACAACCTCGAAGTGGTGTACGACGACGTGGTGCTGGTCCTCCGGGGACTCAGCCTGGAGGTCCCCGACGGCGCGATCGTCACCCTGCTGGGCGCGAACGGAGCGGGCAAGACGACCCTGCTGCGGGCGATCACCGGCCTCCTCATGCCACACCGCGGCAAGATCACCAAGGGCACGGTCCGCTTCCGCGACGAGGACATCACCGGCGCCGACCCCGCCGACGTGGTGCGCAAGGGCATCGCGCAGGTGATGGAGGGCAGGCGGATCTTCGCCGAGATCACGGTCGACGAGAACCTGCGCACCGGCGCCTACACCCGCCGCTCCCGCACCGAGGTCCGCGAGTCCTACGCCAGGGTGATGGACCTGTTCCCGGTCCTGAAGGACCGCCGCCGCTCGATCGCCGGTTACCTCTCCGGCGGCGAGCAGCAGATGCTCGCGATCGGCCGCGCGCTCATGGCGTCGCCGAAGCTCCTGCTGCTCGACGAGCCGTCGCTCGGTCTCGCGCCCAAGCTCGTCGAGCAGGTGCGGGACATCATCGTCGAGATCAACGGCCAGGGCACCAGCGTCCTGCTGGTCGAGCAGAACGCCGTGATGGCGCTGTCGATCGCCGGGTCCGGCTACGTCGTCGAGACCGGGAAGGTCGTCAAGGACGGCCCCGCCGCCGACCTCCTCGCCGACGAGGACATCCGCGAGTTCTACCTCGGCGCCGCCCAGCACGAGGAGCGGCGCAGCTTCGCCGAAGTCAAGAGCTACCGGAGGAAGAAGCGATGGAGCGCGTGACCACCAGCGACCCCGCACCCGCCCGGGAGGACGAAGCCGGCACCGATCGCCCGATCCTCGAAGTCCGCGACCTGACCCTGCGCTTCGGCGGGGTCACGGCACTGGACGGCGTCAGCTTCGAGGTCGGCCGCGGCGAGCTGTTCGCCGTGATCGGCCCGAACGGCGCGGGAAAGACCTCGATCTTCAACTGCCTCAACGGCGTCTACCGCCCGCAGGAGGGCACCATCACGCTCGACGGCGAACGGCTGGTCGGCCGCGCGCCCGCCGCGATCGCCGCGATGGGCGTGGCCCGCACGTTCCAGAACCTCGGCCTGTTCGAGCACCTCACGCTCATCGAGAACCTGATGCTCGGCCGCCACCACCTGATGCGCACCGGTTTCGGCACCGGGATGCTCTGGTGGGGCCGCGCGAAGCGCGAGGAGGTCCGGCACCGCGCGGCCGTCGAGGAGATCGTCGAACTGCTCGAACTCGAGCCGTACCGCCGGATGCCGGCCGGGCTGCTCCCCTACGGCGTCGCGAAACGCGCCGAACTGGGCCGGGCGCTGGCGATGGAGCCGTCGCTGCTGCTGCTGGACGAGCCGGTCGCCGGCATGAACCTGGAGGAGACCGAGGACACCGCGCGTTACCTGGTCGAGGTCCGGCGCGAGCTGGGCCTGGCGATGATCCTCGTCGAGCACGACATGCGCCTGGTCATGGACCTCGCCGACCGGGTGCTCGCGCTGGACTTCGGCGTCGCGATCGCCACCGGCAAGCCGTCGGAGATCCAGAACCACCCCGCTGTGATCGAGGCCTACCTGGGCGGTGCGCGATGAGCACGGCACTGGCCGCTCCCCCGGACGTGCGGACCCTGCCCGCGCGCCTGCTCGAACACGCCCGGACGCTGGGCGACCGCACCGCGATGCGGGAGAAGCACCGCGGCCGCTGGCGCGAGTGGACCTGGTCCGCCTACGCCGAACGGGTCGCCAATGTGGCCGCCGGCCTGCGGGAACTCGGTGTGGAGCCGGGCGATCGGGTGGCGATCCACGCCGAGAACCGGCCGGAGTGGGTGGTCGCCGACCTGGCCGTGCAGGGCATCGGTGCGATCAGCATGGGCGTCTACCCGACCTCGCCGGAGGCCGAGGTCGAATATCTGCTGTCGCACTCCGGCGCGAAGGTGCTGATCGCCGAGGACGAGGAGCAGCTGGACAAGGCGCTCGCGGTGCGCGGCAGGCTGCCCGACCTGCGGAGCCTGGTGGTGATGGACCCGCGCGGGGTGCGCGTGGAGGCGCTGCCCGACCTGATGACGTTCGAGCAGCTGGAACGCCCGCGGGACAACGCCTTGCGCGACTACCAGGACGCGGTGTCGCGGCTCGACCCGGACGCCACCGCGATCCTCGTCTACACCTCCGGCACCACCGGACCGCCCAAGGGCGCGATGATCTCGCACGCCAACCTGGTCGCGGCCGGGCGCACGTTCATCGACGCGCTCGGCGGCGGCCCGGACGACGAGGTGCTGTCCTACCTGCCGCTGTGCCACATCGCCGAGCGGCTCACCTCGGTGATCGACTCGGTGTGGGCCGGTTCGGTGGTCAACTTCGGCGAGGGCGGCCCGTCCTTCCTCAACGACCTGCGCGACGTGCAGCCGACCGTGTTCCTCGGCGTGCCGCGGGTGTGGGAGAAGATGCTGGCGGGCACCGAGATCCGGATGGCCGACGCCTCGCGGCTCAAGCGCGGTCTCTACCGGTTCTGGCTCAAGCAGGGCCGCCGGATCGCGCCGCGCCGGATGACCGGTCGGCTGTCGGCGGGCGACCGGATCCGCCTGTGGCTCGCGGAGTTCCTCGTTTTCCGTGCCCTGCGGGAGAAACTCGGCCTGGTCCGGGTCCGCACCGCGTTGTCCGGCGCCGCGCCGATCGCGCCGCAGGTGCTGGAATACCTGTGGGCCATCGGGGTTCCGGTGCGCGAGGGCTACGGGCAGACCGAGAACACCGCGCTGGCCACACTCACCCCGGACGGCGACGTGCGGCTCGGCGCGGTCGGCAAACCGCTGCCCGGCGTGGAGGTGCGGATCGCCGAGGACGGCGAGATCCTCACCCGCTCGGCCGGGGTTTTCCAGGGCTACTTCCGCAACCCGGAGGCCACCGCGGCGGCGGTGGACGCGGACGGCTGGCTGCACACCGGCGACGTCGGCGAGATCGACGCCGACGGGTTCCTGCGGATCACCGATCGCAAGAAGGACATCATCATCACCGCGGGCGGCAAGAACATCTCGCCGTCGGAGATCGAGAACCGGCTCAAGGTCTCGCCGTTCGTGCGCGAGGCGATCGTGATCGGGGACCGCCGCAAGTACCTCACCGCGTTGATCGGCATCGAGGCGGAGACGGTCGGCAACTGGGCGACCCGGCGCGGCCTCGCGTACACGACCTACGCCGACCTGTCGGCCAAACCCGAGGTGGTGGCGCTCGTCCAGCAGGTGGTCGACGAGACCAACCGGGAGTTCTCGCAGGTCGAGCAGATCAAGCGGGTCACCTTGATCGGCAAGGAACTCGACCACGAGGACGGCGAGCTGACCGCGACGCAGAAGGTCAAACGGCGGGCCATCGAGCTGCGGTTCGAGCACGAGATCGAGGCGATGTACCGGTGACGACGTTCCTGCAGAACTGCTTCGCCGGGCTCGCCCTCGGGTCCACCTACGCCCTGGTGGCGCTGGGTTTCGTGGTCATCTACAAGTCGACTGGGGTGATCAACTTCGCGCAGGGCGGGCTGCTCGCGCTCGGCGCCTACCTCGGGTACACCTTCGCCAACAACCTGGCGATCGCGTTCGGTGTGGCGATCCTGCTGGCGTGCGCGTCGGCGGCGCTGGTCGGCGCCGGGTTCGAGCGGATCGTGTTGCGGCGCATGGTCGGGCAGCCGCCGTTCGCGGTCATCATGATCACCATCGGCCTGCTGTTCGTGCTGGAGCCGCTGATCACCGCGATCTGGGGCTTCGACAACCTGCAGGTCACCAACCCGTGGAACATCCAGACCGTCGAAGCAGGCGGGATCGTCTTCGGCGTACGGGACCTGTGGACGATCGGGCTGACCGCGGCGGTCGTCGTCGCGTTCTTCCTGTTCTTCCGCTTCACCTCGCTCGGCCTGGCGATGCGGGCCACCGCGTTCGACCCGGAAGCGGCGCTGGCGCAGGGGATCAGCGCACGCCGGGTGTACGCGGTCTCGTGGGCCATCGCATCGGCGCTGGCGGCGCTCGCCGGGATCACCATGGCGGCCGGGCCGGGCGGGCTCTCCCCGTCGATCGGATTCATCGCGCTCGCGGCGTTCCCGGCGATGATTCTCGGCGGCCTCGACTCGCCGGCCGGCGCGGTGCTCGGCGGCATCGTGATCGGGCTGGCCGAGGCGCTCACCCGGGGCTACCAGGACCAGCTGTTCTCCTGGGCGGGCGACAACGTGTCGATCATCGTGCCCTACCTGCTGATGATCGTGATCCTGCTGATCCGGCCGTACGGCCTGCTGGGAACCAAGGACGTACGGAGGATCTGATGCCCAAACCGCACCGCAACCTCGTCCGGGACTACGCCCAGGACCTGCGCCTGTTCGGCTCGCCGATGTCGAAGTTCGGGCTGGCGCTGATGATCGCGGCGTTCCTGGTGCTGCCGACGGTGGTGCAGGACGACTTCTGGTTGTCCGTCCTCATCTACGCCGGCATCACCGCGGTCGGCGCGATCGGCCTCAACCTGCTCACCGGCTACTGCGGGCAGATCTCGCTCGGGCACGCGTTCTTCATCGGCGCGGGCGCGTACGTGACAGCCAAGGTCGGCGGCGACTTCGGCATGCCGTTCCCGCTGTGGCTGCTCGCCGCCGCCGGGATCGGGGCCGTGCTCGGCGGGCTGATCGGGCCGTTCACGCTGCGGCTGCGCGGCCACTACCTGGCGATCGTCACGCTCGGACTGGTGTTCCTCGGCGAGCACCTGTGGCGCAACCTCGACGACCTCACCGGCGGCAACTCGGGCACGTCGGTCAACGCCGACGTCGCGATCGGGCCGGTGAACTTCGCCGACCTGACGATCTTCGGCGAGAGCTACTCGCGCAACCAGGGCTGGTTCTGGCTGGTGTGGGCGCTGGTCGGGCTCGTCGCGCTGCTGGTGAAGAACCTCGCCCGCACCCGCCCGGGCCGCGCGCTCCAGGCGGTGCGCGACCGCGACCAGGCCGCCGAGGTGATCGGCGTGCGGGCGGGCCGGTACAAGATCGGCGCGTTCATGGTGTCCAGCGCGATCGCCTCGATGGCGGGCGCGCTGTTCGGGTCCTACCAGCAGTTCGTGAGCCCCGACGAGTGGAACCTGCTGCTGTCCATCCAGTACATCGCGGTGATCATCGTGGGCGGTCTGGGCACGATCTTCGGATCGGTGCTCGGCGCGCTGTTCGTCGGCGCGCTGCCCGCCCTGATCGACCGCTACAGCGACGTCATTCCCGGCGTCCAGACGAGCGTGGGCGATTCGGGGTTCATCAGTGTGTTCGCCCTCAACCAGGCCATCTTCGGGTTGCTGATCGTGCTGTTCCTGGTGCTCGAACCACGCGGGCTCGCGGGCATCTGGCTGCGCGTCAAGACCTACTTCAAGGCCTGGCCCTTCTCCTACTAGTTCAGGAGGCGTCCATGAAGAGATCGCGGATCGCGGCCGCGCTGGCCGCGGCGACGCTCGTGCTGGCCGCGTGCGGCGGCGCGGGCGACGACGAAGGCGGTGGTGGCGGCCAGGCCGGCAACCCGGGCGCCACGACCGGGTTCGACGGCACGACGATCAAGCTCGGCGTGCTGTCCCCGCTGTCCGGTCCGGTCGCGGTGATCGGGCAGCCGCTGACCTCGGGCAACGAGGTCTGGTTCCAAGCGCTCAACGAACGCGGCGGGATCGCGGGCAAGTACAAGGTGCAGCTCGTCCAGGAGGACACCCAGTACAAGCCGGACGTCGCCGTGCAGAAGTACAACAAGGTCAAGGGCGACGTCGTCGCGTTCACACAGCTGCTGGGCACGCCGTCGACGCTGGCCGTGCTGCCGCAGCTGCGCGCGGACAAGATGCTCGCCGCGCCCGCCTCGCTGGACGCGCTGTGGGTGCGTGAAGAGAACCTGCTGCCGGTCGGCGGGCCGTACCAGGTGCAGGCGATCAACGCCATGGACCACTACCTCACCGAAGGCGGCGGCACCAAGGACTCGAAGATCTGCACGATGGTCCAGGACGACGTCTACGGCGAGGCGGGCCAGGCCGGGATCGACTTCGCGGCGAAGAGCTACGGCTTCACCGTGGCGAACACGCAGCGCTTCAAGGCGGGCACGGAGAACTACGCCGGGCAGATCGGCGCGCTCGCCGGCGCCGGCTGCCAGATGGTGTTCCTGACCGCGACCCCGACGGACGCGGCCAAGATCTGGGGCACCGCGGCGCAGGCCCGGTTCGCGCCCAAGTGGTACGGGCAGTCGCCGAGCTACACCTCGGCGTTCGCCAAGTCCGCGATCGCGCCGTACCTGCAGCAGTACGTCACGATCGTCGCCGAGGGCACCGAGTGGGGCGACAACTCCGTGCCGGGCATGGCGAAGATGGTCGCCGACAAGAACGCCTTCGCCCCGCAGCAGGAGCCGGACTACTACTTCGCCTTCGGCTACAACCAGGCCCGCGCGATGACCGCGGTGCTGGAGAAGGCGGTCGAGCTGGGCGATCTGTCCCGCGACGGCATCCTGAAAGCGTCCAGCGAACTGGGCACCGTGTCGTTCGACGGTCTCACCGGCGACTACAAGTACGGCCCGGCCGACACCCGCAACCCGCCGCGGTCGAGCACGCTGTTCAAGGTCGACCCGACGAAGCCGTTCGGGCTCGCCACTCTCAAGTACAACTTCAGTTCACAGGCGGCACAGCAGTACCAGTTCACCAAGGCCAACCTGTAACCGGGTGGCGTGACGCAGGTCACCCACAGCACCGAGACGGGCCACCTCCGGAGCGTTCTCCGCGACGGAGGTGGCCCGTCCGTCACTTCCGGGCAGGTGAACGCGCGCCTCCACGGCCGACTATCGGTGGGTCGTCGGTCGGGCTTCCGAGCGTTTGCGCAGCTCAGGGCGGACTTTCCCAGCAACAAATCAGGCGCGGACCTGCACTCGCGGGGCTGGTTCGTGTCAGGATGTTCCCCGTAAGCCGTCACGGCCGACGGCTGCCGAGCGCTTCGGATCCGAAACGTCGGTGGCCGCCGGTCAGCCATCAGCGGCCGCCACAAGCGGCCTCGTGGCAGGACACCGAGGAGAACGCGCATGCCGTCCCCCGAACAGTGGACGCACCCGGAGCCCGGCGAAGGACCGGCCGCACAGGCCGCACAACCATCGCGGGAGCAGGTGATCGCCGGTTTGCGAAACACGGACGCAGGTGGCGCTGAGGTGACTCAGCTGCTCACCCCCGAAGGCGAGCGGATCGCTTCGCCGCAGTTCGACCGCTACATCTCCGACGTCGACCCGGAAGCGCTGCGCGGGCTCTACCGCGACATGGTGCTGGTCCGCCGGGCCGACCGGGAAGCCAACGCGATGCAGCGCCAGGGCCAGCTCGGCATCTGGGTCCCGCTGCTGGGCCAGGAAGCCGCGCAGGTCGGCTCCGGCCGCGCGCTCAAACCGCAGGACATGGCCTTCCCGAGCTACCGGGAACACGGCGTGGCCTACACCCGCGGCGTCGACTTCAAGGAACTGCTGGGCATCTTCCGGTGCACCGACCACGGTGGCTGGGACTTCCAGGCCCACGGCTTCCACCCGTACACCATCGTGATCGGCAACCAGGTCCTCAACGCCGCCGGCTACGCGATGGGCCAGAAGTTCGAGGGCAAGGTCGGCGACGACGACGGCGAAGCCACCATCGTCTACTTCGGCGACGGCGCCACCTCGCAGGGCGACGTGCACGAGGGTTTCGTGTGGGCCGCGGTGTACGACGCGCCGCTGGTGTTCTTCTGCCAGAACAACCAGTGGGCGATCTCCGAGCCGACCGAACGCCAGTCCCGCCTGCCGCTCTACCAGCGCGCCCGCGGGTACGGGTTCCCCGGCATCCGCGTCGACGGCAACGACGTGCTGGCCTGCCTCGCGGTGACCCGGTGGGCGCTCGAAGAGTGCCGCCACGGCAACGGCCCGGTGCTGATCGAGGCGTTCACCTACCGGATGGACGCCCACACCACCACCGACGACCCGACCCGCTACCGGCTCTCCGACGAGCTCGAGGTGTGGAAGCACAAGGACCCCATCGAGCGTGTGCGGGTGCACCTGGCGCGCAGCGGGTTCGCCGACCAGGCGTGGTTCGACCAGATCCAGGCCGAGGCCGACGCGTTCGCCGCCGACCTGCGCGAGTTCTGCTTCAACATGCCCGAACCGCCGCCGGAACGCGTGTTCGCCAACGTCTACGCCGAACCGTCGCCGGTGCTCGACGCCCAGCGCGACGAGTACCTGTCCTACCTCGCCGGTTTCGTGGAAGCGGGTGAGCGCTGATGGCCGCCCCCGTCAAGTCCCCTGTGGACGGTGCCGTGCCCGCGATGCAGAAGCTGACCATCGGGAAGGCCCTGAACCTGGGCCTGCGTGCCGCGATGGAGGCCGACGACAAGGTCATCGTCCTCGGTGAGGACGTCGGCAAGCTCGGCGGCGTCTTCCGCATCACCGACGGGCTGCAGAAGGACTTCGGCGAGCAGCGCGTGCTGGACACGCCGCTGGCCGAGTCCGGCATCATCGGCACCGCGGTCGGCCTCGCCGTGCGCGGGTTCCGGCCGGTGTGCGAGATCCAGTTCGAGGGCTTCATCTTCCCCGGCTTCGACCAGATCTCTTCGCAACTGGCGAAGCTGCACTACCGGACGCAGGGCAAGGTCAAGGTCCCGGTGGTCGTGCGGGTGCCCTTCGGCGGCGGGATCGGGGCGGTCGAGCACCACTCCGAGTCGCCGGAGTCGCTGTTCGCGCACATCCCCGGGCTGAAGGTCGTGTCGTGCTCCAACCCGGCCGACGCGTACTGGATGATCCAGCAGGCCATCGACTGCGACGACCCGGTGCTGTTCTTCGAGCCGAAGCGGCTCTACCACAACGGGCAGCTCAAGTCCGAAGTGGACACCACGACGCCGCCGGGGCCGCTGTTCGCCTCGCGGGTGGTGCGCCAGGGCACCGACTGCACGCTGGTCGCCTACGGGCCGTCGGTGAAGGTGTGTCTGGACGCGGCCGAGGCCGCGGCGGAAGAGGGCCGGTCGCTGGAGGTCATCGACCTCCGCACGATCTCGCCGCTCGACCTGGCGCCGGTGTTCGAGTCGGTGCGCCGCACCGGGCGGCTGGTCGCGGTCAGCGAGGCGTCGTCGGAGTCGTCGATCACCTCGGAGATCGCCGCGCGCGTGCAGCAGGAGTGCTTCTACTCGCTGGAGGCGCCGGTGCTGCGCGCCACCGGGTTCGACACCCCGTACCCGCCGTCCAAACTCGAGGAGCACTTCCTCCCCGACCTGGACCGGGTGCTGCACACCGTCGACCGCGCGATGGGCTGGTGAGGCGGGGTGCCCGAGTACAAGCAGTTCCTGCTCGCCGACACCGCCGAAGGCCTGACCGAAGCCGAGATCCTGAACGTCCGGGTGCAGCCCGGCGACGAGGTGACGGTCAACCAGATCGTCGTCGAGGTGGAGACCGCGAAGGCCGCCGTCGAGCTGCCCATCCCGTGGGCAGGCGTGATCACCGAGGTGCTGGCCGAGCCCGGCGCGACCGTCGAGGTCGGGGCGCCGCTGCTGACCGTCGACGTCGACCCGGCCGGGTCGTCGGCGTCTCCGGCCCAGGCGGTGAACGGCTCGTCCGCGCCGGCGCCTGCCGCGGCCGAGGAGGAGATGAAGCCGCTGGTCGGCTACGGCTCGAAGACGACCGAGGCGCGGCGACGACCGCGTCGGGCCGCTCCGTCCGCCGCACCGCCTGCTGCTCCTCCCGCCGCACCGGCTGCTCCGGCGCCGGCGCCCGCGGCGGCGCGGGGTGGCTACGTGCCGCTGGCCAAGCCGCCGGTGCGCAAGCTCGCCAAGGACCTCGGTGTCGACCTGTCGACCCTGACCGGGTCGGCGGACGGCGGGATCATCACGCGCGAGGACGTCGAGCGGGCGGCCCGTCCGGCTGCTCCCGCTGCTCCCGCGCCGGTGGCCGGGTCGCGTGAGCGTCGGGTGCCGGTCAAGGGCGTCCGCAAGGCGACCGCGCAGGCGATGGTGTCCAGCGCGTTCACCGCGCCGCACGTCACGGAGTTCCTCACCATCGACGTCACGCCGATGATGGAGCTGCGTGAGCGGCTGAAGAAGCACCCGGACTTCGCCGGGGTGAAGCTGACCCCGCTGGCCTTCGCGGCCAAGGCCGTGTGCATGGCGGTGAAGCGGACGCCGGACGTCAACGCCACCTGGGACGAGGCGGCGGGCGAGATCGTCTACAAGGACTACGTGCACCTGGGCATCGCCGCGGCGACGCCCCGCGGGCTCGTGGTGCCGAAGATCCGGGACGCGGACGCGATGTCGCTGCCCGAGCTGGCGCGGGCGCTGGACCAGCTGACCACGACCGCGCGCGAAGGCAAGACCCCGCCCGCGGACATGGTCAACGGGACGATCACGATCACCAACGTCGGGGTGTTCGGGGTGGACACCGGCACGCCGATCATCAACCCGGGCGAGGCCGCGATCCTGGCCTTCGGCGCGATCAAGGACGCGCCGTGGGTGGTGGACGGGCAGCTCGCCGTGCGGAAGGTGCTGCAGCTGTCGCTGAGCTTCGACCACCGGCTGGTCGACGGGCAGCAGGGCTCGCAGTTCCTCGCCGACGTCGGCGCGCTGCTGGCCGATCCGGCCATGGCGATCACGTACTGACGGTTCGGGGCCGCGTTCCGGCGCGGCCCCGTTCTTCTACCCGCTTGACGGAGTGAGCGCTCACTCCGCACACTGGTCCCATGACCGCTCCTCCCCGCCGCCGGGCGCCCGGCATGAGCGCCGAAGACCGGCGCCGGATGATCGTGCAGGCCGTGCTGCCGCTGGTCGTCGAGCACGGTGCCGCCGTGACCACCGCCCAGATCGCGCGCGCCGCCGGCATCGGCGAAGGCACGATCTTCCGCGCCTTCAAGGACAAGGACGAACTGCTCGACGCCTGTGTCGCCGAAGCGCTCAAACCGGACAGCGCGCTGGCGGTGGTCGCCGAGATCCCGCTCGACCAGCCGCTGGCGGACCGGCTCACCGAAGCCGCGGAGGCGTTGTCGGCGCACCTGGAGCGGATGGGCGCGTTGATGGGCGCGTTGCACTCCTCCGGCAGGCTCAAGCGCGGCGAGCCGCGGAAGGGCTCGCGCGCGGAATCGTTCACCGCGATGCGCGAGGCCATCACGGAGCTGTTCACGCCAGAAGACCGGTTGCGGCTGCCCGCCGAACAGCTGGCCGGGGTCTTCATGTCGCTGCTGTTCTCGCGCCGTCGCGACGACCAGGCGGGGTTGTCCACGGCGGAGCTGATCGACGTGTTCCTGCACGGGGCGGTGAGCGCATGATGCACGGGGGCGGGGCACCGATCGGGGTGCGCCGGATGCTGCGGAAGGCCAGCAGCTCGGTCGCGCAGAGCGGGCTGACCGGTCCGGTCGACATCCCGGACGCGGTGCGGGACGAGCCGACGGACCTGCGGTCGCGCCTGACCCGGCTCCGCCAGTCCGCGAGCGGGACGGTGCGTGGGCTGCCGCGCGTGATCGGATTGGCCTGGCAGGCGAGCCCGGTGATGACCGTCCTGATCGCACTGTCCACTGTGGTGAGCGGCCTGATGCCGACGCTGACCGCGTACGTGGCGAAGCTGCTGCTGGACGCCGTGGTGGCGGCGGTGCAGGGGCACGGGACGACCACGCGGATCGTCGAGCTGGCCGCGCTGGAGTTCGGCGTGTTCACGGCGACGGCGATCAGCACCGCGTTGACGAACGCGGCGCAGCAGTTGCTGCAGGAGCGGATGACGTTGAGCATCCGGCACCGCGTGATGGACCACGCGAGCAAGCTGGACCTGCGGTTCTTCGAGGACTCGGAGTCCTACGACCAGCTGCGGCAGGCGTCGCAGGAGGCGCCACAGCGGCCGGTGTCGATGCTGACCTCGGCGCTCGGGCTGGTCCGGACGTCGATCACGTTCGGGAGCATGGTGGTGCTGCTGGTGTCGGTGAGCCCGCTGCTGGCGGTGGTCGCGCTGGCCGCGCCCGTTCCGGCGTTCATCTCGCAGTCGAAGTACGGGGCGCGGGCGTTCATGCTGACGCTGTGGATGTCGCCGATCCGGCGGCGGATGGACTACCTGAACTCGCTGGTCACCACCGACACGTACGCCAAGGAGACCAAGCTGTTCGGGCTCGGGCCGTACCTGGTGGACCGGTTCCGGCGGCTCGGGCAGAACTACTACGCGCGTGAGCGGAAGCTGACGACGCGGCGCAACTTCGTGGGAACGGCGTGGAGCCTGTTGTCCACATTGGCCGGATCCGGGATCGCGCTGTACATCGCGCTGGAGGCGGTGGCCGGGCGGCTGACGATCGGGGACCTCGCGTTGTACACGGCGGCCGCGGCGGCGGTGCAGACGTCGGTGCAGGGGTTGTTCAGCGGGTTCTCCGGGATGTACGAGAACAACCTGTACCTGGACACGCTGTACGACTTCCTGGCGACCGAACCGCGGATCACGGCGCCCGCGGTGGCGAAGCCGCTGCCCGAGCCGGTGCGGGGGCACATCGAGTTCGAGAACGTGTCGTTCAGCTACCCGGGCGCCGGGGAGAAGGCGCTGGACGACGTGTCGTTCGAGATCCGGCCCGGTGAGACGGTGGCGGTCGTCGGGCGGAACGGGGCGGGCAAGTCGACGCTGATCAAGCTGCTGTGCCGGCTCTACGACCCGACCGGGGGCCGGATCCTGCTGGACGGGGTGGATCTGCGCGAGTTCGACCCGGACGAGCTGCGGTCCCGGATTTCGGCGATGTTCCAGGACTACGTGACGTACCAGGGCACGGCGGCGGAGAACATCGGGCTCGGGCAGCTGGGCGCACTGGACGACCGGGCACGCATCGAAGACGCCGCGGAGCGGGCCGGGGTCGGTTCGCGGATTTCCCGGCTGCCGCGGGGTTTCGACAGCCCGCTTGGCCGGTGGTTCGACCAGGGGGTGTCGCTGTCCGGCGGGGAGTGGCAGAAGATCGCGCTGGCGCGGGCCTTCATGCGGGACGCGCCGGTGCTGATCCTGGACGAGCCGACATCGGCACTGGACGCCGCGGCGGAGCATGATCTGTTCGCGAGGCTGCGCGCGCTGTCCGAGGGCCGGACGACGCTGTACATCTCGCACCGGTTCTCGACGGTGCGGCAGGCGGAGAAGATCCTGCTGCTCGACCGGGGCCGCCTGGCGGAGGAAGGAACGCACGAGGAGCTGATGTCCCAGGGCGGCGACTACGCGTCACTGTTCACCCTGCAAGCGGCGGCGTACCTGGAGGAGGCGGCGTAGTCGCTGGTTGTGGCAGCGGGGCGGCCCGGGCGATATCGTGCTGGCCGAGCGAGGGAGGGCTCATGAGCGACAACTCGGGCGACGTGGCGACCCAGGTGGCCAACGTCTTCGGCGGCGAGCAACAACTGAACACGATGAACACCGACGCGAAGCGCATGCTGGCGGACGCGCAAGCCGGCCGCTGGGCGGTGGACGAGGAGACGGGCACACACCTGCGCCAGGCGGTGAGCCAAATGCAGGATCAGTTGACCGACGTCGGTCGCCGGGTCTACCTGCTCAAGCAAGCGCCGAAATTCGGCAACGACGAGTACGCCAGAATGGCCAGTGCGCATTTCCTCCAGGCCATGGACAGCGACGACCAGTCACTGGTTCGCGTCTTCGAAGCCGCACGAGAAATGTTGACAACGCTTTCCCAGGCCATCGAGATCGCAATAAGCAAGTACGACGCCGCCGACGACGCGGCTACGCAGGCTCTCAGCAAGTTCAAGGACCAGGGGTCACGGTGAGCGTGAAGTTTCGTGTCGCGCTGGGGCTCGCCGGTGTGGCGTGCTCAGCGCTCGCAGCAGTTGGGTGCACCAGTACCGTGACCGGCACTGCGACTCCGGCGTCCAGCGCGCCTGCTACGAGCAGCGCGGATGTGTTCGCCGGCCTCAACGCGTGTCAGATCCTGGATCAGCTTTACGCCGGTGAGGGTTTCAACCCCGGCGAGAACAAGACGCGTCGCAACGAGTGCGGCATCCTCAAGCCCGAGTTCGGCTCGTACGGACTTGCCCTTGATCCATCTCAAGGCTTGAGCGAATTCGCCGAAGCGAACACCGGAGTGCAGACCACCTCGATCAACGGACGCAACGCCATGCAGGCGCCCATCCTGGGCGGTGGCTGCGCGATCGCCATCGAGGTCACGCAACATGCGCGGGCGCTGGTCACTGTGAACATGTCGAGCACCACCGACGACCCACAGGCCTGCCCGAACGCCAGAACGCTCGCGGAAAGGGTCGAGCCATTGCTGCCGAAGGTTCGGTAGGTCCAGCAGTATGGGATCCCATTTTCGATCAGCAATGATGCCCTGGGGTGCGCGTTTTAGTGGTCTCTTGGCCGCCTTGACGGGGGTGGCTTTGGCAACTGCCTGCACCGACACGGTTGCCGGCACGGCCGCGCCGGCCGCCGGCGCGACCGCTACTGCCAGCGCCGACGTGTTCGCCGGGCTCAACGCCTGTCAACTACTGGACCAGCTCAACGCGGGTCAGGGATTCAACCCCGGCGAGAACAAGAGCGCGCGCAACCAGTGCACAGCGTCGAAACCGGAATTCATCACCTACAGTCTGGCGCTCGACTCCACGCAAGGGCTGAGCGGATTCGCCGTGGACAACACGGGGGCGCGGGAGATCTCGATCAACGGTCGCGACGCCCTGCAGGCCGACATTCCCACCGGCGGCTGTGCTGTCGCGGTGGGGGTCGGAGAACACGCCCTCGCCCTGGTGTTGGCGACCATGGCGCGGGCCAGTGAAGACGCTCAGGGCTGTCCGAACGCGCAGGCCTTCGCCGAGAAGGTGGAGCCGCTGCTGCCGGCGGGGTAGGCGGGCGGATCGGACACATCCGCACCCATCGAACCGGTGATCGCGCTATCTTCTCGGTGACGTCCACCGTGCGCAAGTTGACCGAGGAGCCCCGGGATGAGTTGGCAGGACGAGCTGCGCCGTTTGGACGCCGAGCTCGCCAACGGGACCATCACCCAGCACCAGCACCGCAAGATGCGGGACGAGCTGCTCGCCGCCGCGTCGGGCAATGTGGCGCCGGCGTCGGTGGCTTCGCCGCGGGGGCGGGTTGACGGGGCGCCTCAGTGGCAGAGTGCGAATCCGGCCGGTCCGGGGTTCGCTCCGCAGCCGGGGGAGGCGCCGTGGGCGCAGGCGCCCCAAGGGTGGCAGCAGGAGGGCGCGCCGCAGGGCGCGGTGCCGGGGGGCGCGGTGCCGGGGGGCGCGGTGCCGCAGGGTTTCGCGCCGCAGGGGCAGGTTCCGCCGGGCGAGTACGGGCATCAGCCGGTGGGCGGGGTGCCGCAGGGGCCGGGCGTGCCGGGGCAGCCGCAGGCGGGCCAGCCGCCGGTTGGGCAGCCGCAGAGCCAGCCGCAGGCGGGGGTTCAGCCGCAGGTCGGGCAGCCGCAGGACGTGTACGGGCAGGTTCAGACCGGCGCGACGGGGCAGACTCCGGCGGGGCAGCCGCAGGCTGGTCCGGGTCAGGTCGAGGCGGGGCAGGTCGGGCAGGTTCAGGGTGGCCAGGCTGAGCCAGGGGCCCAGCCGCAGCCCGAAGCCGGGCAGCCGCAGGCCGGCCAGGGGCAGCCACACAGCGACCAGCCACAGGCTGGCCAGCAGCAGGGCAGCCAGCCGCAGAGCGGCACACCACAGGGCAGCCAGCCGCAGAGCCAGCAGCACGGTGGGCAACTGGGCGGTCAGCCGCACAGCCAGCCTCAGGCCGGGCAGCCACCGGCCGGCCAGCAGCAGGGTGGCCAAGGGCAGAGTCACCCGCAGGCTGGGCAGCCGCAAGGCGGCCAGAGCCAGCAGCAGGGTGGGGAGGCTCCCGTCGGGAGTGCGCTCGCCACGGAGGAAGGGCCCACTCAGAGCATCTCCGCGCAGCTGCTCGCCACCAAGAAGCCCACGAGCGCCCCCAGCCCGGCCGACGAGCGGGCCACCGACTCGATGCGCTTTCCCTCCATCGAGGACGCTCCGACGGTCGTCACGAATCCGGTGCCTCCGCCTGCCCGGCCGTTGCCCAGCATGACCCCGCCGCCGCCCCTGCATGGGCCCGGCCAACAGCTTCCCTTCGACGCCGCGCCCGTCTTGCAGGCCCCGCCGAAGCGCAAGCCGACCTGGTTGTTCATCACCCTCGGCGTCGTCGTCGTGGTCGCGATGGTCGCGGCCGGCGTGTGGTTCCTGCGCGACAACAACACCACCACGACCGCCGGGCCGACCACCTCCGCCGTCAACTCCCCGGAGGCCGTCGAGGCGCGGTTGCCGACCCTGCCGGGCACCCCGAGCACCAACAACGGCACCCTGACCGTCGAGCAGGGCATCGACCTCAAGCTGTACTCCCGCGAGGAAGGCCAGCTCTTCAAGGACAACGGCGCCAACCAGGTCATCTTCCGCGGCTCCTCCCAGGGCCCGCAGGGCTACCTCGTCCTGGTCGTCCCCGCCAGCTCGCCCACCGCCGCGGCCTCGATCACCCGCGGCCTCTACGAGCACTCCCTCACCGCCGGCCTGCAGACCGTCCCGTCCGGGTCGACCGACGCGAAGGCCGTCACCGGCAGCAACTCGGCAGGCCAGATGAGCGGCACGTGGTACACCTCGGGCAGCTACGCCGTCGCCATCTGGGTGTCCCAGGGCCTCGACGGCGACCCGAACTCGCTGACCGAACGCCTCGCCCAGACCAAGACCTCCCTGGCCACGGCACTCCCGCCGAACTAGGGCACCTGACCGGGCCGCAGCACGTCACCACACCGCCCGGTCACCGACGCCGCGCGCGAAGCCTCCACTCGCGGCACGGTCACCCGCGCGTACGCCCGCAAGTTCACCAGGTCGTCGCCGTCGAGCGCGTCCAGCCGCACCCAGTCGCCGTTCTTGCCCGTCCGGTCGAGCACCACCGCCGCGTACTCGACCGCAAGGCGCCCGTCCGACGTCAGCCCCGTCAGGTCGGTCCACGGCACGTGCGTGTGGATGAACGTCGGCTTGACCTCGTCGAACACGTAGTCCCGCAACCCCCGGAAGTCCCCCGTGGACACCAGGTCCGCGATGTGCGCGTCCGCCAGCCCCACCGAGTCCACCACCCGCAACCGACTGGTCAGCGCCGTCCCGCCGACATCGGGCAACAGCACCGACCCCTCCCGCAGGCCGATCGTGTCCGCGTACCCGTTGAACAACCGCCCGTACCGCTCCGCGATCTGGCACAACGGCACCACCGGACCGCTCGCGAACCCGCGGCCCGAGTCGGCCAGCGCGGGCGCGCTCGGCACCGCCGCGGCCACCAGCACGACCGCCAGCACCGCCCGCCAGCGCACCGACAGCGCCCGCATCACCTCGACCACCGCCAGCGCCGCGACCAGCGCCGCCATCGTCCACAACGGAGTCGCGAACCGGAACTCGCCGCCCGGCTCCGGGTTGAGCACGCAGTACGCCGCCAGCGCGAGCACCAGCGGCACCAGCCACGCCACCAACGGCCGCCGCAACGCCGGGACCAGCCAGAACGCCAACCCCACGGTCACCAGCCCGGCCAGCACCACCGGCCAGCCGAGATACTCCACCGGCTCCACCACCCGCCCGGCGTTCGACCACGACGGCGGCTGCTGGTTCTTCGCCACCGCCGTGTTCGGCACCCACCGGCCGAACTCCGCGTGCCGCCACAGCAGGTACGCGCCGTACGGCACCGCGAACGCCAGCACCGACACCCCCGTCGGAAGCAACGCCCGCCACCGCCGCGCGAACACCAGCGCCACCACCGGGTAGGCCACCACGAAGATCGCACCGTCCGGCCTGGTCAGAGCCGCCAGCACGGCCAGCAGACCGGCGGCCAGCCCGACCCGGACGCCGGCCACCCGCCCGTCCGCCACCGCGTGGAACAACAGGGCCGCCAGCCACGCCACCGCCAGCGCGTACAGCGGGTTCTCCAAACCGGACAGCGACCAGATCACGAACGACGGGATCGCGGCCAGCAACCCGCCCGCGAACAACGTCACCAGCCACGCCCACCGCGTGACGCGACTCACCGCGAAGTGGCACGCGGCGAGAACACCGGCGCAGCACAGCAATCCGAGCATCTTCGGGAACAGGACGTAGTCGGGCACGCCGAAGATCGCGCCGGTGTCGAACAGGCGCAGCACCTTCCCCAGCACCAGCAGGACGAGCCAGGCCGGGTTCGAAAACCCCTCGACCGGTTCCGCACCCGGCTGGAGCACCGGCCCCGCGCCGTCGACCAGGTCGCGCGCGTACGCGAAAGTGATCGCCGCGTCGTCGTTGATCCAGTTGCCGTAGGACCAGCCGTGCAGGCCGATGAGCGCGGTTCCCCCGGCGACCGCGGCCACGGCGGGCCAGCGTGCCGCCATTTCGCCCCCTCCTCCGTCACACCCTAACCAGAACAAGGTCACGAAATGACCCTCACCGGCGATGAGCAGGGTAGGCGTGCACAATGTGCGTCGTCACCGTAGCGCTATCCGGCGGACGCGTTCCGCCTCGTCCAGAGCAGATTAGGGGGCTACCGGGTGTCCTGGCAGGAGGAGTTGCGCAAGCTGGACGAAGAGCTTGCCTCGGGACGTCTCTCCGCGGACGACTACCGCGTCCGCCGGGACCAGGTGCTCTCGTCCGCGGTGTCCTACAGCGACAGCGCGGCCCAGCCGCAGCAGCAGGCGCCCCAGCAACAGCCGACGCCGCAGCAGCAGGACAACTCCGCGGATTCGACGCAGGTGATCGCGCCGATCAGCCCGCCGCAGGGCACGCCGCAGCCGCCCCAGCAGCAGCCGCAGAACTTCTCCGCAGAACCGACGCAGGCCGTCTCGCCGAACTGGCAGGCCAGGCCGCCGGTGGACCCGGAGCGCACCCAGTACGTCGCCAACCCGCCCGCGCCGCAGTCGCCGCCCGCGGGCTTCCCGGCCTCCCCGCCCGCCGGGTTCCCCCAGTCCGGTCCGCAGCCGGTGCAGCAGCCGTGGAACGCGCCGGAATCCGACGCGAGCCCGCCGTGGGGTGGCTCGGACTTCCCGCCGATCAGCCCGGTCGCGCAGGGACCGGAGGCCTTCGACGACAAGCCCGCCAAGGGCAAGGGCAAGGCCGTCTGGATCTCCGTCGCGGTCGTCGTGGTGCTGGTCGCCGCGGGCCTGACGATCTTCCTGACCACGTCCGGCGGTGACGACAACCAGGCCGGCCCGACAACCACACAGGCGCCGCCCACTTCGAGCGCCGCGAGCAACTCGCCCAACCAGGCGCTGCTGGACAAGATCCCGCCGACCGAGGGCACCGCGGACGGTCAGAGCGGTCTGCTGCCGGTCAGCAGGCTGGTCGACCTCGGCATCATGGACGAGGGCGAGGCCACGCTGCTGAGCAGCCGCTCGGTGCAGGAGGTCGCCTGGCGCGGTTCGCAGCGCCAGCCGGACGCCAGCGGCCCGGGCAACGAGAAGATTTCGGTGACGGTCATCCCGCTGGACAGCTCCGCCACCGCGACCGCGCTCGCCGGCCAGCTGCGCCAGTACTACGTGCGCAACGGCCTGGTGCTCATCAGTGACCAGCTGCCGAACATCCCGCCGCAGGTGGTGTTCCACAAGCTCGTCGCCTCGCCGATCGTGTACCGCGCCACCTGGGTGTCGGGCGAGAACCTGATCCGCGTCAACGTGACGCAGGGCGACCTGGCCGACGAGGCCGCGTTGTCGGGCGCCTACCAGCGGACCGTCCGCTCGATGTTGCTGCCCTATCCGGTGGGCTGATCGTGAGCGACCTGGTCGCCGAGATCATCCGCAACGCCGCCGACCACTCCGCGCTGTCCGACGAGCTGCACTTCGCGGCACTCGCGCCGGGCGAGCGGGACCAGCTCGACCACGGCCGGGCCAACGCGTTGCGGGCGCTCCGGTTGCCGCCGGACGCGCACGTGCTCGAAGTGGGCGCGGGGCACGGCGCGGTGACGCGGTACCTCGGCGAGCAGGTGGCGCGGGTCGACGCCGTCGGGGCGGTCCACGCGGAGGCCGTCCGGGCCCGCACCGCCGACCTGCCCGGGGTGCGCGTGCTGGACGAGGTCCCCGGCGAGCGGTACGACCTGGTCGTCGCGTCCGACGTCGAGCACGCGGACCGGTTGAAGCCCGGCGGGGTGCTGTGCCTCGCGGTGCCGAACCGGCTGGGCGTTGGCAGGCCGGGCGGGCAGTCGCGCCGCCACTGGGAACGGCGGCTGGCCGAGGCCGGGCTGACCGTCCACAAGGTCCTCGGCTGCCTCCCCGGTCACCGGATCACCCGCGCCGTCATCACGGCCGAACTGCTCGACCGGCACCCGCGGCTCGCGGTGGAGCTGTCCGGCCGTGACGAGCGCTGGGCCGAGATGGTCGAGGGCGGTCTCGGCCTGGACACCGTGGACGGCCTGCTGTTCCTCGCCTCGGCGGGCGAACCCGCCGCCCGGCTCTGGCCGGACGACCTGCTCGCCACCTACTTCAACACCGACCGCGCGGCCCGCTGGTGCACCCGGGCGGACGTGGTCGGTGACGAGATTCGCCGCACTCCCCTGCTGCCGCAGGAACCCGGTTCGGTCGCGGTGCGCGAGTGGACGGACGTCGTGGTCGACGCCCCGACGCTGCCCGAGGTGCTGACCGAGCAGCCGTGGCGGGCCGCGGAGCTGCTGACCGCGTGGGCGGATCTGGTGCGGGCGAACCCGTCGTGGGATCTGATCCCGTCGAACGTGCTGGCCGGAGACCCGCCGCAGGCGATCGACCTGGAGTGGGAGCGCGCCGGGACGACCGCCGACGAGGTGATCGACCGGGGCCTGCTGCTGCTCGCCGACGAACTCGCCCGGGCCGGCTGGGCGGGCGCCGCGCCCGGCACGACGGTGCGGGACCTGGCGGCGTGGCTCGGCGTCCTGCTCGAGCGTCCGACGGCGTTCGTCGACGCGGCCGCCGAGCGGGAGGCGGAGTTCCAGGCGATCCGGCGCTGCGGCGTCACCTCCGGCCCCGGTCTGGACCACGAGCGGGACGCGATGCGCCTGGCCTGGCGCCGCCGTCTCGCCGAGGAGACCACGCGGCACACCCCGGCCACGACCGAACTGGACGCGCAGGTCGCCCGCACGATGGCCCGCGTGGACCGGATCATCGCGTCCGGCGACTCGATGTTCCGCGGCAACACCGAGCACTACTTCGCGGTGGCCGGGCAGGCGCTGCGGGCGTGCCTGCACGGGCTGCAGGCCGCCGGACGGCCCGCGCCGCGGCGGGTGCTCGACTTCGGCTGCGGCTACGGCCGGGTGCTGCGCACGTTCCGGGCCGCCTTCCCGGACGCCGAACTCGTCGCCTCCGACATCGAACTGGACGGCGTCGAGCATTGCGTGCGGTTCTTCGGCGCGACCGGGCTGCCCGCGTCGGTGCGCATCGAGGAGATCCCGCAGGTCAGCGACATCGACCTGATCTGGTCCGGCTCGGTGCTGACCCACCTCGACATCGCGGCGTGGGACGCGCTGCTCGGCTACTTCGAGCGCGCGCTCGCGCCGGGCGGGATCGCGGTGGTCACCACGCACGGCCGCCGCGTCGCGTGGCGGATGGCCAACGGCGGCGAGTACGGCCTGACGGCCGCGGACCACGCCCGGGTGCTGGCGGACTACCGTGACCACGGGTTCGGCTACGCCGACTACCCCGGCCAGCCCGGGTACGGCATCTCGCTGAGCACCCCGGAGTGGGTGACCGGGCACGTCCTCACCCCGCGGCTGCGCCTCGCCGGGTACGTCGAGGCGGGCTGGGACGGCCACCAGGACGTGCTGATCCTGGTCAAGGACGCCGAAGAGACGTTGAAGGCGGGACGATGAACACAGCGGCCGGGTTGGTGCGGCCGGGACGGCCGGTGGGGCACCTGTTCGAGCTGCGCGGCTGGGTCACCGCGGGCGAGACCGTGACCGTCCACATCGGAGGGTCCGAGGCGGAGGTGCGGCGCCACGACACTGGGACCGAACCGCCGGGCACGACCGGTCTGCTGATCCGCACCCCGGACCCGGTGCCGACCGGCAGGCACGAGGTCGTGGTCCGCGCCGCGAACGGCGACGCGCTGACCGGCGCCGTGGTCGAGGTCGGCCGCTTCGGCGACGAGGAACCGCTGCGGCTGTACGAGATCGACACCCCGAAGCACGGCGACAACCCGCAGGGCGACGTGGTGTTCGTGCGTGGCTGGGTGCTGCTCGACTCGCGTGCGCCGTCGCTGGTCGAGGTCCTGGTCGACGGCGGTGAGCCGGTTCGCGCCCGCACCCGCCTGCCGCGGCCGGACGTGGCCGACCACCTGCCGGACTTCCCGGACGCCGGGGTCAGCGGGTTCGAGGCGCGCGTGCCCATCGACCTGCCGGCGGGCGAGGACCGTGCCCTGTCGGTGCGGATCCGCGTCCGCGGCGAGCTGTCCGGCGAGTGGACCTCCGAGGCGCGCGAGGTCGTGCTGTCCAACCCGGCGGCCGAGGACTCCGACGTCGCGCTGGCCGCCCGGCTCGCCGACCGCACGCGGAAGGCGCTGGCGCGGCCGCGTGGCGGCACGGATCCGCGCCACGTGCTGGTGTTCACGCACAGCCTCGCGGTCGGCGGCGGGCAGTTGTGGTTGCAGGAGCTGCTGGACCGGCTCGCGACCCGGCACGGCTGGCGCATCACAGTCGTCACCCAGCTCGACGGCGAACTGCGCGCGGACTGCGAAGCGCACGGCATCGACGTGCACCTCACCTCGCCGTACCGCGTGCACGACGTCGCCTCCTACGAAGGGCACATCGCCGAGCTCGCCCAGTTCGCGCGCGGCACCGACGCCTCGGTCGCGCTGGTCAACACGCTCGGCGCGTTCCCCGGCGCGGACGCGGCGATCCGCGCCGGCCTGCCGACCGCGTGGGTGCTGCACGAGAGCTTCGACCTGAACGATTTCTCGTACCAGAACTGGGGTCCGGCGGGCCTGCTGCCGCCGGTGCGCGAGCGCTGGGTGAGCACGCTGCGCGAGGCGGACCGGCTGCTGTTCGTCGCCGACGCCACGCGCGAGATGTTCCTGCCGTTCTCGACCCCGGCGCGCTGCCGCACGATCCGCTACGGCACGCCGATGGTCACCTACGGCGGCCAGGTGTCCGAACGCGACCGTCGCGCGGCGCGGCGGAAACTCGGCATCCCCGAGGACACCACGCTGCTGCTCAACGTCGGCGTGCTGGAACCGCGCAAGGGACAGGGCCTGCTGATCAGCGCCATGGACCGGGTCCGCCGCGCGCACCCGGGGATCCGGCTGAGCATCGTCGGCCACCACCCGTCGCCGTACGGGCTGGCGCTGGCCGAGTTCACCGAGCGGACCGGGCTGCGGGACTGGGTCGACCTGGTGCCGATCCAGCGCGACCCGGCGCCGTGGTTCGAGGCCGCGGACCTGTTCGTGAACAGCTCTGACGTGGAGTCGCTGCCGCGCTCGATCCTGGAGGCCGTGTGTTGCGGTCTGCCGGTCGTCGCCAGCGACGTGTTCGGCGCGCGGGAGATGATCGCCGACGGGCACAGCGGCTGGCTGTTCGAGCCCAACGACGCGGACGCGCTCACCGTCGCGTTGCTGCGTGCCCTCGACACCCCGGCGGACCGGCGGCGCGCGATCGCCGCGAACGCCTACGAGAAGCTGCACGGCTGGCTGGACCCGGCCGGCTACGCCGCCGAGTACGCCGACGTGCTCACCGAACTGGTGAAGGAGCGGGGATGACCGACGAGCTTCCCGGCGCGGTGCGCGCCGAGCTGACCCGGTTGCGGGCCGAGCGGGTCGCGTTCACCGAGGAGCGCGAGCGGTTGCGCACCGAGCTGCGCGAGTCCGAACTGCAGATCCGCGAGCTGACCAGGCACCGCGACCAGCTGGTGAAGCAGGTCGAGAAGCTGGCCGGCGTCGCCGAACGCGCGGAGCAGGCCGACGCGCTGGCGCGGGACGTGCTGGTCGCCCGCGCCGAACGGGATTCGCTGCGCGCCGAGCTGGCCGGGACCCGCGGCGAACGCGACCGGCTGCGGCTCCGGCTGCTGGACGCCGAGCTGCAGCTGTCCGGCGCGGCGCAGGCCGAAGCGCCGCTCACCGACAGCGGCACGCTCGCCGCCGAGCAGCGGGCCGCCGAGCTGGC
Source organism: Amycolatopsis thermoflava N1165 (assembly GCF_000473265.1). NCBI lineage: Bacteria > Bacillati > Actinomycetota > Actinomycetes > Pseudonocardiales > Pseudonocardiaceae > Amycolatopsis > Amycolatopsis thermoflava. The sequence continues at coordinate 5,759,035 of NZ_KI421511.1, forward strand.
GCGGGAACTGGACGCGACGCGGGCGACGGTGAGCTGGCGGGTCACCGCGCCGCTGCGGGCCGTGCGGCGGCGGACTTCATGACCGCGCAGCTCTGCTTCGTGTCCGCGACCGGCGGCTCCGGGTTCATGGCGGAGCTGCTGGAGGTGGTCGCCGATTCGGTGCGGCGGGCCGGGTTCCACGCGACCACCGCGACCGGGCGCTACCCGGACGCGGACGCCGACACGGTCTACGTCGTGGTGCCGCACGAGTACTTCGTGGTGACCCCGGAGGCCGACCAGCCGACCGAGGAGCAGCGCCGCCGCACCATCGCCTTCTGCGTCGAACATCCGGGCACGGCGACCTTCGAGCGCAGCGCGGCCCTGCTGCCGGGGCTGGCCGGCGCGGTGGACATCAACCACGACTCGACCGCCGAACTGCGCCGCCGCGGCATCCCCGTCGAGCACTTCCAGCTAGGGTACTCGCCGCTGTGGGACGCGTGGGGCGGCGACCCGGACAGCGCCCGCGAGATCGACGTGACCTACCTCGGCACCGCGGAACGGCGCCGGTCCAAGCTGCTCGCGTCCTACGCCGGCGACCTCGCCGACCTGCGGGTCCGGCTGCTCACCCCGCCGCACGAGCCGATGGGCCCGCAGCGGGTCGACTTCCTGCCCGGCGAGGCGAAGTTCGCACACCTGGCGAACTCGCGGTTCCTGCTCAACCTGCACCGCGAGCGGTCGCGGGCGCTGGAGTGGGTGCGGGTGCTGGAGGCGCTGTGCAACGGCTGCGTGGTGCTGACCGAACCGTCCACGGACCTCGCGCCGCTGGTGTCCGGCACGCACCTGGTCGTGACGCGGCCGGAGTCGCTGGGCACGGCGGCCGCCGCGCTGGCCGCCGACCCGCAGCGGGAACGGGACCTGCGGATGGCGGGGTACGAGTTCGTGCGCACCGCGCTGGACCCGCTGGCGTCGGCGAAGACCCTGGTCGAATTGGCCGAGCGGGTGCTGACCGCCTCCCCCGGCGTGCCCGCGAGCCCGCCGCTCGCCGAGACCACAGCCGTCGACGAGCCGCGGCCGCTGGCGATCGACACCCCCTCCTGGGACGTGCGGTTCGCCGGCACCCGGTCGCTCGGCGCGCCGGCCGAGAACCCGCCGCTGGCCACCCGCATGGGCCAGCAGACGGTGGACGCGCGCCGCACGTCCGGCGTGGAGTGGCTGCCGTCGGCGGCGCCGACGGTGTTCCCGGACGCCGACCGGGCCGAGGTGGACGTGCTGCTGGTCCGCCGCCCCGGCGAGCCGGATCCGGACCCGCTGGTGCGCGACCTGCTCGCCGGCACAGTGCTGCCGCGCCGCATCCTCGTCGGCGAGGACGGTGTCGCGCCGCGGCCCCGCCCCCGGCCCGCCGACCTGCTGCGGCACGAGCTGCCACTGGGCCGCGGGTACACGCGCAACCGGCTGCTGGAGCGCTCGGCCGCGCCGTGGCTGCTGGTGCTCGACGGCGGGCTGCGTGCCTCGCGTCGGCTGCTGGAACGGCTGGTCGCCGCCTCCGCTGAGGTCGACGTGGTGCACTGCCCGGTCGCCGACCCGGTCGAAGGACTGGTCGCCGCGCTGCCCCCGGAGGAGCGGCGGCTGGCGGAGCTGCCCTACCTGGGCAGCGGGTACCTGGTGCGCCGCGAACTGGTCGAGTCGTTCGGCGGCTGGACCGAGGACCCGCTGGCCGACGGCCTGGAGGACCACGTCTTCTGGCGGCGGCTGGCCACCCGCGGCGTGCCGACCGCGCTGGTCCAGCAGGTCCTGCTGAGCCGGCTCCGGCCCGATCCGGCGCCCCGCCCGGTGGACCTGGACCCGCACCGCGTCTGGTCGCTGACGCGCATCCTCGCAGGTGAGCCGGTCACCCCCAACGGGTGAGTTCGGCGTGTCACGCAACCTCCTCCCACCTCCGCGCGCCTACCAGGCAGAGCATCGGGCACGGGAAGGAGGCGCGGATGTGGATCCAGATCGGCCTCGTCGGCCTGATCGCCGTGGTGTTCCTGGTGCGGCTGGTGGCCGTACTGCGTCACCGTGAGCCACGCGGCGTGACCAAGCCGGACTCGTAGGCGAGCACGACGAGCTGGGCGCGGTCCCGCGCGCCGAGTTTCGTCATGATGCGGCTGACGTGCGTGCGCGCGGTGGCCGTGGAGATCACCAGCTGCGCGGCGATCTCGTCGTTGGACAGCCCGCCCGCGACCAGCGCCAGCACCTCGCGTTCCCGGTCGGTGATCCGCTGGACCGCGCCGGCGTCGATGCGCCGGTTCTCCGGGCGGCCGACGAACTCGCTGATCAGCCTGCGGGTGACGGTCGGCGCGAGCAGTGCCTCGCCGGCGGCGACCACCCGCAGCGCGCGGAGCAGCTCGACCGGGTCGGTGTCCTTCAGCAGGAACCCGCTGGCGCCCGAGCGCAGCGCCTGGAACACGTACTCGTCGACGTCGAAGGTGGTCAGGACCAGCACCTTCACCTCGGCCAGGTCCGGGTCGCCGGTGATCTCGCGGGTCGCAGTGAGGCCGTCGACACCGGGCATCCGGATGTCCATGACCACCACGTCCGGGCGGTGTTCCCGCGCCAGGGCAAGCGCTTGCGCACCGTCCGCGGCCTCGCCGCAGACCTCGAACCCGTCCTCGGTCTCCAGCAGCACGCGGAACCCGGCGCGCACCAGCGCCTGGTCGTCGGCGAGCACGACGCGGATCATGTCTCCTCCAGGGGTAGTTCCGCGCGGACCTCGAAACCGCCGTCGACCGCGCGGGCCTCGGCCTTGCCGCCGAGCGCGGCGGCGCGTTCCTGCATCCCCCGCAGGCCGTTGCCGACGGTGGGGGTTTCCGCGCCGCGGCCGTCGTCCCGCACCACGAGCCGGAACTGCCCGTCGCGGCGGGTGAAGCGGATGTCGACGGTGCGGGGCTGGTTGGCGTGCCGGACGACGTTGGTGAGCGACTCCTGCAGGATGCGGTAGGCCGCGCCGTCGACCGGGGCGGGCAGGTCGCCGGGCGAGCCGTGGACGCGGACGGTCAGGCCGGTCGCGCGGGTGTGGTCGAGCAGTTCGCCGAGCTGTTTCAGGCTGGGCGCCGGCCCGAGGCCCTGACCGGAGCGCAGCACGGCGACGGTGGCGCGCAGGTCGGCGAGCGCGGTGGCGCTGGCCTCCTTGATCGCCTGCAGCGCGGCGACGGCCTGGTCCGGCCGCCGGTCCGCGACGTGCACCGCGACACCGGCCTGGACGTTGATCATGGCCAGGCTGTGGGCGACGACGTCGTGCACCTCGCGGGCGATGCGCAGCCGCTCCTGCTCGGCCAGGCGGGACTGCCGTTCGGCGGCCTCCTGCTCGGCGGCGAGCCTGGCCGCGACACGGTTGCGGACGGCGGTGCCGATGCCGAGGACGGCCACCAGCCAGACGACGAACAGCCCGGCGCGGGCGTCGAGCACGAGTTCGCCGCCGCGGGCGAAGTAGACGACCAGCCCGGCCAGGATGACGGCCGACCCGGCGATGCCCGCGACGAGCGGTCCACGGGCGCGGGTGAGCACGAACAGCGCGATGGTCGGCACCACGACCGCCGGGCCGCCCGGGTGGTCCGTGCTGTAGTAGACCCAGGTCAGCGCGGCGGTGACGACGAAGACCGGCAACGGCGCCCGCCGCACGGCGAACAACGGCAACGCGGCCGCGGTGAGCCACAGGTAGCCGGTCAGGTCGAGCGGGTGGTGCTGCACCCGGCCGGCCACGGTGGTCGTCCCGAGGACGAACCCCAGCGGGACGAGGGTCAGCACCACGTCCACGGGGGCCGGCCACCGGCGGGGGTCACGCACGCCCCCGAAGCTACGGCAGACGGCCGCGCAGCGCGTCCGTCGAAGAGCGGCTCTTGGATTACGACTCGGGCGGTACGCGCGAGGTCAGGGCAGGCGCGCCGCGAGGCGGACCGGACGGGCTGCTCCTCGCGCGGCAGCGTCAGGCCCGAGCACTCCCGGTCTTCTCCCACACGGGCGGCCCCACCCGAAGCTGGATCTGCCGGTTGCGGTCCCGGTGATCGGCGACCACGGCGTCGATCGACTCGCCGGTGGCGGGCCACTTCGAGTGGTCGAACACGTCCTCGCCGCCCGGCCGGTAGCTGATGGCGTCGATCAACGCGGGCAGCCCGCCGGGCAGGGTCACGACCATGCCGAACGGCAGGTGCTGCTCGACCACGGCCGCCACCGCGGAGCCGATCGGGAAGCGTTCCTTCGCGGCCGCCCATTCCGCGTCGTTCATCATCGATGCCACTTTCTCGGGTACTGGTTCAGTTCTTCTACACGAGACGCGGGGATCTCGACCTCGGTCAGCGGCCCGCCCTGGTAGGGCTGTTCGAACGGCTCGAACCGGTCCGCGTAGTCCGAGGCCGGGACCTGGATCTCGATGACGCCCTCACCGTAGTGACCCGCGTAGGTGTCCGCGAGCTCGCGGTCCCGCGCGAAGAACGCTCCCGCCGCCCACGGGCCCGTCCCTCCGTAGTCGTCCGCGCGGTAGCCGTGCTCGTACTGCTGCTGCCCGAGGCCGCGCTGCGGCGCCTTGTAGAGCGGCACGTACTCGTCGCCGTCGCCGTCGGGTGTGTCCGGGCCGCACCCGTCCGCGGCGGTGAGTCCCAGCGGGTCGATCCAGGTGACCGGGTTGGGGACGTACGCCTGCGGGTTGAACCCGCCCTCGAGTCCCAGCGGATCGTTGCTGGCGTAGCGTCCCGATTCCGGGTCGTAGTAGCGCTGGAAGTTGTAGTGCATGCCGGTTTCCGGGTCGAAGTACTGACCCGCGAACCGCAGCGGTGTGCCTGCCCGGTTCTCCGGCGCCTTGCCCCACAGCGTCCGGCGCCCCTGCCACGCCACGGCGCCGGAGGCGTCGACGAGTTCGGTCGGCGCGCCGGCCAGGTCGGTGACGATCGCGTAGAAGGCGCGGTCGAACCACTGTTGCGAGCCGTCCCCCCGGAACACGCGCTCGACCTGGGCCAGGGGACGCTTACCGCCCGGCTCGTGCTCCCACGAGATCGCGGTGGCGTCGCTGCTGATCTGTTCGGCGAGAACGGACCCGTCCCAGAAGAAGTCGGTCCGTTCCGCGACCGTGACGCCGTCCGCGGCGAGCCGCAGCTTCGCGATGCGGCGGCCGAGCGCGTCGTAGAGGTAGCGCCACCGCGTGCCGTCCGGGGTGATCACCGAGGTCAGCCGGTCCTCGGAGTTCCAGGCGTAGTGCCACGTGTCGGGTTTCGCCGACAGCCGCTTCTTCTGCCGCAACGTGATCCGGCCCTGCCGGTCGTAGCCGTACCGCACGCGACCCGCCGAAACCAGGAGCGTGCCCCGGTAGTCCCGCCGACCCTGGCCGTCCACGTCGGTGTCCGGCCACTCCGCGGTCCGGATGTTGCCCGCGGCGTCGTAGGAGTACCGCTCGTGGCCGTCCGCGCTGCCGACCTGTTCCACCCGCCCGTTGGCGTCGAGCTCGTACCGCCGGACGCCGGCGATGTCGTCTTCGACCGCGCGGACGACACCGTCGGGCCGGTAGTGGTACCGGCGCTCGTACAGGTGCCGCATGGTTCCGGTCGCGCGGTCCGCGACACCGGTCACCGTCTGGGAGTTCAGCCGGTGCGTTGGCGTCCACGTCTGGGCCAGCGCGGTTCCGCTGTCGAGCAACCGCTCGATCTCGCGGCCCGCGGCGTCGAACCCGAAGGAGAACGTCCGCCCGCCGGTGCGCAGCGACGCGGGCCGGTGGCCTGCGCCGTAGTTCCAGAAGCTCTCGGCACCCGAGGGGGTGCGCCGGTACGTGCGGCGACCCAGGGCGTCGTAGGCGAAAACCGTGGAGTGGCCGTTGATCGTCTCGGCGAGCACGCGCCCCGCGGCGTCCCGTTCGAAACGGACATCAGCGTCCGCGTTGCGGGCACGGACGAGGCGGCCCGCCGGATCGTATTCGAAGGTCGCGACAGCATCCCGGGACCGGCGCTCGACGATGTTGCCGAGGGCGTCGCGCACAAAGACCGTGGTCTCGCCCGCACCGTTCGTCCGGGACACGAGCTGCCCTGCCGCGTCACGCTCGTAGGAGATCGTGCGACCGGTGAAGTCCGTCTCGGCGACCAGGCGGCCGGCCGCGTCGTACTCGTACCGCCATTCCGCGCCGAGCGGGTCGCGCACCGCGCGAAGCTTCATCTCGCTGTCGTAGACGAAGTCGAACCGGGCGCCGTCCGGCCCCGTCTGCGAAGCGAAGGCATCGAAGTGCGTCATCTCGACGCGGGTCACGTTGCCGTTCGCGTCGACCCGTTCGACCTCGTTGCCCTCGCCGTCGTACCTCCACCGCTCGGTCGTGCCGTCCGGCGACGTGCGGGACAGCAGCTTGCCCTCGACCGTCCAGCGGAGGTGCGTTTCGCCGCCGACGGGGTCCTCGATGACGGTCACCCGGCCGAACTGGTCCCGCCGGTAGCGCGTGACGCCGCCGCCGGGGTCGGTCAATGCGGTGAGCAGACCGGCGCGGTCGGTTTCCCGGCGGACCACGTTGCCGAAGTGGTCGGTGATCGTCGCGAGGTGCCCCGACGCGTCGTAGCCGTACCTGGTCACCCCGCCCGCCGGGTCCACGACGAGCGTGCGGTTGCCCGAGTCGTCGTACTCGTACCGCCACACCGAGCCGTCGGGGTCGACCGCGGTCACGGGCAGGCCCTGGTCGTTGTACTCGATCAGCGCCCGCGTGCCGTCGGGGCGCGTCACCTCGGTGAGGCTGCCCCGGTCGTCATACCGGTAGCGGGTGGTGCGGCCCAGCTGGTCGTGATGGGCGAGGAGCCGGTGGTATCGGTCCCATTCGAACCGCGTCTCGCCGCCCAGCGGGTCGATCTCCCGTACCAGCTGGTTGAACTCGTTGAAGTGGTACCGCCGCACGTGGCCCAGCGAGTTGGTCTCGGTGGTCACCCGGTTGTCGACGTCGTACTCGAGCGTGCCGGCGAGCGCGTCGCCCGAGCCCTCGGTGCGCACGCAGCGACCGCGGTGGTCGTAGGTGTAGGCGTACCACTCGCCGTTGCGGTCGTCCCAGCGGGTGATCCGGCCGGCGTGGTCGTAGGCGAACCGCAGCGGACGGCCGGACGAGTTGACGACCTCGACGAGGTGGCCGTCGTCGTAGCCGTACCGCACGAGGGGAATTCCGCCGGACGCCGGGTCGTGCAGGCTGAGTTCCGCGACCCGCCCGTCGGAGGTCCGCACGTCGACCTGGTATCCACCGGAGTGCCGGACCGCGACGGGCATCCCGGACGGGTCCCGGTCGAACTCGATCCGGTCGGCGCGTTCCTCGATCGCCGTGAGTTCGGCGGTGCCGCCGCGAGCCGGCGCGAACCGCAGCACCCGGCCGCTCTGCGGCTGGCGGATCATGTACCCGCCATCGGCCGCCCGGGCCAGCGGCCAGCGGGCGCCCGCCTCCGCGTAGACCTCGCCGTCCGCGGGCGGGTGCGGGTACACGAGGATCACGCCGTCGGGACCCGCGTAGCACACACCGCGCTCGTCGACCTCCAGCCGCTGGTCCAATGTGGACGCCCAGGACGGGCCGAAGAGGCGGCCGGACCGGTAGGACGACACGTGCACGCGCTGCAGCACCAGCGGGAGGAGGCCGGGCAGCTGGACGTCCTTCTGCACCAGGTACATCTCGCCGGTCGCCATGTCGATCGGCTCACGGCGGCCGCACCGCCCGACCGGTTCCTGGGAACGGAGGTCGGGGTCTTCGGCGTCCTGCCGGAGCGGGCTCCCGGAACCGTCGCCGGAGCGGCCGGTGCCCGGGGTGCCCGGGGTGCCGTCCACGCCGTCGGGGCTGTCGGGGGTGTCCGGGCTGTTCAGGTCCGGCGTGTCGACCTTCCCGCCGCCGCCGTGCGCGGCCGACGGGGTGGTGCCGTCGCCGCCGAGCTTGCGGCCGATCTTGGTCAGCTGCTGGATGATCTCGTCCAGCTTGGAGATGATCCGGCTGATCCGTGGCGAGACGTTGCCGATGGTCTTGACCAGCTTACGGATGAAGTCGGCGATGCGGGTGACGGCGCTGGAAATGGCCGTGGTCGCCTGCGCGGCGATCAGCGGGGTGGCGAAGCCCAGGGTGCAGGCCGCCTCCAGCGCCCAGGTGATCAGCTTGCCGACCAGCTCGGCCACGATGTCGCGCACCATCTCGCGCACGAACCCGACCACCGTGCCCATGATCATCACACCGCTGGAGATCCCGTCGGCCAGCGCCGCCGCCCCCGCCAGCGCGTCCGCCTGCTCCGCGCCCGCGCCCCGGTAGGTGTCGGCCGCCTGACCCGACCAGCCCGCGGTCCCGTTGTTCACCTCGTTGCCCAGATCGCCCGCGATCGTGCCCACCTCGGCCGCCACGTTCGCCCAGGTGTCGGCGAACGACTGGATCACCGGCGGATCCCCCGCCAGCCAATCCAGCGCCTCCTTCAGCGGCCGCACGTGCTCGATCAGCCACGCCACCCCGTACTGCGCCAGCGTGCCCAGCGGATCGATGACCATCGACAGCACCTCGAGACCGGTGCCGAGCGCGCCCAGCCCGCCCTCGACCCACGACCCGTCCTTGATGCCGTTGGACAGGTCCTGCGCCGACTCCAGGATCCCGATCCCGGTCACCCCGGTCGTCGTCGACACCGGCGCCGCCACCAGCGGATTGCCCTCGGTCATACGCCCCCCATCTACCCTGGGTACGACGCAACCAGCCCGGCCGCCGGTTCCGCAAGATCAGCGGGCCGCGAGCTTCGCGGCCGTCTCGCTGTCCGCGGGGGTGTAGGTCGTCAGGCGGACCTCGGAGCGGCGGCCGAACCACAGGTGCGTGTAGTCGAAGCTCAGCAGGCCCGCCTCGGGGTGCACGAAGCACTTCGTGAGGTTCCGCATCGGCTGGACGTCGTGCTGGTTCCAGATCGCCTCGAACTCCGGTGACTCCCGACGCAGGCGTTTGACCAGCGCCTTCCAGCCCGGCTCGGCGACGTGCTCGGCCATCGACGCGCGGAACTGCGCCACCGAGCGCGGCAGGCCGTCCTCCCAGTCCCGCAGCCTCGCCCGCCACCGCGGGTTCGTGAAGGCCAGCAGCATCGAGTTGCGCTCCTCGACCGGCACGCTCCCGACGTCCATCAGCCAGTCGTAGGTGCGGTTGTAGGCGAGGATGTCGGTGCGCGCGTTCTGCACCGCCGCGGGGAACGGCTCCAGCTGGTCGAGGATCGCCCGGATCTGCGGTGTGACGACCTTGCAGTCCTTCTCCATCGGCGGCTCGGGCGCGCCGGCGAGGGTGAACAGGTGGCTGCGCTCGTGCTGGTCGAGCTGCAGGGTCCGCGCGATCGCGGTGAGCACCTGCTCGGACGCGTGGATGTCGCGGCCCTGCTCCAGCCACGTGTACCAGGTGACCCCGACCCCGGCGAGCTGGGCGACCTCCTCGCGCCGCAGCCCGGGCGTGCGGCGGCGGCCGCCCGCGGGCAGGCCGACCTGCTCGGGCGAGATCCGTTCCCGGCGGCTGCGCAGGAACGCGGCCAGCTCGGCGCGGCGGATCTCGTCGGCGGACATGCGCACGGCGGTGGTCATGGTGCCAGCCTGGCACGCGCCCGATCCTGTTACCAGGTAGTCCCGGTACCTGGATCAACGCTATCTGGTACCAGGCTCCGCGGCAGCCCACCGTGGAACCATGACCACAACCCTGGCGCCGGCCGAGACCCGGCTGGCACTCACCCGCGGTGGGCTCGCCACCGTGCTCCTGGGGGCGGCGCTGGCGCCCATCGACCTGTACATCGTCAACGTCGCGCTGCCCACCATCAATGCCGACCTGCACACCACTGCCGCCACGCTGGAGTGGATCGTCGCCGGTTACGGCCTCGCGTTCGCGCTGCTGCTGGTCGTCGGCGGGCGGCTGGGCGACGCGTTCGGCCACCGCCGCGTGTTCTCCCTCGGCCTGGCCGCGTTCACCCTGACCTCGCTGGTCTGCGGGCTCGCCCCGAACGCGGGCGTGCTGGTCGCGGCCCGCGTCGTCCAGGGCGCGGCGGCCGCGCTGGTGGTGCCGCAGGTGCTCTCGATCATCCAGGCCACCACCTCCGGCGAGCGGCGCTCCCGCACCATCGGCTACTACGGCGCCACCGGCGGCATCTCGATGGTCGTCGGCCAGCTCCTCGGCGGGGTCCTCGTGTCGGCCGACCTGGCGGGCGGCGGCTGGCGGCCGATCTTCCTGGTCAACGTGCCGATCGGGCTGCTCGGCCTGGTGCTGGCCCGTCGTCTGCTGCCGGACACCAAGGCGAACCACCCGCTCGGCGTGGACCTCCGGGGCACCGCCCTGCTCGGCCTGACCCTGCTCGCGCTGCTCGTGCCACTGATGGAGGGCCACGCGCTCGGCTGGCCGGCGTGGTGCTGGGCGCTGCTCGTCGCCGTCCCGTTCGCCGCGGCCGCGTTCGTCACCGTGGAACGCCGGCTCGAAGCGCGAGGCGCGACCCCGCTGCTGCCGCCGTCGCTGGCGCGGATGCCGAGCATGCGCCGCGGGCTGATGGTCGGCGTGCCGTTCTTCGCCGGGTTCGGCGGGTTCCTGTTCGTCTACGCGCTCGTGCTGCAGGACGGCCTGCGTCTCGGCCCGCTCGCGTCGGGTCTCGCGCTCGCCCCGATGGCCGTCGCGTTCCTCGTGTTCTCGCTGCTCAGCAGCCGGTTCGTGGCCCGGCTCGGGCGTCACGTCATCGTGCTCGGCACGGCCGTGCAGGTGCTCGGGCTGCTCACCCTCATCGGCACCGTGCTGCTGTCCTGGCCGGACGTCACGGTCCTCGCCCTCGTCCCCGGCATGCTGGTGACGGGCGCCGGGCAGGGGCTGGCCGGGCCGACGCTCTTCCGGGTCGTCCTGTCGCGGGTCCCGGCGGACAGCGCGGGCGCGGGCAGCGGCATGCTCACCACGACCCAGCAGAGCGCGCTCGCGCTGGGCGTCGCGACCATGGGCACCCTGTACGTCGCGCTGGCGGGCACTTGGGGCGCGCAGGACGCGTTGCTGCTGGTCACCGGCCTGCAGGCGACCGTGATGGCCGTCGTCGCGGTCGCCGCGCGGCGCTTGCCGGACCCGCGCGGCTGAAAATCCGCGCGAAGGGCGTCGGAGAACCGCCTCCCCGGACGACGATGGGGGTGTGAGCGAACCGCGGGTACGACCGGACCCGGCCTTCGCGCTGCTCGACCTCTACGAGACGGCGCTGCCGGAGGTGTACGGCTACCTGCTCGCGCGCTGCGGTGACCGGGGCGTGGCCGAGGAGCTGACCTCGGAGACGTTCCTCGGCGCCGTCAGCGCGTGCCGGAACCCGGGGGCGCCCCCGGTGAGCACGCCGTGGCTCATCGGGGTGGCCCGGCACAAGCTGATCGACCACTGGCGGTGGCGGGAGCGTGAGGAACGCGGGCTGCGCGTGGTGCACGAATCCGAGGCCGGTTCGGTGGACCCGTGGGACGCCGAACTGGACGCCCTGCTGGCCCGCGAGGTGCTCGAGTCGCTGGGCGCGCACCACCGGGCCGCGCTGACGCTGCGGTACCTGGACGGTCTGCCGGTGCCGGAGGTCGCCCGCCTGCTGGGCCGGACCGTGCACGCCACCGAAGCACTGCTGGTCCGGGCGCGATCCGCGTTCCGGGCCGCCTACCGGGAGAAGGAGGTGCGTGATGACTGACCCGTTCGACGCACTCCGCACCCCGGTCCAGCCGGTCGCCCCCGATCCGCGGTTCGCCGCCGAGCTGCGCGAGCGCCTGCGTCGCGCTGTGTTGAACGGAGGAGAGATGACCAGCACGGAAGCACCCGCACGGGCGGAACTGCACTCGCTGACCCCGTACCTCGCCGTGTCCGACGCGCGGCGGGCTCTGGACTTCTACGTCCAAGCCTTCGGCGCGCAACGCCGCGGCGACCCCATCGTCATGGCGGACGGCCGCATCGGGCACGCCGAACTGGCGATCGGCGACAGCGTCCTGATGCTGGCCGAGGAGTTCCCGGAGATCGGGCACCAGACGGCCACGGGCGGGGCGAGCATCCGGATCGAGCTGTCCGATGTGGACGCCGCGGTGGCGCGCGCCGTCGAGCTGGGCGCGCAGGTGCTCGACCCGGTGTCCGACCGCGGGCACGGCCGGTCCGGCTCGATCCGCGACCCGTTCGGCCAGCGGTGGCTGCTGGCCCAGGCGCCGGTCCGGGCCAGCGGTCAGGACACCGCGCGACACGGCCAGGCCATGTACTTCACCTTCCAGGTCCCCGACGACGAGGCCGCGAAGGCGTTCTACGGCAGCGTGCTCGGCTGGCAGTTCTCCCGGGGATCCGTCGAAGGCGCCTGGCGTTTCCAGGGGCCTGGCCTGGAAGGCGGCCTGTGGGGCGGGCCGCGGCAGGTCGGCTGGAAGCTGATGTACGCGGTCGACGACGTGCACGCCGCGGTGGAGCGTGTCCGCGCGGCCGGCGGTCAGGTGACCGAAGTGGACCGCAAACCGTACGGCCTCACCGCCGACTGCATCGACAACCAGGGCATCGAGTTCTGGCTCTGGCAGCCGTGAGTCACCCCGGCAGGGCGACGCGGGCCGGGCGGGGGCGGCCGAGGCCCACATAGGACAGTCCGGCGTCCGTGATGGTCCGCGGCTCCAGCAGGTTCCGTGTGTCCACCACCCCGTCGCCCTGCATCAGGTCCGCCACGTAACCCCAGTCCAGCTTGGTGAACTCGGCCCACTCGGTGAGCACGACGATCGCGTCGGCGTCCTTGGCCACCTGGTACGGGTCGTCGACCACGGTCATGCCGGGCAGCGCCTCGCGCACCGCCGGGTCGTAGGCCGTGACCTCGGCCCCGTGCGCGGCGAGCATCGAGGTCACCGACAGGGCGGGCGAGTCGCGCAGGTCGTTCGTGCCGGCCTTGAACGCCAGGCCCAGCACGCCGATCCGGGCGGCAGCCAGGCTGCCGCCCACCGCGCCGGCGATCTTCGCGACGATCCGGTCCCGCTGCGCGATGTTCTCCACGATCGCGGCGGTGAGCAGCGAGAAGTCGAACCCGACGGACTCGGCGACCTGCACCAGCGCGTGCGTGTCCTTGGGCAGGCAGGAGCCGCCCCAGCCAGGGCCGGGCTTGAGGAACGACCGGCCGATGCGACGGTCGTGGCCCATCCCCTCGGTCACCGACACGATGTCCGCGCCGAGCCGCTCGCACAGTTCGGCGATCGCGTTGACGTAGGACAGCTTCATCGCGAGGAAGCAGTTGGCCGCGTACTTGACCAGCTCCGCGCTGGCCGCATCGGTGATGACGTTCGGCGCGGACAGGTCGCGGTAGAGGTCGGCGATGCGGCGCGCGGCGGCCTCGTCGTCGGAGCCGACGACGATCCGGTCCGGGTGCATGAAGTCGGCGACCGCGGTGCCCTCGCGCAGGAACTCGGGGTTCGCGACCACCGGCACGTCGTCGCGGCCGAGCAGGGCGCGGATGCGCTGGGCGGTGCCGACCGGGACGGTCGACTTGGTGACCACCGCGCACCCGGCGGGCAGGACGTCGGCGATCTCGGCGATCACCGCTTCGACGGCGCGGAGGTCGGCGGCGCCGCCCGCGCCCATCGGCGTCGGCACGCACAGGTAGACGGCCTCCGCGCCGGCCACCGCAGCGCGGGACCCGACGACGAACCGCAGCCTTCTCGCCGCGAGCCCGCGCGTGACCAGTTCCTCCAGGCCGGGCTCCAGGATGTCCACCCGTCCCGCGGCGAGCCGGGCCACCTTGACGTCGTCCACGTCCACGCAGGTCACCTGGTGTCCGAGGGCGGCGAGGCAGGCCCCTGTGGTCAGTCCGACGTATCCGGTGCCGATCACGACGATGCGAGCTCCGCTCATGCTGCCGACGGTGACAGCCGCAGTTGACCGCAGTCCTAACGGAAGTCGTCCGCGCCGGGTACGTCGCGCGACGGGTGAGGAGGGCCACGCCAGGCCGGGGAAAACGAGCGTTAACCTCGTGTGCAGAGCAGAGTGGCCGGCCACGGAAGGAACCGTTCATGCAGATCAAGGACACCGCCGCGATCGTCACAGGTGGTGCGTCGGGGCTCGGTGGCGCGACGGCGAAGGCGCTCGCCGAGCGGGGCGCGCACGTGTTCGCGCTGGACCTCGCCGCCGGGATCGAGAAGGCGGAGAAGGTCGAGGGCATCACCTACGTCGAGGCCGACGTGACCGACGGTGACCAGGTCGCGGCCGCGGTGGAGCAGGCCGCGGGCGGGTCGGTGCCGCTGCGGGTCGTGGTGAACTGCGCCGGCATCGGGCCGTCCGCGCGGATCCTGTCCAAGAAGGGCAGGCACGACCTGAACCTGTTCCGCAAGGTCGTCGAGGTCAACCTGATCGGCACCTTCAACGTGACGACCCTGGCCGCCGAGGCGATCGCCAAGACCGAGCCCGTCGAGGACGGCGCCCGGGGTGTCGTCATCAACACCGCGTCGGTCGCCGCCTTCGACGGGCAGATCGGGCAGGTCGCCTACTCGGCGTCGAAGGGCGGTGTCGCCGGGATGACCCTGCCCGCGGCGCGTGACCTGGCCTCGCACGGCATCCGGGTCATGACGATCGCGCCGGGCATCATCGACACCCCGATGCTGGCCACGGTCTCCGACGAGTTCCGGGCCGGTCTGGCGGCGGGGGTGCCGTTCCCGAAGCGCCTCGGCCGGCCCGACGAGTACGCCCAGCTCGCGGTGAACATCGTCGAGCACGACTACCTCAACGGCGAGGTCATCCGCATGGACGGCTCGCTGCGGATGGCGCCGCGCTAGGCGCGCAGCACCAGGGCCTGTGTGTCGGTGCCGGCGGTGACGTGCAGGATCGCGTCGGCGCCGTCGACCGTGGCCTGGTCCAGTGGGAAGTAGCCCTGCATCGGGTTGGTGTCGGTGCGCGTCTCCGCGGCAGCGAGCTCGCGCGCCGGCACCAGACCCCACGTGTCGACGCGGCTCTGTAACCGGCCCTCGAACGTCTCCGGCCCGGGTTCGCCGAGGTCGATCGCCTTGCTGCTGCCCAGGCTGCCGACGATCAGCCGGTACCGCTCGCCAACCAGCGACGAAACGATGGCGCCCGCGCTGGACCAGTTCATGTCCATCGGGCCCAGCCGCATGTGGCTCTCGTTGCGCTGCAGGTGCCGGTTCTGGCCGAACACCAGGACCGGGCCGCGCTCGGCGTCCCGGATGTCGAGCAGGTTCTGGGCCATCATCGCGTCGCGGAACGCGCTCATCCGGGTCCAGCGCGCGCTGTCGTCGACCGGTTCCGCGGCCTGGCGGTGGTACCGCAGCAGGCCGAGGCCCGCGGTGAGGTGGATCCGCGCCCGGTCCCACTCGGCGCGTGAGGTCGCCGCGATCAGCATCGGCGCGCCGGCGTGGAGGGTGACCAGCATGTCGTCGGCGATCACGCGGAGCCGGTCCGCCTCGGGCGTCGCGCCGGGCGATTCGGCCGCCTTCAGCACTGCCTCCGTGCGGTTCCACCGCTCGTCGTCGCCGGTGAGGGCCGCGATGTCGTGGTCGAGGCCCAGGTAGTCCCGCGCGTGCTCGAGGTAGGTGCGCGGGCTGGGCGCGTTCATCATTTCCGTGGAGACGTCGAAGCCGTGGAAGGCGAGCGGCCGCTCGGCGGTCTCGTTGTACTCGCGCATCCAGGCGATCAGGCGCCGGTTGTTGTCGAGCTCGCCGAAGCGGTGCGAGAAGCCCTCACGCATCACCGTGTCCAGGTCGCCGTCGCCGTGCTGGACGTAGTCGTTCACCGCGAGCGCGGCGACGCGGTCGGTCTCCAGTGCGATCGCGGTGACCGCACCGGCCAGCTCGGCCAACAGTTCGTTGCGGATCCGGGCGAAGGCCGATTCCAGGTGGGCGGGCTCGCCGAAGGCCAGGAAGTCGACGTCCGGGGCGAGTAGTTCTCGAATGTCCATGAGCCTCAATCGTATCGTTGAAAGAACGGTTGAGACTTTTGTTGGACTTGGTCTCGGTGGAGTGCGCTAAAGTCTCCAACCGGTGGTCACCTTGAAACCGGCGGATCTCGCGCGCGAGCACGGCATCTCGACGCAGGCGGTGCGCAACTACGAGCGGGACGGCTTCCTCCCGCGGGCCGACCGCACGCCCAGCGGCTACCGGGTCTACACGGAGGTGCACGCCGCGGCGCTGCGGGCGTTCCTGGCGCTGGTGCGGGCGCACGGGCACGCGATCGCCGGGCAGATCATGAAGGCGCTCAACGAGGGCAGGCTCGACCACGCGCTGACGCTCGTCGACCGCGGGCACGCCCAGTTGCTGCGCGATCGGGAGACGCTGGACTCGGTGCGCAAGGCGGTCGGGCACCTGACCGAAGCCCCGTCCGTTGCGGAAGGGCCGGCGCGGACGATCGGCGAACTCGCGCGGAGGCTCCGCGTAACGCCGGCGACGCTGCGCAAGTGGGAGGAGGCGGGCATCATCTCGCCCACCAGGGATCCGGCCACCGGGTACCGCCTCTACCAGGCGGCCGACGTGCGCGACGCGGAACTCGCGCACCTCCTCCGGCGCGGCGGCTACCTGCTGGAACACATCGCGGAGGTGGTGCGGCAGATCCGGACGGCAGGCGGAACCAAGGCACTGGCCGACGCGCTGTCGGCGTGGCAGGGGAAGCTGACCGCGCAGGGGGTGGCGATGCTGGAGGCCGCCACGCAGCTGAGCGCCTACCTCCGGGCGGCCGAGGCTTCCGGCTGACCGCGATGGCACGGCGACGATGGCGAGGCCGGGATGGCACAGCCCAGGCACAGGCCCGCGAGCCAAGACCCGGATCGCACGGCGGGGATGGCGCAAGCCCAGCCAGGCTGCAAATCGCGACCCGGATAGCGCCGGCCCAGGCAGGTGAGCGCACGAGTAAGCGAGCCGCCTCCCGCGCAGTGCGCGGTCAACGCCCGCAGGCGGGTCACCAGCAAGAGAAGGCCCAGGGAAAGCGCCACCTGGCGGCGCCGCAGCGCCCCGCTGGCGGGTCACCGCCAAGCGAAGCGCCAGGGGAAGCGCCAGGGGAAGCGCCACCACCAGGCGGTGGCGCCTATAGGTCGCCCATGAACGGGATGCCGTTCGCGGTCGTGGTCATCCACTCGCGCAGGGCGTGCGTGGCTCGCACGTCGTCCTCGTTGTAGCGCAGCAGTCGGTCGCGCTGGGTCAGGTCCGGCTCGCCGCCGTCCATGCCTACCGCCTGGCGGTACCAGCGCATCGAGGCCTCCCCCCCGGCTTCCGGGTCGCGCCAAGTGAAGCCGGCCACCGGGGCGACCACCTTCAGCCCCTTGCCGCGGGAGCACAGGAACTGGTCGGACACGCTGCGGAACAGGTCCACCCACTCATCCGAATCCACAAAGGACTGGATCTCGGCTTTGGCAGGCATGCCGGGGTGGTCGCCGAACCGCTCGACCGAGCCGAAGAGCCAGCGGTTCTCGGCCATCGCGTTGTAGCAGTAGGCCCGGAACGTGAGGCCGGCCGCGCGGGTGCGCTCGCGGACGTCACGCAGCCAGGTCCAGAACTCCGTGAACGACCGCGCCTCGTCCCCGGTCGGCAGCGGCTGCCAGGTCACGAACGCTCGGTAGCCCTGCTCGACCCCGATGTCCGCGCCGCTGAGCAGGCATCCCCACAGGTAGGCGCCGGACTCGCCGAAGGACTCCATGTCGATGTCGACCTCGACGTCCGCGCGCGCCACCTCGACCTCGCGGACGCGGCGCACCATCGTCAGGTCCGCGAGCCACGCCCTGGCCAGGGCGACAGCGTCGGCGAACGGCCCGGACGTCCAGATGATCGGCGGCTCGTCGTCCGGGTCGAGCGCGGCGAGCTTGTCCACTGTGGAGACCCCGGCGCGGCGCAGCTCCATCGCGTCCTCACCGCGGACGACCAGGCTCACGTCCCGCATCGCGGTCAGCTCCGCCTCGCACGTCGGCCACCACGGGCAGGTGCGGCACTCCAGCACGCGGGACGGCTCGGCCAGCGCGGGGCCGCCGGAGCGGGCGGCCCCGGCGATCGCCAGCCGGTCGGCGAAGCGAGTGTCGTACTCGGTCAGCGCCGTGCGGCCGTTCGGCCAGGTCGCGGCGGACAGGTCGTGCCACAGCACCACGTCGGCGTCCAGGCCGATGACACCGCCGACCAGCCGGTCCGCCGCCATTCCGTGCGCCTCCAGCATGCGGCGCAGGTGGGCCAGCCGCATCTGGTCGCGCGGGTGCGAGCGGACCCGGCGCGCCGGGTCGGGGATCGCGTGCCGCGGGTCGAGGTCGTGCGGCGGCGTGGTGACCGCGCCCGCGCCCGGGTCGGTGATGCGGTGGCGCACCACCAGCACCGGCAGGTACCCGCCCTCCGCGCGGACCAGCAGCTCGGACCCGCCGCGGCGGTGGCCGGCCCGGTCGGCGGGCAGCAGCGCGCCCCAGATGTAGTCGGCGCCCTGCGCCATCGCCTGCTGGGTCGCGGCGGCCCGCTCCGGCGGCGGCAGCTCCCGGTCGACGACCACCCAGCTCGCGCCCGGGTTGGCCGCGATCAGCCGGTCGCGGATCTCGGCGCGGTGCGCGGCCGCGTCGGCGATCCGCTGCTCGGCCGACGGGTCCGGCGGGGCCAGCGGCACCTCACGCATCGCCGGGTCGTGTTCGAGGTGCACACGACGACGGCAACGGCTCACCGCGCCGGCCTCGAGCAGCACCTCAGGTTCCATGACACCCACTTTAGAGAGGACCACCGACAGTTCCGCGCCGAGTGTGACCGGCGCATTACGTGTCGGACATGCTCCGGCTTGTGCGTGCCGCTACATTCAGCCCATGGCTCGCAAGAAGACCAAGACGCCGGCCGAGACGGGCATCACGCCGAAGAAGGCCAAGAACGCGGTCGCCGTGGCGAAGATCGTGGTGCCCGCGGTGGCTCCCGCGCTGGCACCGCTCGCGGTCAAGGCGGCGAGCGCGGTCCGCGACGCCTACGACCACTACCAGGCGCGGCGCCTCGGGGTGCCGATCGACCAGCTCTCGGAGTTCACCGGCCGCGGCGCGCACCTGCTGGCGCGCATCGCCGGCACGTCCGAGGCGCTGGCCGAGGTGCGCAAGGCCGAACGCGCGAGCGACGACGACGTCCGATTCGCGAACGACTCGCAGGCGACGCTCGAACAGCTGACCGCCGCGGTCCGGGCCGCCGAGCGCATGCCCGGCACGCGCCGCAAGGCCGCGCACCACGCGGTGGCGGCCGAGCTGGAGCGGATCGAGGGCCAGCTGCTCAAGCGCCTCGGCGTCTAGCTACTGGATGAAGCCCTTCGCGACCATCCAGTCGCGGGCGACCTCACCGGCGTCCCGGCCGTCGACGTCGACCTGCTTGCACAGCTCGATCATCTGCTGGTTGTCCAGCGCCTTCGCGACGGGTTCCAGCACCCCGCGCACCGCCGGGTGCGCGTCCAGGAACTCCTTCTTCATCGTGACCGCCGCGTTGTACTGCGGGAAGAACCGCTTGTCGTCGGCAAGGACGCGGAGGTTCAGGCCCGCGATGCGGCCGTCCGTCGTGAAGATCTCGCCGAAGTTGCAGGTGCCGCTGGCCACCGCGGAGTAGATCGCGCCCGTGCCGAACGTCTTCACCTCCGTGGTCGGGAAGCCGTAGGTCTTCTGCACGCCCGGCATCCCGTCCTGGCGGCTCGCGAACTCCGTCTCCACGCAGAAGATGGCCTGTTCCGGGTGCTGCTTCAAGAACTCCGTCATGTCCGAATTGGACCGCAGGTTGTGCTGCTGGGCGTAGGCCTCAGTGGTGGCGAACGCGTACGTGTCGTTCACCGGCGAGTAGTCCAGCCAGGTGATGCCGAACTGCGCCTCGTCGGCCGCCTTCGCCGCGTCGAACTGGGCCTTCTCGTCCGGGATCGGCTCGGTGTTGCCCTGGTAGGAGATCCACGCGGTGCCGGTGTACTCCCACGAGATGTCGATCTGCCCGTTGATCAGTGCCTGTCGCGCGGAGTTCGACCCGCTGATGTTCGTCAGGTCGGTGATGTCCGCCCCGGCCGCCGACAACGCCAGCTCGGCCATGTAGCCCAGGATGATGTTCTCGGTGAAGTCCTTCGACCCCACCGCGATGTCCACGCCGTCCAGGCTCGGCACCGGCCGGATCGACCCGGGCTTCACCTCGTACGGCAGCGCCGCGTTGACGTCCAGGCCACACGCGGTGAGCGAGGTCGTCAGCAGCGCGGCTCCGAAAATCGCCTTCCAGCGGTGCTTCACGCCAGCCCCCTCGGTCCGAAGACGCGTTCCATGACCGCGCCCAGCCAGTCGATCAGCAGTGCCAGGCCGACCGCCAGGATCGCGCCGGTGACCAGCACCGGGACGCGGTTGAGCTTGTACCCGGTGTCGATCAGCTCGCCGAGCCCGCCGCCGTTGACGAAGAACGCCAGCGTCGCCGTGCCGACCGCCAGCACCAGCGACGTCCGCAGCCCGGCCAGGATCAGCGGCACCGCCAGCGGCAGCTCGATCCGGAACAGCACCGCGCGGCCGGACATGCCGATGCCGCGGCCCGCGTCGATCAGCGCCGGGTCGACCGAGTTGATGCCGACGATCGTGTTCCGCAGCACCGGCAGCAGCGAGTAGAACGCGATCGGCAGCACCGCGACCCAGAACCCGTCCCACTGGGTCCACAGGAAGAACAACACGATCACGCCGAGCGCGGGCGCGGCCTGCCCGATGTTCGCGATCGTCAGGAACACCGGCGCGATCGGCCGCGCCCAGGAGCGGGTGAGCACCGCGCCGAGCGGCACCGCGACGCCGACCACGATGACCGCGACCGCGACCGTGATCAGCAGGTGCTGCCACGTCGCCTCCAGCAGCCGGGCGGCGTTCAGGTTCTGCGCCTCGATGGCGTCGTTGTCCCGCAGCAGCGCCCAGGCCACGACCGCGGCGACGACCACCACGACCACCGCGGGCTGCACCAGCAGGCGCGCCCGTTCCGCGCGGCGGGAGCCGGATTCGGTGGTGAACCCCTTGTCGACGGTCGTGGTCACGCCGGTCCCCCGTCGTCGGAGTGCTCCTCGCGCAGCCGCTGGATCGTGCCCATCACGGTGTCCAGCTCGATCATCCCGGCGTACTCGCCGCGCGCCCCGGTGACCGGCACGCCGCCGCCCTCGACGAGCATCGCCTCCAGCGCGTCCTGCAGCGTCGACTGCAGGCTCACGTAGTCGCCGATCGGCTTGCCGACCCCGTCCAGCGAGGTCGCGCTGCCCAGGTCCCGGACGTGCACCCAGCGGACCGGGCGGCGGCGGTGGTCGAGCACCAGCGCGTAGGTGCGGCGCTGCTCGGTCATCTGCCGCCGCAGCTCGGCGGGCGAATCGCCGATCGTCGCGGTCACCGTGTCCTGCTTCAGCTCGACGTCGCGCACGCGCAGCAGGGTGAGCTGCTTGAGCGACGCGCCCGCGCCGACGAACCCGGCGACCGTGTCGTCGGCCGGGTTGGCCAGGATCGCGTCCGGGGTGTCGTACTGCAGGATCTTCGACTGGTTGCCGAGCACCGCGATCTTGTCGCCGAGCTTCACGGCCTCGTCGAAGTCGTGGGTCACGAACACGATCGTCTTGCCCAGTTCGGACTGCAGCCGCAACAGCTCGTCCTGCAGGTTGCCGCGGGTGATGGGGTCGACCGCGCCGAACGGCTCGTCCATCAGCAGCACCGGCGGATCGGCGGCGAGCGCGCGGGCCACGCCGACGCGCTGCTGCTGGCCGCCGGAGAGCTGGCGCGGGAACCGGTCGTGGAACTGGGCCGGGTCGAGCCCGACCAGGTCGAGCATCTCGTCGACGCGGTCGGCGATCTTCTTCTTGTCCCAGCCGAGCAGCCCGGGCACGACCGCGACGTTCTGCGCGACCGTGAAGTGCGGGAACAGCCCGGCCTGCTGGATCGCGTAGCCGACCTTGCGGCGCAGGCGGTCCGGGTTGAGGCTCAGCGCGTCCTCACCGCCGATGGTGATCCGGCCGGACGTCGGCTCGATCAGCCGGTTGATCATCCGCATCGTGGTCGTCTTGCCGCAGCCGGACGGGCCGACCAGGATCACGATCTTGCCGGCCGGGATCGTCATGGTGACGTCGTCGACCGCGGGCTGGCGCGAGCCGGGGTAGCGCTTGGTGACGTGCTCCAGCTGGATCTCGACGCCGGACACCGCGCCGGATTCCGCCTGTGCGGGAGATTCGATGGTTTCAGACACGGACACCCCTGGGAACGGTGAAGCGGGAGATCAGGACGTAGATGCCGTCGAGGATCAGCGCGAGGACGACCACGCCGATCGTGCCGGTGAGGGCCTGGTTCATGGAGTTGGTGCTGCCCGCGTTGGTCAGCCCGGCGAACACCTCCGACCCCAGGCCCGGCCCCTTGGCGTAGGCGGCGATCACCGCGATGCCCATCAGCATCTGGGTGGCGACGCGCATGCCGGCCAGGATCGCGGGCCAGGCCAGGCGCAGCTCGACGCGCGTGAGCACGCCGAACCGGCTCATCCCGATGCCCTTGGCGGCGTCGGTGACCGCGGGGTCGACCCCGCTCAGCCCGACGATGGTGTTCCGCACGATCGGCAGCAGCGCGTACAGCACGAGCGGGATCACGCTGGGCGCCACGCCGAGCCCGACGATCGGGATCAGCAGGCCGATCAGCGCGAACGACGGGATGGTGAGGACCGTGCTGGCCAGCGCGGTGGCCAGGGCCGATCCGATGGGGCTGCGGTAGACCGCGATGCCGATCAGCACACCGATGACGGCGGCGATGATCGTGCACTGCACCACGGCGCTCACGTGGAGCCAGGCCTGCAGCCCGAGCCTGCTCCACCGATCGGCCACGTATTCGAACAGGTTCATCCCCGGTGGCCGCCTCCTCCCGGTTCGGTCGTTCACTCGTCCGGCCTACCCACCGTTGCCGAAAAACATGAAAGTCTCAACTACCGACACTGGGTTACGGTCCGAGTAGGACCGGTTTCCGGACCTCTCCCAGCGTTCACCACCCGGGATGCCGTCGCATGATCATCACCGGTCTCATACCCTGGATCGGTGAGCAAGCGACCCCAGCGACACGGAGCGTCACGCACCGTGCGCGGCGTCCTGCTCGCGCTCACCTCCGGCGGCCTTGCCGTCAGCGCGCACGCGCTCGCCCACGGCGGCCTCCCGGACACCGCGCTGACGCTGCTGCTCGTCCTGCTCGTCGGCTGGACCGGCACCGCGCTGGCCGACCGCACCCGCGGCCCGGTCGGCGTGCTCGCCGTCCTCGGCGCGGCCCAGCTGCTGATGCACGTCGTGCTCGACGAGCTGATGCCGCACGCCGGCGACATGCCCGGCGCGATGTTCGCCGCCCACGCGGGCGCGACGGTCGTGACCGGACTGCTGCTGGCGCACGCCGAAGCACTGCTGGACGTCGCCGCCGCGCGGTTGTCGCTGCTGCTCCCGGTCCTGTTCGGACCGCTCCCGCCGCCGGTCCCGCTGCCCGCCGCGCCCGCTCCGGCGCCCGGCGTGCCGCAGGTGCAGGTGTTGTTGAACCGGATGCACGCGCGGCGCGGCCCGCCCGCGCGCCCGGCGCACCACACCCTTCACCTCAGCGCAGCGCGCTGACCCACTTCACTTCTTCAGGAGCATCATGACGAACAACGCCGTCATCCGGCGCGGGCTCGTGCTGGCCGGCACGGTCGGGATCGCGGGTCTGCTGGGCGCGGGCGTCGCGTCCGCGCACGTCACCGCCAACGTCCTCGGCTCGGAGCCGCAGCAGGGTGGGTACGGGGCGATCACCTTCCGCGTGCCGAACGAGGAGGAGAACGCCGCCACCGTCAAGGTGGAGATCGACTTCAAGCCGGAGTACGCGATCAGCTCGGTGCGGTACCAGCCGATCCCCGGCTGGACCGCGGAGGTCACCAAGACCCCGCTGCCGGCGCCGGTCAAGAACGGCAAGGGCCTCGACGTCACCGAGGCGGTCACGAAGATCGTCTTCACCGCTCAGCCGGGCACCAAGATCGGCCCCGGCGAAACCCAGTACCAGGACTTCGGCATCACCGCGGGCTCGCTGCCCGCGGTCGACGAACTGGTCCTGCCCGCGATCCAGACCTACGACAACGGCGCGGTCGTGGCGTGGGACCAGGTCCAGGCGGCCGGCGCGGAGGAGCCGGAGCACCCGGCCCCCACCGTGTCGCTGGCCGCGGCTTCGGCCTCGGGCGACTCGCACCACGCGAAGACCGCCGCCGCACAGGCCGCGGCGGAGGAGTCCGCCTCCACGGACGACACGGCCCGCTGGCTCGGCGGCGCCGGACTGGCCGTCGGCGCGCTCGGCCTCGGTGTCGGCGCCGGGGCGGTCCTGCGCTCCCGGAAGGCGTCGAAGTAATGCGCCGCCTGCTCGTCACCGTCGCCACCGCACTGGTCGCGCTGGTCGTCACCGCCACCCCGGCGCTCGCGCACAACGTGCTCGTCTCGTCCGACCCGGCCAAGGACGCCGTGCTCGCGACCGGGCCGTCGAAGATCACGCTGACCTTCGACGCGCCGGTGCAGGGCGGCAACGTCAACCAGGTCTCGGTCACCGGCCCCGGCGGCACCCAGTGGGCGGAGGGCGACGTGCAGATCAGCAGCAACGTCGTCACCGTCGGCGTGCGGCCGCTCGGCCCGGCGGGGCAGTACACCGTCGGGTTCCGGATCCTGTCCGCCGACGGGCACCCGGTGACCGGCGAGGTGCCGTTCACCCTCACCACCGCCGGCAACGGCACCCCGGCCACGGCCAGCGCCGCGACCGGGGCGGACACGGCCGCGCCCGCCGCGCAGTCCGGCGGCGGCGTTCCGGTGTGGGTGTGGATCCTCGGCGCGGTGGTCCTGCTGGCCATCGGGCTGACGCTGGCTCTGCGGATGGGTAGGGAAAAGGCATGACTCCGCGACAACGACGCATGAGCATCGCAGGGCCGGCCGCGGCCCAAGGAGCGCAGCGGGGAGGCGTCGCGGCATGACTACGGCGGCCGGGGCCACCTCGCAAGTCCGTTACCAGGCGATCGTCGCGATCGTCACCGCGGCGCTGGCCGGCGCGCTGATCGGCGTCGCGCTGACGGCCACCGCGCCGGTGCCCGGGGTGGCGGAGGTCAGCGAGGTGGTCTCGGTCGCCATCCCGATCGTCCGCGTGCTGCTCGACCTGGCCGCGGTGACGACGATCGGGCTCGCCCTGCTGTCTGTGCTGGTCGGGTACGACCGGCCGAAGCTCACCGAGCCGATCATGCGCCGCGCCCGTCCGATCGCGCTCGCCGCGTCGCTGGTGTGGACGATGACCGCGCTGGTCACGCTCGTCCTGCAGACCGCCGAGTATCGGCCGCAGGTGCCGACCGTGAGCTTCGCCGACATCTGGGACTACGTGGTGCAGGTCGGCGCGGGCAAGGCGCTGCTCGTCGTCGCCGTGCTCGCGCTGGTCCAGGTCGGGCTGGGGGTGCTGACGCTGCGGCACGGCGAGAAGGTGCCTGCCGAGGTGCGCGTCGGGCTCGGCCTGTTCGCCCTGCTGCCACTGCCGGTGACCGGGCACGCGGCGAACTGGGACTACCACGACTACACGATGATCTCGATGGAGCTGCACGTCATGGGCGCGGTCGCGTGGACCGGCGGCCTCGGCGCGATGGTCGTGCTGCTCGCCGCGAACCGGACGCTGCTCGCGCACGCGCTGCCGCGGTTCTCCAAGCTGGCCACCCTGTGCCTGGTCCTGGTGTCGGCGACGGGCCTGTTCAACGCGGTGGTGGAGATCCTGCTCAACCCGACGATCGGGCTGTTCACCGCGTTGTTCACCACGCCGTACGGGCAGCTCGTGGTGCTCAAGCTGCTGTGCGCGGCGGGGATCGCGGTGCTCGGGGCGATGGTCCGGTGGAAGCTGATGCCGCGGATCGTCCGGCACGAGCGGACCGCGCTCGCGACGTGGGCGACGCTCGAGCTGACCGTCATGGGGCTCGCGTTCGGCTTCGCGGTGGTGCTCACCCGCGCCCCGGTCAGCTAACCGTCAGTAGCTGCAAGTTGCACGCGTGGGGGACGGATTAATCCGCCCGGGGTGACTAGCCGGGCCGAAGTTCGCACCGCTCGCACAGGGATCCGGACATACGACGAGCGGTCTTCTGCGGTCGGTAAATGTCCCCGATTTTCCCACGATGTGGACTAGCGGTAGCGGGCCCACTCCGTGCCGGCACGGCCCGCGCGCAGGTCGCCCAGCCGTCGCCGCAGCTCGCCGCGCACGTGCGGGTGGCTGCGCAGGATCGGCAGCACGCTGGTCACGAGCTTGAGCTCGCGGGCGGCCCGCAGCACCGCGAACCCGTCCCAGGCGGTGACGTCGAAGCCGTAGACGTCGGCGAGCATGCGGTACCGGCCCGCCGGGTCCCCGAACCGCTCGCGGCCGACGGCCAGCGGCGTGAGGTCCCATTCCGGCGGGCCGAAGCACGCGGAGTCGAAGTCGCACAGCACCGGTCCGTCCGGGCCGACGATCACGTTGCCCGGGTGCGCGTCGCCGTGGATCAGGCTCCGGTCCAGCGGGAACTCCAGCTCGCCGAGCGCCGCTTCGACCTCGGCGCTGCGGCGCAGCAGGAACCGGCGGTCGTCTGGGTCGAGCTCCTCGGCGTCGGCCACGCGGGCCCGCACGTCCGCCAGCGGCGCCCACTCGCCGACGCCGTCCGGCGCGGGCAGGGCGTGCACCCGGCGCAGCAGTCTGCCCAGGTCGGCGGCGTTCGCGCGGCGCTCTCCCGGCGGCACCCGGACCCACGCGGTGACGACGTGCTCGCCGACGTGGATCGGCTGGCCGACGCCGGGCAGCAGGCGGATCGCAGGCACGTCGTTGGCCTCGAAGTGCCGTGCGACCTCGACGACCTTGGCGACCCGGTGCCGCAGCGCCCGCGACCCGACGATGCGCATCACGACGGGCGCGCCCGCCAGCTCGTAGACGGCGTTGTTGGTGAACCGCAGCAGCCGGGCGCCACGGTGGTCCAGACCCAGCAGGGCGCACGCCTCGGCCAGCACGGCGGCCAGTTTCTCCTTGGTGAACCGGCCGTCCAGCTCGTCCGCGACGGTGCGCATCGTCCTATGCCGCGAAGAACGAACTGATGCGTTCGTCGAGGTCGCGGGCGTCCGGGTTGTTGCGGCGCTTGGCCGCTTCCTCCTGCATCGGCATCATGCGGTCCTTCACCCGGGCCGACTTGAGGCCGTCCGCCGACTCCAGCGCCAGGCGGCCGATGCGGGCGCCGTGGTCGATGTCGCCGTCGATGAGGTGGTTGGTGGCCAGCGCGGCCTGGTTGAACACCTTGCTGCGCTGCATGTCCTCGCCGTAGGCCTCGATCGCCCTGGTCAGCGCCGGGATCGCGTACTGCGTGTGCTTCGTGTCGACGCCGCGCGCCAGTACCGTGTGGACGGTGCCGATCATCGCGTAGACGTCGGTCTCGTTGAAGAACTTGACCCAGTCCTCGGCCTCGGCCACGTTGGCGCGGGCGAACTCGTCCTTCGCCAGGCCGAGCAGCTTGAGCGACTGGTCCTCGTTGCCCATCATCGCGTAGGCCCACGCCTGGTTGGCCGCGAGCACGGAGATCGCCAGCTCGGAGCCGGATTCCTGCGCCGCGATCTGTCCCAGCTGGAACAGCTTGAGCGCGTCGTTGGGCGCCTCCTGGTGCAGGTAGACCCGGCCCATCCGGTACAGGATGTTGGCCACCAGGTGGTCGTTGTTGCCCTGCTTGGCCAGCTCCAGCGCGTTGGCGAAGTGCCCGCGCGCGGAGTCCATCAGTCCACTGTCGAACGACGTCCAACCGGCCAGGCTGTGCAGGTCGGCCAGCGCCACGAACAGGCGCGAGCGGACCGGGGTGGCCGCGGAGGAGTCGAGCATCTGCTGCCCCCAGGACAGCTGCGCGACCACGGCGTCGCGGCAGAAACCGCCGCCGTACTGGTAGTCGAGCGCGCGCAGCGCTCTGGTCGCAGCCTCGACCTGGCGCACGTCGGTCATCCCGATGTGGCCGGGTGCCGGCGTCCTCGCGGGGCTCGCCGCCCATGCCCTCGGCGACGATCCCAGGATGGCCGCCCCCATCGTGACCTGGGCGGCGTGCGCGAGGAAGTTCCGCCGCTTCACGGACTCGTCCTCCTCAGCCTGCTGCTCGTCGGCTGCGCCGACGACCTGAATCTCGGTGGCCTCGTCGTAGGCGAGGCCCATGTATCCACGGGGGACACCCAGTCCGTCGGCGATCCTGGCGAGCACGTCGTAGGCCATCACCTGGCGGCCTTTGAGGATCTCCGAGACCTCCGACTGGGACTGGCCGGTGAGCGCGGCGATCTGGCGCTGGGAGATGCCCTCCTTGCGCAGGTTCCGGTACACGGCACTGATGTTGCGGGCGGCCAGGGCCTCCCTCATCTCCCGCTTCTCCCAGGCATCCGAGCTGATCGGGTGTCCCTGGCGGGCATCAGTGTTGTCACCGGCGTCCATTGCGCCCCCTCACCGTCCTGTCGGGCGTCGATTCGCAGCGTAGGCACACCCATTGAACCCTGGGAAACGTCGTTGCGGGAGCCCTGATCGGTCGGGGTGAACTCCGGCGACCGTTCACCGGCCCGCCCGCGCCGGTCGCCGCTGTGACCGCGGTTCGCCTTCTCTTCGGCTGCGGTTCATCGCAATCTAGTTCTCGGGTTCGGCGTGACCGAGCGAATACGGCCCGCGATCACGCAGAGCTACGACGAACACGGACAGCAAGCCCGAAGCAGAGCGGAGACACGCGGTGGAGTTCATGAACTCGATCTCGGCACCACGCGCCCAGGTCCACCGGCGGTCCTTCGCCCCGGCCGGTGCGCCGGTCGCGAGCCGGTCGGCGATGCCGGCGCCGGACCCGCGTGCCGCGCAGCTGCGCCGCTACGAGGGTGGTCAGCTGGTGTGGCGGGTGCAGTGCGGCGACATGATCAACCGCGACCGCTGCGTCACCGTGCTCGTCCAGGACAACCAGGTGGTCCTCGTCGGGCCGCCCGGGGAAACGGCCCGCCTCACCGCGGGTCAGCTCGGCCAGCTCCAGGCGGCGTTGAACGAAGCCGCCAAACTGGCGGAAAGGTGACGGTGAGAATTCCGTGGATCAGATCCTTGGGCAGGTCCTCCGCAACGCGGTTTGGGAGCGCCTCGACATGCTCGCCGATCTCGCCACCAGGGCGGACGCGCAGTCCCTGGTCTCAGTGGCCCGGTCGGAACTGCCGCGGCTGACCGAGGGCTGGCGCGCGATGCTGACCGCTCACGAGCCCGACGAGCGGGGTGACTGCCCCACCTGCTCCACCCGGTGGCACCGCTGCAAGGCGCCGTGCTCGGTGTGGCAGGTCGCGCACGAGCACCTCGTCGCCGGCGGTCTCGCCCCCCAGCAGGACCTGCGCCGCCCGTCGCGCCGCAAGCCGAAGGTCCCGGCACAGACGCGCGGTACGACGCCGGGTGAGACAACCGGTCGGCACGCGCTGATACCGCAGGTCGCGAACCACTGACCACTCGGCGATTAATCGAAAAAACTCGGTCACAACCTCTGGCGGAACGCCCCCGTCACCACTATGTTGTCGATCATGGTTGAGGTCGCGAAGTTGCAGATCGCACCTTGACCGCCCCCGCCCTCGTGGCCCCGAGAACTCCGCGGACCGGTGCCGTTGCACTCCCCTCCCCCGACCGGCACCGGCCCGCGGGCCCAAAGGTACGGAGCTGAAGGGCTCCTCCGAACCCCGGAGGAGCCCTTCGGTGATTTCAGCGCACCGAGCGGACGCGGAGGACGAACGCCCCGGCCGCGAGCGTCGCGACCGCCGAAGCGGCGAACAGTCCCGGGTAGCCGCCCAGTTCGGCCAGGATCACGGTGGCGGAGACCGGCGCGATCACCTGCGGCAGCGCGTTCGCGATGTTGATGACGCCCAGGTCCTTGGCGCGGTCCTGCGCGGCGGGCAGCACCTCGGTGAGGATGGCCAGCGCCACCGCCCAGTACGCGCCGAAGCCGACCCCGAGCAGCGGGGACGCCGCCAGCGCTGCGGGCCAGGTCTGCCACAGCACCAGCACCACCGCCGCCGCGGCCATCACCACCACCGCGCCCAGCACGAACGGCTTGCGGCGGCCGGTCCGGTCGGACAGCGGGCCGACCACGAGGCCGCCGATCACCAGCGCGACGCCGTAGAGACCCATCATGATCAGCAGCCCGGTGTCCGGGTCCGGGTGGTGCACCGCGTCCTTGAGGAAGAACAGCAGGAAGAACGTGCCCAGCGCGTTGCCGAGGTTGATCAGGAAGTGGCAGCCCCAGGCCCACGCGAAGTCCGGGTGCCGCCGCGGCGAAACCCACAGCTCGCGCAGGACCGCGCGGAAACCGGTCGCCGGGCGCCAGTCCCGGGGCAGGGCGATGTCCCTGGTGCGCAGCACGAACGCCGCCGCACCGAGCACCACGACCGCGGCGCAGGCGAGGTAGCCGCCGGGCAGGCTGGTGACCAGGACCGTCACCAGCACGGCGCCGAGGACCGTGCCGAGCATCTGGCTGATGCCGACGAGGCCGCCGATCCGCGCCCGCTGGCCGACCGGGACCCGGTCCGGCACCGCCGAGGTGAGCGTGGCGAGCATGCCGCCGAGCCCGGCCTGCACCAGGCACCAACCGACGACCATGACCGCCACGTTCGGCGCCAGCGCCAGCACCACCAAGCCGAGCGCGCCGCACAGCGCGCCCGCGAGCGTCCACGGGTGCCGCCGCCCGAACCGCGAGCGCGTGCGGTCCGAGGCCAGCCCGACCAGCGGGTTGGTGAGCAGCGCGACCACCGCGCCGACCCCGGTGACGATGCCGAACACCAGCTCCTTGTCCGCGGCGTCCAGGTGCTCGGCCTGTTCCGGCAGCAGCACCTGGATCGGGGCGTAGATCCCCAGCCATAGCCCGATGTTCGCGCCGAAGAGCAGGCTGACCCAGCCGGCCCGGACCGGGACGTCGGGCTCGGCGAGCGCGTCGGGCGTCCGCGTTCCGGTCATGCGCGCACCAGCTTCCGGTACCAGGAGAAGGAGTCCTTGGGAGTCCGGCGCTGCGTTTCGTAGTCGACGTGCACCAGGCCGAACCGCGGCGCGTACCCCTTGGACCATTCGAAATTGTCGAGCAACGACCAAACGAAATACCCACGGACTTCAACTCCCGCCGTTATCGCGGCGGCGACGGACCGCAGGTGCGCGTCCAGGAAGTCGATGCGCTCCTGATCGTGGACGCCGTCGAAGCTCGCACCGTTCTCGGTCAGGTAGATCGGCGGCAGCTTCTCGCCGTAGCGGTCGCGCAGGCCGACCAGCAGCTCGTGCAGCGCGGCCGGCACGATCGGGGAGTCGTTGGTGGTGCGCGGAAAACCCTCGATCGGGCGAAGTTCGAACGGCAGCGGATTGCCCTCGCCGGGCGCCGCCGCGCCCTGCGGCTCGTAATAGTTGACGCCGTAGAAATCCAGCGGTTGACCGATGTTCACCAGGTCATCGGCGTATCCGGCGGGAAGGTGCGGTTCGATTTCCGCGGGATAAGCGCCGAGCAGCACCGGGTCCGAAAAGGCTCTGTTGAGCAATGCGTCCAGTCGGCGCGCCGCGTCATGATCGGCTTCGGCGTTTGAAGTGGGCCAAACTGGACAATGATGGTTGGCGGTGCCGATGTTCGAGGCACCCGCGGCCCGCAGAGCCTGGACCGCGAGGCCGTGGGCGAGGTGTTGGTGGTGTGCGGTGGGGAGGGCGTCCAAGAGCAGTGTCCGTCCGGGCGCGTACTCACCGATCGCGTACCCGAACACCGTCGTCACCATCGGCTCGTTGAGGGGGATCCACATCCGCACGCGATCAGCGAAGCGCTCGCCGAGGACCGAGGCGTACTCGGCGAACCGGTACGCCGTCTCCCGGTTCAGCCAGCCGCCGTCGTCCTCCAGCGGTTGCGGGGTGTCCCAGTGGTAGACCGTCGCCACCGGCGCGATGTCCGCTTCGCAGAGCGCGTCGATCAGCCGGTCGTAGAAGGCAAGGCCCGCCGCGTTCGGCGCGCCGGACCCCGTCGGCTGGATCCGCGGCCAGGCGAAGGAGAAGCGGTAGGCGCCGACACCCAGCTCGGTCAGCAGCGCGACGTCCTCCGGCCAGCGGTGGTAGTGGTCGCAGGCGACGTCGGCCTGCCCGGGGGCGAAGGTGTCCCACACCGACGGTCCGCGCCCGTCTTCGCTGGTGGCGCCCTCGATCTGGAAG
Organism: Amycolatopsis thermoflava N1165; assembly: GCF_000473265.1. NCBI lineage: Bacteria > Bacillati > Actinomycetota > Actinomycetes > Pseudonocardiales > Pseudonocardiaceae > Amycolatopsis > Amycolatopsis thermoflava. The sequence continues at coordinate 5,791,092 of NZ_KI421511.1, forward strand.
GCCGAAGTGGACACGCCCCACAGGAAGCCGGGCGGGAAGGCGAGGTTCTCCACGAGCGACGTCCCTTCATCGGGGCTAACGTGAAAAGTTCTCAAATGCTAGCCCTTCCCTCGACCGGGGGGAAGCGGTCCGGCGCGCTAAAGTCCCTGTTCAGAGCACCAGAAGGAGCACAACGTGTCGGAGACCCAGGCGACGACGACCCCGCTTCGCCGGCAGCCCGTCCAGCAGCGCAGCGCGAAGCGGGTCGAGCAGATGCTGGACGCGAGCGCCGAGCTCATCGACGAGGTCGGTTATGACGCGTTGACCACCACCCTGATCGCGAAGCGCGCCGGGGTCGCCGTCGGGTCGCTGTACCAGTTCTTCCCCGACAAGCGGGCGGTCGTGCGGGCGCTGACGCAACGCAACCTCGACCGGTTCGTGCAGGCCGTGAGCGAGCGGCTGAGCCGCGAGGACCCGCGGCACTGGTGGGACGTCGTCGACTCGGTGCTGGACATCTACCTGGAGATGCACCGGACCGTGCCGGGCTTCTCGAAGGTGCACTTCGGCGACGTGGTGGACCGGCAGCTGCTCGACGACAGCCGGGACAACAACCGGGTCATCGCGGACTCGCTCGCCGACCTCGTCGGGAAGTACATCGACCTGAACACGCCACGCCTGTCGCTGGCGATGACGGTCGCCATCGAGGCCGCGGACGGGCTGCTGAAGCTGGCCTTCCACCGCGACCCCGAGGGCGACGCGGAAATCGTGGGCGAGACCAAGCACCTCATCAAGCAGTACTTGGCCTCGCGCCTCGGCGAATAGGAACGTGTCAGCGCGGCTTGCGGGGCGGTGCGGGTAGCGGTGCGAGCTGCCTGCATGGCGCAAGCGGCTGCGCCGCGTACCAGAGCGGTCAGCCCTCTTCGAAGTAGTGGCCCGCGTCGAGGTCGGCGAGCAGGCCGGGGTGCTCCGGCTTCCAGTCCAGCAGCCGCTGGGTGCGCTCGCTGGACGCCGCGTTGTCCATCGCCGCGAAGCGGGCCAGGAAGCCGAAGTGCTCCTCCGCCTGCTCGGCCGGGATGCTCTCCGTCGGCAACCCCAGGTGGCGGCCGATGGCCTCGGCGATCTGCCGGAACGGGACGCCCTCGTCCCCCACGGCGTGCAACCGCGAACCGGCCGGGGCCTTCTCCAGCGCCAGGCGGTAGAGCCGCGCGGCGTCCAGCGTGTGCACGGCGGGCCAGCGGTTGACGCCGTCGCCGAGGTAGCCGGACCGGCCCGCCTTCCGCGCGGCGGCGATCAGGACCGGGACGAAACCGTGCTTGTCCAGTGAGCTGTGCACGGTCGGCGGGAGCCGGACCACCGACGACCGGATCCCGCGGTCGGCGAACCCGATGAGCTCGTTCTCCGCGTCGATCCGATAGCCGCCGGGCATCACGTCCTCCTCGGTGGCGGCCCGGTCCAGCCCGAGCTCGGCGACCATCCCGGTACCCGAGGTCCCGACCAGCGGCTTGCCGGTGCCGGCCAGCACCTCGCCGAACGCCCGCACGACGGCCAGGTCGGTGTCGCCCGCGGTCGCGAAGTCCCCGGCGGTCATGGCCTCGTGGTCGAAGGCGAGGTGGATGACGCCATCCGCCTCGGCCGCCGCCTCCCGCAGGCCGTCCAGGTCCCGCAGGTCGCCCCGCCGCACCTGCGCGCCGGCGGCGGACAGCTTCGCGGCCGAGGCCTCCGACCGCGCCAGGCCGACCACCTCGTGACCAGCCGAAAGCAGCTCCGGGACGACCGCCGAACCGACGTGCCCGGACGCGCCCGTGACGAAAACCCGCATGGAATCCTCCTCAGTGATGTCACTTGGTGACATCAGCAACGATAGCACCGCATGACACTTGGTGTCATCACCTAGACTGGGCCCATGGTCAGGTGGGAGCCCAACGCGCCTGAGCGGCTGTCGCGCGCCGCGCTGGAGCTGTTCACCGAGCGGGGGTACGACAACACGACGGTCGCGGAGATCGCGGAGCGCACCGGGCTGACGAAGCGGACCTTCTTCCGGCACTTCGCCGACAAG